>NZ_DASSWQ010000045.1:0-125496 GCF_035704835.1 Marivirga sp. | reverse complement strand
CTACTCATATATTTACACCATCAAGCTAAAGTACAATTTTAGATTTCTGTAAATTAGCTAAAATTAAAAACGAAAGGAAAGGATTAAATCTGTCTACTAAACACTTTGATGTTGCAATCGAGAAATCCCTTTCCTTTCTATTCATCGTAAGCCTGAACAGTACCTAAAGGCTATTTGACTATAAATAGACCTTGTATCAGTTGTGAGTATAGGTAGATGATTTTTATTTATTAAAAATAGTGAAGTCATGAAAAACCAGTCAGAATTACTAAGCCAGAATCTCGGAGTAGATGTTTCCAAAGATAGTCTGGACGTTACTTTCTCTACAATGGATGTGCAACGCCAGGTAAAGGTGAAGGCTTCCAGAAAATTTTTCAATACGCTAAATGGCTTCAAACAGCTGCAGAAATGGATGGAAAGTAAGCGTGTTAAAGATGTGGAGTTACGCATCTTGATGGAAGCCACAGGAATCTACTATGAGCAGTTTGCATGGTTTCTATATGAAAAAGAGTATACTGTTTCAGTTATACTTCCCACCAAGGCAAAAAGATATCTTCAAGCTATTGGCAACAAGAGTAAGAATGATAAAATAGATGCTAAAGGATTAGCTCAGATGGGGCTGGAGCAACGCTTGCCTTTATGGCAGCCCTTATCGAAGAATATTTATCGTCTGCGTCTGCTTACACGTCAGTTAGAAGATTTTAACAATCAGCGAACTGTTTTTTTAAATCAATTGCATGCTCTAAGCCATGGTGCTTATGCTGTGAAAGAGGTTGAAAAGAGTTTAAAGAAGTTGGTTAAGGAGTTGGAAAAAAGCATTGCGCAACTAGAAAAATCCATTGAGAAACTTATTACAGAAGACGAAGCCTTATCCTCCAAAGTAGAAAAGATATTAAGTATTAAAGGGGTAGGGTTAAAAACCATTGCAGTATTATTGGCTGAAACAAATGCCTTTGCCACCTTTGAAAACCAGGGCCAGTTAGTAAGCTATTCCGGTTATGATATTATTGAAAATCAATCGGGGCAGAAGACAGGCAAATCCAGAATGTCAAAAAAGGGAAATGCGCATATCAGAAGAGCCATGCATATGCCTGCTTTTGGGGTAGTACGAAACAAAGTATCCCCATTTGTTTCTTTACATGAGCGGCTATTGGGAAGAGGTAAAACAAAAATGCAAGCTTACGTAGCGGTGCAGCGAAAATTGCTCATCTTAATTTGGGCATTATGGAATAAAAATGAATCCTATGATCCTGAATATAATCAAAAAGAAAAAAATACTTCCAGTAATGATGAGCCTAAGCTCCTCTTTTCGCTTGGCTCCGAAGGAGACAAAAAACAAGTAGCCCCAGCGGATACTGAGGCTACACAAGATGAACTTCCATGCAAAGAATCGCCTGAAGTCCTCTTTTCGCTAGAACAAAGTTAGAAAAATTATATTTATTTACTTGCTTTTAAAGACAGTACCTCGATTGCTTGGAACCTAAATCTCTTTAGTTATAATTCTTTGAAAGCTGAATTTTGCATTACTTACAACACTTTGTCCATCTACCTCAAAAATAGGATAAGCCATAAATTTAACTGGGCTAGAATTTGGAGCAGGTTCAAATCTTAAATCTCTTCCTTTTGTAAATTCAATTCTATTAGCTGGATGTCTTCCAAAGTAATAAGTGGCTAAAGCAGTATATTTATTACCCTCACTAATATCAACTGGCCACCATTTATCATCAGCATAAAATTCTGCCCAGCAATGATATCCATCTATTCCGCCTTCATCTCTATCAGACGGGATTCCCGCTCCAATAGCAAAACGGGCTGGAATATTAGCCGTTCTGGCTAAGGATATAAATAAAGAATGGAATTCAGTACAATTACCTGTTTTAGAATCACATGCATATACAGCATCACCGGTACCATATTTTTCATTTTTAGCATAACGCATATTATCAATGATGTAATCATAAATAGCTCTTGCTTGGATGAGTTTGCTGTCATTTTCTTTTCCTTCCGTTGCTTCGGCTACTATTTCTTTGAATCTTTGATTGCCTACAGGCATCAATACATTTCCACTTAAATATTTTCCTAAGTCAGTATTTTCCTCAGTGTAAGCTCCTTTTTCCTTTCTTTTTACGTGATAAGTGATTTTAATTGGCTTATTGCTGTGTTCTTTATCTAGGTCTAAAAATAAAATCTTATTACCATATTCTTTCCCTGTCAGTATTTTGTATTCTCCCTGAATTTCCATGCTTATAATTTCGATATCCTGAAATTTATCTGTTTGGGCAATAGGAATCCAAACCTTAGCATCATTTTCAATTTCTGGTAAAATGGTTTCGTAATAAAATTCAAATTCATCTTCTCCCTCAATTACTCCCAATAATTCATTTGAAGCGGATTCAATTGGTACTCTCTGCCAGGTTTTATCTTCTTTTTGCTGCCAACTGTAAAATGGCTTTCCATTTAGCTTATGAACAGTGGTTTCAGTGACGTCCATAGCACCTGGTTTTCCTTCCATAAAGAAATCCACGTCATATACATCACCATTTTCATCTGCCAAATCAACACACGCGAAATGACGGTTTGGACCTAGATTAGATAAATATTCCGTATGAACCCGGACTAGTTTTAGCCTCAATTCCTTGTTTTCATCTTTTATATGAAAATAGCCGTCAGCCTCTTTTGTTTTATTGTCAATATAAGCTTTTATACCTGTTTCAATATCGGCTATTTCCACTTTTGAGTTAGATTTTGAAGTCTGATTTTTTGTAGCATTATCCTTATTTCCCTCGGATTGACAACCTAATAACATAACTGAGAATATGAATAGTAGGAGTGAAGTGCTTTTTAACATTTTGTAGATATTAATCATATTAATTTGTATCGAGACTTTATTTGTTTTCAATGATATCAATGGCTTTATATAACGTTTTATCTAATGACCAAAGTGCATAATCATTTTTAAGGGCTGCTGCCAATATGTAAGTGTCAATTAAACCAACGCCAGAATTGTAAAGTTTATATTCATAGGAAAGTTTACCAGCTTCAATAAATAACTCTTTTTCATTCACTTTCGGTAAACTCTCCCAAAAACCAGCTATTATTTCATATTCTCTTTTATTTTGTACACCCTGAAGAAGCTCACCAAAAATAGCGCTTATAGCCACAACATGTTTTTCTCGGAGATATTGAGGTAAAACATTTCGATAATGCTCATTTCCTTTCAAATACTCAATCCAAACAGAGGTATCCACAATTATCATCTATTTCTGTTTATTTTCCGAATTCCGTCAGCTGTAAAGTTATTATTCCAAACCAAAGGCTTTTCATTAACCATGTCAATAAGGTCATCTACCTTTTTTTCATTCAAGTATTCATTGAGGGCAATGATTAAACTTTCAGTGATATTTTTACCACCGCTTTTAGCTTTTACTTTTTCGATTAAATCATCTGGTATTAAAGCTGTAACTTTCATATTATTATTTTTTTGATTCTCAAAACCAAATATACGATACAGTATCGTATATTCAAAATCTTTAAAAATAATGATTATTTTTTATCCTTCAGCTTTTCTATTTCTGTTTGTAGTTTCTTATTTTCTTCTTGAGCTTTTTTAAGTTCTGTAATATCTTTGGAGACAGTGGAGACACCAATTACACCACCTTCATTATTCACAATAGGTTCGCAGCGTGTTTCAATTGTTAAATTACCTGTTTGTAATTCCCTTATTTCCTCTAATTTCAATTTTTCTCCTGCTAGAGCTTTATCGTATCTTGCTTTCCATTTTTCTAATTGGTCTCCAGGTAAAATGCTTAGAATACTCAATCCCGGTTTTAAATCAATTCCAGACTGCTTAAACCGATTTTTCAAAACATCATTTACTACCAAAATCTCATAATTAGTATTGATGGCAAAATACGTGTCTTCCGTATTATTTATCATGCCATTTAGCACATATTCCCTCTGTGCTAATTTCTTGGCATTTTCTTCTCGCTGCATCTCGATTTTCTTTTCTCTTGTGATATCTCTAGAGAACACGGATGCACCAGTGATAGTACCGTCTTTTTGCTTTATAGGATGAATGTCATAATGACGATATGAATCTTCACCTTTTACGCTACTTTTAATTGTAAATGATAAAACTTCACCTTTGAAAACCCTATCATAATATGTTTTCCATTCATCTCTAACATCACCTAACATTTCTAGGGCATTGCTGCCTTCTTTCATTCGCTCGTACTGAGTACCAGCGTATCTGTTTTTGATGACATCATTCATTAAAATAATATTGTAATCAGTATCGATTAAAATGATTGAGTCAGTAGTATTATTTATTAAAGCATTGAGATTAGCTTCTTTTTCTGCCATTTCGGTCTGAGCTCGCCCCATTTCCTCTTGAGTAGCTTCCATCTCTTCCATGTTTTGACGCATTTCTTCTTCCTGAGAACGCATTTGCTCTGTCATTTCCTGAGACTCAGTGAGGAGTTTTTTAGTACGCTCATTGGTTTTGGCGTTAGCAATAGTAGAAGCAATATTTTCTCCTAATTTTTCAACAAACTCAATTTTGTACTTAGGAATATCTTTTATGGAAGCTATTTCCACTACACCTTTTATTTCTTCATTTATTTTCAAAGGAACAATTAATACACATCGAGGAAGCGTTTCACCTAATCCAGATTTGATTTCCACAAAATCTTCTGGCACTTCGGTAAGGTATATTTTGTCTCCTTCCTGAACTGATTGTCCTACTAATCCTTCTCCGATGGAAATTTCTTTTTTTAATCTTTTTCTACGCTCATATGCATAAGCCGCTTCCAGAATTATTTTTGATTCTTCAGTTTCACTATCAGGTTCTGTGAGTACGAATAAAGCGCCCTGATTAGCTTCCATAAATTTCACCAGATTGGAAATAATTTGGTAAGATAATTCTTCAATATTATCATTATTATTTCTTAAAATATCTGCAAATTTTGCTAACCCTTCATTAACCCAGCTTCGCTCCTTATCAGCTTTTGCAGAATCTTGCATTTTTTCTCGCATATGAAGGAGAGAGGCAGCTAAAGAATTATCATCGTTTTCCTTCAAGCCTTTATAATCTGCATCTAATTTTCCTTCTCCAATTTTAGTAGTGAAATTCGTAGCATTTTCTAGAATCTCAGCCATGGAGTTAATGTTCTGAGCAATATATCCTAATTCATTCTTGCTTTTATAGTCTATTTTCTTCGTTAAGTTGCCTTTAGCTAGTTCTCTAGAAGATATTGAGATTTTATAGATTGGGTTAAGAACTAAGTTGCGTAAAATCCAGTAAATAAAAATGCAGAGTATTCCGATATAAATGTAAAGCAGAATAGTGTAGAAAGTCTCAGCTTTTTCCTCTTCCTGATTCAATTCCATCACAAAGTCTTCAATTTTTTTCTGTTCTTTTATAAAAGAATTATATCTTTTTTCAAGAGTTGATTTAGCATCATTAATAGTGATTTCTTCATCTTGAATACTGTAGAGCGTTTCCTTCAATGGATTCCAATAAATCAGTAAATTTTCAACTTTAGATTTAACTTCTTCATTGACTTTAACCTTAATTTTTTCATCTCCTAATTTTCCGCCTTTTGTATAAGCAAATAAAATTCTTTCCACTTCTCTTAAAGTCGAACCTATAGATTCCCTGTTTTGCGTTATATTTTGAGGTGATAATGGTAAAATAATCTTATTAAGATTAGTAAGCGTTTTTGTTCTTAATAAGCTTTGTTGGTTGACTCCAGTTTGCGTGATTATCATGTAAACTGCGATTGCAAGTAAGATAATGCCTATACCTATTGAATAGGCTAAGTTTCGAATTTTCCAATCGTAAAGTTTTCTTTTCCAATTTGCCATAGTTAACTATTGGTAATGCGTTAAACAAAATTAATTTGAATCTATTTTACTTCCTGCACATTGAAATCAATGGCTTGGTCTAAGGAGTTAAAGCGAATATATAAAGCTTTTAAATAACCCTCCTTGTATTGATCACAATTTTCATTTGGGTTCAGATAATAAATAAAAAATTTCTGACTTCTTTCATATAATTGATGTTTATCAGCAGTTCCTAATAAGTTTATCATTTCATTTTGAGATAGTCCTCGTAATTTTTCTTCTTGTGATAAGAGATTATCTACTACTTCAATTCTATACTCTTTACATGCGTCTTTATCTGCTTTCCATTTTTTTAAGTCTATATTTTCCAGTTCAGGAAGTTTAGTACATGCGATGTTTAGAATTAAGAGCGCAAATGGAATTATCCTTGTTGTCCTCATGAAATTGATTTTGTAGAAGGTTGTTTTATGGTAGAATATGATTTTTTAATAAAAATAAGTGCAGTGAAAGAAATAACCCCATAAGCTAATATTACGGTCGTTAATACAGAACCAATAGTTGGAATTAAAATAAATACGATGACTATAGGCGTAAATAATACCCTAAAAATCTCTAAACCATATGAATATTTTTTCTCCTCTAGTAAAACTCCAGCACCTGTAACACCTAAAATAATTAATGAAACCGTTAATATTTGTTCCCAGATATTAAAATTATCGGCATTGAATAAAAATAGGGCAGTACCACCCAATATAATAATGTATTGAATTAAAACATATAAACTAAAAGCACCTGAAGTCTGCTTATCAAATTTTCGGTCTTTATCATGGTCAATCTCAGGAATAGCCATTTGTCCCCCTAATTCTTCAGGTCGCCAGCCTGGCGGATAGAAAATGTACTTGAGTTTATTTTTAAAACCTTTCATTTGCTTGATTCCCTCACTCATTTCAACATAGTGTTGTAAGTTTACCCAAACAGGATTCCAGCTGGCGGTTTGCTTTGTGATTCCATAAGTTGGTCTCTCTTCTTCTTTCTGAAAAGTGCCAAACATTCGATCCCAAATGATAAATACACCTGCATGATTTTTATCAATATATTTAGGGTTTCGTCCATGGTGTACTCTATGATGAGAAGGAGTATTGAAAATCCATTCAACTGGGCCTAATTTTCCGATAGTCTCTGTATGTATCCAGAATTGATAAACCGTTACCAGACCTGACATTAATACAAAGCTTAAGGTATCAAAACCAATTATGGCTAAAGGAAAGTAAAAGAAGAAAGTCCAAATAATTTGAAATGAGCCTTGTCTTAATGCAACAGAGAAGTTGTAATCTTCGCTTTGATGATGCACTACATGTCCTCCCCAGAATAAATTAATTTCATGACTTTTTCTATGCGCCCAATAATAAAAGAAATCAGCGAGGATGAACAGTAAAATAAGATTGTACCAAGTAGGGGCAATAGAAAGTAAAGCAAAATTTTCATAGACCCACTGATAAGCTGCGATACTTAATATTTTGAAAAATATTCCCGTCACCTGTTGTGTAATTCCACAACTGATATTGGTAATCGCATCATTTAGCCTATAAATTCTATATCTTTTTACAGCCTGAATGAGCAATTCAATCCCGATAAGGGCGAAATAAATGGGGATTGATAATATAACTGGGTTAAAATCCATCTTGCTGTAATTTATGCTTTTAACATAGCTCATTTAAGCTTCGTTTCGAAATATAACATTTTGAATAAAAACTTCCTTGAAAAAATGCTGAAATACTCATGAATAAAATTAATTTTGTGAGCAAATATAAATTATGGAGAGGATTTCAAAGGCATTTTTAATAGGAACGAGCATCGCTTATTTAGCAGTTTTATTTTATACATATGCTTATTTCGCAGAGTTATCTTTTGTGAATATCAAGGTGTTAGATAATGAAATTCAATTCAGTAATAACACCCTTTTTTATACTGGCTTAATCATTCCTATCATAATTGTACTAATCTGTGTTGCTCTTGCAGTAGTTATAAAAAGTCAGCCAATTGGTTCTAAATTCTATTTTAAAAATGAAAAAGTAAGGAATACACTGGCTTCATGGGCTAGAAGTTTGGCAGGAACATTCAATTTATTTTTTGCAAGTTTGTTGACAGTCTTTATTTTTGTAAACAACGAAGAAGGCTTAACCCAAAGTGGTTATTTGCCTCTCATTATTCTCAGCATCCTAATCATCTTTTTCTGGGTGCTTTGGCTACCTTTCATTCTAAGGAGAAATAAATAATTTTTTGAAATATTTTTCTTAAGTATTAGAGCTTAAATTATTCAGCTTTAATTATCTCATATTCAAATATTTTCTTGACTCTGCTTGATGTAAGACTTTATCTGTTTAGATAACTTTACATGCTTTGTTTGCAGTAGACTGAAGTTCAAAAAGCTTTACAATTAGAAAAAGCTTTGTAATTTTAAAATTTGAGTAGGTATAAACTTTCAATCCAATAAAAGCGATGGCAGAATTTCAATATGATGAGGATAGTATAAAATCACTGGATTGGCGGGAGCATATTCGTATGCGACCTGGTATGTATATCGGTAAGTTAGGAGATGGTTCATCTCCTGATGATGGAATATATGTATTGGTAAAAGAAGTGATTGATAACTCCATTGATGAGCACATGATGGGGTTTGGTAAAACAATAGAAATAAAAATAACCGACCAAAGGGTCGAGGTTAGGGATTATGGGCGAGGAATTCCGCTTGGGAAAGTAGTCGACTGTGTATCCAAAATTAATACGGGTGGTAAATACGATACAGGAGCTTTCCAGAAATCAGTTGGATTAAATGGCGTGGGTACCAAAGCGGTAAACGCCCTTTCTAATTATTTTAAAGTTCAGGCCTACCGTGAGGGACAAACAAAAGTTGCTGAATTTCAAAGAGGAATAATCTCTAATGATTCCGAAGTAACTTCATCAAGCGGTAGAAATGGTACTTTAATTGCTTTCGAGCCAGATGAAACAGTTTTCAAAAACTACCATTTTATCCCAGGCTTTTTAGAAGAGCAAATGTGGAATTATGCGTTCCTGAATTCTGGTTTGACCATAAATTTCAATGGAGAAAAATTTCATTCAGCCAATGGATTGAAGGATTTATTGGATAGAAAATCAGATGAAGAAACCAATCGCTACCCAATTATTCATCTAAAAGGAGATGATATTGAAATGGCAATGACGCATGCCAATCAATATGGTGAAGAATATTACTCATTCGTAAACGGTCAAAACACTACTCAAGGAGGAACACACTTGGTGGCATTCAAGGAAGCCATTGTGAAAACCATTCGTGATTTTTATGGTAAAAATTATGATCCATCTGATATCAGACAAGCCATAGTGGCAGCCATTGCTGTTCGAGTACAAGAACCAGTTTTCGAATCCCAAACGAAAACCAAATTAGGTTCTCAGAATGTGGCTCCGGATGGCCCAACCATGCGAACTTTCATCAATGATTTCGTGAAGAAAGCGTTGGATGATTTTCTTCATAGAAATCCTACAACTGCTGAAGCAATTCAAAAAAGAATCATGCAGTCCGAGCGGGAGCGAAAAGACATGGCAGGAATTAAAAAATTGGCTAATGAGAGAGCCAAAAAAGCCAATCTTCACAATAAGAAATTAAGGGATTGCCGAGTACATTATGATGACCCTAAACATGATAAGAAAGATGATACCATGATTTTCATCACGGAGGGAGATTCTGCTTCAGGTTCAATCACCAAATCGCGCGATGTGCAAACTCAGGCGGTATTTAGTTTGAGGGGTAAGCCACTAAACTGCTATGGCAAGACAAAAAAGCTAGTGTATGAAAATGAGGAATTCAATCTACTGCAACATGCATTGAATATAGAAGAAGGTTTGGAAGGACTTCGCTATAGAAAAGTGATTATCGCTACTGATGCCGATGTGGACGGAATGCATATTCGCTTGCTTTTGATGACTTTTTTCCTTCAATTTTTCCCTGATTTAGTGCGTGATGGGCACTTATATATCCTGGATACTCCTTTATTTAGGGTTAGGAATAAAAAAGAAACCATCTATTGCTATTCAGATGTAGAGAGAAAAAATGCGATAGAGAAAATAGGAAAAGCAGCAGAAATCACCCGATTTAAAGGATTAGGAGAGATTTCTCCTGAAGAATTTGGTGAATTTATTAATGAAAACATCAAGTTGGATCCGATTATCTTAAGTAACCAAACCAAGATAAAAGACCTCTTGACTTTCTATATGGGAACCAATACCATGGAGAGACAACAATTTATCATTGATAAATTGAGAGTTGAGAAGGACTTAGAAGAAGAGTTGGCTGAAGCTTGATTTATTGTAAAAACATTGCAAAATCGGATTGATTATAAAATGAATGCAAAAGTTGATTTTGCATTCTAAAGAAATAATATCAGAATATCGTCTTTGATTAATTCAAATGGAAGAAAATAACGAAAATAACGAACCACAAAACAACCAAAACGGAGAGGGTAAGGATAAATTACATAATGTGATTGCCGTATCGGGCATGTACGAAAACTGGTTTCTAGATTATGCTTCTTATGTAATCTTGGAACGGGCAGTACCTGCCAATGAAGATGGTTTTAAGCCTGTTCAAAGACGAATCATGCATGCCATGAAGGAAATGGATGATGGGCGTTTCAATAAGGTAGCCAACATCATTGGGCAAACGATGCAATATCACCCGCATGGTGATGCTTCCATAGGAGATGCCATGGTGAACATGGGGCAAAAGGATATTCTGATTGAAACTCAAGGAAACTGGGGAGATATCAGAACTGGGGATAGCTCTGCTGCTCCTCGTTATATTGAAGCCCGACTTTCCAAATTTGCTTTAGATGTAGTTTTCAATCCGCAAACCACCGAATGGCAATTGTCTTATGATGGTCGTAAAAAAGAGCCTGTTACTTTACCCGTAAAATTTCCATTATTATTGGCGCAAGGAGTTGAGGGGATTGCAGTAGGTCTGTCTACCAAAATTCTTCCGCATAATTTCTGTGAGTTAATCAAGGCTTGTATTGATGTATTAAAGAATAAAAAGATTGAAATCTATCCTGATTTCCCAACAGGAGGAATGGCTGATTTCTCAGAATATAATCAAGGCTTAAGAGGCGGGAAAATCCGAGTAAGAGCCAAAATTGAAGAAGGTGAGAAGAGAACTCTGTTAATTAAGAATATTCCTTTTGGTACAACTACAACAGGCTTGATTGAATCCATTATTAGAGCAAATGATAAAGGTAAAATCAAAGTGAAAAAAGTGGTAGACAATACAGCCAAAGATGTTGAAATTGAGGTGCAATTGGCATCCGGTCAATCACCTGATATCACCATTGATGCTTTATATGCCTTTACAGATTGTGAAGTTTCCATATCACCAAATGCTTGTGTAATTATAGATGATAAACCAATATTCTTACCTGTAAATGAAATTTTAAATAAGAATGTTGAGGATACGCTTGAACTATTAGAGCGTGAATTGGAAATCCGAAAAGGGGAGTTGATGGAGAAAATTCTTTTCTCTTCTTTGGAAAAAATATTTATAGAAAATAGAATTTACCGAAATATTGAGGAATGTGAAACTTGGGAAGCGGTTTTAGAAACAATAGATAAAGGTTTAGATCCTTTTAAACCTCAATTCTACAGAGATATTACGCAAGATGACATCATCCGCTTAACGGAAATCAAAATTAAGAGGATTTCTAAATTTGATAAGTTCAAAGCGGACGAATTGATGCGGAAGTTGGAGGAAGAGTTGGCAGAAGTTGAGCATCATTTGAAAAATTTGACCGAATATGCAATTGATTATTATAAGCGTTTATTAGAGAAATACGGTAAGGGAAGGGAACGTAAAACAGAAATCAAGAGCTTTGATAATATTCAAGCACACACCGTAGCCGCCAATAACCAAAAACTATATGTTAATAGAGCAGAAGGCTTTATTGGATATGGAATGAAGAAGGATGAGTTTATAACTGATTGTTCTGATTTGGATGATGTAATTGCGTTCAAGCGTGATGGGACTTACAAGGTCGTGAAAATTGATGAGAAGGTTTTCGTAGGCAAAGACATTATTCATGTAGATATTTTCCGTAAAAATGATGATCGCAGGGTTTATAATGCAGCTTATTTGGATGGAAAAACGGGCCGAAGCATGGTGAAAAGATTCCAGGTCTTGTCCGTAACTCGTGATAGGGATTATGACTTGTCTAAAGGTGCAAAGGGTTCTAAAGTATTGTATTTGGAAGCTCGACCTAATGGAGAATCTGAAGTAATCAATGTGAAATTATCCAATTCTTGTCGAGCGAGAGTGAAAGTTTTTGATTTTGATTTTGCTGAATTGGAAATCAAAGGCAGGGGAGCTGGTGGAAATATTTTGACCAAATATCCGGTAAAGAAGATCGAGTTCAAATTGCTTGGTGAAAGTAGTTTCGGTGGATTGAAAATCTACTATGACCAATCGGTAGGTAAGCTAAATACAGATGAAAGAGGGCAATTAATTGGCTCTTTCCATGGTGATGATAATATTTTGGTGATTTATAAAGATGGTTCATATGAACTGAGCAATTATGAACTCACCAATCGATTTGATGGAGAGAAGGTAGAACGAATTGAGAAATTTGACCCTAATAAAATAATCTCATGTGTTTACTTTGATGGGGCCTCTAAAAATTATTTTGTAAAGCGTTTCCAGATTGAGACTCGAACACTTAATAAGCCATTTGTATTTATTTCCGAACATAAAAAATCTGCCTTAACAGTTGTGAGCACTGATAAAGACCCGCAATTGGAAATCGAATTCCGTAAAGGTAAAGACAGAGAAAAGGAGTCAGCTACTTATGATTTCGATATGTTGATTGACGTAAAAGGTTGGAAAGCGATCGGAAATAAACTTTCACAATATGATGTTACTAAAGTGAAATTATTGGAAAGTAAGAAAGAGGAAACAGCCAAAGAATTCAAAACTGGTGATTCAGTTGATTTGGATGTAGATGATGATAAGGAGCAGTTGGGTTTATTTTAATAAATGGAAGCTGAATTAAATCATTTTCTTACCCAAAAATTCGGGACATTTCTATCTGATGAAAGAAAAGAATTCATAGAATCAGTTTTAGAAAATAGAACGGATTTTATTAGGGTAGTTTTAGAAGATATACGCGATCCTCATAATGCTAATGCGATTATCCGATCTGGAGAATGTTTGGGAATTCAGCATTACCACATTATAGAAAATGAAAATGCATTTAAATTAGGTAGAGGAGTGAGTCGTGGTGCTGTAAAATGGGTTGATGTTCATCAATATCCTGAAAGTGAAACTCCTACGGCTGATGCACTTCATGATTTGAAATCAAAAGGATTTAAAATAGTGGTCACCAGTCCGAATAAAGAAGCTTGTGCCCCTGAAGAATTGTCATTAAACCAACCCCTAGCCATTGTAATGGGAAATGAGCGAGATGGTATAAGCGAGGAAGCAAAAGCCCTGGCTGATGAATTTGTCCGGTTACCAATGCATGGCTTTACAGAAAGTTATAATGTATCCGTTGCATCGGGCATTACGTTCTATAGTTTAGTCAGTAAAATGAGGTCATTCGTAGAAAATTGGCAATTTGATGAGTCAACAAAAGATAATTACCGTTTGCAATGGTATAAAAAATGTATGGCAAGACCTGACGATTATGAAAAGTTCTACGTTAAGGCATTTGAAGCACAAAAATCGTAATGTTTAAATTCTCAATTCGGCTTAGTTTACTCTTGGTAATATCAGCAATCGTTTTTGCTATATTTTCAAATGTATTTATTATTTCCAAAACGAGTAAATACATCTTTGAAGATATAGATGAAATTCCTTCCAAAGAAATTGCTTTAGTTTTAGGCACTAGTAAAAGAAATGTAAACGGAGAAGCCAATAGTTTTTTTGACCATAGGATTGATGCAGCGGCTGAGCTTTATCATAAAGGAAAAGTTAAAGGATTATTATTAAGCGGAGATAACAGGACTCGCTATTATAATGAGCCAAGAGATATGCGAAAAGCACTCATTAAAAAAGGCGTTCCCGAAAATGTAATTTCAATTGATACTGCAGGTTTACGCACTATAGAAAGTGTAGCAAGATGTAAAGAGGTCTTTAATCATCAGGATGTAACTATCATTACACAAGAGTTTCATGCCTTCAGAGCACTATATATCAGCCAATACTATAAAATGGATGCTATCGCATTCTCGGCAGAAGAAGTTCCTGTTTATTCTTCTGCCAGAGTAACTATTAGAGAGTTTTTCGCCCGTCCAAAAGCATTATTAGATTTATACGTGCTCAATTCCTTTATAAACGAAGAACAAACTGACTAAATAAGGGGAAAGCTTGAAATAAGTTTTGTTCTTCCTTCTGTCCTATTTAATAATTACATTTAAATTTAACTATTAAAAATGGTGAAGTCAGCAAACAGAATTCAGAACGTAAAAGAATACTATTTCAGTAAAAAACTGCAAGAAGTAAAGGCATTAGACACCATAGAAAAGCCTATTATAAATTTGGGGATTGGAAGTCCAGATTTACAACCGCACCCTGCCGTAATCGCAAAATTGAATGAAGTCTCTAAGTTAGGCAAATCGCATGCTTATCAGCCCTATAAAGGAACATTAGAATTACGAGAAGCAGTTACCGATTTTTATAAGAGAATTTTTAATGTTCAACTTGATTCAGCATCAGAAATAGTCCCTTTAATGGGCTCTAAAGAAGGTATAATGCATATCATGATGGCTTTTGTAAATGAGGGAGATGAAGTTTTATTACCCAATCCTGGCTATCCAACCTATGCGGCTACAGCTGAATTTGTAGGTGCAAAAATCAGTCATTATGATCTGAAAGAAGAGCATAATTGGCAAATTGATTTAGTGGATTTGAAAAATAAAATAAATCCAAAGGTCAAATTGATGTTTATCAACACGCCACATATGCCTACTGGAAGTAAACTGAATGATTCCGTTTTGCAAGAATTGGTAAAGATTGCCAAGGAGAAGCACTTTTTGTTGGTGAATGACAATCCTTACAGCATAATTTTGAATCAAGAGTATCGAAGCCTCTTAAACGTAAAAGGAGCGAAGGAGATTTGCCTGGAACTAAATTCTATGAGCAAATCTCATAATATGGCAGGATGGAGAATTGGATGGTGCATGGGTTCGTCTGAGCATATTGATGCTATAATGAAAGTTAAAAGTAATATGGATAGTGGGATGTTTTTAGCGCTCCAAAAAGCTGCAATAGAAGCGCTAAATTTAGATGATTCATGGTTTAAGAACTTAAACGAGATTTATCAAAAAAGACAGAAATACGCTATGAAGATAGCGGAATTATTAGACTGCAGTTTCGATTCAAACCAATCAGGATTGTTCTTATGGGCTAAAGTTCCTGAAACAATAAAATCTGTTGAGCAATTGATTGATGATATTTTGCATGCATGCAAGGTGTTTATTTGCCCAGGATTTATATTTGGAAGTAATGGCAATCGGTATATTCGGATAGCTTTATGCGCAGATGAAAAGAATTTAGAGGTTGCTTGTCAAAGAATTAAGGAATGGATAGAGACAAAATGAAGAATATTCAATCAGTCGGTATAATAGGATTAGGTTTAATAGGAGGGAGCGTTGCAAAAGATTTAAAAGAAAAAAAGCCAGATCTTAAATTGTATGGAACAGATCTTTCCTCAGGAAATGCTAAGGTTGCGTTGAACCTAAAGCTTGTTGATGAAGTTTTAAATTTCGAAAAACTTTTCAAACTTAAGTTAGATGTCATCATTATCTGTGTTCCGGTAAATGCTATTATTGAAATTTTAGGTGAAGTATTAACTCATACGCCTAAGGACACGATCATAATTGATACGGGTTCTACGAAATCAGCAATTTGTAAAAGTGTTGAACATCATGCTGAAAGACAACGCTTTGTAGCAGCCCATCCTATAGCGGGAACTGAAAATGCAGGTCCAGAGGCTGCTATTTTAAATTTATTTAACTCAAAGGTTAATATTATTTGCGAACCGGAAAAAAGTAGTTTGCAGGCATTAACAATTGCCCGAACTATTTTCAATTTGCTGGGAATGAAAGAGGTGGAAATGAATGCAGAAATGCATGATAAACATTTGGCTTATGTTTCCCATCTCTCGCACATAAGTTCTTTCATGTTAGCTTCAACTGTTTTAAATGTAGAAAAGGAAGAGCAAGACATTTTTAAATTAGCGGGTAGTGGATTTGCGAGTACAACACGCCTGGCCAAAAGCTCACCTGAAATGTGGTCTCCCATTTTTTCACAAAATAAAGAATATCTGACTGCCGCATTGGATGATTACATTCAACAGCTTCAACTATTTCAACAGCATTTGAAATCTAATAATGCAGAGGCTTTGACGGAATTGATGAAAAAATCAAATCAGATTCGGAAAGTATTGGAAAGTCTTTCCTCCCAAATTCATTGACCAAAATAATACCTACATCAGTTTTTACTAACAAAGGATGATATTTTGAGTTATTTAGATTTATAGCTAATGACTTTTAAATTTATGAGATATTCGCAGTACCTAATTATCATCCTGTTTTTGAACTTTATATCCTATCAAAGCAGCGCTCAGGAATCTGCTTCTAATACAGAATATTATTATAAATCAGGTGACCGTCAGGGTACTGGAAAATGGTATATGGGCAGAGAAATTGCTTATGTGATGGGATATCAAGGAATTAATTGGTTAGAGCGACCAGAAAGAGAGGAAGAAGAAAATACTTCCAAATTATTAAAGAACATGAATATTCAGTCTGAGGATGTGATAGCAGATATTGGGGCTGGTTCTGGATATCATGTTTTTAAAATGGCTCCTATTGCAAAAGATGGATTGGTGTATGCAGTTGATATTCAAGAAGAAATGTTACAAGCAATTCGAGAAAAGAATGAAAAGGAAGGAATTGAAAATATCAAAACAATTAAGGGTACTGAGAAAAGTGTAAATCTTCCTACAAATTCAGTCGATAAAGTCCTGATGGTAGATGTATACCACGAGTTTAGCTTTCCAATTGAAATGATTGCTTCCATTAAAGAAGCATTAAAACCTGATGGCGAAATCTATTTGATTGAATATAGAGCAGAAGATAAAAATGTGCCCATCAAGAAGCTTCACAAGATGAGTGAAGAACAAGCCATTAAGGAAATGAAAGCCAGTGATTTTAGGTTGAAAGAAAATATAGACAATCTGCCATGGCAGCATTGTATGGTTTTCGTAAAAGAGAATTAATATTTCGAATTGAAATCCTTTGCTAATAAAAAATGCCTTCCTCTCAACAGTACACTGTAAACTGTTAAAAGAAAGGCATTAAAATATTTAATCAAATTGATTTATTCAGCCGACAGCCCTTTGTCTATTCTAGCTAATAAATCATTCCAGTGAATTCTGCTCATTTTATCAGACGTTCTGTATCTTCTACTCGTAATATCAGTATTTAGCTGTTGTAATTCAGAACGCATTAAGGGTAGAATATCTGAAATGATAATATCATTATCACCATTATCTTTTTCTAATTCAGCTAATTGAGAAGTAGCCAAATCAATATAAGCTCTTTGGATATTTCTTCTATACACATCTACAGATTGTCCTTTATAGAGTTCAGAAAAAATACCAGCTCTGAGGTCTTCCATCATTGATAAAACTGAATAGGCATCACTTCCATTCAGACTTTCATTTTCTACCATCCTTAATAATCTATCCTCATCCAGTAGGCTGTTCAGAACACTTACTTGTAAGCCTTTTACACGGTCAATGGCTCCATCATCTTCTATTCTTAGAAGAATTTGTTTATTTAATAACCATTCATGATTAGTGAATGCATGGTCATTTAAAAATTTCACAGCTTCTCTTTGAATGTTTTGTGGTACATGCTCGTACACGAGACCTTCCTGGTCAGCCGTTTTTAAGGTCTCATATATTCCACCAACATTTGCTGTTACATGTCTAATATATCCACTCCATATATAGCCTAATTCTCTATACACTTCAGCTAATTCACTGTAGTTTTCTCCTTTTTCGGATGTCCATTCTACTAATTCAGGAACTACCTTTTTCAAATTAGCTAATCCATATTCACTGGCCTTCACGTGATCAGCACCTAAACTTTCTCTGTTTGCCCTTGGGTCAGCCGCACCGTATCCGCTACCAAATTCATACCAAGGGTTTCCAGCTTTATCTAGTATCCAACTATCTAAAATTGGTTTTTCCTCTTCTTTGGAATCTGCATCTGGAATGAATCTATACCCCCAATTGATCGCATATTTATCATAAGGACCCATCATTCTGATAAATCGAACGCCTTCATCCTCTGGTTGAGCAACATAATTAACTCTTGCATAATCCATAATAGAAGGTGTTAGTCCATATTTTTGTGTGAAGGTTGCTGACCTCAAAGAATCTGTAGGGTAAGCAGAACTTGCTTTCATATTATGTGGAAGGCCTAAAGCATGCCCAACTTCATGCGCAATAACCATTCTCATCATTTCACCAATTTCTTCTTCTGGTGTTTCTAATGTTCTTGCTGATGGATTTTGAGCACCTGCTTCAATCATATATCTATTTCGGTATGATCTCAAATGATTATGATACCAAATAATATCACTTTCAATGATTTCGCCAGTTCGAGGGTCAGTCACAGAGGGACCAACAGCATTTCTGGTAGTTGAAGCTACATATCTTACTACTGAATACCGTACATCTTCGGGGCTAAATTCTGGGTCTTCTTCTAACGTGGGAGGGTCTTTTGCAATAATTGCATTTTTAAAGCCAGCCTCCTCAAAAGCCATATTCCAATCTTCGATGCCTTGTTTGAAGTAAGGTCTCCATTTTACAGGTGTTGCAGGATCTAGATAGTAAACGATTGGCTTAATTGGCTCTACCAATTCACCTCTTTCATAAGCTTCAATGTCTTTAGGAACTAGCCGCCACCTTCTAATTAACTCATAATCATCAGATTTTAAAGCATCCGAATTATAATCATATTTTCGTAATGTAAACCATCCAACCCTATCATCTGCTAACCTTGGTTGCATTTTTTCTTCAGGTAGCAATATCATGGATTGATTTAAAAGCATGCTTATGGTTCCTGCCTGGTCTCTTCCTGGAGGATCTCCTGCATCATAAGTCATAAGGTGTTGAACTTCTACATTTTCTGGAAAGGATTTTACTGAGGCAATATAAGAACGGTTACCATCTAATCTTTTAACTTGATATGCCTTTCTTAGTCTATCAGGCATTCCATTAATTGCACTTACTTCTTTTGAGAATAATTCGGTGACTTCCATCAAATAGGCAGTTGAATCTGGATTGATAGCCTCTATTTTACTGCTAAATAGAATAGGAAAGAAATTGTTAGCTTCTACTGATTTATAGATTGGAGATTCTTCATCACTCACGTTCTGAAAGGATATCACTTTTAAATCAATATTTTTGTCTCTCTTATACCATCGAACTACTTGCTCATTAAGTTTAGAGCCTGCATTGATGTATCCACCCCCAAAATTATCGGGTAATTTTGCAATCCGGCTTACCAAAAGCATATCCTTTTCTAGGAGGTCAAAAGGAATTTCATAGTATAATTTATCATCTATTCTGTGAGTGGTAAATAATCCCTCATCAGAATCAACTTTACCTTTAATTATTTCAGAATACTTCTTAAAGTCTGATTTTGGTTTAGTCGATTCTTTTTTTTCTTCTTTTTTATCTTTCTTTCCAAACAATTGTGCCTTTAATTCTGTCTGACCAGAAAAAAATAGAAGTGTGAGAATAAGTAATAGTTGTTTAGCCATAATTTTTATTTTAGTTGCAGTGAAATTATTAAATTCAATCTAATTTGAAAACTGCTTTTATTTAATTGGCAATTCTACTACATAAATATGAAAAGCAAGAATACATTTTGTATTATTAAATCATTCTTTTATTATATTTTTATATAGTGATGCGTGTGAATTTAAAATTATCCCTCGGTGAATAGATTTTTTAACCTTAATGCTTGGTCTAAAATTGAAAAAAGCTTAGAGCAAAAGCCTAATATTTTGGTTAGTCAATTTGCTATAATTGCAATAATAGCTGCTTTTTTTCAAGTTGTTAATGATCTTATTAATACCAACTACATAGCTGTTATGCTTGATATGGTGTTGGCAGGGATTTTTATTATAACTTTTTTAGTGAATGAAAAAAGATTCCACTTATGTGCAAAATTCATTTTTGTAGTCTGTGGCACTGGCTATATTTTCGTTTATGCAGCCCTTATTCCTAAATCGATTGGCGCATATTTAGTTTTTTTTCCGATAATCGCTTTAGTTTTTTTAATTTTTAGTAATGAAGAACGACACTACAAATACTTTTCGGTTGCTTACGTATTAATTCTACTCTTTATATTAGAAATAACAAACTACCAGCCATTCGGAGAAATGAATGTCACGCAAGGGAAGTCAGAGGGGAGTTCTTTTTATGTGAATATGCTAATTTCCGTTTTTGGGATGGTATTTTCTATGTATAATATGGATATCATCAATAAAAAAATAGATGAAGTTCGGTTGGCTACTCTGAAAGAGTTAGAACAGAAAAATAATGAATTAGAGCTAGCAAATGATGAGTTAGATCATTTTGTATATAGTGCCTCACACGATCTCAAAGCTCCATTGTTATCCATTTTAGGATTAATTAATATCGCTAAATATGAAGTGAAAGAAAATTCAATTTTAGAATATTTCTTAAGAATTGAAAATAGAGTGCAGCGGCTTACTCAATTTATAAAAGAGGTAATAGAAATTTCTAAAAATACTCGTACTGAAGTTAAAGTCGAAGCAGTTGATTTGAAAGAATTATTGGACAATATCATTGAAAACAATAACTATATAGAAGGTGTAAAAAATATTCATTTTAAAAAGGATATTAATCTAAATGTCCCAATTCCAACTGATAAATCCAGATTAGAAGTGATTTTGAATAATTTGATTTCTAATGCCATTAAATATATGGACAAAAATAAGCGTCAGAAAAAAATTATAATAGTGGCTTCTGAAACAACTACTCATTTTGAAATTAGCATAAAGGATAATGGAATAGGAATACCAAAAGACCAACAGCACAGGGTATTTGATATGTTTTATCGTGGTGCCCAAAGTAGGGAAGGTTCTGGTTTAGGACTTTATATTGTGCAAAACATGGTATTTAAATTTGGTGGAAATATAAATTTTCATTCAGAGGAAGGTGAGGGGACGGTTTTCACGATTTCGCTTCCAAAGATTCTAAATCGAAAGTACTTTCCTTTTTAACCCGAAAAATCTATTGAAAGTGCTTAATTATTTTGATGAAATACCGTATTTTTGACTTTTAGAGACTCATAAAGTACTTTTTTATTTCATTAACAACCTCTGAAATAGCATTATATTTCCATTTAGCCTAGTTAATACATATTATGAATCACACACTAGAATAAATCAAAGTTTCTTTGAGAATACAGATTTACTGCTGGCCGATAATTTTGCCCGATCAGCTGAAGCATGTGGATTACAACAGATCTTATTTATTGGCGGAATCCTTCCGAAAGAAACCAATGAATATTCTAAACACTTAAGAAGCAGATTGAAACAGAAAAGACATTGGCTTCGCGATCTGTACCATTAACTACCATTCGAGCAGGCATTGTTATTGGTCCAGGTGGATCTTCTTTTCGTGTGGTAGAGCAGCTTGTTAAAAGTTTACTGGTAATGGCTTGTCCTCAATGGTGCAAATCGCCTTCAGAACCAGTTGATATAAATGATATCCTCATTTTTATTGAACGTGCTTTAGGGAATGAGAAAGTTTATGGTGAGGCCATAGAGGTAGCGGGTCCAGAAGTGACGAGTTATATGAAAATGCTCAAAATAACTTCTCATGAGCTCAAGAAAAAGAGGGTAATTTTCTCCGTTCCGTTCTTTACGCTAGGTTTTTCAAAATTATGGGTGGCGCTATTTTCAGGAACAAGTTACACCTTTGTTTCACCTTTAATTGACAGTTTGCGGATAATAGTCAGTCCTTTCATTGGAGAGGAGAAGTGGAAATGGAGGATAGCATCAGAAAGGCTTTAAGAGAAAAAGCCCCTAAAATCGAAAGGAGTTATGAAGTGGAAGAAGAGTCAAATACAGTCAGAAGCGATCAACGATTAAATAATCCATCCAATAAGCCGACAAAGTGGATTGCTGATATTTATCCAAAATGGCTTGATTCGTATTTTAGATTTGTCTTGACAGCTGAAAAAGAAGGGAACATCGTCCGCTTCCAACTCTTCACTATCGTACTTTTAGAGCTTACCCACATGCCCAATCGTAGCGATGAAAATAGAAGGCTCTTTTTTATTACAGGAGGTGTACTGTGCAAGAGAAGTGATATGGGTTGGTTAGAATTTCGATCAGTAATGGAAAATCAACATATCATTTCTGCTATCCATAGGTTCGTTCCTGCATTGCCCTGGTTTATTTACAAATACACACAAGCTGTGGGACACCTTTTTATTATGAATCAATTTAATCGCATTTTTTAAAAAAAAACAATCATGAAATTTACTCTATTGAGCCTAAAACACACCTTTTGGAGTAGAACTAGCAACTGGCGAGGTTCAAATATTTTTATTTCATCCAAAGCGTATATCCAATTTTAAATCCCAGGGTTAAATGAGTAACTATGGATTCTCCTTCATATAAATCAGGTTGAGGAATCCACTCTACAAATATTTCGGATCCCTCTACTGGATTAACAACATCAGTATATGAAATTGTTCTTTTTGCTAAGCCAATCCCTCCATATAAATCAAGGTGAAGACGTTTTAAAGCGATAAAATTGAGACCTCCTTTAAGGTGAGCGCCCGTTTTACGTTTGCTGAAATTTGCACTTTCGTAAGATATTCCAACATAAGGATCTTCTTGTTGATATTCACCTGATTTCAAAACATCTTTCACATTAATATGGAAAAATTCCAATGCAGCATATAAGAAATACTCTTCACTTTTTATAAAAAGATATTTTATTTCAGGTCTTATTTCATAATACGAATAATCCTTTTCCCACTTTAAACCACTTAGTCTTCGTTTATTCAGCGAATTATTACCCATACCGAAATCAACGCTATATCCCAATCTATTATGTGAGATATATTCTAATCCGATTCTGTGTCTGGGATTATACGCTAAAAGTGAAAGGGGCATTACTTTAAAATTTAAAGTATTATCAATATTGGATCTTTCTTGAGAAAAACTATTATGGACAAAAAGCAATGCTAAGATGATGATTAAAAATGACTGTTTCATTAAAGCTTGACCAGGACTAATACAAATGTAAACTAATTAAATTAATAGTATTTCCGTTGTTTGTAATTATAGACACTCATAACTGTTAAAAAGGCTATCAAGCCACTAAATATTTTCTACTGATATAGCATATTTTCTAAAACGTTTGAATAATCCCACCATTTCAGTATAATCTACTTCTGCTTTTGGGCATTATGATAAGTCTTTTTCAGCTCTAGTGGTTGCTATGATATTTTAACTTTAAATCTATTTCCTCCCACCAAGAGACATATGATTCTGATTTCCTTTCTTAATTTCATATTTACCGGATAAGGGTTTTCTACCATATAATTCATCCAATTCCTCCTGATTAGGGTAGGGTGATCTGGAAGTGTAGCTATGTGCCACTCGCATATTATCCCAAATTTTAGTATCAGTACGCTGCTCATCACTATAGCGAGGATCGGGTATCATCGGTAGTTTTTCCATCTTCTGAATCTCTACACTCGGGAAATCATGGTCTACCACAATCTTTCCTAATAACAAATAGCAACCCATACCTGTAAAAGGATGCTGTTTAAGCGATGCAGGAAAATGAACCGTATCAAAATAGCCACCATAGACATCAATCCAGGTGCCGAAATTCATTTTTGTTTTGCCATCTTTGCTGATAATGGGTACATCTTTTATGGAAATCAAGTAACCCACCATGCGCACTGTTTTGTCTTTATTCTGCAAAAGTTCTGAAGCAAAAACAGCTCCTCGGTAATTGGTTTTCAGCAGATTAAAAGGAGAGACAGAAACCGGATATCCTAGACCTTCCATTTCATCAAAAGCATCTTCGAACATATCTCCTTCATCCAGTTCATAGCTGAATTCTTTTGGTTTCATATTGAAAAGCTGCAGTTCTTTGGTTTTGACAGGTTCATGAGAGAAGAAACGTTTGGCCTCAATAATGAGCTGCCCTTTACTTCTGGAAATACTTCTCAGCGCCCCGGCATATATTGCATAGCTAATATCGTCAAAATTCAGCTTGGTTCTTTCCAGCACATCTGTGAGACCTGAAAACATACCGCCTTTCTCACGAGCTTTACAAATCCCTTCAATTCCTTTTTTTGAAAGATGCATAATCTGGTCCAATCCTAAATGAATGGTTTCTCCTTTTAAGCTGGCATTAGCAAAACTAAAATTGATGTCGGGCGCTTCAATGTGAGCGCCTAGCATGCGCGCTTCATTGATATAAACTTCAGGTCGGTAAAATCCACCATTATTATTAATGACAGCCGTAATGAACTCCAAAGGATAATAAGCTTTCAGATACAAGCTTTGATAACTTTCCACCGCGTAAGAGGCACTATGACTTTTACAAAAGCTATAACCGGCAAATGAAGCTATTTGTCGGTACACTTCTTCCACCATTTCTTTTGGATATCCCATGGCTGCACAATTACTGAAAAACTGTCCTTTTACCTTATCCATTTCCTGCTGAGAGCGTGATTTACCAGACATACCACGCCTTAATACATCCGCATCATTCAAATCCAGCTTGGCAAAGTGATGCGCTATTTTGATCACATCTTCCTGATATACCATCACCCCATAGGTATCTTTTAACTGCTCTTCAAACACAGGGTGGAAATACTTAATACGAGAAGTGTCGCGGTGCCTTTCCACATACTCTCTCATCATTCCACTTTGTGCGACTCCAGGCCGTATGATGCTGCTAGCCGCCACCAGCGTTTCATAACTATCACATCTTAATCGCCTTAATAAACCACGCATGGCCGGACTTTCAATATAAAAACAGCCAAGCGTTTTTCCTGTCCTTAGCAGTTCATTGCACTTCTCGTCTTTTTTAAAGCTTTTGGTGTCGGATATATTAATTTTTACGCCCTTATTTTCTTCCGCAATGCTGACTGCTTCTTTTATATGTCCAAGTCCTCTTTGAGAAAGAATATCTATTTTCTCCAGATGAAAGCTTTCAGCCATATACATATCTATCTCACAGGTCGGTACTCCCTTTGGATAGATGTTCATGGCGGTATAATTAGCGATAGGATCCTCGGTAATGTAAATACCACATGAATGCATGGAGAGCTGATTCGGATAACCCGTCAGCATTTTACCATAATGCTGAATGCTCTTGACTAGTTTATCTTGTGGCTCATGTTCGAATGACATGCGGGAAAGCTGATCGAGTTCTTCTTTCGGCAAACCAAAGACTTTTCCTAGTTCACGCACAGTAGAGCGATGCTTAAAATCAGTTACCGTTCCGCAAAAGCCGGTATGATCCCTGCCAAATCTTTTGAAAATATAATCTATGATGTCATCCCGGTCTGTCCAACTCCAATCAATATCAAAATCGGGCGGACTAGATCTTTTATTATTCAGAAAGCGGGCGAAGTAAAGGTTTAGCTCAATAGGATCTACCTCCGTTATTTTCAGGCAATACGCCACAATGGAATTGGCTCCGCTACCTCTTCCTACATGGAAATAACCTTTGCTTAAGCTGTGGCGGATAATATCCCAGGTGGTGAGAAAATAACAGCCAAATTGCATTTTATGGATAATTTCCAGCTCATCATATAAGCGTTGTTTGGCTAGCTGATTATTGGCTGAATATCTATCCTTAAAACCTTCTAAGGCTAAAGTTTCCAAGAGAATCTTATCCTCATAATAACTTGAAGTATAGCACTTTTTATTCTTGGGCGATTTAAAATCAAAAGGAAAGCTACACTGGTCAAAGAGCAGTTCCGTATTTCGGATGATTTCAGGATAATCTTGATACAAGGCTTTCAACTCCCGGGTTGGAATCATGCATTCGCCAGTACCGGCATGTTGCTTTTGAGTCAGATGGCTCAGTAGAATATTGTTATCAATGCAACGCAGCAATTTATGCAGGTTAAACTCTTGTTTGCTTGAAAAAGTAACAGGGTAGAGGCATACCAATTTTTCTGCTTGCTTTGCGAAAGAGGGCTTATACCTTTTCAACTCAGCAGGTCTTATTCCGATAAATTCATGCTTTTGGAGAATATTGGGTGTATTATCGGTCGGATAAATGACAAATACATTATTGAAATAAGGCGATTGCAAGGGGAGAGGCATTTCCGATAAATTGGTTTTGGTCAATAGCTCGTTAATTTCTCTAAAGCCCTCCAGGTTTTTTGCTATGCATAAATAAAGTAGCTGATCATGCTTCCTTATTTCCACTCCTGCAAGCGGCTTGATACCAGCTTCTATGCAGTGGTTGGCAAAATCAATTACTCCTGTGGTACTGTTTATATCGGTAAGCGCTAAACTTTCTACTCCATTCAGCACAGCCTGATTGACCAGTGCTTCCACTGAAAGAGTGCCGTAACGCAAAGAATAGAAAGAGTGACAATTTAAATACATAAACGAATGAAATTTTAATTTTATAATAATGTCGTTTAGTTAAGCTTTTTTTAGGCCTCATCCTCTGTCCTTCTCCAAAGGGAGAAGGAAGAAGGACTTAACCAAACGGAATTTAATTTTATAGACTAAATGCTCTATGGACAATAGCCGGATTATCATAGCGATTCTTTAGCTTATCCATAGCCTGATAAAGCTCAATGGATTTCACATTATCTGTAAAAAGATTTATCTGATGACTTCCATGCACTAAATGAGAAAGTTTAATTCCTACTAACCTAATGAGCATTCTTCTTTTGTACAGTTTCTTAAACAACTCAAAAGCTATTTCCATGAGCATCTCATCATTGGCACAAAAAGGAATTTTCTTTTGCATAGTTTCCGTATCATGATTGGAATATCTAATCCGCACGGAAACACAGGCACACATCTGATTGAGTTTGCGCAGTTTAAAACCCAGAAATTCAATCAATCTCAGTAAAGTGGCTTTCAAAACCTTCATATCTTGCGTATCCTGATCAAAAGTGAAATCCTTGCCGATTGACTTTTCGGCTGAGTAAGGCACAACTGGAGCAGGATCAATGCCATTAGCTTTTTTCCAAATACCACTTCCCGTTTTGCCCAACAACTCATTCATGGCTTCGGGAGGTAGAGACCTGATATGCTTGATAAATTTGATTCTGATTCTCCTGAGCAACTTAAAAGTGGTAGTCCCCACAGCCGGAAGCTTCCTGATAGAATGCGGATCTAAAAAAGGCTGTACTTGATTGTCTAAGACTTCATAACCGCCAATAGGCTTAGCATGAGAAGTACAGATTTTTGCTACTGTTTTATTCACGCTTAAGCCATAAAGTAAAGAAAGCCCTGTTTCTGATTTTACTTTATTGACCAGCTCTTTTGTGAATTTAGAGGTATTATGAAATCGGTCCATACCCGTCATGTCCAAATAGAACTCATCAATAGCAGCTCTTTCATGCAAAGGAGCTCTTTCTGTCATGATTTCATTGACAATGTCAGAATATTTAGTAAAGAGGTCAAAATCTCCTTTGAGTAAAACGGCATCGGGACATCTTTGCAAAGCCACGCGAGTAGGCATACTTTTATGTACGCCATACTTTTTGGCCTCTTGAGAAGCAGATGCTACGATTCCACGGTTGTTCAAACCACCAATGATGAGTGGCTTTCCTTTTAAATCCGGGAATTTCAGTAGCGTGCAATTAATAAAAAAAGCATCTAAATCGATATGGGCTATCTGTCGCATAAGACTAATTTATTTAGCAAAGTTAATTATAAATACTAAAAATATTAGTCTAAAGTTTTAAAAAATAAAATATTTTAATTGGGAGAAAAT
Source organism: Marivirga sp. (assembly GCF_035704835.1). Classification (GTDB taxonomy): domain Bacteria; phylum Bacteroidota; class Bacteroidia; order Cytophagales; family Cyclobacteriaceae; genus Marivirga. The sequence goes on along the minus strand of NZ_DASSWQ010000045.1, from coordinate 97,555 downwards.
AGACTTTCTTTGATCGCTATAAATGGATGGGCATTAGTTCTAAATCAGCAAGTTCTATTTTTTTCAAAGTACAAGCAGGCAGGTTTATAATCAAAAAAAATCACGGTAAGAAGATATTTTGTTGAGAATTGTCTAATTTGACAAAGTATGAAGAAATTAACAATCCTATTGATAAGCTTATTCTTTGTGAATACTTTATGTGCTCAGGAACAAAAAGCGATTAGAATTACTAAACAGGATACTCAAAGAGAAGTCGTTATTAAAGAAAATAAGAGAATAATCATTAAGACAGTTGACGATAAAAAGCTTTCTGGCCGCTATAGAATAGACGGTAATTCGATCGTAGTTGATAATGAAAAAATCGAAATAAACGAGATCAGATATTTGAAACGTAATCCTCTTTTGACCACCATGCTTACAACGGGTATCTTGGTATATGGCGGTTTTGTCACGGCTACCATGGGGGTAATGTTGGGTATATTGGTGGATCCGAATGCCTTTTATTTAGCTATACCTGCAGCAGGATTGATTTATGCCGGATTACAATCACCAAATTTTCATAAAAAATACAAGCCAGCAAAGAACTGGAGTTTGGAAATAGTAACAATTTCTGAGTAGGTAAAAATTATTCTATACGCTAATATGAAGTATTTAGAAAATTCTAGTACATAGTTTACAATTGACTTTATAACTCGAATAGATTTCTTTAAGGATACCCAACCAAACTAACTTATCAACTGGTATAGTGGATAATAGTGATTCTCAGAAATATAGCTTTTAAAATAGTTAGGTATCTGTTCTATAAAATGAGTTTGTAGAAACAAAAAAAGCATCCCTTTTGAGGATGCTTTTAGCGGTCCGGACGAGACTCGAACTCGCGACCTCCTGCGTGACAGGCAGGCATTCTAACCAACTGAACTACCGGACCAATATTTCTTAATTTTCAACATTTCTCCGTCCGAAATGGGAGTGCAAATAACTGAATTTTATTTCTAATATTCAAAACTTATTTACTATTATTTTTTGAAAAAATTTTGCTTTAAATCATTTATTTAAGGCTTTTTATCAATCCTTTCGTTTAAGGAGATGCAAATGTAGGTTGTAATTCTTTAATTGCAAACATTGTATCAAAAAAAACGACCACTTTGATGAACTTTTTTTTCTATTCAAAGTGGTTGTATATATAACATGTTCAAAGTCAATTATGTAGCATAAGTGAAGCTTTGAATTATTTTTAAGGAAATGATAAAAAGTTTTGTTAAACTACTTCAGAATCTTCAAAATTCTCTTCCAAGATTCATTTCTAGCGTCAATATTTTCCTTTGAACCGTCTTCTGAATCTCCAGCACGCATATAAGCATGACCTGCGCCTTCATAGATTTCATAATCATAAAAATTATCGTGTTGTTCCATCGCAGCTTTTGAAGCTTCGATGGTAGAATTTACTCTTTGGTCATTTCCTCCATAAAATCCATAAACAGGAGTCTCAATTTTTTCATATTCTGAAGCATCTTTTGGACCAGTTCCGTAAAATACTAGTGCTTCACTCAATTCTGGATTGTTTGTAGCATATCGAAAGGATTGTGAACCTCCCCAACAGAACCCTACAACTGCAACTTCTCCATTTCCGGCAGGGAGCTTTTTAAGATATTCAAATGACTCATTCAAATAATTAGTCACTAAACTATTTTCTAATTTATAAATCGCATTTCTTGCCTCATCCGAACTCGGGAATTCTGAAGTTTGAGAATATTCTTCACTAAAGTCTGAAAGCATATCTGGGGCTAATGCGATATACCCTTGCTCTGCAAGTTGGTCAGCGAAACTTCTTACCCAATCTGTCAATCCTCTGTTTTCGTGAATAACAATAACTGCTTTAGCCTTTTCCGATACTTGGGGATAAACCACGAAAGCTTTTAATGTTTTGTCTCCAGCTTTTATTTCAATCCATTCATGGTGTCTAGGCGAATTCTCCAATCTGTTTGTTTGAGGATCTTGCGCAATCAATGTTGTTGCCATTAATGTAAAAGCAATTAGCAAGGTGATGGAATTGATAACTTTCATGTCTGAATTTTATAGGTTTCTTTATTTAGTATAAAGTAAATTAAAATAAAAATGTTTAGTTTAAGTAATAATTAATATATTAATAAAAAATTATAAAATTTTAATGTTGACTCTAGAGCAAGCGTTTTACAGCTGTATTTCTCAAAATAGTTCTTTATTAAAAGTTATTCACAAATATGCGGTCGAAGGGTATTTTATATGGGATAGAAGAGATTCTGAAACGATTTTATTGGATGCCAGATTAGCTGCAAATTTTGATATACATAGTACTCTTCAGGTACAAATAAATCAACTAAATAGCAACCATAAAAACTTTGTTAAAACCATAATCACAAAGATTGAGCAAACAATTTCGCTTACAAAATTGAATTCAAGCAATTTAGAATGTACGATTGATGACCCTATCGAGAATGCTCAAATTCGATTTATTGTCTTTTGTCATCAGGAAACTAAAGTGGAATATATATTAGCTATTATTCAAAATGGAAATCCTTCTTTTGAAATTACAGATTATAAAACCAATAAAATAGATTTCGAGACGCTTGCTTTAGTACCTTTAAATACGCTTTATAGTGTTATTATTACGGATGAAAAAGGAAGAATCAATTTTGTTAATAACTCTTTTGAGCGACTGTCTGGTTTTAGCTATGATGAAATAATTGGTAAAAAACCAGGTCATTTTTTGCAAGGACCTCAAACAGACAGAAAGGATATTGTTGATTTTTCAAAGAATTTAGCTTCAGGTAAATCTTTTACTCAGGAAATTGTAAATCATACAAAATCTGGAAAAGCTTACAGAGTTTCATGCTTTATTGACCCAATTTATAATGAACAGGGACAACTCATAAAATTCATTTCGATTCAGACAGACGTAACTGAAAAAAAACGAAATCAAGAATATTTAGCTACTTTCAAAAATACGCTCGACCAAACAGAGGATTGCGTTTTCATATTTGATAAGGATGATTTTAAATTTAATTATGTAAATCAAGGCGCCATTAATATGATGGGCTATTCTGAACAAGAATTATTGGAATTACATCCATATGATATTAAACCAGAATATCCGAAGGAAAAGTTTAAACCCTTAGTTAAGCCTTTGATTGAGGGAAAAAAAGCAAGTATCCGATTCAAAACGTTTCACCGAACCAAAGAAGGTTTAGATATCCATGTTGAAGTCTTTCTGCAATTTATCAAAAATGAAAATGTAAGTCCAAATTTTGTTGCCATTGTTAAAGACATATCGGAACAAATTAAAATTGAAAATGAGCTTAAACGACTTTCTTTAGTAGCAGAAAAAACAAATAATCTGGTAGTCATTACGAATGAAAAGGGAAAAATTGAGTATGTTAATCCTGCTTTTGAATCTAAAACGGGTTATAATTTGGATGAAGTAATAGGAGAGAAGCTAGGTAAATTTTTACATGGAAAGGAAACAAACCCAATGCATATTAAAGCGAATAGAGCAGGACTTAAAACCCTAAAACCATTTACGCAAGAAATTTTAAATTATTCCAAATCAGGGCAGAAATATCGGGTTGCAATAACCTTCAATCCTGTTTTCGATGAAGATGGTCGTCTTACTAACTTTATAGCAATTGAAAAAGATATTACAGAAAGAATAGAGAGGGAAAACTTACTTAAAGAAAGTGAGGAGCGACTTCAATTTGTTTTAAAAGGTAGTGAACTAGGTTATTGGGATTGGGAAGCTGATTCAGGCAGAATGACGGTGAATAATCGCTGGTTTGAGATGCTAGGCTATGAACCGAACGAGTTTTATCCTTCTATTGAGAATTGGCATGCATTGGTTCATCCTGAGGATATGACCAAGCTCAATGAAATTATGAAATCAGTTTTTCCAGATCCGACCAAAGGCGATTTTTATGTTGAATTAAGAGCGAAGCACAAAAAAGGGCACTATATATGGATATTGGATAGGGGTTCAGTGGTAAAACGTAATGCTCAGGGCGAACCATTAAGGATTTCAGGTATGCATATGGAAATATCAAAAAGAAAGCTACTGGAGGAAGAATTGTCTTTCGAACGGCAATTTTTGAAAAATATAATGGATACTAATGCGCTTTCGATTTTGGTAATCAATAAAGAGGGTAAGGTAATATTTGCCAATCATGGAGCGGAAAATTTATTAGGTTTGAAAAAGTCTACAATTGAAGACATGCGTTACGATGATCCATACTGGAATATCATCTCATTAGACGGAGATCCGTTTCCCTCTGAGAAATTACCATTCATGCAAGTTCTTACTACCAATAAAGCTACTAAAAACATTGAATTTGGCTTGAAATGGCACGATCAAACGGAGAAATATTTATCTGTTATTGGAGCACCATTAAAAATTGAAAATGGACAAACAACAGAAGTTGTTATTTCAATAATCGATATTACCAAAAGAATAGGTACACAAAAACAATTGGATGCAGTAAATCAGGAAATTAATAATATTGTCAAGGATTTAACAGATGTAGTATGGTCGGTAGAAATCCCCTCTTATAAACTCACTTATATTACCCCTTCTATTCAAAAGTTAACTGGATATTATCCAAAATTTTACATTGGAAAAACAGTTCAGGAAACATGGGAAACCCAAATATTGAAGAGTGATTTACCTCTTTTAAAAGAAGGCTATAAGTCACTTGAGGCAAATGAGGCTTTTGAGTTAGAATATAGAATATTGACCAAAGAGAAAAAGGTAAAATGGATATTGAATAAAGGAAAACTTATTACTGAAAATGGCAAACCGATAAGGATGGATGGGTATATAGCAGATATCAGCCATCGAAAAGAGCAAGAAAATGAGCTTAGGAAGTATTTGAAAATAGTGGAAGATCAAAACGAAAGATTAAGAAACTTCACCTATATCGTTTCTCATAATTTGCGATCGCATTCTGCTAATATTCAGGGATTAATGTATCTGATTAATAAAAAGCATCCAAAAGTTGCTGAGATAGATTATGTCAAATTGTTAGATAAAGCCTCTAATAAATTAGACGATACCTTACATCATCTTAATAATGTGGTATCAGTTGTTTCTTCGGCAGATGAAATAAAAAAGGTTAACTTGAATGATGCAGTGGTATCTTTTACCGAATCATTTGAAAATTTAATCAAAGAATCAGGTGTTCGTTTTATTAATAAAGTGCCTAAAAATCAAATGGTAGAGGCAGTACCTGCATTTTTAGAAAGTATTATTACTAATTTATTGACAAACTCCATTAAATACTGTGATCAGCGAAAAGGCGATTGTTATGTTAAAATTAATAGTCGTAAATTGATTGGAATTGTGGTTATTGAAATTACGGATAATGGATTGGGAATAGATTTGGATAAGTATGGCGACAAACTTTTTGGGATGTATAAAACTTTTCATACCCATAAAGACTCAAGAGGATTAGGATTATTTTTGACAAAAAATCAAATAGAATCGATGGGTGGAAAAATTGAAGTACAAAGTAAGATAAATGAAGGTTCGACTTTTAAAGTATTCTTGAAAGATGGCAGCATTTGAAAAAATTTTCATAGTGGATGATGATGAACTATTTCTAATAGTAACCAAATCAATTATGGAAGATGAAGACTTTGCCAATAAAATATATAATTTCGAAGATGGTAATAAAGCCTTAAGGCAATTGCAATCAATTGAAAAAAAGGATTTGCCAGAGGTATTGTTTTTGGATATAAATATGCCTATGATGGACGGATGGGAGTTTATGAGCGCCTTGGAAGAATTAGAAATCGATAATAATTTCAATATCTATATTACCTCTTCCTCTATCAATCCATTAGATTTAAAGGCTGCAGAAACTAATCCATTTATTAAAGGTTTTATCAGCAAACCGATTGATCCTGGGAAATTAGAAAAAATCATAAAAGCATGTAAAATTTAGCTTGAAAACTGCTAAATTATAACTAAAGATAAGCCCATTGCATATTTTAAGAATTAATTTAAACGGATAATACTTTTAGAATAGCTTTCATTTCTGCATTTTTGTGTTTGCCTTTAGATATTAATATTAATTTTACAATTGTAAAAATATAAAAACAATGCTTTTGGAATTTGAACAACCTATAGTTGATTTAGAAAATAAATTGGTCGGAATGAAATCATTGGCTGCTGAGAGCGATGTTGACATTTCGGATGCTATCAAAAAACTTGAAGATAAAATTGTGTCCTTAAAAAAAGAGACTTTTCAAAATCTAACAAGATGGCAAAGAGTGCAACTTTCTCGTCATCCAGATAGACCTTACACCTTGGATTATATTTATGAAATCACAGATGATTTTGTAGAGTTGCACGGAGATCGTACAATAAATGATGATAAAGCTATGGTTGGAGGATTTGGTACCGTAGAAAATCAAACCTTCATGTTTATTGGTCAGCAGAAAGGAAGAAATACTAAACAGCGCCAAATGCGTAATTTTGGTATGGCAAATCCTGAAGGTTACCGCAAAGCCTTAAGACTTATGAAAATGGCTGAGAAATTTAATAAGCCAATTGTTACCTTTATTGATACTCCGGGGGCATTTCCAGGTTTAGAAGCAGAGGAAAGAGGACAAGGAGAAGCCATTGCACGTAATTTGAAAGAAATGTTCATGTTGAAAGTACCTGTGATTTGTATCATTATAGGAGAAGGTGCTTCTGGTGGTGCATTGGGTATTGCGATTGGTGATAAAGTATTGATGTTAGAAAACACATGGTATAGCGTAATTTCCCCTGAGTCTTGTTCTTCTATTTTATGGAGAAGCTGGGATTATAAGGAGCAAGCTGCTGAAGCTTTGAAATTAACTGCTCCAGATATGTTAAAAAACAAATTGATTGACGGCATTATTCCTGAGCCTTTAGGCGGAGCGCATACTAATTTGAAGATGGTTGCAGATGAAGTTAAAAAAACCATACTCAAGAATTTTAAAGCGTTAGATAAAAAGTCAGTGGACAAAAGAATAGAAGAAAGAATTGATAAATTTAGTGCAATGGGTGTTGTGAAGTAATCTTCAAATATCTTTTGTAAAATGGCTTTTAAGAATGTTTCAAAACACATTTTTAGGAGCCATTTTTTTTATATATTCAATTTTTAAAAAAATAGTATTATGAATTTACATATAATAGAAACAGGATTTTTTAAGTTAGATGGTGGAGCAATGTTTGGAGTAGTCCCAAAATCACTTTGGTCAAGAACCAACACTCCTGATGAAAATAATATGTGTACTTGGGCTATGCGGTGTATGGCCATAGAAGATGGAAATCAGCTTATTTTAATTGATAATGGAATAGGGGATAAGCAAAATGAAAAATTTTTTAGCCACTTCTACTTACATGGAGATGCTACATTGGATGGTTCACTGCATAAAGCTGGTTTCTCGAAAGATGAGGTAACCGATATGTTTTTAACGCATCTTCATTTCGACCATTGTGGTGGTGGAGTAAAATGGCAAGATGAGGAGCATACTAAACTGGATATTGAATTCAAAAATGCGAAATACTGGTCTAATCATGATCATTGGAAATGGGCTACCGACCCAAATGCAAGAGAAAAGGCTAGTTTTTTAAAAGAAAACATTATACCCATGCAAGAAAGTGGTCATTTAAATTTTGCTGACAAAGGAGAGCCTTCACCCTTTTCTCAATTTGACATTCTTTATGCAGATGGTCATACTGACAAACAAATGATACCAAAAATCAAATATAAAGGTAAGACCATTGTTTTTGCTGCAGATTTATTGCCTTCCATTGGTCATATTCCTTTGCCGTACGTAATGGGTTATGATACTAGGCCACTCTTAACGTTGAACGAAAAAGAAAAATTCTTACAGGAAGCTGCAGATAATGAATACATTATATTTTTAGAACATGATGCACAAAATGAATGTTGTACTGTTAAGAATACGGAAAAGGGCGTACGCTTAGATCAAACATTCAGGCTGTCGGAAGTTTTGTAAACTTGCTTCTTATCTAAAAAGTGTGAATGAATTATACTAAAGTTTATTAAACAGATGATGAAATCATAGCATGAAAATAGGATTAGCACTTTCAGGTGGTGGGGCAAGAGGGTTTGCTCACTTGGGCATTGCTCAGTATATGTATGAGCAAAACATTAAGCCCGATATGATTTCTGGAACTAGCGCTGGGGCTATAGCAGGGGCATTTTTAGCTGCTGGTTATTTGCCAAAGCGTACTATGGAAATTATTTCCGATATAAATTTCCTGAAATTTTTCAGACCCGCTATGTCATGGTCTGGTTTGGTAAATCTTGAAAAAATATCAGATCTTTTGTTAGAATATTTTCCTGAAGATTCTTTCAGCTCTTTTAAAATTCCTTTAATTATATCAACCACAAATTATACCAAGGGAGTGAATGTCAATTTTGAAAAAGGAGAACTGATAAGACCACTTTTGGCATCTGCTAGCATTCCAGTTATATTTAAACCTATTATGATGGGAGAGGATTCTTATGTAGATGGCGGAATCACCAATAATCTCCCGATAAATGTTCTCAAATCGCACGTTGATTTCACGATAGGAGTAAATTGCAATCCTGTTGGCTTGTCAAGTCAGAACAGTAGCATGAAAGATGTCCTAGAAAGAACCATGCTGATGGTTATTAATTATCAGACCAAAGAGCAAGCCAAATTGTGCGACATTTTTATTGAGCCTGAAGCATTGTCTAGCTACAAGGTTTTTTCAATATCCAAAGCCAAAGAAATTTTCGATATTGGCTATGAAAGTGCAAAGAAAATATTTTCTAATTTAGCAGAAGATCATCCCTTACATCAAAAATCTAAATCAATTTAACCTCTCAAATCTGCTTTTATTCAAAACAATAAAGCAAATTAGAATATTGTAAGATTTTGAGTAACATAAATTTATTGCTCAAATCAGCTACCACCTAACCGTTTTCTTATCCGTTGATATACATTCGTATAGCTATTTATTTATAAAATATTGTTCTTATCTTTCGAAGTTAAAACTTAAACCATATTATGAGAAAATTATCAGTATGGTCATGCTTACTTTTTATTGGTATCATGGCGGCTTGTCAACCAAGCGAAAAATCGGACGATAAAGCAGAATTGTCCATCGATTATGAAAAATATGTACTTCCTAACGGATTGGAAGTTGTCCTTCACGAGGATAAATCAGACCCCATTGCGGCAGTAGCAATACAAATGCATGTGGGATCTAGTAGAGAAAAACCAGGTAGAACGGGATTTGCGCACTTTTTTGAGCATATGTTGTTTCAAAAATCAGAAAATGTAGAAGAAGGAGCTTTCTTCAAAAACATTAATGATTTAGGAGGAACATTTAATGGTGGAACATGGACAGATGGAACTGTTTACTACGAAGTTGTGCCTAAAGATGCTTTGGAAAGAATTTTATGGATGGAAGCCGATAGAATGGGTTTTTTCATTAATGCAGTTACAAAGAAAGATTTAGAAGATGAAAAGCCTGTTGTTCAAAATGAGAAAAGACAACGAGTAGATAATCAACCATACGGACATAGAAGTTATGTAATTAAAAAAGCATTATATCCTGAAGGTCACCCTTACAGCTGGGAAGTAATTGGCGAGTTAGAAGATTTACAAGCAGCTACTTTAGGTGACGTAAAAGAATTTTATAATAACTGGTATGGTCCTAACAATGCTACTTTAGTAGTAGCAGGTGATTATGACAAAGAACAAGTTAAAGCATGGATTAAAAAATATTTTGGTGAAATTGAGTCAAGAGGAAATGATGAAGTAATGGCACCAAATCCTGTTGTTTTACAGGAAAATAAAAAACTTTACCATGAAGATGATTATGCTAAAGTACCAGATTTCAGAATGGTCTTTCCTACAGTAGAACAATATCATCCAGATTCATGGGCACTATCCGCTTTAGGTGAAATCTTGAGCCAAGGTAAAAGAGCAGTTTTATACAAAAAACTAGTGGAAGAAACTGAATATGCGCCAAGCGTATTTTCTTACAATAGCTCAAGTGAATTAGCTGGCGAATTTACCATCGGTATTCGTGCGAAAGATGGAGTTGATTTAGATTCTGTTTACGCAGCTGTACAAGAAGCTTTGGTTGAATTTGAAAAGGAAGGATTCTCTGATAAAGATTTGCAAAGAATTAAAGCAAGACAAGAAACTAGCTTTTACAATGGTATTTCAAGTATCTTAGGAAAAGCATTTCAGTTAAGTAGCTACAATGAATTTAAAGGAGATCCAGGTTATATCACTGAGGATATTAATAATATTTTAGCTGTTGAAAAAGAGGATGTGATGCGTGTTTATGAAAAGTACATTAAAGATAAACCAGCAGTAATCACCAGCTTTGTTCCTCAAGGTCAATTAGATTTAATTGTTGAAGGTTCTGAGAAAGCAACCGTTAAGATTGAAGAAGTGAAGCCTATGGAAGAAGCTACAATGACTGATCTTGACATAGACGCTGATTATACAAAAACACCAAGTGAAATTGATAGGAGTCAAGTGCCACCTTTAGGTGAAATGCCTTTAATTACACCTCCTACAATCTATGAAACTACGTTAGCAAACGGTATTGAAGTTTTAGGAATTCAAAATAATGAATTACCGTTAGTTAATTTTAGTATTCGAATAAAAGGTGGTGGATTATTGGATGACCCAAATAAGCCAGGTATTGCAAATATGATTACTTCAGTAATGCAAGAAGGAACTAAAAACAAAACTCCTGAAGAACTAGAAGATGCAATTGGTCAAATTGGTGCAAGTGTAGGAATGTACACTGGAAATGAAGAAATCGTTATTTACGGTAATTGCTTGGCTCGTTATTTTGACGAAACAATGGCTATTGTAGAAGAAATGATTCTCGAACCTCGTTGGGATGCTGGTGAATTTGATAGAATTCAAAAAGCGCAAATCAATAGTATCAAGCAAAGAAATGCTAACCCTAATTCAATTGCTAGTACTGTTGCAAACAAATTAACATATGGTGAAGATCATATTTTTGCTAAACCTTTAGGTGGAACTGAAGAGTCTGTACAAGCCATAACAATGGATGATTTGAAAAGCTTTTATGAGAAAAATTTCTCTCCAAGCATTACAAGCATGCAAATTGCTGGCAGTGTAACGCAATCTCAAGTTGAGAAAGCATTAACTGGTCTTAACGAAAAATGGCCAGCTAAAGAAGTTACATTCCCTGAGTATGAAATGAAAGGTGTGGATGAAGAAGGGAAAATTTACTTTGCTAATTTCCCTAATGCAAAGCAATCAGTTATCAGAATGCAACGTCTTGCAGTAGCTAGAGATCATCCAGATTATTATCCATTGACTGTAGCTAATTATGGTTTAGGTGGTAATTCTGGTGGTAAATTATTCCAGGTTCTTAGAGAAGAAAAAGGATATACTTATGGAGCATACTCAGGAATAGGCTCAAGTACACAAAAAGCTCCTTTTGCAGCTTATTCTAGTGTTAAAACGAATACTACTCCAGAGTCTGTTGCTGCTTTCAAAGAAGTTATTGAAGAGTATAAGCAAAATTATGATTCAGCTGAATTGGAGAAAGCAAGAACTGCTTTAATCAGAAAAGAAGCCAGAGAATACGAGACTTTAGGGCAAAAACTTAGTCTTTTACAACAGATAGCATCTTATGGTTTGGCGAAAGACTTTATTCAGAAAAACCAAGAAGAATTGAAAGCTTATACTGTAGAGGATATGAAGAAAATCATGGGTCAGTATATGAATGTTGATCAAATGAATTACTTTATAGTAGGCGATGCTGAAACGCAGCTTGAAGGTGTTAAAGCTTTAGGTATCAAAGAAGTAGTAAAAGTTGATGAGGATGGAAATCCAGTCGATAATAAAATTGAAACAATGTAATTGATTGAATTTTTAAAGGTTAAAGCCGCAGCAAATGTGATTTTTTCATTTTTGTTGCGGCTTTTTTATGACTATCAAAATCAGATATTATTTTAGCATAAAGTAAATTTGTAAACTAATTTGGTGTTTTCCATCTAAATAATTGGATGGTCCATCTATTTATATTGTATTATGATTTTATTTAATGTAATTTTCCTATTGTTAAAATTGTAAATCCTTATGTTCACGGAAGCAGAAATAGCAGTTATCATTGAGAATCAAGAAATTGAAAAAATTATTGATCAATTCAGAAAAGAATTTCTGGAGAAAACTGCACCTTATTTTGAAATTAGTAATCATGATTTCCTTTCTCTGATTTTATTGAGCCCTGTGATAGGAAAATCTATGGCAAACAATAGCATCAGTTTCAAAGAAGAGATGACCTTACAGAAAAAAGCACGAAAACTTTCGAAAGGTGGTTTTTTTCTTTCAAAAGATCCTGTTGCAGATTGTATGAAATTTTTAATTAAGAAATTTGATGTTTGGGAGGATGAATTTTATGCTATCATCCATAAAATTTTTAATATTTTATTTGATAAATATACGTTAGACAAAGCAAACGATGCAACAGTCTCATACAAACTTAGAGTATTGGGTTCTCCCTATCTTTTAATACGATTCATTTCTTCATTATTCTTAGAAAGTGAAGAGGATATTCTAAATCCTGGAAAAATAAGAAAAACGGAATGGGAGAAATTAAAGCTTATAGGAAATAAAACCGGTCTATCAGAAGTAACACTATTTAACGAATTTTTAGAAGCATTTGAGGTTAAATAAATGTTTCAACATCCATTAGCATAATTTTTGTACTTTTGTGCTATTAAAACTATCATTCGTTGAGGAAAAACCATTTCTATATAAAATCCTTCATTCTCATCACGCTAATGGTAGGCGGTTTTGCAATATCGCCTGCTTTAGGACAGGTGTTTAATCCATGGGGACCACCTCCTAATGATACCAATATTGATGCTAACTTTTTCCGAAAAATTGCCAGTCATTTTTCAGCTGAAGTTGCGATTGGTTATGGTTCAACTCGCTACAGACAGAATTTAGATGATTATGAAATTTATAGTAATAATTCCCAATTATACTTATTGGCAGAAGATACACTAGGAAATCCAGTTGGAATTAGCAATTGGCTTAACCGGCCTTATGTATCAGATACATTGGACTTATCTACCTCCATTCTGTATAGAGCTAATTTAAACGAACCTGATCAAAACAGAAGTTATGTCATAGATAGTTTGAAAAGAAGACTAGTAGGCGGTGGAAATGTAATTCCCATTCATTTAAAAATCCACTTTAATTATCAGCGATTTAGAGTAGGGGCAGGAGCTACTTTTGAATTGAATTCCAAAGCGAATTTAGAGTTGAAAGGTTTCCCTGATTATATTGCAAATTATGAATCTGATTTTTCCAGATTTTTTACACGCAAATATTATTTAACCGCTGGAGTTCATTATTACGATTTTTGGGATTTTTCTTATTTTGCTGATGTAGAATATGGGAATTTTAGATTATCAGATAGTGCCTTCCCATCCGAGAATATTTCTACTAGTAGCTATTGGAATCTTAGTTTTCCCGTAGAGAAAAACTTTTCAGAATACTTCCGATTAGTTATGCGTCCATCTGTAGATTTGAAATCTATTAATACTTTTCTGCCTACAGGTCAATCAGTTAAAACGAATATGTGGAATTTGCAATTTCAAGTTGGTCTTAGAGTTAGTTTCCCACTATTTAAGAAATGTCCGATAAGTAATTGCGAGGCTCAAAAAGAACATCATCATATTGATAAAAAATTTAGAGGTCAACCCATTTACAAATGGCAAAACCCAAAAGTAGGCAGAAATCATCCGTATAATTTAAATGAAAAAAGAGAAGCTTTTCCCTTTTTAAAACGTAAATGAAATGATTATTTTTGTCAGCACTTAATAAAAATCCCTAAATTGCACTTTATTTATTTTTAGACAGTAAACAAATCTATGGCTGAAGGAGAAAATGAGAAAATCATCCCTATTAATATAGAAGATGAAATGAGAGGCGCCTACATTGATTATTCAATGTCGGTTATAGTTTCTAGGGCTTTGCCTGACGTTAGGGATGGCTTGAAACCCGTACACAGAAGAATACTTTTTGGTATGCAAGAATTAGGTCTTGCACACAATAGACCTTATAAAAAATCAGCTAGAATCGTTGGTGAAGTTTTAGGTAAGTATCATCCTCATGGTGATACTGCTGTTTATGACACTATGGTACGTATGGCTCAACCTTGGTCACTTCGCTATCAGATGGTGGATGGTCAGGGTAACTTTGGATCGATAGATGGCGATTCCCCCGCAGCTATGCGATACACGGAAGCTCGTCTGAAAAGAATAGCGGAAGAAATGTTAACGGATATCAACAAGAATACAGTTGATTTTCAATTTAACTTTGATGATTCCTTGAAAGAACCTACTGTTTTACCAGCGAAGGTTCCAAATTTATTATTGAATGGAGCTTCTGGTATTGCGGTAGGGATGGCCACTAACATGGCACCACACAATTTAACAGAGGTTGTTAATGGTATCAATGCCTATATTGATAATAATGATATCACTATACCAGAATTAATGGAACATATTTCTGCTCCAGATTTCCCAACTGGTGCAGCTATCTATGGTTATCAAGGTGTGAAAGCTGCGTTTGAAACGGGTCGTGGTAGAATTGTGATGCGTGCAAAAGCAGAAATAGAAGTGCTTGCATCTGGCAGAGAACGTATAATCGTAACTGAAATACCATATTTGGTGAATAAAGCCAATATGATTGAAAAGACTGCGGCTTTAGTAAATGAAAAGAAAATAGAAGGAATTTCTGATATCAGAGATGAATCAGATAGAAATGGATTGAGAATAGTTTATGAAATCCGTAAGGATGCTATTCCTAATGTTGTTTTAAATAATTTATATAAATATACACAGCTTCAAACTTCATTCAGTGTAAATAATGTTGCCCTTGTTAAAGGTAGACCAGAAACACTTAATTTGAAGGATATGATTAAACATTATGTCAACCACCGACATGATGTAATCGTCCGAAGAACAAAATATGAATTAGAAGAGGCTCAAAAAAGAGCACACATCTTAGAAGGGTATTTAATAGCTTTAGATAACCTAGATGCAGTAATTAAATTAATTCGTGAATCGAGAGATCCTGAAATTGCTCGTAATGGGTTAATGGAGAAATTCAAATTATCCGAAATTCAAGCAAAAGCAATTTTGGATATGAGACTTCAGAGGCTAACAGGTCTTGAAAGAGAGAAAATAGTCCAAGAGTTTGAAGAGATCAAAAAACTCATTGAATATTTAGAATCAATTCTTGCTGATGAGGAATTAAGAATGAAGATCATCAAAGATGAGATGCAGGAAATCAAGGATAGATATGGTGATGAAAGAAGGACCGAAATTATCCATAGTGCTGAAGAATTCACAGATGAAGATATGATTCCAAATGAGGATGTAGTGATTACATTATCTCACCAAGGATATATTAAAAGAACTTTATTAAACGAATATAAAACCCAAGGAAGGGGTGGGGTTGGTTCTAAAGGAGCTGGAAGTAAAGATGATGATTTTACTGAGCTACTTTTCGTTGCCAAGACGCATAATTACCTTTTAATCTTTACTGAATTAGGTAAAGTATATTGGATTAAGGTTTACAGACTGCCTGAAGGTTCTAAAATTTCCAAAGGTAGAGCTATTCAGAACTTGATAAATATTGAATCAGAAGATTCAGTTAGAGCAGTTATAAACGTTGAAAATCTGGATAATGAAGATTACATCAACAATAACTTCTTAGTAATGTGTACCGAAAAAGGTACCATTAAGAAAACTACCTTAGAGGCTTATTCAAGACCACGTGCAAATGGTATTAATGCTATTTCCATTAATGAAGGAGATAGGTTGTTGAATGTTAAAATGACTAATGGCGATAATAATATCATAATTGCTGCACGTTCAGGAAGAGCTATACGTTTTCATGAGAGTAATGTGAGGCCCATGGGAAGGACTGCCGCTGGTGTTAGAGGCATTACATTAAAAGATGGCAAAGATATTGTAGTAGAGATGGTAGCCATCACTAGAGAGAACGCTAATTTATTGGTAGTATCTGAAAAAGGTTATGGGAAACGTTCTGATATTGAGGACTATAGAATAACCAAAAGAGGTGGAAAAGGAGTGAAAACGCTTAACGTAACTGAAAAAACTGGTGAGCTCGTTGCTATAAAAGAGGTAATTGATTCTGATGATTTGATGATTATTAATAAATCAGGCATTACAATTCGAATGGCAGTAGAAACACTCAGAGTTATGGGAAGAGCTACACAAGGGGTAAGATTGATTAAAGTAAATGAAAATGATAGTATTTCATCGGTTGAAAAAGTAGAAAAAATTGATGATATAGAAGAAGTAGAAGGAGAGGAAAATATTGATAATCAAGAATCTGCTGATTCTAGTGATAATAATAATTCTGAAGAGTCTAATGAATCTTAAAAATTAAAATCAAGTATATATAAATGAACAATAATTTAAAAATAAATAAAATAGAGATGAGAAAAATCGCAGTATTTTTGGCCTTTTTTTTAGTTGTGGGACAGGCTTTTGCGCAAAATAAAAACGTTCGTAAAGCAGAGAGAGCCTTAGAAAAAGGAGAATTAACAGAAGCAAAAGAATTGATCAACCCAGCAACTGAGGATGAAGAAACGAAAAATGATCCTAAAACTTGGTTTACAAGAGGTAGTATTTATCAGGCTATATTGGACAGGGATGGATTTTCAGAAGAAATTGTAAAAGAAATTTCTGAAAGTTATAATAAAGTATTTGAGTTAGTTGAAGAGGATGATAAATACTATACTTTAACTGATTTGAAAGTACAAGAATTATGGGGCGGTTTCATTAATCAAGGTTCTGACGCTTATTCGGCTAAAGATTTTGAAACAGCACTTACTGCTTTTGAAAAAGCTTTGTTAGTGTTACCAGAAGATACTACAGCGACTTTATATGCAGGTATAGTTTCACAACAGATGCAAAATAACGAAAAAGCATTAAAATACTTTTATCGTTTAATTGACCTAGACTATCAATCAAAAGAAATTTACGAAAGTATAATTTCTATTGAGAGATACGGAAATAAAGATACCGAAAAGGCTTTAGAGGTCGCTAAAATGGCCACTGAACAATTCCCTGAAGAAAATAACTTCGAGAAGTTAGAAATAAGCTTCATGATTGAACTAGGACAGGTTGAGAAAGCTAAAGATAGACTTAATGAGGCTATTAAAAAAGAGCCAAATAATGCGCTTTTATATTCAAATTTGGGTATCCTATATGATGAATTAGAACAGTATGACAAAGCATCTGAAGCGTATTTGAAAGCTATAGAAATTGAGCCAAATAATTTTGAGGCATTATATAATTATGCTGTCAATAATTATAATAAAGCTGCAGAAATACAGAAAGAAGCTAATAATATGGATTTAGCCACTTATAGAAAAGAAGGTAAAGCGAAAGAAGCGGAAGCTGCCAAATATTGGAAAATAGCTGAGGAATATTTCGTGAGAACTTCTGAATTACGTCCTGAGGATGTTTCAATTTTAGAAACGCTACAAACCATTTACTCTATTTTAGGAGAAAATGAAAAGGCTGCTGAAATGAAAAAGAAAGCTGATAAATTGAAGAGTGGTGAATAATTAGATTTATAAAACTTCACAACATTAATTATTTTAAAAGGTTACCTTCAAAAGGTGACCTTTTTTTATTGAAGTTTATTCCTAAAAAAGAGTAGAAAATGATGACAGATAGAAAAGATAATTTTGAACTTGCAACTTTCGGTGCAGGATGTTTTTGGTGTATTGATGCTGTTTTAAGAAAATTAAAAGGTGTTGAAAAGGTTGAATCTGGATTTTCTGGCGGACATATTAAAAATCCACCATACAGAGAAGTAGTGCAGGGCAGAACTGGTCATGCAGAAGTAGCCCATATAACATTCAATCCTGACGTTATTTCATATAAAGAACTTCTTGAGATTTTTTTTCAAGTTCATGATCCAACTACATTAAACAGACAAGGAGCTGATATTGGAACGCATTATAGATCTATAATTTTAACGCATAATTCTGCTCAGGAAAATATTGCTCAAGAAATGAAGCAAAAAATAGATTCATCTGGAATTTTCAATGATCCAATAGTCACTGAAATTAAAGCCTTTGAAGCTTTTTATCCTGCAGAAGAAGTGCACCAGGATTTTTATACTCGAAATCAAGGTATGCCTTATTGCACCTTTGTGATTAAGCCCAAGGTAGATAAATTGAAAAGATTGTTTGCAGAAAAATTGAAATAAATTCTATTAGAACCCTAAGGTGAGCTGGCCATTATCTCCGACTTTTTCATCGATTTCAAAATTGGAGAGTGAGCAGCCAACCAAACGTACGGCTTGATTTAAATCAAAGGAATCCATTAAACTTTCTAATCCTTTATCAAAGGTATTTGCTGATTCTATTGCTTCATTAAATGATTTGCTTCTAGTAATTTGCTTAAAATCATCAAATTTCACCTTTAAAGTAATAGTATGTGCATTAGCATCGCTTTGCTTGTATCGCTTCCAGCATTTCTCTGCTATTGGTTGTAAAGCTTCCCAAATTTCAGACTTGGTTTTTAAACTTTCATTAAAAGTATTTTCAGCCCCAACAGATTTGCGAATTCTATTTGGATTTACCCTTCTGTAATCTTCACCACGGCTCACAGAGTAGAAATAGCGACCCTGTTTACCAAAGTATTTAACTAATTCTTTTAAAGTTTTAGATTGTAGATCAGCACCTGTAGTGATATTTAATTTATGCATTTTTTCAGCCGTTTTTTTACCTACACCGAAGAATTTTTCTATCGGTAATTCTTCAATGAACGGCAGTACTTGATGGGGTTTTATAATAAAAACCCCATCTGGTTTGCGATAATCAGAGGCAATTTTGGCAAGAAATTTATTGATGGATACTCCAGCTGAAGCAGTGAGTCCAATTTCCTCTTTAATGGATTTTTTGATTTCCAATGCAATATCGGTGGCTGTTGAAATGCCCATCTTATTTTCGGTAACATCCAAATAGGCTTCATCTAAAGATAAGGGTTCCACTAAATCCGTATAGCGAAAGAAAATCTCTCTAATTTGCTGACTTAATGCTCTGTATCTTTCAAAACGTGGCTTTACAAAAATCAAATCCTTACACTTTGATGCAGCTATTTTGGAAGGCATTGCAGAGTGAATGCCATATTTTCTGGCTTCATAACTAGCAGCAGCAACCACTCCTCTTTGTCTATTTCCTCCAACAGCAACTGGCTTTCCTTTCAATTCAGGGTAGTCCATTTGCTCAACAGAAGCATAAAATGCATCCATATCCACATGTATTATTTTGCGTTCTGTGTCTTTTTCCAAAGCTTATCCGCTTAAATTTTTCTGTTGCCGTTTATCCTTTTGTATTAGCTATATAATGAAATTAAACGGATATTATTTTCACAAAATAAATCAATTCATTTTTAATATTAACCAAATGAGGAGAAGAGAGTTTTTACAACTAGCAGGAATGGGAATAGGAGGTGCATTATTGACCGTACCATTATTAGGTAATGCGGTGGATATGGACAGGCTTCTTGAAAGTCCATTAGATGTTCTTGAGAAAAAAAGACTTGCCAATATTGGCCTAAATGCAGCCAAATCAAACGGAGCTACTTATGCTGATGTTCGTATTGGTCGATATTTAAATCAATATATTTTCACTAGAGAAGATAAATTGCAAAATGCAGTCAACACTGAATCTTTTGGTGTGGGTGTAAGAGTTATAGCCAATGGAACCTGGGGTTTTGCTTCCACTAGAGATGTAAGCGAAGCAGGTATTCAAAAAGCAGCTGAAACTGCTACTGCTATTGCAAAAGCGAATGGTAAAATACAAACTGATCCAGTACAATTGGCACCAGTTCAAGCTTATGGAGACGTAAGTTGGAAAACGCCATTGGAGAAAAATGCAGTAGCTGTTCCGTTAAAAGAAAAAGTTGATTTGCTTTTATCTGCAAATGCTGAAGCGATAAATAATGGTGCAAATTATGTGAATAGTGCATTATTTATGATTAATGAGCAAAAGTATTTTGCCAGTACTGATGGTTCCTATATAGATCAAGATGTTCATAGAATTTGGCCAAACTTCAATGTAACTTCTATAGATTCTGATAGTGGAAAATACAAATCTAGGCAGGCTTTAAGTTCACCTATGGGAATGGGGTTTGAGTATATGTACCCGCTTCCTGGAAGCAAAAAGGAAGGGCCAGGAGGTACTATGCACTATTATGACAGATATGACATGATAGAAGATGCAGGCTTAGCTGGTATGCAAACTAGAGAAATGCTTAAGGCGGATTCAATCAAAGCAGGTAAATATGATTTAGTATTAGATCCGAATCATCTTGGTCTTACAATTCATGAAAGTGTTGGGCATGCTACTGAACTTGACCGTGTGTTAGGATATGAAGCAAATTATGCTGGAACGAGCTTTGCAACATTAGATAAATGGAAAAGTAAAGATTTTCAATATGGCAGTGACATTGTAAATATTTTTGCTGATAAAACTCAACAAGGTACTTTGGGTGCTGTTGGTTACGATGATGAAGGGGTTAAAACAAAACGATGGGACCTCATTAAAGATGGCATTTTGGTAAATTATCAAGCAATAAGAGATCAGGCGCATATTATTAATGAAGATGCATCACATGGATGTTGCTATTCTCAAAGCTGGAATGATGTTCAATTTCAAAGAATGCCGAACGTATCATTAGCTCCAGGTAAAGAAAAATACAGCCCAGATGATATGATTAAGGATGTTGAAAAAGGAATTTATATAGTTGGTCGCGGTTCATATTCAATCGATCAACAACGCTATAATTTCCAGTTTGGAGGTACTTTATTCTTCGAGATTGAAAATGGAAAAATAAAGGGTCCTGTCAATGACGTGGCATATCAATCCAACACACAAGAATTTTGGAATTCATGCTCTAAAATTTGTGATGAAAATGATTACAAAACCTTCGGTTCATTCTTTGATGGAAAAGGTCAGCCTTCACAAATTAGTGCGGTTTCACATGGTAGTGCTACTACTCGTTTTGATGGTGTGAATGTTATTAATACTGCACGAAACATCTAATTCTAAATTTTAAATCTTTAAAAATGGCAATATTATCAAAAGAACAGGCAAGGCAAATATTAGAGAAAGTGATAAGCTTTTCGACTGCTGACAGCCTGGAGGCAAGCCTTTCTGGAAGTGGAAGAGGAAATATTCGTTATGCAAGAAATACAGTTAGCAC
This sequence comes from Marivirga sp., assembly GCF_035704835.1. Lineage (GTDB taxonomy): Bacteria > Bacteroidota > Bacteroidia > Cytophagales > Cyclobacteriaceae > Marivirga. The sequence goes on along the minus strand of NZ_DASSWQ010000045.1, from coordinate 76,229 downwards.
TAGTGGTTTTAATGACGATGTCAGTTTGGGTGTCACTGCTAATTTCGGCAAAAAATCAGCTTCTTCCACTATTAATGAGTTTGACGATGAATCCTTAAAGAAGGTGGTGAAGAGAGCAGAAGAATTAGCTATGCTAGCTCCAGAGAATCCTGAGTTTATGGAACCATTAGGTCCTCAGAAATATAAGGAATCTAAAACATACTTTAAAAGTACTGCAGATATCACTCCAGAATACAGAGCCGAAGTAGCAAAAAACAGTATTGGTCCTGCTAAAGCAAAAGATGTAACTGCCGCAGGTTATTTAGAAGATTCATCTGGTTTTTCAAGCATTATGAATTCTAAAGGATTATTTGCATATTCTCAAGATTCTGAACTGGAGTTTACAGTGACAATGCGAACTAATGATGGAACTGGTTCTGGTTGGGTTTCAAGAGATTATAATGATGTAAATCAATTTAATGCTGTAGATGCTTCTGCAATTGCTTTGGAAAAAGCCTTGATGAGTCGGGAAGCGAAGGCAATTGAACCAGGTAAATATACCGTTATTTTAGAACCTGCTGCTGGAGCTCAACTGCTCGGCAACATGCTTTATAATATGGGAGCTAGGCAGGCAGACGAAGGTCGAAGCTTTCTATCCAAGCAGGGAGGCGGCACCAAACTAGGAGAGAAGTTAGTAGATGAAAGAGTAAATATTTATTCTGATCCTTTCAATGATAAAGTTCCAGCCAATTCATGGTCGGGAGATGGTTTAGCAAGAGAGCGCACAAGTTGGATAGAAAATGGGGTAGTAAAGAATATGTCTTACGATCGGTATTGGGCTCAAAAACAAGGAGTAGAACCAGTTCCTGGACCTGCCAACGGCATTATGGTGGGAGGAGATGCTACTACAGAGGAGTTAATTAAAAGTACCAAAAGAGGTATTTTGGTTACGCGCTTATGGTATATCAGAGCAGTTGATCCGCAAACTTTACTTTATACAGGATTGACTCGTGACGGTACTTTTTACATAGAAAATGGTAAAATAAAGCATCCGATAAAGAATATGCGTTTTAATGAAAGTCCGATAATTATGTTAAACAATTTGGAAGAATTAGGACAGCAACAACGAATTAATGGGAATTTAATTCCTGTCATGAAAATACGTGATTTTACATTCACTAGTCTTTCAGATGCAGTCTGAAATTTAACAATTTTATAAAAGCCTTGGACACTATTCAAGGCTTTTATTATTTACCCATTCCTAAATGATATAGCTTCATATTTATTTTGAGCTTCGTGTATATAATGAAAATAAAATAGTTTAACTTACATAAGTAACTAAGTAAAATGGATGAATAACCAACCAATTAGAGGCCCAAAAAATAAGGCATTCATATTTTCCACTGCTGTAGGCGTATTTATCGCGATTATTTTTTCTGTTACCATAATCATCAGTTACCAATATTATCAGAAGCAAAAATTTCAACAATTGCAATCTGAGCTCAATTTGGTAACTGAAAACATCAGGAAGATAATGACAAACAGCAATCTCGCTGCTTTTTCTGTTGGATTAACTATTGATCCGGTTAAGGATACTATTACAAATTTCAATTATGTGGCAAGGGAAATCATTCAAAGACATCCATATTTGTTTGGAGTGCAAATATTAAGAAAAGGAGAGATTCAATATGTTTATCCTTATGAGGAGCATAAATCGGTCATTGGTTATGATATTCTTAAAGATTCCAATTCTAATATTGAAGCTCAAAGAGCTATTGATAAGCGAGAAATATATTACGCTGGCCCTTTAGGATTCCAACAAGGTGGAGAAGGTATAATCGGCAGATTACCCATTTATCATAAACAAGATTTTTGGGGATTTTCAGCAGTCTTAATAAGAATGGAAGACTTTTTAAAAGCTTCTGGTATCTCAGATTCAAAAATTAAGAATGTAAGTTTTCAATTATCAAAAATTAATCCTAATTCTGGTCAGGAAGAGTATTTCACATCCAATAAAAGCTTAAGTTCATTATTTTTAGAGTACACTTTTGATGAGGCAGGTTGGAAAATTACGGCCTATTATCAGCAAGATCCGATAATTTATGTCATTATATTTTTATTTGTTTCTCTGGCATTGGCCTCTTCTATTGGCAGTAGTTTGTATACTTATCAATTATTGAAAAAACCTGAAAAACTAGAGTCACTTTTGTCAGAAAAAACAAAACAGATCGCTGAAAATAATGAATATCTGACTTCTATGGTACATGCTATTCCCGATTTGATTTTTATATATGATAAAGAAGGTCGCTACCTTGATTTTCATGCCTATCAACAATCATTATTATTTTATAAGCCAAATGAGTTTATTGGAAAATCTACTTTTGAATTGTTTGAAAAAGAATTTGCTGAAGAAATAGTTGATGCCATTAAAAGAGCAATTGAAAGCAAGAGAATAACAGAAAACTCGTATTATCTGGATTTTAAAGATGGTAGAAAATATTTCGAATCAAGGTACATGGCGATCAATTCATACAAAGTATTGGCAGTGGTAAGAGAAGTAACAGAAAGTAAACTATCCGCTCAAAAGCTTCAGAAAAGCGAGCAAAAATATAGGAATTTAGTCTCTCAGGCTTCTGACGCAATTTTTCTTGCTGACGAAAAAGGTAATTTACTAGAATTGAACGAAATCGGGCACGAATTAACTTGTATCCCTCTTAATATTGACATTCACTTTAATTTGAATGATATTATTCAATTATCTGAAAAAGATGGACAAAAGTTAACGGAAGTTATTCATCAAAATGGAATCATTTTAGAAGAAGCAATTTTGATTTCTTTAGATAATAAAAGAATTCCAGTTGAGATAAGCGGTAAAATAACAGCAGAAAGACAGATTCAAGGCATTATCCGAGATATTTCTGTCAGGAAAAATTTTATTAAATCAATTCAGGTACAGAATGAAAAACTGAGAAAAATAGCATGGATTCAAAGTCATGAAGTGAGAGCTCCACTAGCCAGACTTTTAGGGTTGTTAGATTATTTGGACAGGTATGAACAGACTACTCAGAAGGATAATGCTAAAATTATTGAATCACTCCGAGCCAGTGCAATGGAATTAGATGTTATTATTCGCGATGTCGTAACGCGAACAGAATTAGCAGAAAATTCTACTTCCTAATGGAATCTGCCTAATTTTTAGCTAATTATCCCTTCTATTTCATTACCTTTGATACAAACTGCAAAGTTTCAAATCATTAAAATTAAAGAAATTGGAATTTAAAAATTTAAATTTTCATCCCACGCTAAGCGAAGGTTTGGAGATGATGGGCTTTAAAAAAGCTACCCCCATACAAACAGAAGCTATTCCCAAAATATTAGAAGGCAAAGATTTAATCGCCTGTGCACAAACAGGAACAGGTAAAACAGCAGCTTTTGTTTTACCCATTTTACATAAAATTGCGACTGGTGCGGAATCAAAAGGCGTAAATACACTTATAATTGCCCCAACAAGAGAACTTGTTCAGCAAATTGACCAACAAATAGAAGGTTTTTCTTATTTTACCAATGCGAGTAGTATCGCAATTTATGGTGGTGGCGATGGTGCTGCATGGGAACAACAGAAAAAAGCCATTAGAGCAGGAGTAGATATTTTGGTTGCAACTCCTGGAAGATTGATTGCATTATTAAACTCTAATGAAACGCAATTAAACAATGTGCAGCATTTAATTTTAGATGAAGCCGATAGAATGCTTGATATGGGTTTTCATGATGATATCATGAGAATTGTAAAACAATTGCCTGTAAAAAGACAAACACTTTTGTTTTCGGCTACAATGCCACCTAAAATTAAAAAACTTGCTGGAACAATATTGAATAATCCAGAAGAAATAAGTTTATCCATCTCAAAACCAGCAGCAGGAATTTCTCAAAAAGCATTTTTAACTTATGATGATCATAAAACACCTCTGCTTAAATTTATTTTAGGTTCAGGATTGTATGAAACTGCTATTGTGTTCGCAGGTAAAAAAGACAAAGTAAAAACTTTAGAGCGCGAATTAAAGAACTTAGGGATGACCGTAAAAGCTTTTTCCAGCGACTTGGACCAATCGGAAAGAGAAATCATCATGCGTGATTTTAGATCTAAAAAAGTTCAGGTGTTAATCGGTACTGATATTATTTCCAGAGGGATTGATGTTGAAAATATAAGCCTTGTAGTCAATTATGATGTTCCAGGAGATCCGGAAGATTACGTTCATAGAATTGGTAGAACTGCACGTGCCTCTACTAAAGGAGAAGCCATAACGTTCATAAACGAAATGGACATGGAGAAATTCAATCGTATTGAAGCATTGATTGAAAAATCAGTAATGAAAACGAACAGTTTACCAAGCCAAATAGGTGAGGGACCTGTTTATGAAGAAAATGCCCGAAAAAGAAAACCATCAGGTTTTAAAAAGAAGAAATCTTTCAGAAGGAAGAGTAATTAATTTCAGTAATACAAATCATGACATTTAAAGAATTAGGAATATCAGATAAGCTTATCAAAGGCTTATCTGAACTGAATATAAAGAATCCTACCCGGATTCAAGAGTTAGTGATTAGCCATTTGATGCAAAATACTGGTGATTTAGTAGCACAAGCTCAAACAGGAACTGGTAAAACTGCAGCTTTTGGTTTGCCAATTTTAGAACGAATTAATACGAAAGACGATAAGATTCAGGCTGTAATTTTATCACCTACAAGAGAATTAGCGCAACAGATAAAGCATCAGCTTTTTAAATTCACTAAATTCTCTGATCAGGTATTTATGGAAGTGGTTTTTGGCGGAGAAAAGATAGATAAGCAAATTCAGAATCTTAAAAGACCTACTCAAATCTTAGTAGCCACCCCTGGTAGGCTGTCAGATTTAATTAGAAGAAAAGCTGTTGATATTCGGGAAGCTAAATTGATGGTGTTAGATGAGGCTGATGAAATGTTGAGTATGGGTTTCAAACAGGATTTGGAATTCATCTTAAACACTATGAAGCATCAAAAAGACATTTGGTTGTTTTCTGCTACCATTCCTACGGACATTAAATACATTATTAAGCAATATTTAGATCCTAACGCTAAACAAATTCAAGCTTCAGGAAATGAATTGGTGAATGAAAAAATAATACATCAATACGTTCCATGTGACACTGATGAGAAAATGATGGTGTTAGATTATTTCCTGAAGACGCAAAAGAATGAGCGTGGCATTATCTTTTGTAATACTAAAAACTCAGCCCGAGCACTTCATGAGCAGTTAAATGCCAGGAAAATTCCTACTGGAATTTTGGAAGGTGATATGCATCAAAAAGACAGGGATAAGGAAATGAGAGCTTTCAAGAGTAAAAAAATTGATATGCTTATCGCTACTGATGTTGCTGCCAGAGGAATTGATGTTGCTAATTTAGCGTTTGTGGTTCATTATGAAATCCCTAAGCAAATAGATTATTATATCCATAGAAGCGGCAGAACTGCCAGAGCAGGAAAAACGGGAGTAAGTATGGCACTTTGCACTAAAAATGAAGTCACTCAAATCAAGAAAATTCAGCAGGAGTTAGGTATCAAAATTAAACCAGTGCCATTTGGTTGAGAGACTCTTTTCGGTCTAACCAAGATTCTGAGAATTCTTCATTTAGCGATTATAAGGATTACACCAATAAACCGCAGATTGAAATTTATATTTAGTGAAGAAAAATGAAAAATTATATTCTATTTATTTTTTTATTGGTTTTTGTTGCTTGTTCTACAAAGGAACAGCGACAAGAAAGCTTGATTGAGAAAGGATATCAATCTTTGGATAAAGGTCAAACCAAGCAAGCTTTCAATTATTTTGAGAGTGCTATTGACATCAATAGTGAAAATGCTTCTGCCTGGAATGGTTTGGGCGTAACACATTATCAAGATGGATATCCTTATGAAGCTGTTCAGGCTTTTGGAAAAGCTTTGCAATATAAGCCTGATTATACACGTGCTTATTATAACAGAAGTAATGCTTTTTATCAAACCGGGGAGTATTACAGAGCACTTGATGATCTGGAACCCGTTTTGAAAGCATATCAAGATTCAGCTTTTGCTCATTTAGCGAAAGGATTGGCACTGGTAGGCTTAGAGAATTATAAAGAAGCAGAAAAATCGTTTTTAATAGGATTGGAACTTGATGCCTCAAATTCTGAAATTCAAACTAATTTAGCGGCCGTTGCCTATTATCAGAAAGAATATGAAACTGCGATTAAATATCTTGATGAAGCATTAGAACTAAATCCAAAAGAAGCGAATGCCTGGAACTTACTTGCTCTGGTTCAGTCTGAGCGGAAAAATTTTGAAAAGGCACTTAAATCAGTGAATGAAGCAATTGCAATCCAGGCTGGTCAACCTTATTTTTTAAATAATAGAGGGTATATTTATACTTTTTTAGGTCAATATGACCAAGCGTATGCAGATTTAAGAAAAAGTATAGTGACGGATGAGAAGAATCCATTTGTTTACAGAAATTTAGGTATTTTGGCACTCAAAAAGGAAGATTATACGGAAGCTGTTCGACAATTAGAAAATGCCTTAAGCAAGAGAAATGATTTGCCTTCTACTCATTTTTATTTAGGAGAAGCATTACGTTTAAATAATCAAATGAAGGAAGCCTGTGTTGCTTATCAGAAATCTGCTCAATTTAAAGATTTAGAAGGCATGGAGGCATATAAGAAATACTGCAATGATTAGCATTCAAAACCGTTAATTCTTCGGAATAAAACAATAAATTAATTACTTTTGCCCAAAATTTATCCATTAAGATATGTTCGATAACCTCAGTTATAAATTAGATCGCGCTTTTAAAACCCTGAAAGGTCAGGGACAAATTACTGAAGTAAACGTTGCTACTACGGTAAAGGAAATCAGAAGAGCATTGGTTGATGCCGATGTGAATTTCAAAGTAGCTAAAGAAGTTACCGATAGAATTAAGGAAGAAGCTTTAGGACGAGATGTTTTAATATCCGTTTCCCCAGGTCAGCTTTTGGTGAAAATTACTCAGGAAGAGTTAGCCAAAATGATGGGAGAGAAGCAAGAGGATATTAAAATTGAGGGTTCTCCGGCCACAATATTAATTTCTGGTCTGCAAGGTTCTGGTAAAACTACTTTTTCGGGGAAATTAGCCAATAGGTTAAAGAAGCAAGGAAAGCAAGTCCTACTAGCTGCCTGTGATATTTATAGACCTGCCGCTATCGACCAATTAAAGGTTTTAGGGGAGCAAATAGGAGTTGAGGTCTATGCAGAACCGGATAATAAAGATGCTGTTAAAATTGCTAATAATGCGATTAAATACGCCAAAGCAAATGGCAAAAGTGTTGTTATTGTAGATACAGCTGGTCGTTTGGCAGTAGATGAAACCATGATGAAGGAAATTGCAAGCTTGAAAAAAGAGCTTAATCCTTCTGAGACCTTATTTGTAGTGGATTCCATGACTGGTCAGGATGCGGTTAACACGGCAAAGACCTTTAATGAACAACTTAATTTTGATGGAGTTGTCTTAACTAAATTAGACGGTGATACGCGTGGTGGTGCTGCTTTATCTATTCGAAATGTTGTAGAAAAACCTATCAAGTTTGTCAGCAGTGGCGAGAAAATGGATGCCATAGACCTATTCTATCCAGACAGGATGGCACAAAGGATTCTAGGCATGGGTGATGTGGTTTCCTTGGTGGAGAAAGCTCAGGAAACTTTTGACCAGGAAGAAACAAACCGACTCTCTAAAAAAATCCGAAAAAACCAGTTTGACTTTGAAGATTTCCTTTCTCAATTGCAGCAGATTAAGAAGATGGGAAATGTAAAAGACCTATTGGGAATGTTACCAGGTATGGGTAAGCAAATTAAGGATTTGGATATTGATGATGATGCCTTCAAGCCGGTAGAAGCTATTATTCGCTCGATGACCAAAGACGAAAGAACTAACCCAGAATTGATGAATGCAAGCCGAAAGCAAAGAATAGCTACAGGTAGTGGAACATCAGTACAAGAAATTAACAATCTTCTCAAGCAATTTAAAGATATGCGGAAGATGATGAAAACCATGAATAAGATGAGTGGAAGCAAAAGAGGTTTAGCTGGTTTTAATCCATTTGGAAAATAATTCTTCAAAAAAATTAATTTTATTACATTATTATAAAGTTTATTTTCACGGAGTCTGATAATATTTAAATAATATTGTCAGGCTTTTTTTTTGGTCTAGAATTCTAAGAGGCTAATTTTCAAGTAAATAGACTATTTCTTTTAAGAATTAATATAATTAAAAGTAAATACATTGAATTTATATATAATCTTTTCTTGTTTTTAAATTAATTATTTTATTAAATTGACACTTGAATTAAATAAGTGTAAAACACTGATAACTAAAGTGTTTTGAGAAAAATAGAAATCTATTAAACTTTTTATCATTAATAGTATTATACTAAGACGGGTGTTTGTGAAAAACTATTTCAACTATTCTATTATTTTTATTGTCATTAGCTTTTTGCTATTGATAGCAGTGCAGCCTATTGAGGCTTCTTCTGCTGGAAATAGTCATTCAGCTATTATAAAGATCTCATTACTGAATTATATTTTCGACACTGATTCTCAAAACCTTACAAATACCCTTCAAGCAATATCATTCGGATTATTAGGTTTTGGAATACTGGGAATTGCCTTTAGTTTTATCAATTTAGGCTCTAAAAGGATTAGAAGACACAATGACTATTTAGAATCTTTAGTAAAAGACAGAACTCGTAATTTAGAAGAAAAGCACAATCAATTAAAAGCGCAAAACGATGCGTACAAAGAAGCGCTATCTCTTATTCAAGAGCAAAAAGAGGAAATAGAAACTGCTCAACAGGATCTGCTTCAAAAAAATAGAGATGTTACAGAAGCATTTGAAGAAATTCAATCGCAAAATGAATTATTAGATCATGAGCGTAATAAATTAGAGCAAGCCAAAAGAATTATTCAGGAGCAAAATAAGAAATTAATGAATATTGCTCGAAATCTTGATCAGCAAGTACAGGAAAGGACAATGGAGCTTTCCAAGAGTAATAGTTTGCTTGTGGATAAAAATAAGGAATTAGATGAATTCATCTATAAGTCTGCTCATGATTTAAGAGGACCTATTGCTCGCTTTAAAGGACTGAGTCAACTTATAAGGATGGAATATGAGCAAGATAATGATATTTCAGTTCATTTGAACCATTTAAACCAATCTGCTAATCACATGGACAATATGCTTAAGAGATTAAGCAACGTTTATGAAATTAGTGCAAGACCCATAAGCTCACAAAATATTGCACTTGATATCATTTTAGACTCTGTTTTTGACAGATTAAAAGAAGAAGAAAACCTTGAAAACGTTTCTGTGGAAATTGAGAATAAAATTGACCATCCAATTCAAATCGACCCAAGCTTACTTCATTTAATTTTAAAGAATTTAATTGGTAATGCAGTCCGTTTCTATGATCCATTAAAATTAAAGAAATGGGTAAAAGTAACCATTGAGATGTTAGATAAACAGCTTGTGATCAGTGTAAAAGATAATGGACTCGGAATTAAGAAAGAGCAAAGAGAAAATATATTTAATCTATTCTATGTGGGGTCTGAATTACCAAAAGGACCTGGACTTGGATTATACATTTGTAAAATTATCACCAAAAAATTAAACGGGGATATTACCTTAAATTATTCAGAGGTAGGAAAAGAAACAGAATTCAAAACCACCATTCCTATTTCCGTTGGATAGGTAGTAATTTTTTTGAAGCTCAGCATTACCTTATTTCCGTGCATAAACACCTATAATTTTTTAGGACTATTCTTAAAAACCCTTTTTAATTTCGATTCAACAAGCGGATAGATTATATTCGCACCATATCATCAATTTATATGGCAAAATCAGCAGAGCAAATATTGGCAGATCTAAAGAAAGGCAATTATGCCCCTGTCTATTTTCTTCATGGAGAAGAGCCTTATTTCATAGATTTGATTAGTAATTACATTGAAAAAAATGGATTAGATGAAAGTGAGAAAGGTTTTAATCAGCAAATTTTATACGGTAAAGATGTAAGGCTAGACCAAGTGGTTTCTGCATCACGTTCCTTTCCCATGATGGGGCAGAGGCAAATAATTATTGTTAAGGAGGCTCAAAATCTGGGAGAATTTACGGATAGTGACTTTGACTTTACAATGTTTGAGAATTATTTGAAAAGCCCTCAACCTTCAACAGTATTAGTTTTCTGTTACAAACACAAAAAGCTTGATAAACGAAAGAAGATACTTAAAACCCTCGATCAATATACCGTTTTACTGGAATCCAATAAGATTTATGAAAATAAGGTGCCTGATTGGATTCAAAATTATGTGAGTTCAAAAGGACATAAAATTAATAGGCAAGCTTTATTACTCCTGACTGAATATATCGGTAACAATCTAGAAAGACTTTCAAATGAGATAGATAAGGTCTTGGTAAATTTTTCGCCTCCCACAGAAATTAATGAAACTTTAATTCAGGAATATGTCGGAATCAATAAAGATTTCAATATTTTCGAACTTCAGAATGCTATAGTTAAGGGAGATGCTTTACGAGCAAATCGAATTATCAATTATTTTGCGTCAGATCCTAAAAACCACCCTGCAGTGGTCAATATTGCATTTTTGCACGCTTTTTTCACTAAAGTACTGCTCATCCATCATTCTTCAGATAAAAGTGAAAGAGGAGTGGCTTCTGCTGCTGGGGTGAGTCCATTCTTTGCTAAGGATTATTTATCTGCAAGCAGGCGGTATAATTTAAATAAGACCATTCAAAATCTAGCCTACATATTTCAAGCAGATTTAATGTTTAAAGGGGTCAATGCCAATATTAATGAAGCGCAATTAATGAAAGAATTGGTATACAAATTGATGCACTGAAGAAATAATTGAATAAATATTCAGTTATTTAACTTTAAGCGCGTTAAATAAAAAATTAAACCTATCAGGTTTAAATCATAAATTATTGAACAAGATATATCGTCATCAGAATGAATAAAAAAATTCTAATTATAGGAATCATTTTTCTATCTCCATTTTCCTTATTGAGTCAATATGCATTTGTGAATACTCAAGCCAGCGAAATCTATCAGGAAGGAATAGATTTATTCGAGCAAAAACAGTATGCTGCAGCACAAAATAAATTTGAAGATTATCAAAACCATGCTGATCAAGAGATGCTTAAAGCACGAAATGCTGAATATTACAGTGCTATCATAGCTATCTATCTTTATCAGAATAATGGTGAAGACCGCATCAAATCATTTGTTGAGTCTAATCCTACACATCCTAAAGCTTTGGAAGCTTACTACGAATTAGGCAATTTCTATTTCAGAGAGAAGAATTTTGCCAAAGCTATTCAGTATTATGAGAAAACAAAAGCGGAAAATTTGAGAGGAAATGATAAGTTACATTATCAATTTAAAATTGCTTATTCATATTTCAGTAGAAGAGCTTTTAATGAAGCATTACCTTATTTCAATAGATTAAAGAGAAATGATAATCAATATCAATCGGCAGCGAATTACTACTCAGGATACATTTTATTCGAGCAAAAAGAATATGATGAAGCGCTAATTGATTTAAAAAAGGCTGCTGAAAATGATACTTATAAAGTTTCAACAGCTAATATGCTGGCCAATATTTATTACCAAAGAGATCAATATCAAATGTTAATTGATTATGCTGAAGATTTACTTCCACGCTTAAACAGGCTGGAAGCTCTCAATATCAAATTATTGATTGCAGATGCATACTTCAAACAAAATAAGTATAAAGAAGCAAATAAGTACTTCGAAGAATATAGAAGCGAAAATAAAAGCAAAATGGATAGAGAATTACTCTATCGAATGGGATATGTTGCTTATCAATTAAAGGATTATGAAGAAGCCATAAAACTTTTTGAGGAAGTTGGTATAGCAAAAGATACGCTTTCACAATATAATGCTTATTATTTAGGAGGTTTATATCTCAAGAAGGAGAATTATAGATTTGCTGCAAATGCCTATGAACAAGCAAAACTCTTAAACTTTAATAAAGAGATAGCAGAAGAAAGTCACTTTCAATTAGCAAAATTGAATTTAAGACAAGGAAATACGGCTAGTGCAGTTGCAGAACTATCATCCTTTATTGAAAATTATCCTAATAGCAGCTATTTGACTCAAGCTAATGAGTTATTGAGCGAGGCATATTTAAACTCTAATGCATACGATCAAGCCATTCAATTTTTAGAATCCATTGATAATAAATCTTTAAAATTGAAAGTAGCTTATCAAAAAGTGACGTTCTATCAGGGAGCCGAATTTTTCAATCAGGCCAATTATTATCGGGCCATGCAGTTATTCCAGAAATCTGTGAAATTTCCCCAAAATAAGGCACTTTTAGGAGAGACGTATTTTTGGATGGGAGAGTCTTTCTCTACCGGAAAGAAATACAAAGAAGCAATATCTTCCTATGAAAAATCACTAAGAAATAGCACCAGCTCTAATGAATGGTATGCAAACCTGAATTACGGACTTGCACATGCTTATTATAACGACAAGCAATTTGAAAAATCATTACAGTATTTTAAAGAGTATTTGAAAAACGGAAAATCAGCCACCTATTATCAGGATGCTGTGATTCGTTTGGCGGATTGTTATTATGTAACCAAAAATTATCAATTAGCAATTAACTATTACCAAAAAGCTATAGATGAAAGAAACGCCAATATTGATTATGCTTATTTTCAAAAAGGAGTCGTTAACAGTATAAATGATGAAAATAAACTAGCCAATCAGAGTTTTGATAAAGTAATTAACGATTATCCTAACTCAAAGTACTATGACAATGCCATTTTTCAAAAAGCCCAATTAGCATTTGAATCTGGTCAATATGAACAGGCAATAAGCGGTTTTTCTAATTTATTGAAAAACCTACCCCAGAGTCCGTTACGTCCTTATGCATATTCTAAAAGAGCCTTGGCGAATTTCAATTTGCAGCAATACGAAAAAACGGAAGAAGATTATAAAATGATACTACAAAATTACCTAACACATTCTACTGCCAATGGTGCTTTAGCTGGATTGCAGGAGTTGTATTCCATCATGAATAAAGAAGGTGATTTAGACCAGTATTTAACAGCTTATAAGAATGCAAATCCAAATGATGGAGAAGTTACTAAAATCGAATTTGATGCAGCACAGTCTTTATATTTCAATCAGAAGTATGATAGAGCCATTGCTGCTTTTCAAGCGTATATTGAAAATTACCCTGAGCAGTCCGTCACAGCTGAGGCTAAATATTATTTAGCAGATTCCTATTACAGGAATAATCAATTTGATGAAGCGCTATCTCTATTTTATGAGGTTGTAGAAAATAATAATACATCTTTTAGTAAGCGTTCCATTCAAAAGATTGCAGAAATTGAATTGGAGAATCAAGAGTTTGATAAGGCACGTTTGTATTTTACTAAACTATTAGATCAGGCAGAAAATAAGAAAGATACCTACAATGCCTACACGGGCTTGCTTGAAATAGCCAAAGCAAAATCAGATTATAGTAAGATGATTATGTATGCCGATTTGATCTTAGAAAAAGCAGCAATAAATGCGAATGTCATCAATGAAGCATATTTAAATAAAGGTATGGCCAATTACAATCAAGGCAAATATGCTGACGCTAAGGTAAGCTTCCAAAAAGCAGTAGAAGCCGCAAAAGATGAATATGCTGCTGAATCTCAATACATGATTGCTTTAATGCAAAATAACTCAAAGGAATACCAAGAGTCTATTAACACCCTATTTGAACTCAATAAAATTTTTGGTTCTTATCCACAGTGGTTAGGAAAATCCTTCTTACTGATTGCCGATAATTATTATAGCATGGGTGAGATTTTTCAAGCTAAAGCGACTTTAAATTCTATAATAGAAAATGCTGAATCTAAAGTACTGAAGGATGAAGCCCAATTAAAGCTAGATAAAATTGAAAAAGAAGAAGGTTCTGAATTACAACAGGATAGTACCCAAAATACGGTTAAAATGGAAGAAGTAATTGAAAACGATTCAACTAAAAATTAATATGCTGAAATATATTTTTATCATCATTTTTTTACTTCCGATTGCCGTTTTCGGTCAGGATAATTGGAATCAGGAAGGAGATTTAGAGGATTCTCAGATAATAATTGAGAAAAACCGAAAGATTGATTTACCCAGAATCAATCGAGATTTTAGAAAAGTGCCTGAAATCAAAACAAATCAGTCACCAATTGATGTGGAGTTCAATTCAAGGCAATTTGTTCCTAACTTAACTAATTTATCTCCACGAATTCGTGTATTGACCATTCAAGATGAAAAATTGGAAAAGCTTTACGCTAATCAAGTAAAAATTGGGGGTGGAAATTATGGAGCTTCCTATTTAGAAGGAAACTTTGCAAGTAAAAGAAGTAAAAATAAAAGTTATGGACTTAATGTATATCATCAAAGCTATGCTAACGGGCCGATAGATGGTCGAAATTCTGGATCGGGCTATCAAAAAGTAAATCCTTATGGCAAATTGATTTTTCGCAAGGCGGTGCTCAATGCAGAAGCTTTTTATGAAAGACATAATAATTATTTATATGGATATGATACAGCTTTATACGCAGAAGTTGATAGAGATTCTTTGCAACGTACTTTTCACACAGTAGGAGCAAAAATTTCACTCGAAGACATCAATAATATGAGCAATTATCATTACAAGTTAGATTTAGATGCCTATCAGTTATTTACCAATTTTGGTAATACTGAATTTTCATTTGATTACGATTTTCAAAATAGATTTCAAATTAATGATGAATGGACCTTTTATCTAAATTCTGATGGTTATATCAGTAATCTGAAGTTTGATGAGCTCGATTCAGCTCAAAATAGAAATCTTCTACGATTTAAGCCAGGAGTGAATTTTGAAAGGGAGAAAATCAAGATAAGATTAGGATTTAATGCTGTTCACGAAAATGACACCTTAAAAGGCATGAATCAATTGCATATTTATCCTGATATGATGGTCTCTTATATGCCATTTAATAAAATGAAAGTTTTTGGTGGAATAAAGGGAGATGTTAGGGCAAATCGATACAGAGATTTCTTGATGGAAAATCCATATTTAGATAATACAATAAATGTATACAACACACTTATGCCATTTCAGTTTTATGGTGGCGTGACTGGCTCCTTAAAAAGCCTATTAGGTTATGAGCTAGGGTTTAGTGTTTCATCAGTTCGTCATAATTTTGGTTATCAGGCAGTTTATAGCGAAAGTCAAGGCGAAATACGGTACAGTCCACAATATTTTAATCAAAATAATACTGAATCAAACATTTATGCTTCTCTTTCTTCCACTATTAATAGTTTAAAAATCGATTTGAGAGGGGATTATTTTTATTATAATGTAGGGGATGTGGAGCTAATGCCATTTCGACCTAATTTCCGACTGAAATTTAATTCTGATTATTGGGTGGCAAATAAATTAAAGATTGGAATAAATGCTCATTTACAAGGGAGTATGAATAATTCAAACACTTTTATTCGGGAAAATGCGAATTATTCATTCAATGTAGATGAAGCCATACCACCAATCTATGATTTAGGAATAAAATTAGGCTACCAATTAAGCAATCGAAGTCAGGTTTTCTTACATGCTAATAACCTGATAGCCAATAAATACGAGTATTATTTAGGGTATCCTAACCGAGGATTTCAAATTTTAGGGGGGCTCACATATTCATTTTAATGTTTTTAATATCAATATTTGACATTATATTTGATACTTGTAGTTAATACTATTTAGTATTGAATATTGATTTTATTGAAAAATAATAGTTTATTGATAAAGTATTATGATTTTTTAATACTTTTAAGCTAGAGAAAACCTTAAATTACCAGAATATGGCCAAAAAGGACAAAAAAGACGAAGAGTATAAAGACGAGAACTTACATAACAAGCCTGAGCAGGATGATGAAGATTTCGGACTTCCAGATTTAGATGATGAAAATGAATCAAAGTCTTCTGATGATTTTGATTCAGATGAAGTTGCAGAAGACGAAACTTCTTTTGATACCTCTGAAACATCACAAGCTTCGTATACTTCAAGTACTGAAGAAGAAGTAGAATATGATTCCAATCCTTTCGGAGATGAAGAAGAAACAGCTGAAGAAAGACCTGTTTCTACCTATACACCACCAAAGAAACAATCAGCTGCACCTATTATCATCACTTTTTCGATAATAATAATTATCGCGGTTGGTTTAGTTTACTATTTTTTCCTTCGAGAACCTAAAAAGGAAGTAGTGCAAGAACCAGAAAAAGATACATCAGCTTATGTTGTTGAAAAACCTGTTGAGCCAGAACCAGAAGTTATGGAACCAGAAGAACCAATAATTGGAGAAGTGAATACACTAAATTCAAGAACTGGTCGTTCGTATGTTGTCGTGGGAAGTTTTTTCGATGACGATTTAGCTAGAGACTATGCTGATAAGCTTATTAAAAGCGGAACTAATGTTTATATTATTCCCCCTTTTGGTAAAAGCAAATTCAATAGAGTAGCAATTGAAGAGACAGATAGTTTTGCGAAGGCAAGTACTAGAGCAACAGAATTGGCAGGACAATATAAAGAACAACCTTGGCCATTGAAATATTGATTTTTTAAAATATGACACTATTACAAGTTACCACCGTTGCAGATTCTGCTATGGTAAACGCTTCGGACAGTAGCGTTAATTTGTTCGACTTACTTTTAAAAGGGGGATATGTTATGATTCCCCTTTTGTTATTATCGGCAGCCGCAATTGCAATTTTTGTGGAGCGCGTTTTAACAATTAAGAAAGCATCTAAAACTCCTTCTGGCTTATTAAGTCAGGTTAAATCATTAGTATCTAATGGTAAAATTGATGAAGCCAAGATAATGTGCTCTCAAAATGAGACGCCTATCGCAAAAATGTTGGAAAAAGGAATTTCAAGAATAGGAAGCCCGCTTAAAAACATTGAGGTTTCAATCGAAAATGTAGGGAAGATTGAAATCTACAAGCTGGAGAAGAATTTATCTTTATTGGCTACTATTTCTGGTGCAGCTCCCATGATTGGTTTCCTAGGAACCGTAACTGGAATGATCCAGGCTTTTATAGCAATTGCACAGGAGGAAGGTTCGGTCAGCCCGAAATTGCTTTCAGAAGGTATTTACGAAGCTATGATTACCACTGCATTTGGTTTAACTGTGGGTATTATTGCGTATTTAGGTTATAATTATTTAGTGACGCAAGTGCAGAAGGTTATTCACAAAATGGAATTTACCTCCGTTGAATTTATTGATTTACTTCAAGAACCTAAATAAGGGATTATGTCATTGAAATCTAGAAATCAGGTTGACCCAGCATTTAGTATGTCTTCTATGACAGATATTATATTTCTGTTGTTAATCTTCTTTATGCTGACTTCATCCTTCATAACCCCCTCAGGCTTACCGGTTAATTTGCCTTCAAGCAAATCGACTAGCATTGTAATGCAAAAAGTTAGTGTTACCATCACTAAAGACATGCTTTATTTCGTTAATGATAAAAGAGTAGCAGTTTCGGATTTGGAAACAGCCATTAAAAGAGAGCTAAGAAATGCAGATGAAGGAGTGGTCGTTTTACATATTGATAAGAGTGTTCCAACGGAACATCTAGTCAAAGTTGCCGGAATAGCTGCATCATTAAAAGCTAAAGTGTCTATTGCAGCACAACCAAATGAATGATATTGCACATAGCGAAAAGAAAAATCGGATAATAGGAATATCTGTTTCCGTAGGGCTACATATTGTATTGCTCCTTTTATTCCTATGGGTTACTGCGTGGAAAGAACCCTATCCACCTATGCCAGAATACGGAATTGAGTTAAATATAGGAATGGACAATAGCGGTTCAGGAATTGAACCTGTTGCTGGTGAGGAAGCAGAAGAAGTAGAAGAAACTCCCGTAGAAGAAGTTGAGGAAGTGATAGAGGAAGAAATTCAAGAGACCAATGAAGCTCAAACAGAACAAATAATCGAAGAGGTAACAGAAGCGGCTGAAGACGCAGTCGATGAAGCAGTTACGGATGTGGAGTCTCCAGTAAATGTGAAAGAAATTCCTAAAAAAGCGACAAAAGAAACACCTGCGAAAGAAGAAATTCAAAAGGTAAAAGAAAAACCCCAAGCTGACCCAAATGCTCTTTTTCCTGGAAAAAGCAGTTCTCAAGGTGAAACTAATGACGACACGGGCGACCAAGGCAATCCTGAAGGTAAAGTAGAGGCAGACGCGATGATGGGACCTTTGGGAGGTGGAAACGGTAGTAAATTGGATATGTCGGGCTGGAAATGGGATTCTCCACCAAGACCAAATGACCCTACCCAGCAAAGCGGGAAAATTGTGTTCGAAATTAGAGTGGATGATAATGGTGAAGTTATTTCTGTTAGAGTTATTGAAACTACTGTTTCCGCTGATTTGGTGAAAATTTACCAAGATGAAGTAGCAAAATTATCTTTTAGCCGTACTTCTGGAGGTAAAACAGCTCCTTTATCTAAAGGAACCATTACCTTTTTGATTCGCTCGAATTAAAGAAAATCTTAGCAATTCACGAGTTATTAATGAGTTGCTGGTCAAAATCAAATTAAATTTTAGAATGCTAATAAATGATGACATATCAAGAAGCAGAAGCTTTTTTATTTGAACAGTTACCTATGTTTCAGAGAGTTGGAGGCGCTGCTTATAAAAAAGATTTGCACAATACAGTCTCCTTATTACAATCCTTAGGTAACCCACATTTGAATAAAAAATTTATACATGTAGCCGGAACCAATGGAAAAGGGAGTACTTCTTCTTTTTTAGCTTCTATTCTGAAGGAATCAGGATATAAAACTGGACTTTATACTTCTCCTCATCTTAAAAGCTTTACGGAGCGAATGAGGATAAATGGAATTCCAATTTCAAATGATGAGGTTATTCAATATGTGGAAAAATTTAAGCCTATCATTGAAGAATTAAAACCTTCTTTTTTTGAATTGACAACAGCCATGGCTTTTGATTACTTTGCTAAGGAAGAAGTTGATATTGCTGTAATAGAAGTTGGCATGGGAGGTAGGTTGGATTGTACTAATATAATTCAGCCAGAGGTATCTATTATCACGCAAATAGGGCTGGACCATCAACAATTTTTAGGTAATACCCTTGAGGAAGTTTCAAGGGAAAAAGCAGGTATTATAAAAGAAAAAACCTCAATAGTCTGTTCAGTATTAGAAAGTGAACTCAAGTTAATCATTAAAGAGGTAGCTGAAAGTAAAAATGCACCATTTTTTGATAGTAGTGAAAAGTATAAAATCGAAGTAATTGAGGAGTCTGTTCCTAACTGGAAATTTTCTGCCAAAAGCTTGACGAATTACAAACTTATGGAGTTTGAATCTGGCTTATCTGCATCTTACCAAATACAAAATCTTACTAGTGTTTTCACTGCACTAGATATTTTAAAGGCAAAGGGATATTCTATATCTGAGGAAAATGTAAAAAACGGTTTAAAAAATGTAATTGATAATTCCGGTATAAAAGGGAGATGGCAACATATTGTGAATGATAAATCTCAGGCAAGAATTATTGCAGATACAGGTCACAATATTACCGCTTTCGAACATCTGATTAAGATGTTGGAAAAGGAGGATTTTGAGCAATTACATGTTGTATTTGCCACCGTTAATGATAAAAAATTAGAAGGCGTTTTGGAATTACTGCCCAAAAGTGCTCTTTACTATTTTACGCAGGCCAATATTCCGCGTGCCTTAGATGCCGCTGAATTGAAAGCAATATCCAGTCAATATGGTTTAGAAGGTGATTCTTATCCGTCAGTAGTAAAAGCTTTCGAAACTGCTCAAAAAAATGCAACAGATAAGGACTTAATATTTGTAGGAGGTTCTACCTTTGCAGTGGCGGAAATTCCCAATTTGTAAGAATGAGTAGACAAAAATTAAAGAGATTCGATGATTTACAAAATCGGCATAATGTTATAGAATATGACGATGAAAGAATCTCAACTATAAAATCCAATTGGGGTAAGACTATTTTTGGTAATTCAAACCCTATTAATTTAGAATTAGCTTGCGGAAGAGGAGAATATTCAATCGGTTTAGCAAAACAGTTTCCCAACGAAAATTTTGTAGGTATTGATATTAAGGGTGAGCGATTATGGCAAGGAAGTACGAAAGCACTGGAGGAAGGTCTTGAAAATGTAGCCTTTGCTAGAAACTTCATTTTGGATCTAGAACTAATGTTTGCTGAGGGCGAAATCAATGACATCTGGATTATCCATCCCGATCCCAGGCCCAGGGACAGAGATGAAAAAAGGCGGCTTACTTTTCATCGTTTTTTAGAAATTTATAAAAAAATTCAAGGTGGGAATGGACGCATTCATTTCAAAACTGATAACACCCAATTATTTGAATGGACTTTGAATGAAGTTTTACCAGCACGCGAAGATATAAAAGATTTGCATTTCACGAATGATTTACATAATTCTGTATATTTGAAAGAGCATTATGGAATTACAACTCGCTACGAAAGAAAATTTGCGAAAGTAGGAGAAACCATAAAATATTTAAGATTTGAATGGAAAGTTTAAAAGATAAATTACAAAGCCCTGCACTTTTAATGTATGTGCTGTATTTTTTAACTGCCTTGGCATTAGTGCTGTTTTTAGATAAGGGTACTTTTTTATTTTGGCTAAATCAAAGACATAATCCTTTTGGAGATGTTTTTTTCAAATCCATAACACTTTTAGGTGAATGGCATATATTTGTAATAGTAGGTATCATCCTTTTACTTTACAGAGTGTACTACGCTATTTTACTTGCCTTTACTGGTCTTTTTCATTTTCTGATTGTACAATTCTTAAAGGTAATTGTATTTAATGCTCATAGACCTTCCTTGCAATTTGAAGAAACGTTATCTTCCTTTAATTTGGTGGAAGGAGTTGACCTCCATTCGCTTTACAGCATGCCAAGCGGACATTCGGCATCAGCCTTTGCATTAGCAACAATCTTAATTTTATTAACTAAAAATAAATTATTACAAGTGATTTATATGCTATTAGCCATTTTAGTAGCGATTTCAAGAGTTTATTTATTTCAACATTTCATGGTAGATACCCTAGTCGGTTCTGTTATTGGGCTTCTGGTCTCTGGCGTAATCTGGTGGTATTTCTCATTTAAAAAGCCTTCACTTTTATACAATATGAATCCTTTACACAGAGGTTTAATTTTCAATAAATGATAATAAACGGTATCGAAATAGAGCCTGGAGAAGAAAAAGTGGTAGATGTCAATATTGCCCGTCTCCCGTCTCATACAACAATAGATGTATCTATTACTATTGCCAGGTCGACTGAACCCGGACCTGTTTTACTCTTAATGGGTGGTTTACATGGTGATGAAATAAATGGATCAGAAATCGTTAGGAGAATGATTGAGAAAAATGATCATATCCCTAAAATTGGAACGGTGATCTGTATTCCTATTATTAAT
Organism: Marivirga sp.; assembly: GCF_035704835.1. Lineage (GTDB taxonomy): Bacteria > Bacteroidota > Bacteroidia > Cytophagales > Cyclobacteriaceae > Marivirga. Next base: position 54,649 of record NZ_DASSWQ010000045.1, on the reverse strand, counting down.
GTTTACGGGTTTATTTATTTCTCTCGCTATGTTCCGGATGGAAAAGATGTTAATAGGTCATTTCCAGGAAATAAAAATGGTTCTTTGGCTTCCAGAATGGCTTATTTCCTGACGAAAGAGATTTTACCTATAATCGATTATGGCATTGATTTTCATACGGGTGGTGCCGATCGAACGAACTATCCACAAGTGAGGTGTATGATGAAAGATGAGAAGAATGTCGAATTAGCGAATGCATTTCATGCTCCATTCACATTAGATTCAAAATTCAGGCCTAATTCATTAAGACAGACTGCCAATAAATTTGGTAAAAATATATTAGTATATGAAGGTGGTGAATCATCACGATTTGATGAATTCGCCATCAGAGAAGGGATAAAGGGAGCTAGAAGAATGATGCAACACCTAGGAATGCGGTCTGAAGCTGAAAAAGCAGATTATGAAAATCTGATCATAAAAAACTCATCTTGGGTGAGAGCAAAAAAATCAGGAGTATTTCTTTCTGCCGTAAAAAGTGGCGAGAAAATCAAGAAAAATCAATTGCTAGGACATATTAATGACCCATTTGGAGGATTTAAAAATAAAGTCACTTCTTCTGTAAATGGCTACATCATTGGGCTTAATCACAACCCGATAATTCACGAGGGGGATGCATTGATGCATTTAGGAGTTATTAAATAATATGTATCGGAAAATAATAAAACCTTTTTTTGATAAACTGACTGCCTTAATTGCATTGGTTATTGCAAGTCCAATTTTTATAATTGTTTCTATTATGTTAGCACTTTTTCAAAATGGAAGAGTATTTTTTACCCAAAAAAGACCAGGTTTAAATGAGGAAATATTTTTACTTATAAAGTTTAAAACCATGCGTGACGATAGAGATGAAAATGGTGAACTTTTGCCAGATCAGCTTCGCTTAACTTGGATCGGTAAAATAGTGAGAAAAACCAGCATGGATGAAATCCCACAACTTTTGAATATCCTAAAAGGAAGTATGTCTTTTATTGGGCCAAGGCCATTATTAGTTGAATATTTACCATTATATAGTAAAGAGCAAAGCAAAAGACATTTGGTGACTCCAGGCATCACGGGATGGGCTCAAATTAATGGTAGAAATACCATAAGTTGGCAAAAGAAATTTGAATATGACGTTTGGTATGTTCAAAACCAATCGTTTTTATTAGATTTGAAAATTGTCTTTATGACGATCTTTAAAGTTTTTAAAGCCGAAGGAATAAGCGCAGAAGGCATGGCCACCATGGAAAAATTCAAAGGCAATAATCGTTAAATTATAGCCACTTTACCCCAATATTAATTATTTACAGAATTTTCATCTCCAATATTAAGTTTACTTTACGCTCAAGTTATTTTCATTTTAATATCAATTTAAGGGCGCTGAATCAATTTAAAATAGTGCTTTCTTAGAGAAGTGATTTAATTGATGTCAAAGAAATGCAACAGAGTCGAACAGCTGTAATAGCCGATGATGATAAAGAAACATTAAGGGATTTAGTAAAAATATTGGAATCGGAGAATTTCAATGTTGCTTTGGCATTAGATACTCAACATGCTATTCAGTTGATCAATAAACATCATCCTCTACTAATTATATCGGAAATAGCCAATCAAAATTATGATGGTATAAGTCTTTTTAATTATTTAAGGAACGAACCTAATACCAAAGAAATTGACCCTAAAATAATTGCTTTAACTTCGAATCAAGAAGAGCAAAATGAAGTGTTAAGCTACGAATCGGGAATTGATTATTTTCTTCAAAAACCATTACGTAAAAACGCTTTTAAAAAACGATTATCGAAATTTTTTGGAGAGGAAGAAAGTATTTTTCACTTGAAGCCTTTAGATGAATATGAGATAAAAGACTTATTCTTTGATATCAAGAAGAACTTACTTTATAAGTTACCTTCAAAGGATTTAATTCAAATTCAATCGAAGTCTTTTGAAATATTACTTTTTTTAGCACGATTCCCAAATAAGGTATTTTCTCGTGACCAAATCATGCAAACTATATGGGGGCTAGGTTCAAAAGTCACTTTACGTTCAGTCGATATCCATATTCTAAAAATCAGACAGCTTTTAGGGGACAATTATATCAAAACCATTAAAGGCGTTGGCTACCTTTTTTCAGATAAAAAATAAGTTTTGGGTGCCCTATATGTAACCAATCATATTTGAATCAGTTGATTTAATGTAATCAAACATTAAATTATGCAAAATATAGAAAATAAAACAGCACTTATAACTGGTGGAAGTAAAGGAATTGGATATGGAATAGCTGAAGCACTTTTAGCAAAAGGCGTAAATGTAGCTATCACCAGCAGAAGTCAAGAGTCCGCTGATAAGGCAGCTAAATCTTTAGCAAAAAATGCAAAAGGTGAAGTTTTAGGATTGCAGGCTGATGTCCGATCTTATGAAAACCAAGAAACGTGTGTAAATGCCGTTTTAGATAAATGGGGGAAATTAGATATTGTGATTGCCAATGCAGGCGTAGGTCATTTTGCACCTATAGATGAAATGGAAATTGATAAGTGGAATGAAGTTATTGATACTAATTTAACAGGAGTTTTCTATTCAATTAAATCAAGTGTTAAGGCATTGAAGAAAAATGGTGGATACTTCTTCACTATCTCAAGTTTGGCAGGTACTAATTTCTTTCCTGCAGGTTCTGCCTACAATGCGAGTAAATTTGGTTTAACTGGTTTTACGCAGTCTGTAATGCTAGATTTAAGGCAGCATGGAATCAATGTATCTGCCATCATGCCAGGTTCTGTAGCTACTCATTTCAATGATCATGAGCCAAATGAAAATGACCATTGGAAAATTCAGAAAGAAGATTTAGGGAAGATGGTAGTAGATTTATTAGAAATGAATCCTAGAACCTTACCAAGCAAAATAGAGGTAAGACCAAGCAGACCACCACAGAAATAATATTGAAAACATAAACAATAAAAGGTCAGCAAAAATGCTGACCTTTTTTTTAGTGAGTGTATTGGTATGAATTTTAGTATAGATATTCTAAAGCTACTCTATCATAAAAACCAAATTCGCCATCTTCATTAGCACTGAAACATGCCAACATTAAGGAATTAGGGTCAATGTTAGATGGAGTACCAGGAATTTGGATTGCACCAACTCCAGCAGTACCTTCGCTTCCGCCAGTACCACAAGAATAAGAACGATTAAACCAGTCTGTGTGACGTAATCCAACTGAATGTCCCATTTCATGCGCGATCACATGCTCTACAACATTAGTGTCAAAATTACTAGTTCCAGACTGAATCTGAATGAACTTGTTCGGAGCACCACCACTTGGGAAACCAGCGCTTCCACCGCCTCCGCCACTTACTCTATAAACAACCATGTCGTAAGGATCAAAGTTGCTTCCAAAAGTAAGCGTGAACGTTAATCCAGTGTTAAGTGCATTGTAATTGTCAACTGCCCACTGTAGACCTGTTCTCATTTTAGAATCCAAGCCATTTGCATTGTTAGCAGTATATCCAATCACGTTAATCGTTCTATTCTGACTAACAAGATTAGAAGTACGATATTGCTCAGCAAATTTTCCAGTGTGGAAAAGCTCACTATTCGCCATTTCGTTTAACTGCTTCTCATCAATCAAAATATCACCTTCTACTACGTAATTGTATCCACTTTTCCCTGTTAATGGATTTGAAAATGATTCACGATAAACATCGCTTGGGTCAAAGCCCAGATTTTTTAATTGTTCTATGACTTCCTCAGATACTACTGTGTTGTCAATTTGGTTCGCCATTTCATCTTCTTGGCAAGAACTCATGAATACTGTTGCGACCGTCAATGCAAGTGCATAAACGATACCTTTTCTTAAATTTGTCATAACTTTATAATAATTTTAGTTAGGTTTGCAACATATTGTTTTTAATTTTAAATGGAAAAATATTACATTAATTTAATGTTAAAATATTTGATTATTTATATAAAATGTTTGTTTTATATAAATTATATAGCGAGATAGTAAGTATTTTCACTCGTTAATTAGTAGTTTTTACAAAGTGAATTTGAAAATGAAAAGTTTCCTAAACTTGTTTTTATTATATTTTACTGTTTGTCTATCAAATAGTGCCTCATCACAATCAATTGAAAGTGCTGCTATTAAAAGCATAGTTACCTCGAATGCTAAATCCTTAGATAGTATAAAATATGATAGCTATTACTTGCTAAAAATTGACTCTTTATTTCAAAACAAAAATGTAATTTTAAACAGTGGTATTATTACCAAAAAATTAGTTAACGATTCATATATCGTGTTTTTAGATTCGGTAGCTATTGATAATATCAATCAATACGAAAAGAATATAAGCTTGTATGCGATTAATTACCAATGGAAGAAATCTTTAAATATAACAAATAATGATAATGAATATTTAAACGGGGAGTACTGGATTAAAATTACTGATAATTTAAAATGGAATAACTTTCTCTCTAAAACGTCTAAAATAAATACAATTAGTAAGATTGGCAATTATCTTAAAATTATAGTTACTGATGTGAGACTTGATGATATTTTAAACAAAAATTTCATTACTTACATAGAAAAAGTGGCTGAATCAGTAAAAAATGAAGCAAGAGTGCTGGATCTTAATTTACATCCAAATAGGATAAATACAATTCATGCTTATTGGCCAGATGTGAATGGATCTAATGAAGTTGTAAGTGTAAAAGAGCCTTTTTATAATATCAGCGATATTGATTTATCAGGTCGATATTTACAAACCAACCGAGAAAGTGAATTTTCGGATAGGCATTCATTAGAGATGGCTACGATCATTGCTGGAAATGGCAATTCTTTTTTAACTGGCTTAGGAGTAGCTACCAATGCTGGGCATACATCAAGTTCTAATCAGGAAGTTATCCCAGACCCTGCTGAATATTTTAGTTCAAATGCGATTGAAGTTCAAAATCACTCTTATGGCACTTCAATAGAATCATTTTATGGTGTGGCAGCATCTCTTTATGACCAACAAGTATATGATAATCCCGAAATTCTGCACGTTTTTTCAATAGGTAATGCTGGATTAGAATCATCTGCTCATGGTCGGTATGAGGGAATAAATGGTTTTTCGACTATCACTGGCAATTTTAAACAAGCTAAAAACGTACTCACAATTGGTGCTGTAGATACTAGTATGAATGTAATCGAATTGAACAGTAATGGGCCAGCGTTCGATGGCAGAATAAAACCAGAATTAGTGGCATACAGTATGACTGGAACTTCAAACTCAGCAGCTTTAGTGAGTGGAGTTTCAATTTTGCTGCAACAAGCCTTTAGAAAAACAAATAGTACTGAATTATCTGCTTCCTTAAAAAAAGCATTTCTAATAAATAGTGCAGATAAAATTGGTGACCCCGGACCAAGCCATAAAACAGGATATGGGAGTTTAAATGCTTATCAAGCTCTAAAATCATTAAATAGCAATCAGTTTTTGGAGGAGCAGTTGAAAGAAGGTGAAAAGAAATTCACAATAAATATCCCTGATAATGCCTTCAATTTTAAAGCTACCTTGGTTTGGACTGATCCTCCAGCAGCTCCAAATGATGAGATAGCCTTGGTTCATGATTTAAATCTTCATGCAGAAGATGGTTTGGGTTATATCTATCTGCCTTGGGTTTTGGAAACAGTACCAAACATTGATGCATTAAATGCACCAGCTACTAAAGGTATTGACCATTTGAATAATATAGAACAGCTTTCAATTGAAATGTTAGATTCTGATTCTTTAGAAATTATTGTAAGTGTAGAAAATTCATTAGCTGTCCCTCAGAATTTTTCGATTGTTTACAGCTGGGAAATCCAAAATGAATTCGAGTGGACCAGTCCAACCTTCAAAGATAATATTCCATACAATGGAGAAACGGCATCTCATTTAAGGTGGGAAAATAGCTATTCTTCAGAAATGACAGGAAATCTTTACTATAAATTATTGAGAGAGGATAACTGGCAATTAATAGAAGAAAACATACTACTTGAAAACGAAAATTTCAGATGGGATCCTGAAATTGTAAATGACTTTGCTCAATTAAAAATGGAAATAGGTAATCACCAGTATGTAAGCGATACTTTTTCCATTTCAGAGCCATTGCGCTTAAATGTAGGCTTCAATTGTACTGATTCGCTTTCTTTCTACTGGGAATCTAGGGCTAATGCAGATGAGTATAGATTATATCATTTAGAAAACCATCAAATGAAGATTTTATCAACTACTCAAGACACAAGCGTTACAGTTGATAAGTCCACACTAGAAAGTTCATTTTTAAAGGTACAAGCTTTCCAAAATGGTAAACCATTAATTACAGGTGTTGCCATAGATTATAACCTTCAAGGTTCCAATTGTTTCTTAGAATCGTATTTTGTAGAATCAATTCAAGGGGAAGGCATTTATCATGATCTTCAATTATCTTCTTTATCCGGTGTGGAAAGTGTTTCATTTGAAAAGAGAAATGAGACCACTAATCAATGGGAGAAATTGTCTGAATTGGAAGCCGATTCTTTTGATTTCAGATATTTGGAAGGCCGACCGATAAATGGGTTTAATTTTTCGAGGGTAGTTATTGATTTTGTCAATGGAGAAAGTATAATCAGTGATGTTCAATCAACCTATTATGTTGCGTCATCTGATTACATTTTGTATCCTAATCCTATTAAAAAAGAAGAAGAGTTGAAGATATTTGCGAAGAAATTTATCCCAGATTCAGAAATAATATTTTATAATTCTCAAGGACTCGAATTATTTTCCACTGACTTAGAAAGTGACCGCAATTTTCTTGATTTTGATTTTGTAAAAGCTGGAATATACTTTTATAGAATCTACACTAGTGAAAAGACTTTGGCTAGCGGTAAAATTTTAGTGCAAGATTAAAGACGCTATAGAAAGTTATGATATTTACTTTTAAGTTTCTAAAAAGCCAGTTTGCCAACCATTTATATAATTCCTAAAAATTTCATTGTTAGCAATAGCTTTTTAACGTAAACTCGTGCAATGAATAAATTTTTCTTCACACGCTTGCAATATGAATCAGGAGATTGGAATGTGGACCAAAGGATGCCAAGCAATCTATTGAATTCGCTTATCGAATATACCAATATGCCTGTAGATACGCAGGAAAGGGTAGTAGCCTTAAGCAGTGATGAAATATTTGAATGCCCTTTTTGCTATTTGAGCGGACATAAATTGCTACAATTCACTAAAGCAGAAAAAGAGAATTTTATTAAATATATAGATAATGGCGGTTTCATCTTTGTAGATGATTGTAATCATGACATAGACGGGCTTTTTGCTAAATCATTTGAAAGCCAGATGACTGAAATTTATGGGGAAAAGGGTTTACAAAAAATAGCCAACGACCATCCAATCTATTTTAGTTTTTTTGAATTTGAAGATGGCCCACCTACTACTTCACAAGAATTGAACGGCTGGGGAGATGATATTGTGCATGATTATTTAAAAGCAATAGAAAAAGACGGAAAAATAAGAGTCTTGTACAGCAATAAAGACTATGGTTGCGAATGGGATTACGATTTTCGAAACAAACGATGGCTAGCAGAGGATAATACTAAGTTTGGGGTGAATATTGTGATGTATGCACTTTTTAATTAGGTTGACAAGTTGGCGAGTTAGCCTGTGTACAAGTTAGCTGGATAGTTATTTTGGAGGTGTTGAACTACTGAAGATAAAGTTGGATGAAGAATGATTAGGTCAGACCTGCGAGGTCAAATATTGAAATATGATTGAGATAAATAGATGGAAGTCAGAACATGGAAGTGCGAAAAAAGGATGATGGAAGTTCAGCTATCATTATACCTTGTTCTTTGTACTTTACACTAAATAGTCAGAAAAGTTGGATGTTAGAAGCTCAAAGTGGGAAGTAATCATCTAAATACTAGATACTTGCTATTCGATACTAAATTAGAAATGGTGAAATGGAGTCTTTAATCTTGATTCTTGAATCTTATAAAAATGGATATAAAAAATACAGTAGCAAAATTTAAAGAAGCCCGGAAGGAGCTTTCAAAAGCAATCATTGGCCAAGAGAATGTGGTTAGCGAGGTTTTTATGGCTTTACTGGCGGATGGTCATATTTTGTTGGAAGGTGTACCTGGATTGGGTAAGACGCTTTTGGTTCGTTCTCTAGCTAAAGTCCTGCAATTAGATTTTCATCGGGTTCAGTTTACACCCGATTTAATGCCATCTGATATCATCGGGATGGAGGTTTTAGAAGAGGATAGGAGTACTGGAAAACGATTCTTTCAATTCAATAAAGGCCCTGTTTTTACCAATATTTTATTGGCAGATGAAATTAACAGAACTCCACCCAAAACGCAATCTGCATTGTTAGAAGCCATGCAAGAGCGAGAAGTGACTTATGCAGGAAAAACATATGAACTTCCTGAACCATTCTTTCTCTTAGCGACTCAAAACCCTTTGGAGCAGTCGGGTACTTATCCCTTACCAGAAGCTCAGCTAGACCGATTTTTATTTTATACTGTAGTGCAATATCCTGCTGAGCAAGAGGAAGTTGATATTCTTGAGCTCACCACGGGAAATCAAAAAAATCAATTGAATCCAACTTTAACTGCTGATGAAATCTTGAAAGCTAGAAGTTGGGTGAGGGATATTCATATCGATAAGGAATTATTGGTAAAAGTCAGTCAGTTGGTGCGCTCTACTCGACCGCAGACTTCTGAAATTAAATTGGTTAAACAATATGTCGATTGGGGAGCAGGCCCCAGAGCAGGGCAATCTATTGTATTGGCAGCTAAAGCGCATGCATTCTTAGATGGGCGACTTTCCGTTATTCCAGAGGATATTAAAGCAGTAGCCTTAGCTGTGCTTCGTCACAGAGTGGTGCTGAACTTTGTAGCCAAAACCGAAAAATTCACGGTTGAAGACTTGATTCCAGAATTATCGAAGTCTATATAAGTCTAAATGAAATCCATCAATCAAATATTTCAAATGCCTGACTTTGAGGCGCTAAAAGCGCTTCAGTTGTATATTAAACATCATATCGAGGGTGTAATGATTGGTATGCATCAAAGTCCGAAAACGGGATTTGGAATTGAATTTAAGGAATATAGGAATTATGTCCCAGGAGATTCGCTCAAGCAGCTCGACTGGAAATATTATGCCCGCACCGACCACTACATGATTAAGGAAGCGGAAATGGAAAAGCAGTATGATTTCATTTTTGTTCTGGATAAAAGCTTGTCCATGAGCTTTGAAATGAAGGGGGCAAGCAAATTCAATTGGTCACGTACTTTGATAGCAGCTTTGGCTTTTTTAGCTAATAATCAGCACGATAAATATTTTATTTTTAATCAAGACAATCCACCTACAGATTTCGAGACTTTTCTTTACCGATTAATCCAACTCAAAACTGATGATGAAATTACTATCAGTGATTTAAACACCAGTCAAAAAATTAAGAATAAGAGTAACGTATTTATTTTCACCGATGGATATTCCGATGAAGCAGAATTTCAAACTCTATTGAAAAACTGGGCAGTGGCATCAGAGGAAGTCATGCTGATTCATCTACTTTTTGAGAATGAAGAACAGCTTGATTTCAAAGGACAATATTTCACATTTAAAGATTTGGAAGGGCAGGGCAGTGTTCAGGTGAATACGCAAGAGGGCTTACAGGAATATCGGAATACAATTCAGAATTGGAAAAGTGGGATTCAAAAAACTTGTGCAAAAAATGGAATAGCCTATTGGCAACTCAATGGTAAAGACAATATGCAAAAATCCATTTTTGAGCTCTTAAATCACTTTAACCAATCATGGGCTTGAGTTGGCTTAATCCCATAGCGCTCTGGGGTTTAACTGCTTTGGCAGTTCCCATTCTTATTCATTTGTGGAGTAAGAACAAAACCAAGGAAATTGCATTCGGAAGCATTCGATTTTTAAGGGAAAGCAGCACTTTGCAGTCCAAGAAAGTCCAGCTTTCGGAGATTCCGCTTTTATTGGTTCGTTTATTGATTTTGATATTGGTGGTTTTGCTTATGGCTAAATGGGTGAATTATCAAGAGGTAAAAAAGCAAAAAGCTTTATTGCTGGGAGAGGATATTAAAGTGCCTGATGCTTATGCAAATGATGAAATCCCTGTTTATAAAACTTCAGAATTTAGGAATATTGATAATCATTGGAATCTATTAAAAGAGTTTTCCATTGAGCATCCTGAAATAGATTCATTAATTTATATTAATAATTTCAAGGATACAGATTTTGTAGGTGCAATTCCCAAATTGAATCTTCATTTAGAGTTGATTCCTTCCACTCAAACTCAGATTTCGCAAGAAAAAATGAGTTTGGACACGCTACTTATCCATTTTGAGAATCTTCCAAATATTGTTCAGGAAAAGTTATATAAAGTATTGAAAGCTAACCATTTGTACACCAAAGAAAAGGTGAATTTTATACCATCAAATAAAGAAGAGGCACAGTTGATTTTTGCCACATCTCCACAGAAGCTGCAAAGGAATCAAATTGTGCTGAGTGACACTATCTCAAGTGATTATCTGGTTTACAAGAAGCATAATAGCAGTATATTGTACTTAAATGAAAATTGGCTTCAAAACCCATTGAATGAGGATTTGTTTTTATCGGTTGTTACTGAATTCATAGCTCAAATCGTAGAACCAAATTATCAATACTCTAATTTTGAGGCGATTTACAATAGAGAATCAGAAGAGCAGGAGGAAGTACAGCAAGCGAAAACCTTTGATGAACAGCTATTATGGCTACTTGTGTTGTTTTTGATGTTGGAAAGATACTTTAGCTACCGAAAGAAGCATGCATAAGGATTTTCAAAAATATTGGGCTAAGTTAAAAAAGCGATTTTTTCTATTGCTTTTGCTATCAATAGCGTTTCCATTGCTAGCTGGTATTCTTTTGCTTTTGGCGATTGCCAATAGTGCGCATCTGTTTATTCCCTTGGCTTTTTGGGTGGTTTATATAGGCTCAATTGTGGGCTTGCTTGTACTGTGGAATTCAAAGTTCCTTTGGGACAATCCAAAATTCATTCATTTCCTGCATAAAAAGTATCCGGAATTGGAATATAGCCTGTCAGTTTTCTTTAAATCAGAACTAAATGAATTGGAAAAACTGCAGCAATCCAAGGTTTTTCAGCAGCTTCCTGCAATTCAAAAAATAGTATTCCCTATCCCTCTAAAAGAATGGGTTATCGTATTGATTATAAGTGGATTATTCTATGCTTCTTCATTTGTTTATCAAATGGATAAATCCACGGAAATGCAAATCACTTCCATTGAAATTGCAGTGGATGACCCTCAAGATAGCACCATCCAAAAGCCAGTTCAGCATTTCGATTATCAACTTTGGGTTGATCCTCCGCATTATACCAGACTTCAAAATTTCCAATGGCAACCTGACGAAAAGATTGCAGAGGGGAGTCAATTGGTTTTTACAAATCAAGGAACTATCGATTTCGATTTGATATGGCAAAATCAATATGATTTCAATTTGAGCGAAGAGGAAACAAAAGCATTTGTGCTAAATCAGTCCTCGATCTTCCAAATCGAATATGTCAAAAATGACAGCACCGTTTCTTTAAAACCTGAGGTTTTGGAGATGCTGAGAGATGAAGAGCCTATTCTTTCTACCAATCTGAAGGAAAACCGTCACGAAATTCAATGGGAAGATTTATCGAATGATTTTAAGCTGGATTTGAATATTCAGGATGACTACGGAATCGTTTCTACTGATATCATCATGACCTTGAGTAGAGGTGAGGGCGAATCTGTGAGGTTCCGTGAGATGAAGCAAGCCATTTCAGGCATTTCTAAGAAACTTAAGCAACAACAAATTGCTATCAGCCTACCAATGGATACTTTTTCGCTAGAACCCGGTGATGAGCTTTATTTTTACTTTTCTGCCATAGACAATAAAGAACCTAAAGGAAACAGGGGTAGAACGGATGTTTACTTCCTTTCTATTGCTGATACAGTGGAATCCGAGCCTGTGGAATATGAAGGTTTTGCTTTGACCAATGAAGCGGAATATTTCAAAAGTCAACGGCAAATCATAATTGATACAGAGAAGTTATTAGAAGAACAAAGTCAAATCAGCCTGGAAGAATTTGAACAAAGAAGTAATATCATTGGTGCCGACCAGAAATTGTTAAGATTACGCTATGGAGTATTTCTGGGTGAAGAATATGAAACAACCGGTGGTTTGGGTGAGGTGGACCATTCAGGGCATAATCATGGCGAATTAGGGGGAGAACATGAGGAGCATGAGGAACAGGAATCTGAAGGCAATTTTTCTAATCCCATTTTCAATGAAACGCCAGAATTAGAAGCTTACGTTCATTCTCATGATGAATCAGAATTATCCACTTTCTTAGATGCAAATGTGAAAGCCAAACTAAAAGAAGCTTTGACCAATATGTGGGAAGCGGAACTCTTTTTAAGAACTTACAGACCTAAAGAGGCGCTTCCTTTTGAATATAAAGCCCTCAAACTGATAAAAGAGGTAAAGCGAGCATCCAGAATTTATGTGGAAAGAATGGGCTTTGAGCCACCGCCAATTGATGAAGAGAAGAAGCGGCTGACAGGCGAACTGGATAAAATAGATGCACAGACCACAGAAGAGGAGCTCAAGGAAAAATCATTTGAAGAGAAGTTGGCTGAAACCTATTCGCAACTGAAATCCGCCTTTCAGCAAGAGGACATGAAAAAAGTGGAACTTATTTTGGATGATTTTGCAGATGCGTTGGTAGCCAAAATCACCTCAGAACCTGTGCGCTTTGGAAGTCTGCTGGCTGCAGTTAAGCAATTTCAAAACACCCAGTCACAAAATGAATTAAGAGATATTTTAATCATCATGGAAGATATGCTGGAGATAGCTGATTTAGATAAAGCCAATCAAGGAAAGAGCATTCGAAGTGAATTGCATAATACTTATTACGATTCATTGAATGAGTGATTTATTCAAACATATCGGCTGGGAAAACACAATGGAGGTCTGGCATTTAGCTGTGCTGGCCATCCTTTTGATTTTGGGTTTTGTTTGGGAAATCAAAAAGCAAAAGCCAAGGAAAGTATGGAGAATAATTGCTTTACTGTTAGCTTTTATCTCTTTGTATATCATTTATTTATCTCCTTATACCTTAAGCCAAAAACCACTTCAATCGATATTGCTTGTTAATCAAAATATATCTGAAAATGAGCTTGATTCAATACGCAGAGAATATGATTTACCGCTTTTGCAACGGCAAGCAAATTCGAAATTCAAGGAAATGGGAAAGGCTGAAGTTGAATCCTTAAACCAGCTCGATTTTCAAATTGATACAGCTTTTGTTTATGGTTATTTCCCGCAACTGAATCCAAATGATTATCAGATTCGAAAGGATATTGAACTGCAAAAAGGAATTCAAATTGACTATCCTAAATCGATTGCATTGGGAGATAGCTTAAAAATCAGTATTCAAAATTTAGAATCCAAAGCATCTAAGATTTTAGCTGCAATCGGGAATGATAGTATTTCCAAAACTATCGAGGCTAATCGCCAAATTAGTTTAGCTACACTACCCAAAGCAACCGGATATATTTTAGCTGAAATCAAGGTGGAAGAAGAAACTTATCATTTTGCCATAATGGTTATAGAAAAAGAAAAATACGTAATACAAATACTGGCTGCTACTCCAGATTTTGAGTGGAAATTCTTCGCAGATTATTTAAAATTTCAGGAACATTCGGTTTATCTAAAAACTCAAATCTCTATAGGGAAATTCAAATCTTCTTTTTTCAATTGGCATGATTCCTTGCAATTCACTAGGGGAGTCGCTAATGATTTGAAAGTGCTATTTACTGATGCCAAAGCTTGGCAAGATTTAGCTCTCACTGAGCAAAATCAATATCTAAAAAAGTTGAAGGAAAACAGAGGCAGCTTAATCTTCCGAAACAACCCAAATAGCAAAATTCGGTTAGATTTAGACAAGTCTAAATCTACTAATATATTTAGCACAAGCGATAATTTACTTGAGCAAAATAATTATAACTACTTACAATTCAATAATCTATATCAATTAGATGAAGTAGCTCAAAACAGCATTTTTAGGAAAGTCACACCAGATGTGATTTATGGTGTGATAAATTTTCAGAATAGTTTTCAGCTTAAATTATCCGGAAAAAACCAAGAATATGAAGGGATTTGGACTCCTGTTTTTAGTGATTTGATAAGAAGTTCAACTGAACTTTTTTATGATAAATCCGAATGGGCAGTGCAACATCAGCCCTTCTTTTTTAGGCTCTGGTCTGGTGAGGCATTAGATGAAATCTCTATTTTCAATCTTCAAAATGATACCATTAAATTAAAATCCAACGGAGATTTTCTTTATCCTGAAAGGAAGCATTTTATGTTTTATCCAAAGCAAGGAGGCTGGCATTTTATCCAACTTAAAACTCAATCTGACGCCATTCCATTTTTTGTTCATGCGGAGTCAATCGCCAATCATTCAGAATTCTTATCGAATTACAATCTTGATTACTTAAATTATCGTAATTTTACAGATTCTAATGCTCAGCAGAGAGAATTAAAGTATACTAGAGAATCTGTAACATTGTGGTTCTTTTTGATGTTTCTGTTGTGTGTAGGACATTTATGGATTGAAGATAAAATTGCCTGATTATGATGCTAAGATTTTTCGTGCTATTTTTATTACTTTTTACCACTTCTGCTGTAGCTCAAAATAAAAGCGAATCCTTACAATTACCAGCCTCCACTTCACTCAATAATTCTATTGATTTGCTCTCAGCTTATATTCAAAGAGAGAGCGTTTCTGGAAACGAGAAAGAAGCCGCCATCTTTATTGAAGACTATATTCTCACCACCGATTTAAATTTAAAGGTATTTTCTGATTTTTCTGATAATTATAATCTTGCAGCTTCGCTTTATCCATTGAGCAGTGGCAAGCCCAATATTATCCTGCAAAGTCATATTGATGTAGTACCAGTTGAAGACTTTAATGATTGGAAGTACGATCCATACAGTGGATATTTCGATGGCGAGTATGTATACGGAAGAGGTGCTCTGGATGCCAAAGGATTAGGTGTGATGCAACTAAAAGCTTTAGAGGCATTTCAACAGGATTATGATACTACAGATTTACCTTTCAACGTGACGGTATTGTTTCTTTCAGCTGAAGAGACTGGAGGCGACAAAGGTGCTGCTTATGTCATGGAAAACTTTGAAGAAGAATTAAATGCGGTAGTTGTCTTAGGAGAAGGTGGTGCAGGCTATCAAAATGTATTAAAAAATAAACCTAATAAAGTCGTTTTTGGGGTTTCTATAGCTGAAAAGCAAAGTTTATGGTTGCAATTAAAAATCAATACTAATTCGGCTGGACATGGGGCTGCACCTTCCAAAGATTATGCAAATATGCAACTCATCAACAGCTTGAATAATTTAACCAATCGAAAGGTATTATTGCTTTTTAATAGAAGTACTAGAAGAATGTTTAGAAGATTAGGAAAAGCAGAAGGTGGCCTAAGAGGCTTCTTTATTCGAAATATCAACTGGTCTATTTTGGCGCCTTTTGTGAGAAAACAAATTGAAAGAGAACCGTTTCTTTCTTCCTTATTGACTAATACGGTGACCGTAACCAATATTTACAATCCGCCAGGGCCGCCCAATCAAATCAGTAATTCCGCCACAGCAGTTTTGGATTGTAGATTGGTACCGGGCACATCCGCCAAAAGCTTTATTCGCTATATTGAAAGGAAGCTAGATAATGATAATGTGAAAGTTACGGTTATTTCCAAGAGTCCTGAGGCGGAACCTTCACGCTTGAATAAATATTATAGAGCCTTGGAAGATGCCATAGCCACCAGCTATCCTGATGCAGAAACTATTCCGTTCTTATTTCCGGCTACGAGTGATAACAGTATTTTTCGTTCCTATGATATTCCATCTTATGGATTGATTCCTGCAGTGATAACGGAGCGAGATATCAATAGCATTCATGGTAATAATGAAAGAATTAGCACCGATATTTTAAAATCTGGAATTGTGATTTATTATAACTTTCTAAAAAAAATCCAGTTAAAAGAGCCATTTTCCTTGTTTGGAATGAATGATGATGAAGATGAATCAGATGAATCAAAATAATGAAAAAGTCTAAAGTTTTTCTGCTAATCGCAATCGTATTTATGCTGATTGTATTTTATGTGGTTTACGATATGTCCACCAAGACTAAATTCAGGAAATTTGGTGATAAAGCGGAAGAAAACAAATCCGTTGAAGATAGTGTTAAGCGTGAAGATCCAATGGAAATTGAAATCCGCAGATAAGTAAAAGCTTTTCCAAAGTTTTAATTACAAAAAATATCAATCATTTTGCTTTTACTACTAGTCAAGTAAAATCCAGCTTTGGAAAAGATATGTTGATACAAAATTCATAATTTGAAATGAGCGAATCAGGCAGGAAAATAGATATTGAGAAAATCGATTTAGAGAAAATGAAGGAGAGCACTACCGACAAGCCGGGAACCATCGCTTTCCCGCATCATTCCGGCAGTGCTATCATTAAACCTACCGACAGAGGCAAAATAAAAGGTCGCGCAGTTTCGGCTATGCATGAGCAAACCGACAGGCAAATGAGCCAGCTTTATGAGCAAATGCAATTATTAGCCAAACAAGCCAATGACCTCAAAAGCAGAGTAGAAATTTCTGAACGAATCTATTTGGCCAAAATCAACTTCGAACCGCTAATAAGCCATACTTATTATATGTATGAAACAGCCGATGGCAATGATATGCTTTCCTTAATTGCGCCAGGCGAATGGGGCAGAAGCCAAAACAGCATGAAGTATCTGGCTACCGTGAAGTTGTTGGCTGACCATACCTGGGAGATTACGGAGAAGGTGGAAGAATAGGACACCCCCCCTCAAGGGGGGAGAGTCTCTCGGAACTAATTTAGGTTTTTTAATTTGATAAGGATTATCCCCGATAAATCTTTACTAATAAGCACTTTAAATGAGACTAAAGCTCACTTTTTCTGCTTGAATAAATCTGTGAGTTCTATCCCCTCGAGGGGATTATAGGGGTGTTATTTGAAATAATAGAAAGAAATTAGAATTTGCTTCTTATTCTAATCCGTGCACCTCTTCCCCCTTCGGGGAAATTAAAGGGGTCTTTCAAATAATATTATTATCATGCGCATACTGAATTAGCTGCGTGGTGTTGTTTACGCCAGTTTTATTAAGAATATTCTTGCGATGAGTGCTTACGGTATGTTTGGAAATAAAAAGCGCCTCTGCGATTTCATTCGTACCTAAACCTTTCGCTAATAGCTTGATGACTTCAATTTCTCTTGCGCCCAATTTGTAGGCAGCAATTTCATCTTTCTCGCTTACAAAGTCCTTGATTTTATCATAATAGAATTTCCCACTGTGGACTCGCAAAATCGCCTGATACAGCTCTTTACCTGAATTGTTTTTCAACAGACAACCGTCTATCCCGATTTTGATGATTTCATCTATGAAGGATTTTTGCGCATACATGGTAAGCACAATAATTTTAATATGAGGGAATTCTCTTTTCAGAATTTTAGCACAGCTGATGCCGTCCAGCTCGGGCATATTAATATCCATCACGGCTACATCTACCGCATTTTCACGCACAAAATCAAGCAATTCCTTTCCATTGGGGAAGGTACCCATCATTTCGAGCTCTTCATGGTTTTTCAAAACTTCCGTTAAGCCATCTAAAATAATTTGATGGTCATCTGCTAAGGTGATTTTTATCTTATTCATTTAAAGGAATTTCAATTATAACTGCTAAACCTTGATTGGGAGCCGTATCCAGTGTGAGTTTCCCATTCAGCTGGCTGACTCTTTTTTCAATATTTTGGATGCCGATGCCTTTCTTTGAATCCGTATTCTGCATGTCAAACCCAAGCCCGTCATCTTCATAGATAATATTAACATATTTGTCTTTTAGTTCAAAAACTTCCAGTCGGATATTCTTTGCTTGCGCATGCTTTAGGGTATTATTCACCAATTCCTGCACCATTCGGAAGATATGCGTATTCACTTCATTGGAAGTGGTACCGCTTAACTGAATTTCAAAGACAGATTGGAGCTTGGTATTATCATTAAGCGTCTGTTCTAAATCTTTTAGGGAAACCTCCAGACCAAAATGCTTCAACAGACCTGAATCTAGGCTGTGGGAAAGTTTGCGCGTTTCATCAGCCGCTTTTTGAATCAGTTCGTCCAGCATTTTGAGCTTTTTGAGTTGAGCAGGCGCCAAATCTTCCTTGGGAAAGGAATCAAGCGATAGATTGGCGGTGACGAGCAAGCTTCCCAGATTATCATGCAACTCCTTAGAAACCCTTTGGCGCTCCAGTTCTTGCCCCTCCAAAAGGGCATAAGCATTTTTCAATTCTTGCTGATTAAGTAAATCTTCAATAAGCTGAAATGCCACTTTTCGCTTTAAGAGCTTCCGTTGATAGAAAAATATAAAGAGGACAATGCCCACCGCCAGGGTAAGCATGCCAGAAGCCCCAAGAGCCAATGTAAAAATGATTACCTCTTTTGAACCATCCATAAGCCGACTGCAAAAAATATATTTTTCATAATGTTCCCTATATTATGAACATACCATAAAGAGTAATCAAAAATTCCTGACATCATTTCTGTAGCTAAGAAAAACGGAAAAAAGGCTAAGGAGGCATAAACTAAAATGCCTACATTATACCAAAACTGAGATGCTTCAGATTTAAAAATATCAGCTTCTCTGGTATAAACCTGATAAAAATAAACTAAAGATAGAATGATAAAAAATAAGCATCTTATGGTTAAAGAAAAAGTGAATAAATTTAACAAAGGATTTTTAAAATATGATTCTAACAATACTGTCAAAAGAAAAATAATTGACATGTTAACGATTAGAATGTTTTTTTTCTGTAAAAGCTTCGAAAAAAAATAGAAATAAACTCCAACTTCTATTAACATATAGATGAAAAAATATATGTAGTTTCTACCTTCCACAAAAAATCTTGTTGAAATGTCAGCGAAAAATGAAATACATACTATTAAAATCAGAGTTTTATCAATTGTCAAAATTTTACTCCGCCTAATAAATAAAGTCACGAAAAAAATTAATGGCGAAAAAATTGATAAAGTAGTGATTATTTTATTCAGTAGCACCATATTATTTGCACTGGTCTGGACATGGTGCTGAAAAATTAAGTATTGGCTCTTCACCTTCGAAATCTTTCTTTAAATCAGGATTTTTTAAGTCAGGGAAATCTTTATTTTCTTTGGTTACGGCTATCATAAATACATCGAAATATTTTTTACCTCTCACTTTGGAGATAGTTCTGTAAACTCTAACTCCAGTTAAATCCACAGTATCTTGTG
Source organism: Marivirga sp. (assembly GCF_035704835.1). Classification (GTDB taxonomy): domain Bacteria; phylum Bacteroidota; class Bacteroidia; order Cytophagales; family Cyclobacteriaceae; genus Marivirga. The sequence continues at coordinate 35,209 of NZ_DASSWQ010000045.1, read as the reverse complement.
CCATATTTATTTTGTCAATTCTACTAATTAATTCTCTCATTTTCTGAAGTCCAAAAATGTAACCGTATGAGTTATGTATTTGTGAATTGCCTGGATTTTTGCCTCGGTAATCTCTTATACTATCTAATTTTGCCTTTGCAGTATCAAAGTTGATAAAGTTTCCTAAAGTGGAGTCTACTCCGTTTGCAAGTTGGTCAGCGAAATAGCTTGACAATTCTTTATCTAAGTGCGAGCTGCCATTTTCATCTGCTTTTACTTCAACTAAGTCTTCATTTGCTGGGGTATTAGCATTTTCATTTTTAATTGTTGAAAAATGATAAATAGCGAAAGCCACTAAAGCTAGAAACAATACGAAAGTGCTGATTTTGTAATTCATCTTGATTTAAATTTTTGCTTGAAGTTAAATATTTATTGCAAATTATCGGCAAATCGGTCCGTTTCCAATACCCTAATTAGGGTATAATAGCCCCTTAACCCCCGGAGAGGGGATATTACCTAGAACTAGGTGGGTCTTTTAATTTGATAGGGATTATTCCCGATAAATCTTTATTAATAAGCACTTTAAATGAGACTACAGCTCACTTTTTCTGCTTGAATAAAACTGTGAGATCTATCCCCTCGAGGGGATTATAGGGGTGTTGTATATATAAATTGAAGAAGTCTATAATTCTGCATAAACTACATAAAGTTCCTAAAGACACCCCCCTTAGCCCCCCTCAAGGGGGGAATTGCACGGAATTGCTTGGGCATTTTAATTTGATAGGGTTTCACCTTGCTACAGCTTTAACTACACACTAAAAAATGAGGTTGATGCTCAATTTTTCTGCTAAGATAAATCTGTGAGAACTATCCTTCCCGTAGGGATGCCATAGGCGCATGAGGAGATAAAACCCTTCTAGCACCCAATGTCGTTATGTTAAGCCATATATAAAATTTATTTAGTCCTGAAAGGACGTCATATTATAACACAGGGTCGAAGCCCTGTGTTATGAACCAAGTGACTCAAAAGCCCTGAAAGGGCGTAATATTGCGCCCTTTCAGGGCTTTTTATATCGATATATTAATGTAGGGCTTCACCCTACTTTATGATATATCAGCCCTTCGGGCCTAAAATTAAACGGCAACTTGCTACATTTAACTGGAAGATATATTTAGCTTTTTCTGGATTTAATCCTCAATTTTTTGTCTGTTGTTGTGTCTCCACAACAACAATAAGGAACAGATACAGCAGCACCTTGCTCAATTTTCTTCCAGGCATTTGTAAAGACACAAATGCGGGCGATAAGGTGAACCCCTATCAAATTAAAATACCCACCCAGTTCCGGGCGCGTATTCCCCCTTTGGGGGCTAGGGGGCAGTAGTTCGGGAACCAGAACAAAACCACCAATCCATAGTTACCTACTAAAATCTACACATGGAAACACAACAGGCTTTGCAGCTTAAACCTGAGAAATTTAAAACGTATATTTTTAAGAAGGAATACGAATCGCCTTATCAAGAGTCTCAAATCTGGGACTGGCTAAATGACCCCAGCACTTTTATTGATAATCAAACCTGGCCATTTAGGGTAGAGTTTTTACTGAACGAAAACCAGCATCATGCATTTGAAAAGGGCGTTTTGAATACGCATCATGGACCATTGCTTTCTTTGGCAGGTGAAATAGGAGAGTTAACGCCTCATTATCGTGATTTGCTTTATTATTACGGCAGCTATATGTTTTCATTTCGCTTGGTTCGTCCCTTCCGACTAGAATTTTGGACCGAGGATAAAGGCGATAAACGCATCGTAAGAATGCAACTGAGTACTTACGTGAGACCGTCTTTTTACGGTATCTGGAATTGGGGTCAGAATATATTTTGGAGTCACTTCGGCAAATGGATGAATAAAAGCATCAAAAAGAGAATTGCATGAGTTTGATTGAATCAAAAGACAGTTTAGCAGATATCAAAAGTACGCTACTCAATACCCTCAACAGAGCTGGAAATGATAAGCGTTCTGCTTTTCGGTTTATCATATTGAATACCATTTCCGATGGATTTCCTAATTCTCGTTATGTGGTGCTGAGAAAATTCAAAACAGATACGCAAGCGCTTTTTATTTATACGGATTCGCGTTCAAACAAAATCAAAGAGATAGAGGAAGATCCTCTGGCTTCGGTTTTGGCTTATGACAAGCAAAAGAAATGTCAGATTAAATTGAAAGGCAAAATAAGCATTCATCATAAAGATAAGATAGCGGAGCAGCACTGGACAGCATTGCAAGGAGGTCAGGAATCATACAATACTGAAAAGCAACCGGGCAAGAAAGTGGATTCCTTGAAAGATTCTCATCAAATGAAAAGTGAATTTGATGATGAATATTTTGCGGTGTTAGTTTTGAAAGTTTCCCAAGCTGAAATCCTGCAATTGAATGGTGATGGTCACATCAGGGCGTTATTTGATTTTGAGAAAACAGAGGCGAGTTATTTGGTGCCTTAGATTGCTTCGTTGCACTCGCAATGACGGTAATTACTTTCATTGTTAGTTAATTAGGCACTTTATTGGCTAGTATCGTCATTGCGAATGAGTCACGACTGAAGCAATCTGGAGTTAGCTAAAGCCACCATTAGATTGCCTCGTTCCTCGTAATAGCTTGTCCCGTATTTATCGGGAACGGTAGCTACTCACGATTGATTTTATGAATAATGAGGAACAATCCATCCGTTTAGCTTCCGGATTACGTACATGATATGAGTTCATTTAAAATTAATGCATGAAGAAAATAAAACCGGAAGCAGGGCAGGAGTCAGTTTGGGATTATCCGCGCCCGCCAGCAGTGGAAGCAGTAACCGAACATTTACGAATCGTTTTTAATGGGGAGGTCATTGCAGATACCAATAAATCCTTCAGAGTATTAGAAACCAGTCATCCACCCACTTATTATTTACCTATTTCTTGCTTTAAAAAAGGAACACTCATAGAGGGGACGCACAGCACTATATGCGAATTTAAAGGCGTTTCATTTTATTATGATATCAAACATAGCGAAAAAGTAGCCTTAAATGCCGCTTGGGGTTATCCCACTCCAAAAGGAAAGTTTAGCGTGATTAAAGATCATGTAGCCGTTTACGCCCATCGAATGGATGCTTGCTATGTGGGTGATGAAAAAGTAAGCCCACAGGAAGGTGATTTCTATGGTGGCTGGATTACTTCAAAAGTCGTTGGTCCTTTCAAAGGAATTGAGGGAAGCTGGGGTTGGTGATCGAGTCGGTGAATTCATGAGATTTTCGCTTTAGCGAACACCTATTGTTTTCTTCTGTTCTTTTATGGTAGAAGTGATATATGGGGGGATTCGCCCGGAATCACTCTTAATAGTTTGATTTGAATGAACGTTTTCCAGTGGAAATTTTTCTGCTAGACTATTGACAAAAAATTAGCATTTTCGACTAATTTAAATCGGTGCGACTGTCCCCTTGAGGGGACTTTTAGGGGTGTTAAGGTAGCAACTAAAAGATATCCGCACGGAAATAGGAATCTTATTATTTAGCCCATAGTTCTGTACTGGATTTAGTAATCCTATGGGAAGTAACTATTTCAATGGATTCTTCCTCATTTTCTTTTTATCCCCATGCATTTTCTTCTTTTCGAGTCTCTTTTTCTGAGAAGCTTTAGTGGGTTTGGTCTTCTTGCGGATTTTGGGTTTTTCGAATGCCTTTGAAAGCCTGCGCTCCATTTTCTTGAAAGCTAATTCCTTATTTTTGATTTGAGAGGAATGGTTCTCGGCCGTTATAATCAAATCTCCCGATTTTGTGAGCTTGGTTTCTAAAGCTTTTTGAAGGGTCTCTTTTTCAAAATCAGATAATAATTGTGATTCTCCAACATTAAATCTCAATACTACCTTTGTTTCCACTTTGTTAACATGTTGTCCGCCTGCTCCACCGCTTCTGGCTGTGGATACTTCTATTTCTTTCTTGATTTTCCTGAATTTGAAATTTTGATTGCCCATGCGTATGAAATCGAGATTAAAAGCTTTTTGTTTTATGAATTGAAAGATACCTATATTTAATCTACAAAAAAGACCAATTCCAGATCAGAAATATAGGTAAAGAAAAGCTCCACAAGATAAAATTATGGATTAATCGACCAAATTAGATGTTTGGTCATATAATTTCAAAGTGGTTCGAAAATTAACGTAGTTTTAACATTTGTAAATGCTTTAATTTAAGGACATAATTAGAAAGAATGAATTTCGATGGGCTAATTAATTTCTTTATTACGCCAGAGAGAAGCAGTGTTGACTCAAGAAAGGCCAAATTACTTATTAGAGCATCACTTCTATCCAGCTTATTTTCTGGAGTATACGTAGTCGTAGGCTTAGCTTTTGATTTTTATATAGGCGCTCAATTGATGGCTGTTAATATCTTCTGTAACTTATTTTTACCATTTTTATTGAGAACCAAGCTTTCTATCGTTACGCTTGGTAATTTTTATGTGATGATAGGAGGGGTTGCTATTATACTGTTAGCTATCTTATCTGGAGGAATTCAATCCGCCATTTACCCATGGATCATTTCAATCCCAATCATGGCCCTTTTAATTGTTAACCGAAAGTCAGCTATAATTTGGGGCCTCTTAAGTTTTTTAACTATGGTATTGATGGGCTTAGCTACCGTTATGGGATTTCAATTTCCAAATGAGCTGAACACTTCCAATGAAGCTTTATGGATACTATTTGTTTTGCCGGGCTTATTGCTTATTACTTTCTTAATAACCTATATTTTTCAATCCACCCTTACCAATGCATTGGATAAGCTTGCTAAGCAAAACGATATTTTAGTAAATCAGAAAAATACGATAGCTGCCCAAAAAGAGGAACTGACGAGTTTAATTGACGATAAAAATTATATCATTCGCATTATGGCGCATGACATAAGGAGTCCCCTCAAAAACATACAAGGATTAATAGAATTATTGTCAGAAGAAAAAGATGGCGCTCGAAAAGAAAAAATTACCAAGCTTTTATTACGTTCATCTGTTAGTGCTGAAAATCTGGTAAATCGTGTACTTGAAATGGATAAATCGGAAGATGAAAATGTAAAAGCTGCTGTAGTGAAAATTGACATTATCAAGCTTCTAAAAGATTTGGTTGAAAATGTACAAGAGCACGCAAACCAAAAACTGATCAATATTGAGTTAAAAGACGAAGCGACAAAGCATAAAATAAATGCTGACAGTTCTTATATCCATTTAATCTTTGAGAATCTGCTTTCCAATGCCATCAAATTTTCCGAGGAAGGTAAAAATATAGAAGTTAAAATCACAAACTCTAATACCCACATACAAATTGCGGTTATTGACGAAGGGCCAGGTATTAATATTGAAGAGGAAGAATTACTTTTTAAGAAATTCTCAAAATTAAGTGCCCGCCCAACAGCTGGGGAGAGCTCTACTGGGCTGGGTTTATCGTTGGTAAAGCGATATGTAGAATTAAGCAATGGTAAAGTGTGGCACGAACAAAATCTGGCCAATAAAGGTGCCACTTTTATTGTTGAATTTCCTTTAGCGAGTTAAGATAATAATCAGGTTTACCTATAGTCTATTTCCAAAACCTCTATACTTCTTTTTTCTTTTCCTAACTGAAAATCATTGGTTTCACCTATTTTCATTCCTATCAATGCTTTCGCTATGGGAGAGGTAAAGGCTATTTTTTCTTTTTTCACATCAGCTTCATCCACCCCCACAATTTGAAAGCTTTGTGCTCTACCGTTCATTTTGAATTTTACTATTGCTCCAAAACGTACTGTATCTTTAGGTTGATCCTGCGGGTCCAGTATTCTAGCTGAATTGATTCTTTGCTCCAGCAATTTCAGTTTCCCATTGATAGTCGCCATATTTCTCCTCCTGTCTTGCTCTTTCTCGACCGATTTCACTTCAGATTTATCTTTTTCTAAAGCTGCTTTTTCATCAAGCAAGGCTTGCTTACCGGCAGGGGTAACATAATTGGTTTCACCTTCGGGTAGTGGGGATCTGGCTGGTATAAATGGAGCTTCCTCCTGATCGTCTTCTTTTACAAATGCTCTGCTCATGATTTTAATTTTTATTATAAATGAACTAATAAGCACGATTCTAATCGGTAGAAGTTCTATTTCAATTGAATTTAAACCTGATTTCACCTTTCACTAATGAATTCTATTTTCAAGCTTTTTTAATTTCGGTAGAATATAAGTTTGACAAAAAGGCTTTTCAGGATTTTTGTAGTAATAATTAAGATATTCTTCCTGATTCAATTTAAAATCATGGAAAGGAATAATTTTGGTAATCAAGCTTTCATTTAAATGCTGCTGCAATTGGCTCATTATTTTTAGGCAAGCGATGTTTTGTTTTTCATCAAAAGTATAAATAGCAGAACGATATTTAGAACGCATGCTATGATTTGAATTAGAGCTGTGAGTACTAATATGAATCTTTATTAATTCAGCTAAACTGATAACTTCCTGATTAAAATGCACGATAACTCCTTCTGAATAATTATCGAAAGGCGGTGTGGATTTTATCCAACCTTGTTCTACTTTATTTACTTCTTGAATTGATTGAAAAACAGCTTCCGTACACCAATGACATCCCCCGCCAAAACCTATTTTTGTTGCTGTTTTTCTCATAAGTATATAATATTATTTAGTTTATAATTTTCAGTTGCACAAGACCTAACGTTTTTTTAAAGGCAATAGGTCAATAAAATTAAAAAGCTTTTTCTAACCGTTAATTTTTATTAATTTTATTTCGTTTAATGATATTATAGCAATTTGAAAAAATCAATACTTCTATTAGTCCTATCAGTTTTTATTTTATATTCGAACACAAGCTGGGCACAAAAAGAACCCAGAGAGGTCAGCATTACAGGGGCTTACCAACGCGATATATTCGATAGAGATTTTAATGACTGGAATCAATTTTCATTGTCAGTTAAATCAGATGGCCCAAAATATGTTTGGATTCCTCAAATCCAATTGGTGAATAGATTTACCCAGTCGGATTTAGCAGGACAGCTTTCTGTTTACCGAAAATTCAAAAATAAGGATTATGCTTTATTTGAAATGGGTGTCTCTCAAGGTAGAATTATGGCTAGAAGCCAAATGCGTTTCATCTATTATTATACTTCAGGGCTCTGGGAAGTAAATACAGGTTTCCAATATCTTAATTTTCCTCAAAATAGATTTTTTTACGGACCGCAGGTTGGTCTTTCGAGGTATATCGGAAATTTCTTAGGTAATTTTACGCTTCAGTATTTTTGGGATATCCGAAATCAGTGGCCTAATAATTATTCTTTACAGCATAGTTGGCGTTATTATTTGCAAGGCAAATCGCATTTGGCAGTATCTGCTTCTTATGGGTATGATAATTCACTGGTTATTATTTCTGATCAATTGAACACCCCAGCCAATAATCCTTATTTATGGAGCGTTGGAGCTTATTTTCAGAGTAAATTTTATGATCGCTCAGCTTTTAGATTGTCGTACACCTTCTCACGCTATCAACTCGAATTTTTTCAGCGGAACCAACATAGTATTCAATTATCTGTAGAATTTAAGCGTAATAAAAATGGAAAATAATACTTTTCATATAGTGCTGGCTGAACATAATGAGCTGCTCCGTAAAGTCCTGAAAGATAGACTTAATATTGAAGAAAATTTTAAAATATCTACTGTAGTCGATGGCCTTGAGTTGCAAGCTTATCTGCTGGAAAACTCTTATGATTTGATAATTGCAGAGGAATTATTGCCTTTCAAAAGTGCATTTGAACTGTTGAAATTAGCCAATGAGAAAAATATTCCGATGATTATTATCAGTGATGCTGATTTGGAAGAGAAAATATTAGAAGCTTTTTCCTTAGGCGCTGCCGACTTTATTGATAAGCCTTTTAGTCCTAATGAAATGGTGGCAAGGGCAAAAAATATATTCAGAAAACGACTTCAATCTACATGAGTTCTGGAGATCAAATTTTAATTTACTGTATTTACGCTATTTTGATCCTGCTCATATTGGTCATAATTGGAATAGTTATTAGTAGGTCGCATTTCATTTTATATAATAAAAATTATCATAGACGAGAAAAGACACTCCAATCTATTTTGTCGATGATTTTAAATCATCCCGACAAGAAAAAAACAGGATATTCTAAATTAAAGAAATTTCTGAAATCGGATAAAGATTATAGGGTATTAGTGGATTTGCTTACTTCTTTAAGCTATAATTTTTCTGGCGAATATTTTAAAAGGTCAAAAGCAATTTATGATGATTTTCAATTGGAACATTATTCCATTAAAAATTTAGGCAGTACCAGCTGGGACAGGGTAGTGGAAGCCATTATTGAATTGTCTGTATTGGGAACTGAAAAACACACTAAAAATATCCTGCCTTTATTAGATCATCATAATTTCCATGTCAGACGTCAGGCAAAAATTGCAATTGTAGAAATTGGGAAAGGTAAAGGGCTCATGCAAATGGAACATAAAATTGGCGTGATGTCATCCTGGACTTATATTTCATTATTAGCTATTTTGCATAGAACCCCATTCAAACTCGGAGCCAATGACTTGGATAAATTACAAAATTCAAAAAATCCTTCGATGAGAAAACTATCAGCCCATTTGAGAAGATTTTCAGTTGTTTACGAATAAGGTATGTATCAGGAAATAAGTCAGTTCTTTAATTATAGTATCTTCTTTTATGCCACCAGCATTATGTTATTTTATTTGGTGCTGGCGGTCATATCGCTTTTTGCGATGAGAGATTATATCAAACAAACGACCCATGTTTATTTTGATGATATTTTGCGTTCTCCTTTAGCTCCAAAAATTAGTATTATAGCCCCTGCTTATAATGAAGAATTATCTATAGTGGACAATATTCGATCTTTACTCAATTTGCAATATAATAATTATGATATCATAATCGTAAATGACGGCAGTAAGGATGATAGTTTAAAAAAAATGATAGAGGCTTACGATTTGGAAGTGCTCCATGGACTACAATGTGTGGATTTGCCTCATCAGGAAGTAAGGAATGTTTATAGATCTGTAAACCCTGCTTTTAAAAAGCTGACCGTAATTGATAAGAAAAATGGAGGGAAATCAGATGCGCTAAATGCTGGGATTTCTTATTCTGATGCCGAATTAGTGGCTTGTATTGATGTAGATTGTGTAATTGAAGATGATGCCCTTTTAAAATTGGTAAAGCCTTATTTAGAAGAAACCCAAAAGCGTGTGATTGCAGTGGGCGGAGTAGTGAGGATTGCTAATGATTGTAAAATTGAAGACGGTCGACTAATTAAAGTAAAGCTTGCTAAAAATCAATTGGCCCGCTTTCAAACATTAGAATATATCAGAGCTTTTTTATTGGGCAGAATGGCCTGGGGGCATTTAAATGGCTTACTCATTATTTCAGGTGCTTTTGGTATGTTTGATCGTAAGCTTCTAATTGAAGTCGGTGGCTATGATACTTCTACAGTAGGAGAAGACATGGAATTAGTGGTTCGGATGCGCAGAAGAATGGCCGAACAAAACATAGCTTACAAAGTAGCCTATGTCCCGGATCCGCTTTGCTGGACGGAAGTGCCGGAATCTACGAGCTCGTTCATGAAACAACGCAACAGATGGACCCGAGGAACCATTGAAACTCTCAGAAGTCATAAGAAAATTCTTTTCCGCAAGAAATATGGCTTAATGGGGATGTTGAGTTATCCTTTTTGGTTTTTGTATGAGTGGTTAGCACCTATTATTGAGTTTTTAGGAACAATATATTTTTTAGTGATGGTTTCTCTAGGCTGGATAAACTGGTCACATTTTTATATCTTAGTTGCTTTAATTTATTCCTATGCCATATTGATTTCATTTTTAGCTTTGTGGATTGAGGAAATCAGTTATCGGGAGTATAGCAGTGGAAAAGCGCTCTTATCTTTAATGTTTACCGCCATTTTAGAACCTATTTTCTATCACCCTTTAACCGTTTGGGCTGCTATAAAAGGGAATTATGACCAATTTGTTCTGAAGAAGAAAAGTTGGGGAGACCAACAAAGAAAGGGTTTTAAGAAATAAAGAAAGATAAATTATCAAATAAAATGAAAGAAGCAGAAGCACTTAACTCAGTCTCCAAATTTCATGAGACCTTTAACCATCCTATTTTATCAAAACCACAAATTCCACCTCAGAATCGTGCACAATTGAGATTAAACCTTTTAAAGGAAGAACTCAAAGAATTGGAGGAAGCAGTTGAAAATAAGGATGTAGTTGAAGCAGCTGATGCGCTTTGTGATTTGCAATATGTTTTGGCAGGTGCGATATTAGAATTTGGAATGGGAGAGAAGTTTGCAGATTTATTTGCGGAAGTTCAACGCTCCAATATGAGTAAAGTCTGCCGCTCTGAAGCAGAAGCTCAAGCCACAATCAATCATTACAAAACACAGAACCAGGATGCCTTTTTTGAAAAGAAAGATGATTTCTATCTCGTTTATCGTAAATCAGATAACAAAACGCTAAAATCCATTAACTACTCAGAAGTGGATTTGAAGAGGATATTGGAGGGGTAGGATGTTGGGTGTAGGCCGTTTGATAGTCAGCCTGCTTCAATAATTAGCGGTTACAAAACAAGCCAGGCCTTTTTTGAGTTAACTATCAAAACTAAGAGCCATGACAAAAGATGAAGCGAAAAAAGCAATAAAAGACATTCCTATTGGTGCAAAAATTCAACTAATACAAAAATCTGGAAATATAATGGATGTTAGACTTTCCAGCCATAATGTTGATGAAACAGCAGAAAAGCAGTACGATACCCTAACGGTCCCGAAATTACCTCCTGCATTGCTTGTAAATGGTCATATCAGACAAGGAAATTACAGGGTGGAGTTGGAGGATATTGTCCGAATTGCCTGGGTGGAAGATTGAAAAGGTCAGAACAAGAGGTCAGTCCGGGAATGGGAAAGAATGAAGAGTTGGAAGAAGAATGAGGGATGTTGGGTGGAGGATGATGCATGGGACAAATAACCATACATGGTGATCGATTCCTGATTACGGCCTTTGTTTTCTTTTAGTTCTGTTCCCGATTTAGGTTAGGACAAGTTGTGGTTGAATCTCCATGTCTATTTAGGTCTGACTATCGTCTGACCTAAATAAAAAAGCGACTTGAATAAATTTCAAGCCGCTTCTTCAATATTTTTTAATTATTCGTTCTACTTTGAAATCGCCTTAGCTTCTTCTACTAACAGCTCATTATCGTCTTCAATTCCTGCTTTAATAAAAGCATCTATATCAGCATTTCTAGCTAATCCTTTTTCCAATAATACTCCTAAAGCAATGGTTACACCTATTCTGGTTCCAACTTTCTTTTTAGCAGTTCCGAATAAAGGTTCTAAATCTTCATAAGTAACTTCTTCCGCTAATTTAGCAATATCTGCTTTTGCGTTTTCCAGCTTACTTCCTGATAGATTAGTATACTTTTTACTAATTTTCTGGATTTCATTTATAGGACTTCTCCCTTGTCCTTGAGGCTGTTGTTGCTGCTGAGCTTGTGGTTGTTCTTTTGTTTGTACTTTTGCCCAAGAATCCTTCAAACCAACTGTTTTATTGAAAATTAAATGCTCAGAAGTAGCATCCTTATCTAATGTAAAATATCCAACACGCTGAAATTGAAATTTATCATCCAGTGTAGCATTTTGCAAAAATGGCTCTAAATAGGCTTCTTTGGTGATTTTTAAAGATTCTGGATTTAAGAATTCCATAAAACTCTTTTCTCCGTGCGCATCAGGTGCTTCATCTAAAAACAGTCTATCGTATTCTCTTATTTCTGCTTTAATAGCATGCTCAATAGAGACCCAATGCAAAGTTCCTTTTACTTTTCGCATACTGGCTTCTGTTCCGCTTCCAGAGCGAGAGTCTAAATCAGCAGTACAGTGAATTTCTGCTATATTGCCATTTGCATCCTTCACAACCGACTCAGCCTTAATGATATATGCACTTTTTAAACGAACTTCATTCCCAATGCTTAACCTGAAATATTTGCTTCCTGCTTCTTCTTTAAAATCCTCTTTTTCAATATATAGTTCTCTTGTAAAAGGCACTTCATGAGAGCCCGTATTTTGCATTTCAGGATTATTTTCGGCCTCCAGCATCTCTATTTTTCCTTCTGGATAATTGGTGATCACCAATTTAACTGGATCAATTACCGCCATAGCCCTAGTGGATCTTTTATTTAGATCCTCCCGAATAGCGTATTCCAATAATGAAACATCTGTAACGCTATCTCTTTTTGAAATCCCTGAAATTTCACTGAATTTACGGATAGATTCGGGTGTATAACCTCTTCTTCTTAAACCAGATATGGTAGGCATTCTAGGGTCATCCCAACCTGCAACGGTCTTGCTTTGGACTAACTCCAGTAATTTCCGCTTACTCATCACCGTATAGCTCAAATTACGTCTGGCAAATTCTCTTTGCTTGGGTCTTAATTTATTTTCATCATAAATTTGATCTAAAAACCAGTCGTAAAGCTCTCTATGAGATTTAAATTCCAGCGTACAAAGTGAGTGTGAAATTTGCTCAATATAATCTGATTGACCGTGTGCCCAGTCATACATGGGATAAATGCACCAATCAGTACCCGTTCTATGATGCGCTTTATTGATAATACGGTACATTAAAGGGTCACGCATCAGCATATTGGGTGAAGCCATATCAATTTTAGCTCTAAGCACATATGAACCAGCAGGATATTCCCCATCTTTCATTTTCTGAAAAATCTCCAGGTTTTCTTCTATAGGTCTGTCTCTGTACGGACTTGGTTTTCCTGGTGAAGTAGGGGTTCCTTTTTGTTCTGCGATAAGCTCAGGAGACTGCCCATCAATATAAGCTTTTCCCATTTTAATAAAGTCGACCGCCCAATCATAAAGCTGTTGAAAGTAATCAGAAGTATAACATTCTTGAGCCCATTTAAACCCTAACCATTCGATATCATTCTTAATAGAATCAACAAATTCTTGCTCTTCTTTACTTGGGTTGGTATCGTCAAAACGCAGATTTACAGGTGATTGATAGTCTTCACCTAATCCAAAATTAAGGCAAATGGAAGCAGCATGACCAATATGTAAATAACCATTCGGTTCAGGTGGAAATCTAAAACGCAGACTATCTTTCGATAATCCTGATTTTAAATCTTCCGCTATGATATGCTCTAAAAAATTGAGTGATTCTGATCCTTCCTTCATGAGTATTTATTTGAGTTGCAAAATTAGCTGAAATGCATTCAATTGCAATTGTTTTAACCAATGAGTGGAATAATTAGTAATTTATATTTGCGTAATTAATAATTCAATCTTTTGATGGAGATAAGTATTAGCTTGAAATCAATTAAAATAATTCTTCCATCACCGCTTTAATAAAAGCCATTTTAGGTACCGTATTCATAATTTTGAGGTCCTCAAAAAGAGTAGTGTCCTCATTCAAGAATTTCAAAAGGAGTGGTAATTTATTTTTCTTGTATAGTTGACCAAATACTTCATGTCCGCTGCTTTTTTCGGTATGCAGTACGTTGATTAAAACTTCATCATAAAACTGAAATCGTTTAGAATTTCTTATTTGAAAATTATCATCATTCGATTTTAAAGACCTGATAATCTGCTGTATATGCTTATAATTCCGAACAAAAGAGTAACCAGTACTTGGCTTTATAGTACCTGCTAACGTCCCAATCGGAATAATACTTTTATTTCTGTTCCCAAAACGTGAATTGGTCATTGGAATTTTATTGTATTCCGTTTCAATAATATTGAATTCATCAATTCCTAAGTTAGTTCTAATATAATTTTCTAAGGCTAATTTATATTCTTCTTTCTTCCATAAATCTGCTGAAAATAGGGTGTATTCCACCAAAGCTTCATTTTCTGACTCAGGTAAAATATATACAAAACTCAAACCGCCTTTCACCTCAGGTACTTGCAAATCCATATAGGTTATTTCGCTAGGATTGAAGATATCCTTCTTCGTTTTAATTTTCCAGCCATAAAAATGTTGCCAGATAAAATGTTTGTTAGGATTACTTAAAGCTTTTATTTCATCCGGAAAAAAATAGGATTTGAAAAAATAGGATTTGTACTGATAAGTAGCGTTTTGAGTTTTCACAGATTTGGTTTCTGCCTCTTCAGAAACGATAACATCTTGAATAAAAGTAATTTGCGGATGATTACTTAATTTTTCAAAAACAAACTTATAAAAGTCAATGCCTTCAATTTTATAGTAACGGTAGGGGGCTAATTTTTGGGATAATTCAAAATCATTACCTTTTACGAGACCGGTGTCCCAAGATTTTTTTATGGGCAGGTCTGTAAGCCAAAGTTCTGGGGTATTCCAAAAGCACCATGTACGGTCATTTGAATCCTTTTTATCTGCCTCAATCAATAACAACTTCCTGTTATCTAACAAGTTATGTTCAATCATTTGCCAGGCTAAGGTTAAGCCAGCAAGTCCAGATCCCCCAATAATGTAATCGAATTTCATTTATAGTTATAATAAATCAATAGAGTGAAATATAAAATTAGCTTTATTGTTATAAGAAATCTTTCAAACAATGAATTATTTTATAGAGTTACTGTTTCCAATCTATGTAATCATGTAAAATAATTCTTATTATTTGTCGTATATTTGAATTATAAACTACTATTACTTTATTTTTTATAAATCAAACCAATTTTACCAGCGAATTGAAAAAAAGTACATTAATAATTACAATTTTATTGGGGGTAACTGCAATTAGTTTTGCTTTTTATACCACATCTGAAGTAGTTTTTACGCGTTATGTTGACGAGGACAGCAAGAGCCAGTTGAGTTATCTGAATTTTAATTTGGTAAGTCCTGCGCCTGAGATGGATTCTTCCAATTATAATGATGAGTTTGATGCTACTATTCAGAAGTTTTTAAAACGATGGGATATTAAAGGTGCATCTGTTGCAGTGATGAAGGATAATCGATTGATTTATTCAAAAGGTTATGGAGTTACTAATTTAGAAACACAAGAACCCACCGAAACTCACCACCTTTTCCGAATTGCAAGTGCATCAAAATTAATTACTGCCATCACCATTATGAAAATGGTAGATGATGGCATCCTTAATTTAGAGGAAAATGTATTTGGGGAAGATGGGATTCTTTCTAGTTACTCTGAAATGAAAGATCCTAAGCATAAAAAGGTAAAGGTGAAGCATCTTTTAAATCATAAAGGTGGATGGAGTTGGAGAGATGGTGATTTTATGTTTCAGGCTGCCAAAATTAAACGGATCATGAAATTGGAAGGTCCTCCAAATGATGATGATATAATTGAATTCGTTTTAAAACACAGACGACTACGCTACAAACCTGGCACACAATATGCATATTCTAATTTCGGATATATGCTTTTAGGTAAAATCATTGAAAAAAAGACTAATGAATCATACGAACAATATGTTATTGATAATATTTTAGAACCTAATGGTATTTATGGGATGCGCATCTCGGGTAACTACAAATGGGAGCGAAGACCATTTGAAGTACATTATTTTAATCATCCGGGTGCATACCAATTTCAATCCTTTGACGGAAACTATGAATCAGTTGAAAAGCCTTACGGAGGCAGTGATATTAACACATTAGGGGCAGCTGGTGCATGGATTGCAAATGCATCACAGCTTGTTAAACTTGTATCATTAATTGACCCCAATAATAGCTATCAATTGCTTTCCGAAGAAAGCAGAGCATTAATGGTTAGTGGAAAAAACTATAAAGATGCTTTTGGATGGAAGGGTGCAAGAGGAGAAAATTATTGGCGAACAGGAACATTAGCTGGCACAGCTTGTTTTATTTATAGAAAAGAAAATGGATTTACTTATGCTGTTATTCTTAACTCAAGTGTTTGGATGGGGCATAGATTTAATAAGTATATTAAATGGATGATGGACAAAGCTATTTTAAATTTAGAAAACCATCAACAAAATTTATTCTACCAGAATCAAAACTTAAAAAATATACTTCCATTAGAGATTTGACCGTTTATCAAATTCATAAATATTAATATTTAATATCTCGTTCATTGAATTTGAACTTCAAAATTAACATCATGAAAAATATACTTTTAATCATATTCATTGCGTTCATCAGCCTGTCTGGCGTAGCACAAAATGAGAAAATTGCCAAACTAAGTCCAACTCAAGACCAATCTATGGAGGCTAGACTAGTAGCCGGGTTATTAACTCAATATCATTATGAGAAAACACCTATCAATGATGCACTTTCAGAAATAGTTTTTGAAGAATATATGTCTTCATTAGATGTTAATAAGCATTATTTTTTGAAAAAAGATATTCAAAGTTTTCAAAAATATAAAGATCGTCTAGATGACCATATCAAATTAGGTTATCTCATTCCTCCTTATGAAATATTCAATGTTTTTCGAGAAAGATTTTTTGAAAGAATGAATTATGTAGAAAATGAACTTTCTTTTGATTTTGATTATACTCAGGAAGAATTTCTAATCATAAATCCTGATTCTGTAGATTATGCATCTTCTACTAAAGAATTAAATGATGTTTGGAGAAAATTGATTAAGAGTCAAGCTTTAGATTACAAGCTAGATGATAAAGCAGATTCTACAATTGAGCGATTAATAAAGGAGAGATATCAGCGAATGAAGGAAACCATCGCAGATTATGAAAGTAGAGACATCTTTCAGTTATATATGAATACTTTTGCTGAAAGTTTTGATCCACACAGTAGCTATTTTTCACCAATTACTTCTGAAAATTTCAAGATTAGAATGAGCCAATCACTTGAAGGAATTGGTGCGACTTTAACAAGTGATGGAAGTTATACGCGAGTAGCTTCTGTAGTACCTGGTGGTCCTGCATTTGAAAGTAAAATGATTAATACGGATGATAAAATTTTGGCAGTAGCACAAGGCTATGACGGAGAATTTGTAGACATCATAGGCTGGAGATTGGATGATGTTGTACAGAAAATTAGAGGCCCTAAGGGTACAACCGTTCGATTAAAAATTATCAAGGCAGGAACTCCAATTTCAACAGGGGTTCCGCAGGAAATCACCATCGTAAGAGATAAAATTAAATTAGACAACCAAGTACCTTTTGCGGAGATAAAAGAAGTTTATAGAGCTGGTAATAAATATAAGGTAGGTATTATTACCATACCTTCTTTTTATCTCAATTTTGAAGCTATGAGAGCTGGAGAAGAGGATTACGGAAGCACAACGAGAGATGTTAAAGCCATTTTAGATAGCATTAAAAGTAAAGTGGATGGAATTGTAATTGATTTACGTTCAAATGGTGGTGGCTCCTTACAGGAAGCAATTGAATTAAGTGGTTTATTTATTGAAGATGGTCCCATCGTTCAGATTCGTAATTCAGACGGAAGCATTGAAATCGGAGAAGATGAAGATAAGGCAGTGTATTATGATGGTCCTTTAACTGTATTAACCAATCGATTTAGTGCTTCTGCTTCTGAGATATTTACAGGAGCCATGCAGGATTATAACAGAGGAGTAATAGTAGGGGAGAATACCTTTGGTAAAGGAACGGTGCAAAACTTAATTTCACTCAATCAATTTGTTCCTAAAGTGGAAGATACATTAGGTCAAGTAAAATTGACTTTGGCGAAATATTACCGAGTGACTGGAAGCAGTACACAGCACAAAGGAGTGAATCCAGATATCAAATTACCATCGCCTTATACCGCTAAATCTTTTGGAGAAAGTTCATACGAAAGAGCATTAGAGTGGGATCAAATAGAAAGTACAAGTTTTGACCCTACAAATCATATAGACGAACGCATAATTATTTCTTTAAATAATAAGCACGAAAAGCGATTAAAGGAAGAACAATATTTGAGAAATCTTAAAAATGAGGTACAAGAAGCCATTAGTCAGCAAAGTCTTTACCAAATTAGCCTTAACATAGAAAAGCGAAAAGCTGAAAATGAAAAGGCAATGGAAAGAAGAAATGCAGCTAATGAATTGAACGAAAAAATATCAGCTGATCCAGAGCTCATTAATAAAATTAATACGGATGGTGAAATTAAAGATCCATATCTAAGGGAAGGAATTGTGGTTTTGGCTGATTTGATAGCCTTGGGAATTGGATAAACATTGCTTCAAGTAGTAAGCCATAAGATTACAAAAATGTCCTGTCAATTAACTTCTGGCAGGACATTTTAATTTTTACATACAAATAATTTCCTACATTATCCCAAACTTGGTTTTTATTTCAATTTCCTATCTTTACCTTTTTACGGAAATTCTATATAAAATATGAGCAGTCAAAATCCTGAATTCTTTTTCAAACTTCTTCTGATCAGTTTTCTTTCTTTTTTTTCATCATGTGAGAAAGCTAACCGGGAAAATGAAAGAGAAATAATTGAAAGTGGAGTTTCTAAAGAATTAGCCGACTACCGTAAAGAGGTTATCAGTGATTTGCACTATAAATTGAAATTTTCAATTCCCGATTCGCTGGATCAGCCTATTGAAGCATCGGAAAGGATAATTTTTGAGCTGAAAAAAAACGAACTACCTCTTCAATTAGATTTCAAGGGAAAACCTAACCAATTGAAAAAATTAACTGTAAATGGAAAAGAGGTCAGTTTAAATTATATAAATGAGCATTTGATAATTCAACCTGCTGAATTAAAAAAAGGTCAAAATGAAATTATTATTGAATTTTTAGCAGGAGATATGTCCTTAAATAGAAATGAGGATTATTTGTATACGCTTTTAGTGCCTGACAGGACCAGAACTATTTTTCCTTCCTTTGACCAACCCAATCTCAAAGCCACATTCGACCTTACTTTAAGCGTTCCCAATGGATGGCAGGCATTAGCGAATGGAGCTGTTGAAGATTCTATTCAAATCAGAAATAAAACGGTGTATCAGTTTGCGACTTCAGATAAGTTTAGCACCTATTTGTTTTCATTTGCTGCGGGTAAATTCAAAAAAGTAAGCAGAACATTGAATGGAGTGGAAATGAATTTTTATCATCGGGAAACAGACCAAAAGAAAATTCAGAGCAGTATGGATCCTATCTTTCAGATCCATGCTGATGCTTTAAAATTTTTAGAAGACTACACCCAAATTCCATATCCATTTCAGAAGTTTGATTTTATCGCGATTCCAGGTTTTCAATATGGTGGAATGGAACATGTTGGCGCCATTGATTACAAAGCCTCCACTTTATTTTTAGATGAAGGCGCAACAAAAAGTGAGGAAATATCCAGAATGAATCTTATAGCACACGAAACGGCTCATATGTGGTTTGGCGATTTGGTGACTATGGATTGGTTCGATGATGTGTGGATGAAAGAAGTATTTGCAAATTTTATGGCTGATAAAGCCAATGCAAACATTATAGGAGATTCTAATTTTGAACTGAAATTTCTATTAAGTCACTTTCCCTCCGCTTATAGTGTTGACAGAACAAGAGGTGCTAATCCTATAAGGCAAGAGCTTGATAATTTACAAGATGCAGGATCTTTATATGGTAATATTATTTATCATAAAGCACCCATTATGATGAAGCAGTTAGAACGATTGATTGGAGAGGAACCGTTTAAGAAAGGCATTAGAACTTATCTGGAAACCTATGCCTTCGAAAATGCGACTTGGCCTCAATTGATAGAAATTTTGGATGAAGAGACAGATTCAGACCTGAAAAGCTGGAATCAGGTTTGGGTAAATGAGGCAGGAAGAACACAATTTGACTATAAAACAACGCAGGATGGTGGATATATTAATGCAATTACGATTTCGCAAAGAGACCCTTCGGGGCAAAATAGATTCTGGCCGCAGGTCTTTGAAATTCTAATGGTGTACCCTGATTCAGTACAAGAATTAACAATTCAGATGGATGCGCCAGAGGTAGCGCTTCAACTTAAAGACAAAATTACCCCTCCAGAATATATCCTATTCAATTCTTCTGGGCAAGGTTACGGTATTTTTCCCATAGACAGTAATTGGTTAGAAAATCCCTCTAAATTGTATGAGCTGGAAAACCCTGTGCAGCGAGCTTCAGCTTATATCAATAGTTACGAAAATATGCTGGCAGGTAATTATTTATCGCCTGTTGAATTTCTAGAATTGCTGAAAGAAGGTTTAACAAAAGAAAAAGAAGAGTTGAATTTAAACAGGTTAACTAATTATTTATCAGAGGTTTATTGGAAATTTATTCCAGCTGACCAGAGAAATCCTGAACGTTTGGAAAAAGAATTATGGAGGGCTATTCAAGAAAATTCTGAGCCAAATGCTAAAAAAATGTTGTTTCAAACCTATCAAAATATAGCGCAAAGTGAAAATGCTTTAAAGAATCTTTATCAAATTTGGTCACAACAAGTGGCACCAGAAGGAGTGAGGTTGTCAGAAGAAGATTATACAGCATTAGCATTGGCCTTAGCTGTGCGAGATTATAAAGATGATATTTTAGACACTCAGCTAGAAAGAATTGAAAACCCAGACCGAAAGGAACGATTAGCATTTATTAAACCAGCTTTATCAGAAGATGAAGCAATAAGAGATGCATTTTTCTATAAATTAAAAGATCCTAAGAATAGAGAAAAAGAGGCTTGGGTCGCATCAGCTCTTCAATATTTGCATCATCCGCTGAGAACAGAAAGCTCGGTAAAGTATCTTCAAGAAAGTTTGGAACTTTTGGAAGAGATCCAGTTAACAGGAGATATTTTCTTTCCAGCTAGATGGTTGCAAGCAACATTTAGTGCTTATCATAGCGATGCAGCAGTCGCCATTGTCAATAATTTCCTCGAGGAGCATGAAGACTATAATCCTAAATTGCGCGATAAAATACTACAAGCCGCAGATGATTTGTATCGCGCAAATGAACTATTGAGAAATAAGTAGTCCGTGTTCAGTAATAAGTTGTAGGAACTTAAAACCTGTAGCTTATTACTGAGTAATGCTAAAAAAGCGACTGTAAAATAGCGTTTAAAACAGATAGAATTATACTGAAGAAAAAAGCCCACCAAAAGCTCTTTACTTTGAAGCCTTTCATAATTTTATCAACCAGCATGATCATCAGCGCATTAATTACTAAAAGAAACAATCCTAAAGTTATAATGGTGATAGGAATGGTCAGGAAAACCAGAATTGGTTTAACAATAGCATTAATAACCCCTAAAACAATAGCTACTATCACAGACTGTCTAAAGCTGTCCACTTTAACTCCTGATAATATTCTAGCACTTATAAATACAGCTATCGCAGAAAGCAATAAACGTATAATAAATTCAGTTAAATCCATAGTTCATTATTTATTTGATTAGCTAATATTAGCTAAATCTGAAATAATTACCAAGTTAAGCGAAGTAGTGCAAGAGCAATAATGCCATTCAAAAGGGTAGAGGACAGTCATAAATAATTGATTATGTGTAAGATACATTTCAACTCAAAATAGTACATTTAATGTGAAATGGCGTTTCATTGTATTGCTATTCTAGGGAATTGTTGATACTTAAATAAAATTATTATGAAAAAATTAAAATTAAGTGGTTTGATAGTACTACATGTACTAACACTAGTTGCTTGCAATGATGATAGTGTTTCACCTATGCAAAAAGTCGAGGTAGAAGTTGGTGAAGCATTTATGATTAATGGCCATTCCCAGCTTAATTTCACAAATTTTGATGAGTCAGATTTGAAAATTGAAGTAAAAGGTTTTTCAGATCATATTGTAAATGGATTAGTTACGCAACGGATTTATGTAGACGTAGATATCATCGATAATAACAAAACTAATCACCAGGTAGAGGCCGGATATGAAGATATCTGTCTTGGCCAGAGCACTGGAGGAAACTGTAATGAATTAAGATTTGAGATGAAGGATCAAGTCTTCTTTTTAAGATTTGAAGAAGTATATTGGAGTGAAGTAAAGCAAAATAAGGATGGAGTAGAATATATAGAAGTGGATAGTTCTCAACTTATTGTGGAAAGGCAGTAGTCAATTTATCTTGCTAACATAAATATTATGTTAAGTTGATGAAATTACTTATTTCAGACGATAGTGTAACTGCGTATCCACAAATGTCAGAAGATAGTCAAACCAGCTTATCAAAAAAAGATCAGACGATAGTCAGACCGAGCTAAGAATAAATTAAACCTCTTTCAGCTTTTCTTAAATGCCAGTATCAAATATCAGGCGATAGTCCAATCCTTCATAAATTTTTACCCAGTCATCAGTCCATTTGAAATCAATTCTTGTATCCAAACCATAAGAATTTAAATTCCTATAAAAATCTAAAACCAAATACAGGCGTTATTTAAGAAGCGAAAGGATAATGCTTTCCATATTTAAATCTCAGGAGATATTCAGAATATTTTTTTATGATCAATAGCTAAGAAAATCTTAAGCACTCATTATTTATCTAACAAGAATGAATACTAGCAGTGTAGGAGAACTCAAAACATCTTGCCAAGAATAAAGAAGTATATAGCTCTTTCATATTTGATTAGCAGATTGAAATCTTAATGGAATGGGATAGGTGTTGATTTAGTAACTTAACATAATATAAATTATATAACAAAATTACAATAAATTCAAGACCATATTTATCTTAGTAGAAAATCAAATGCTAATACTACTAGGGTCAAGTGGCTTCTCTAAAAGTATCTTAACTGAAACAGTCAGAAATAAAAGTAACTATATAAGTATAAGGGCAAACAATATATCTACATCGTAGTTTAACTCCAATATAAAAACAACTAACCATGAAAAAATTAAATCATTTATTCGCATTTGGATTGATATTCGCAATTTTCTCCTGCGGTGGTGGAGAATCAAAAACTGTAGATGAGTCTGAAGAAATGTCATCTGCGGAAGAAATCGTTGAGGAAACGCCTGCTGCAAAAGAGGCACCACAGGATATTGTAGCATTAGCAATGGGAACGGAATCTCTTTCAACATTAGTACAGGCTGTAAAAGCAGCTGGACTAGTAGAAACCTTACAAGGTGAAGGTCCTTTTACTGTATTTGCTCCCACAAATGAAGCGTTTGCAGCTTTGCCTAAAGGAACACTAGAAGATCTATTAAAACCCGAAAACAAAGAAAAATTAGCTTCGATTTTAACCTATCATGTAGTAGCCGGTAATGTAAAATCTACTGACCTCTCTGATGGCATGAAAGCTAAAACCGTGAACGGTAAAGAAGTAACGATTACTACTGCTGATGGCGCTAAAGTAAATGGTGCAAACGTTGTATCCGCTGATATTGAAGCTTCTAATGGCATTGTACATGTAATTGATGCAGTTATTCTACCTCCATCAAAATAATTTTTGAAAAATTTCAACAAAAATGAAAGCTCCTTTTTTGGGAGCTTTTTTTATGCTTAAAATCATTATAAGAATCTTAAATTAGCTTACCGTGTTTCTCAAGCCTCTTCTAGCTGCACGGTCTACTAGGGTAAATAATTGGTCGTTGTAGTTTTTATTTTTATCTGGCTGATGACCTTCTATCTTTACAAAATCACAGTTTCGCTGATCCATCATCGTAAAAAACTCACGGTAAAGCTCATGATGGTTTAATAACTTTTGATTTGAAGAATGATAATCGTTTTGTTCCAATCTAGTGCGTCTACTTTTGAGCCAAACAATATTTTGTGAATCAGTATAAACCATTTGTTTACTTCCGGTTTCAATCATTTCACTCAAAGCCCAGAGTAATATCTGTAATTCTAATTTGGTGGATGAGGTGTTGGCAAACAACTTGGTTTTAATTCTGAGCTTTAGTTGATCATTGAATTCTTCATTTTCATTCACCACTAAATAAGCACCGCAACCTAATTTAAGTTGATTGTTTACGCTTCCGTCAATAAATAGCTCCCTAACCCCCAAAGAGCCCCCTAACCCCCAAAGGGGGGGATTTTTTCAAGGATTTAATATTAGAATGAAACAACTAGATATGTCTTTTTTTGTTAAATTAAAGAGTTAAACTTTACTTTTAAAAATCAAAAGATTTCAAATTAAAATGCAAAAGAATTTCTGTGCGCTTTTCCCCCTTTGGGGGTCAGGGGGCTGGCTACCAATCAATTGGCCTATAATCCTTTAAAAATTTTCCACACCAGTGTTTACCAGTATTAATGCCATCAAACAACGGATCCATCACACGAGCAGCACCATCCACTATATCTAAAGGCGGTTGAAAATCATGCTCTTTTTCTTTCTTTTTCGCTAATTCAGCTGGATCTTCATCCGTTACCCAACCTGTATCTACTGCATTCATGTAAATTCCATACTTGGCAAAATCTGATGCAGCAGTATGTGTCATCATATTCAGGGCCGCTTTAGCCATATTCGTATGTGGGTGTCGGTCTTCCTTATGATAGCGATGGAATTTTCCTTCCATAGCGGAAACATTAATGATATGTTTCTGTCCGGTATCATCCTTCTTCATCAGGCTCGCTAAACGATTGCATAGCACAAAAGGGGCAACAGCATTTACCAATTGCACCTCTACCATTTCAATGGTATTAATCTCTCCTAATTTTAATCTCCAGCTATTGGTTTTTCTTAAATCCACTTGCTGTAAATCAGCATCTAATTTTCCTTCTGGGAATACTTCTTCCTCACTTAGTGAATTATCGATGCTATATGGGATTTGCGATAGCTTAGCGGAATTACTAAGCCCCACTCCTAGTCTTTTTCCATGCCAGCTTACAGGTAGATTTTTTTGCCCTTCTGCAACTCCCTCGCTTAATTCTTGCAGTTCTTTTACGCATGCAAGGTGATCTGAAAGTAATTCCTGCGCATAGGAAGGCAATTCAGAGATTGGTTTTTCTTCATTAGGCATCAAGTGTTGATAAAAACCAGCTGGCCGCCTTACCGTTTGTGCTGCATTATTTATCAATACATCGAGACGGTCATATTGTTGCTCAATGAAATTACAGAAAATCTCAAAGCTAGGAATATGTCTTAAGTCCAAGCCATGGATTTTCAGTCGGTGTTTCCATTTGCGATAATCGTCTTCTTTAGCGAAACGGAGCGCTGAATCTATTGGAAAACGGGTAGTTGCAATAACAGTGGCACCTGCCCTCAGCATCATTAAGGTAATATGATAACCAATCTTCAAACGAGAACCTGTAATCAATGCCACTTGACCGGTTAGGTCTGCTGTTTGGTAGCGTTTCGCATAATTGAAATCACCGCAGCTTGGGCACATGGTATCATAGAAATGATGCAGCGTGTCATATTGCTCTTTACAAACATAGCACTCACGCGACTTTTCCAATTTCACATCCGATTTGGGGATATTGCCTGTTAAGGAAATCATTTTGGGGGCTTCAAAAACTAAAGCCTCCCTTGCACTTCTTATCCCGGTTCCATTTCTTGCGGCTTTATCCTTGGCTTTGATTTGTCTCTTTTCAGATTTCTTGGCTTCTTTCTTTCTCCTTCGGAATTCCTCTCTACTCGGTCTGGAGAATAAGCCTGCAGCCATAAGCAAGGCTGTTCTTTTCTCCTTAGGGATGTTAAAAATTTGGTTTGTATCCGAATTCAATGTCTCTAAGATGGAGATGCATTGTTCAATTTGTTCATCACTGAAAGCTTTGGGCTGGCTTTCTTCCTGATTATTGGTCATATATTAATTTTAAAGTTGTAAAAATAGTTATGAATGCTCAGTAATCTTCATTTTTCGCTAAATTTATAGTTGAATTTTAATTGAAAAATCACCTTAGTTATTCAATGATTAGATAGTAATCCTATAATATTTAAACCCATATTCTCTCCTTTTAATCGTCCTTTCATCATATTTAGATAAGACTTAATTAGTATTTTTTTGTACATTTGAATGCTTACAATCATTCAAACTACATTATGAATAAAATAAAATACCTAATCATAGATGATGACAATATCTTCAGTAAATGGCTCAAAGCTAATATTGATGAGTTATTCTCAGACTTTGAGCACATCAGTTCTCGTCACGATACGCTTGGAGGTTTAATTGATGTTCATAGAAATCATCCAGATTTGGTATTTCTTGACCAATATATTGATGGTCTAAGTGGTTTTGATGTGCTTGATTTAATGAAGCATCAACCTAAAGTAATCATGATGTCTTCTGAAAGCATTGACAAAACGCATTTAGAAAATTATCCCAATGTAATTGGGTTTATAGAAAAGCCTGTAAATTTTGATAAATTGAAAGATATACTGCAAAAAAATGAACTGATTTAATATTCAAAAAGCTCCATCGCCATTTTAGACGTTTTCTAAAAACAATTCAACCCCCAAACAATAGCTTCATGTAGAAGCCTGGTTTCACTAATTCTTTTTTTAAGTCCACATTATCGAGCATAGAGGTTAAAAGGGTTCTGACGGAGGAGTTATGATTGGCTTTATTAACCACAAAATTGAATAGCTTAGGGTAGCGAAGTAGTTTTTGAATTTTCCTACTGATACTTAATTCATTCCACATTTTGTGATAAATTACCTTGTCATATTGCTTATTGAAGTTCGCTGTAAACGTTTGATTTTCAAATGCTTTAATGATATGTTCTGAAGCAATTCTTCCGCTTCTTAAAGCATTTCCAATTCCTTCCCCAGTGAAAGGGTCTATTAAGCTAGCTGCATCACCTATTAATAAAAAACGATCTCCCGAAATTGGTCTTTTTTTAGACCCTATAGGCAATCCAAATCCCTGCGGTTTCTCTAAAGCTGTTGCATTTTTAAAACGTTCATTCAATTCTGGTTTTGATCGAATAATGTCATGCAGCGCTTTTTTTAAATCTAATTTTCTCTTGCTCACTTCACTCGATAGCATTCCTAGTCCCACATTAGCTTGTCCATTAGGCAAAGGGAAAATCCAGAAATAACCGGGTAATAATTCTTTATAAAAATGGAGTTCAATAGATTGATTTGCCTGAAAACCTGAGACATTTTCAAAATATTTCCTTATCCCAGCGCAGTAATGATCTTTTTCAACCTTAATGCTCCCAAGTTTTTTATTCACTACCGAATGAGCACCATCTGCGCCAATAATCATTTGTGCAGTATATTGGCTTTTAGCTGTTTTTAACTCAATTCTATCTGTAATATTTTGAATATCCAGCACTTTTTCACCTTCAAAAACTTGAATATTAGGTTGGTTTACAATTTCCTGGAAAAGAAAGTTATCAAAATCTATTCTCTTACTAATATAGCCCGCTGCATTTCCGTGATTGGGATTTTGATAATTGATAACTAAACCATCATGATTAGGAGCTATAAATTTGACGCCATGAGAATCTATTTTTTGAGCAAAGCTTTCAAATTTTTGGCCCAATGATTCTTCCATTCTGTAAAGCTGATTGACTACATCAGCACTCAAAGCATCTCCGCAAATTTTATCACGTGGAAAAGTAGACTGATCAATTATGGCAATCTTTAAACCCTGATTTTTAAGCTGATAGGCACAAGCAAAACCAGCTGGCCCTGCTCCCACTATTATCAAGTCAAAAGCTTTCGTTTCCATCTTAGGCTACCCTGCTTTCTGAATACAAATCATATGCAGCCACTAAAGATTCGCGCCCTGTAGAGCTTTCATAGCGTTCATACTTCTTGATACTATCTCGCTCTTCTACATAAATGGCCTGATAATCATCATCATAATTATCCCAAATAATGAGCATGTATTTATAGCCAATTTTACTGGCTCTTCCGGTTTCTAACCAATCTTCAAAAACGTTTTCTTCTAAGGATTTAGGAAATGAGGCTCCTTCAAACATATAATTCTATCATCATTCTTTCTCCTAAAATTAATAGCTTATGATGAGTTTTAACTAAAGATTTGAAATTTCTTTAGCAAAAATTATATCTGGATCAGTATAACTTTATTACGTTTCCATTTAAATGAAAACGTAAGCCGATATTTACACTCAGATAACCTCCCTCATGGATTACTTTTGCTTGATTTACTTGCTTTTTATCTCTTCTAAAATATGAAAGACTGCAGGGCAAACTTCTGCATTCTTAAACGTCTTCTTCAAAATTTGATGCATCCTCTTCCTGTTGGTATGCGGGTATTCCCTACAGGCAGTAGGGCGACTTTTATAGACGATACACTTATTGTCATATCCTAAAAATGGACAAGGTGCTGAATTCAATACGTAATCCTTGTCTTCATCTATATATAAATAGGTTTCAATAAATTCAGGAACCTTCATTTTCAAAGCTTTGGAAACTCTTTCAATGTCGGATTGCTGGAAAATTGGGCTGGTAGTTTTACAGCAATTCGCGCAGTCCAGACAATCCATTTTCTCAAAAACCTTGGCATCTAAATCATGAAAATCATCATCCAGCTTTTTCTTTTTTCGTAATTGGTCGTAAAAAGTCTTATTCTGAGCAACGTAATCTTTGCTGTTTTCTTTCCAGTTTTGATATAATTCGGTGCTCATTTTTTCATTAGATCTATAATACCGAGATTATTCGCCTCTTAATTTACTGTAAAAGTCCATTTTATTTAGTTGAAGCTTATAATCGACTTCTCTATTCATAAAACCAGCATTTGACTCCTCTTTAGTATTTAATTTGTAAGTAGATTGTAGTTTTTTTAGCACTTTACCATTAGAATTAAAGTAAAATCTTTTTTCCACTGTTAGCGGTTCATCAGCTTGAAAGGTATTCATTTTCCAATAGATAAAATATAGTTTATCATTCGAGTCAAAATAGTATTCAATTTTAATAGACCAATCTCCTGATATTGTATTAAAATTAGCAAGAACGAAGGTTCCAAGGTTAGATTTCTCTAATATTTTAACTTTTTGATATAGAAACTTATCTTCATCATCACATTCGGTATCGTACCATTTTTCATTTTGGTAGTTATCACCCCAAACATAATGAAAGAGTTCCGTTGCTCCTTTTAACTCTCTATCAATTATTGGTTGCCACTTTTTGAAATCCTCACGTATTTTATTAATAGATTTATCTTCTTGCGCTAAGCCAGCTGTAACACTCAATAAGAAAAGAAAGATGGCTACTGATTTCTTCATTTTAAAATTTTTACATCTCTTAACTCATTCTTTATAAAGTTTAATCACACCAGATAAATTCCATCTTCCTTAATCTGGATTTTCTTTACTTTGTATAAGTGCCCGATTTGTCTTTTGAATTCCTTTTTACTTAACCCAAACACATCATAAATTTCATCTGGTTTAGATTTATCATGATACGGCATAAAACCATTATGGTCTCTTAGTAGCTCCAGTATTTCCTTTTGTTTTACTTCCTTTTCAATTTTCCATTGTACATCCATTTTGCCATCGGCTCTGATGGATTTGATTTTTCCTTTCCCTTCCATTCCAATATCCAATGGATCGAACACGGTGTTTTCATACACCAATCCTTTATATTTTTGATTGATGACTACCTCATAACCTAAATCTGTAATTCTATAGATCAATAAATTAACCTCTTGACCTTCTTTCAAATCTCCAGAACCTGTTTCTAAAAAGGATTCAATATGCATGGAAGCTACAATCCTCTCGGTTTTTGGATCTAAAGTGACATAAGCCACAATTAAATCACCAACTTCCAACTCGTCTGTTTGCTCTGAAAATGGAATTAAAAGCTCTTTTTCTAATCCCCAATCGACAAAAGCACCAACATTAGTGATTTGTCTTACTTCAAACAGTCTGGCTTGGTGGAGTTCGGCTAAAGGCTTTAACGTAGTAGCAATCGGACGTTGGGCAGAATCTTTATAGATAAAAACGTCAATTTCGTCTTCTATTTTTTTATTCTGTGGGACATATTTATTGGGTAATAGCACATCCTCTTCCCCATCGCTGAGGTATAAGCCTTGAGGTGATTCTCTTACTATTTTTAAAGTATTCCATTTTCCTAATGCTAACATACTTGCAAGTTAAGACGGATTTGGGGAAAAATGAATAGTTGGAAGTCAGAAGTAAGGAGTTTGTTATGATAAATTGGATAGAAGCAATTTAAATCAACAATAATTAAATTCAGAGTATGTCAAATCAAGCCTTTTCTTATGCAGTAGCTAATCAATTTGTAAGTGTTTTTAAAGCCCATTTTTGACATAGCATTTTTCTTATGACTGTTGATGGTCTCATTGGCTACAAATAACCTATCAGCTATTTCTTTACTTGTTAAACCTTCTGCCGTTAATTTTATGATTTCAATTTCTCTTTTGGTCAAGATTGATTTCTCAGCAGTCATTTCCCATGGATTGGGTGCCATCACATCAAGTTCTAAGAAAGAAGGTTCACCGTTCAAGCCTATTAATGAAAGTTTATAATTATTGACCTTCGTGATATGTGATATATCAGTATGGACGCCTAAAACCTTTAGCAAAGCACCTTCTTCAGTGCATTGAAGCGTTAAGGTTTGCAGCAACATCGTTTTATATTCACCTGAATTAGTTCTCTCTCGTAAGCAATAACTAATTTTATAATCAGGGATTTGAGAAGACCTTATTCTATTTTGCAAAAAATCGGCCACCAAATGTTCTGCTTTTATAAAGAAATCCATGTCATCAGGATGAAGTCTTTCAATTAAATTCTCCATAGTCAATTCATTTGCAGGCACTCCTAGGATATCTTCAACGGTTGGACTTACAAATTCAAAACTAAGGGTTGGAGAATCTATCACATAATAGTAGAATTGACCAGGACAAAATATATTAGCGGATAGCCTATCTAATTTAACTTGGTCAATAGCCACTGAATTTTTAGCTAAATAATTTTTAAAAGGCTTGTAAATACTAAATAATTCGTCTTTCTCAGCTTTCATCTAAAGAGATTTTTTCTATAAAGAAACTGCTAAAAAATAGATAATTGTATCTTTTTCGATTAAATGAGGAGATAATTATATGAAAACGATTTTTTCACCATCATCAGTCGTCAATATATTCTATGAAGTGAAAAGATTATGCTTAGTTGAATTCCCGTCTCATCCTGATAGTTCTGCCAAATTCTATCTTTTGAAGTCCGAGGCATTCAGTATCTCGGCAAAATTCTAATTGAGAAGAAACCTTATAAATTAAACCAATAGTAGCAGCATATACTTCAATTCTTTGGTCAAAATTAGAAATGGAATCTTGATTGTCTTCTTGGATGACTTGTACTGCGTTTAGAATAGTGGAATCTCCTAATTCATAAGGTTGAAAGGCCTTGAAAATGGTAAATTCATCTTCCTCAAATTCCTGAGGCTGACCGTCCCAGCTTTTGCTTTCTGCTATTGGAAAACTTAATTTTATTTCTTCAAAATTGCCTAATTTGAGTTTGGCCAATTTTGAAGTGCGGGTTTTAACCACGGTGCTAAGGATTTGCTTTTGACCATTTTGACTTATTCTATAGCGATAACCCTCTAATTTCACTCCTCCTTCGATAGCCATGGAATCATTCCATTCATCCTGAACGAAATATCTATTGGTGTCGATGGTACCATCATTATTGTAATTTATTTCTTCTACGGAGTAACTATCAACACTTTGGGAGTCAATAGGAAAAAACTGTAGCCCCAAATTAACTTCATTAGGAGCTACAGTTGAATTTTCACAGGAGGTGAAAATGATTAAAAGGCTAGATAGAAGTAGATAAAGCCTCATTTTTTAATTTTTGCTGATTGAATGATGAATGTATCCATCCACCGCCAACTACATCATTGCCTTCGTAAAATACTGCAGCTTGCCCTGGCGCAATTGCTGGAATACCATTTCCAAAAAATACTTTCATGGTATCTCCTACTTGTTCAATTACTGCAGGGGCTCCTTCATCATTATATCGAACTTTGGTTACGGTATCCAAGCGGTCTTCCAAAGAAGTATATTTACTCATAACTAGATTTTTGACGTACATACCATCTCTAGAAAGTTCATCAAAAGTTCCCAACACTACTCTATTTTTATCTTTCTGAATTTCAGTTACATATACAGGATAGCCCAAAGCAATTCCCAAGCCTTTTCTTTGTCCGACCGTATAGAATGGATATCCTTCATGAGTTCCGACAACAGTGCCATCTTCCAATACAAATTCTCCTCCTTTCACTTTCTCTTCTAAACCGTCAACTCTTCTTTTCAAGAATCCTCGGTAATCGTTATCAGGCACAAAACAGATTTCATAAGACTCCGATTTGTTCACCAATTCATAAAAGCCTTTATCCTCAGCCATTTTACGAATTTCAGGTTTTGTTAAATCACCCAAGGGTAAAATAGTACGGCTCAAACTTTCTTGAGAAACTCCCCAAAGTGCGTATGATTGGTCTTTGTTCAAATCCTTTCCTCTAGAGATGATATACCTACCGTTTTCTTCACGCACTTTTGCGTAGTGACCGGTAGCAATATAATCACACCCTAATTTATCAGCCCTTCGCAATAAGGAATCCCATTTAATGTGCGTATTACATAGCACACATGGATTAGGAGTTCTTCCAGCCAAATATTCATCCGTAAAATGATCAATTACATAATCACCGAATTCCTGTCTGATGTCCAATATGTAATGTGGAAAGCCCAGATTCACTGCTAAATTTCGGGCATCATTGATAGAATCGAGGCTGCAACAGCCTGTTTCCTTTTTGGAACTGCCTGAAGAGGCATAATCCCATGTTTTCATTGTCATTCCGATGACTTCGTAGCCTTGTTCATGTAGTAGAACGGCTGCCAACGAGCTGTCGATTCCACCGCTCATGGCTACTAATACTCTTCCTTTTTTGCTCATAATTCACGTTTTCACAGGGTTCACAGTCCTGCTTTGGTGATACATTTATTTCGGATTACCAACAACTTTTGTTAGTTTAAAGTGCAAAGTTATTAAGAAATATTTGAATAATTGAAGTACCCCAAAATAATGAGACATTTCAACTATTTAAATGGGAAAAAGTAAATACTTTTTAGTCGTATTTTAATATTATATACATATATTTTCTTTGTTTAATATTAAATATTTGATTATAAATAATTTTTCAATGTTATATTTGCATAATTAGATTACATCTTATATTTGCCAAATTTTATATTTTAATATGAAAACCAATCTCTTTCCAATTGCTTTGTTCGCTCTGCTCGTGGCAGTGTGCAACGAAGAACCTGAGCAAGTTGCTCCAATTACGGACAGTACTGATTTAGCCTGTCAGGTTCAGATTATTTCCAACACTTTTGAATATGAAGACGAATTCAATAGAGGTGAAGGTACCTCTTCCATATGGTTTTCATATAATGCAGACAAAAGCATTAGTAAAATTAATGGCAGCTTCACAGAATTATATTGCTACACAGATGCTGGAGTCGAGCAGTGTGAAAATTTCCAAAGTGCTAGCGAATATTCATTCACCTACACTAATGGTATAATTAGTGATGTAACAATTGAAGAAGATGGACAAAACAGTACAGATATCATTGAATTCACCTATTTAGACAATAGACTTACTAAAGTAAAATTCTCAGAAGACGGTTACGATGAATTCGATGAATTTCGTTTCATTTACGGTGATGGCGGAAAATTAGAAAAACTCGAAAACTGGGATAATTATTCTGGACCAAATACCAGTTTAGTTCTTTATGGATATGATGAATTCATCTGGACTGCCAATAATGTTACCACTGTCAACAGCTACAGTCAGAATTTTAAATCTGATGAACCTGCATCGCGACTATCGAAATTAAAGGGAAGTAAAAATCCTTTCGAAATCAGGGAAATGAAGAGAACCTCAAATCAGATGAGGCTAACTGCAACAGCACCTGAGCTTTCTTACAGATTAAATCTGGTGTACGATTCAAACTCAAATCCTTTATTTGGCAATCTACCTTATTTAATTTGGGATGGTGAATTCTATTCATATTTGTCACAAAATAACCCATCAAGAATAACTGAGATAGAGTATTATGATGGCACTCAGGAAGAATATATAAATGATTTTACTTATTCTTACAATGAAAAAGGCTTCCCTACTACAATAACTAACGATGGAGAGACCTTAGAATTAACCTACAACTGTGATTAATTTAAAAGAAAATTTTTAAATAAATAATTTTTTAAAGAAAAGAAAAGTACAAAAGAGAAAGCTGCAGGTGCAGCCTTCTCTTTTGTATGATAATTTCATGTATTAAATTAATAAAAAAGGCTTGCAAAAAATGCAAGCCTTTAAATCAATTTAACTTAAACAATTTAATAATTTTCAAATCTTAAATTATTCATAATTTCCGTTACGGATGTAATCAGTTTATTCTCTTCTAATGATGACACACCTTCTAATGCTCCATCATTGTAACCAGACCAAACCGTTGCACCACTTTCCCTATCAATAATAGAAATCAGTAAAGTACCTTTACTTACATCATATTTTTCAATAGATGAATAATCATCATTATTAAAATCACCACTGATTTTACCATCTTTACTGTAAATAGAAAAGATTACAACCATATCAGCACCTGATTTTTCATGTTTATATCCAGCTGCAATCAACTCGTGTGTAATTGCATCCTCAACTTCATTAATAACACCTAAAGAAGGGAAAATGGGATCAGTATAAGTTATTATTTCGGCCATGTAATCATCTGCGATTATCATAGCTTCTCTAGTATCTGGCGCCAATTCCATTTCACTATTCAAAATACTAAAGGATTCATAATCTTTGTCTATAATACCATCTCTCAGTTCAGTTTGAACGTCTTGAGCATTAAGATTAGATATAATAAAAAACGCTGTAATAAATACTATTAAATTTTTCATAATTTTTAACATTTTGTTTAAATATTATATCTATTTATACTAACTGTGATGCTTAGGGTTACATTGGGATGAGATGGATAAAAATAAAAAGGCTCTAAAACAGGCTTAAATTTGGTTTAAAGCAATAAAAAAAGCCCATTAAAAAATGAGCCTTTTCTTGAGTTCTTAGTTAAGATTAATAATTATCTTCTGTTCTTAATCTATCCAAAATATTTGCAACAGCTTTTATAATTTGATTATCATCCATTGGCGAGTCACTGGCAATAGCACCATCGCTAAAACCCGACCATACGTGGCTGTTGCACAACTCAAATGTAGTGTAATTTAGACTTAGTATATATATATATATATATACTATATAAACATCTGACTATCAGTTGTATAAGTCTATTTTATTTGCTATATTTTGCCATGCAAGGAAGAAAGAATTATCAAGAGAAACTGTTCACATCGTTTCAATTATCTGACCGGGTTCCAGA
>NZ_DASSWQ010000064.1:0-58284 GCF_035704835.1 Marivirga sp. | reverse complement strand
TGAAAAGGCTTGATAAAGGATATTAAAAAAGTGTTAAATCCCTCTAAAAATTGGTCAGATATTCAAAATAAGCAATAAAAAAAGTACCGTCATTCCTGAAATTTATACACGATTACGCAGTAAATCGGATTTAAATTATCAGGAATCTCACAGCAATAGCATTGGGTTATTATAGCTGCAGCAGGCTTTAGTGCTATACAGCTAAGAGATTCCTGATCTCTGCTGCGCTACGTCAGGAATGACGAGCCTTGAGGGGTTTTATTTGTTTAATTGTATACGCTAACTCATGATGACGAACCTTGAGAGAAGTTTTTAAGCCTTAGCCGAAAAAGTCACTATTTTTCTCAATACATCAAAATAAAGCATCACAAATAAAAAAATACTCATCACCCAAATGACGGCCAGATTGAACTGCAGTGTATTAAAAATATATCCAGCGAAATGTTTTTCTCCAGCGTAAAACTGTGTCCTAAAATCAAGGGGGTGGTCAGGCTGAGCTTCCATAAAAACCGGGTAAATTTTTTGCACTAACTTGCCGTCATATTCAATAATTCGGTTCGGATCATTGGTGTTTTTCACTAATGTTGCCACCGCAGAATTGTAATAATTATTTCTTAAATATTCAAAACGCTCCTTTTTCTCAGGAGTAGCTGTTAGCATATAAATGGCCTTTTCTTTTTTCGTATTTGCTTCATTGAAAAAGTTATTGTACAACCTTCCTAAAGTATTTAAAAATTGTTCTGTTTTGTTAAGTGTCCATTTATCAACATTTTCTTGAGTCAATTTATGATAAACATCGAATTTATCCTCTCCCACCACTTCAAGTTCGACTCCAATTTCTCTTCTTAAAATATTAATAGTTTCTTTAAATTCTTCAGAATCTCGCTTATCTAAATTTTTATTTAAATAATCTACATAAGATTTAAGCATCGGAATATAATAAACCGTTTTATATTCTGCTTGCGCCATTTGCTGATCTAAGTCAAAGAAAGGAGCAGCATATTCGTTGGATTTAAATTGCGCTACCATTGAAGCTTCAAAAGCCCATCGGGAAGCCATTAATTCCCCCACTAAAGGCACCTTGT
This sequence comes from Marivirga sp., assembly GCF_035704835.1. Taxonomy (GTDB): domain Bacteria; phylum Bacteroidota; class Bacteroidia; order Cytophagales; family Cyclobacteriaceae; genus Marivirga. The sequence goes on along the minus strand of NZ_DASSWQ010000064.1, from coordinate 57,199 downwards.
CGGGAGTGGTAATTTGCGGGTTAAGATTATCAAATTTCACCACCACCCCGCTCAAAATTAATTGCGGAATTAACAAAATGGGGATTAAAATATAAATCGTAATCGCAGAATTAAAGGCAGATGAAATATTCAAACCGAGCATATTCGCAAAACAGGCTACTGTGAAAAGAATTGCCCAATACGTTAAGCTGAGCCCATCTATTTCCAAAATTAAATCTCCTATAATCACATAAGTGAAAGTCTGCACAGCAGAGAACAGAAACAAAATACCAATTTTGGAAAAAAGGTAACTGCTTCTGCTTAGGTGCAGAAAAGACTCTCTTTTTAAAATCTTTCTGTCTTTTATAATTTCCTCTGCACTTACAGTTAATCCCATAAAAAGGGCCACAATTATACTCATAAAGAAAAAAGCAGGAATATTTGAATTTTCAATAAAAAGATAGCTCCCTGCTTCACTTTCAGGATAATATCGGATGATATAGGCCAGTAAAAGTGCTAAAATCGGAGCCTCCAAAAGATTGATTAGTAAATATTGCCTATTCGCCAGTTTAGATTTAAAATCTCTTCTGAAAAATAATCCTATCTGCTTCACCCAACTCGGAATTCTTAATTCTGGCTCGGGTAATGGATCTGGATTTGTGATTTTTGGAATATTCAACTGACTTTCAAATAGTGAAAACCATTTCTTCGGAGTGATTTTTCGTTCATCCGTTGCCTTTCCGTACTCATTAACTACTTTGGTCTCAATGATATTAAAGATTTGCTCCGGATTTACATTTCCACATTCAATACAAGCCGCCTGGTCTTTATCGATAGTATTGATTTGATTTTTAAAATAAAGCACCGCCTCCACAGGATTGCCGTAATAAATCTGGAAACCGCCAACATCTAAAATCACCAATTTATCGAACATTCGAAAGATATCGGAAGACGGCTGATGAATCACGACAAAAACCATTTTGCCCTTCAAACTTAATTCCTTCAACAAATCCATGATGTTTTCAGAATCGCGAGAAGATAAGCCAGACGTAGGCTCATCCACAAAAAGCACGGATGGTTCTCTGAGCAATTCTAAGCCAATATTTAATCTTTTTCGTTGCCCTCCGCTAATGGTTTTATCCAAAGGTGAGCCCACTTTCAAGTGCTTAGTCTCAGAAAGTCCCAAAGAAGATAGCGTATTAGCCACTAGCTCTTCTATTTCTGCCTCTGACTTATCGTCAAAGCATAATTTGGAGGCATAATATAAATTTTCATAAACGGTCAGTTCCTCAATCAATAAATCATCCTGTGGTACATACCCAATGGTACCCTTTATTGCATCCGGATTTTCATGTATATTGATTCCATTGATTTCAACTTTCCCTTCTGATGGCTTCTCATTTCCATTCAGTACATTCAGTAAAGTCGACTTTCCAGATCCTGAGGCACCCATTAGGCCAACTAATCTTCCTTTGTCTTCGGCAATATTTACATGATGTAAACCTTTGTGTCCATTTGGAAACGTAAAACTTATATTTTCAGCCAAAAAAGAGATGTTGGCGGTTGTATCATCGGTTTTGAAATGACTTGCTACATCGCTGTAAAAAACCGTTTGAGATTTATCCCCTTTTATGGTGCTTCCCGCTGGAAATAAGGTAATATTATTTTTCCGGAGCGGGATACCATTCATATTTAATTGAGCTGTACCAATGTATTTTACAAAATACATTTCGGTACCCGGCAATTTTAAAATAGATAAAAATCCATTTAAATGATCCTCCTGAATGAAATAGGTAGGATCTTGAACACTATCGTTATTTTCAGCAACGATTAAAAAGGTGTCTGATTTAAAATCTTCTATTCTTCGAGCCAGGGCGAAAGATTGAATATAAGATATGATTTCTGCTGGTAAGCGAATCTTATCTGCCACGTAATCCAAAATTTCAATTTCCTCTTGTGCAATTTCACCATCAGCAAGGATTAACTCAATCAACTGAAGAGCTAAAATAATCTTTTGAGGATACGTAAATTCTTCATTTATTTTCTTGCATATCCTGTCAATACTTTCATTGCCTTTAGCACCAGCCGCTGCTGCAAATTCATCAAATAATTGGAGATGTCGTTCGGCTGACTCTTCAGAAAGATTATCGGTTAAAAACTTTTTGATATTAATCCGCTCATCTTCTGTAACGGTTCCTTTTTTGGCAATAATTGCAAATAATTCCAGTAGGGCTTTTAGTAAATTTTCGCTCATAACTTGGGGTTGAAATGGATTTAATTCAAGTAATAATGACAGGAAATTCGTAAAATCAAATAAAAAAAGGGTAGAGAATGCATTCCTACATGCTCTCATACCCTTTAAAACTTTATTTTATGGATGATCATCCGGTAATACCATCTCTGATTTTACCCATTTGATTAGTCACTTTATCTAATGTTTTATCATTTAATAATTCATCTCCTCTTCCCTCATCCAATAATTTTTGAACGTTGAGGTTTTTATACTCCTCTTTCAATTCTTTCAAATCTGCAACCATCGTTTTGATATAGTCATCCTGCTCAATGCTTTCTAATAATTCTATTAAATCAATAAGCGGTTCCTCTTGCTTGATGATAACATTTACCATAGGAATTAAAATCAATTTTTTGGTCTCTGCTGGCAAATCATTTGGGTAATTCTCTACTAATGCAGTTGCAATGTAAAGCCCTTCAATAAAAGAACCTGCCAATAATAAAGCCGCTACTTTTGGCCTATCTGTTTTTCTCAAATGGTCATCAGCATTGTTAATGGCTTCATTTACAATTTGAGCCAAAGAATCTGTGTTAGATAAATTTCTTTCGAACCTTTCTACTGTTTGGGGATCAAAAGAACCAGAAAGTGCCAATTGGTCCGCTAGGGGACGTACTTCTGTTAAATATTTTAAAGCTTCCTGCGATTTTTCGTAAGCACTTAAATAGGCTACATCTGTTGCATAAATTCCTAAATTGACTGCAGCTTCATTATTATTGCTGCTGTAGTTACTTACACTACTCAAATCGTGCATGAGACTTCCGTCAAAATCTGCTCCTGTTTCCATCAACAGAAATGGAATCTCTGATGGGGAAGGCATTTCTTTTACTACGTTTGAAATTTGCTCTTTCACTTCTTGCTGTGCTTTATCAAAAGCTTCAGAGTTTTTATTCTCATCTTCTTTCTTTTCTGGACTACAAGCAACAACTGCCAAAAAGGCTACTAATGTTAATGTTCTAAAATACATATTCATTTTTTATGGTTTTATTTCTGATTCACTAAAATTATAAAATAATATTTATAAATAATATAGTTTTGCCAAGCGTATTTGTAAAAATTATTCGAGGGATAAAAGTTATTGGAGTCTTAATTTCTTTTTTTCTTAGTAAAACACTTTTTAAATGCGATTTTTTAGCTATTTGATCAACTGTAAAAAATGTGTTTCATCCAGTTTCTTTAGACTCAAGTAATTTTATTTCTGAAAAAACGACACAACTTTTTAATTTAGCCGTAATTATATGTAGCTACATACAAAATTATGAAAATGGAGAAAATAATTTACAAAGCCAATTCAAGAGGTCATGCCGACCATGGTTGGTTAAATACACATCACACCTTTAGTTTTGCTTCTTATTATGACCCGAATAGAATTCATTTTGGGGCATTAAGAGTTTTAAATGATGATAAAATTACGGGCGGAACCGGATTTCCTAAACACCCACATGAAAATATGGAAATCATTTCGATACCTCTCAAAGGAGATTTGGCGCATGAAGACAGCATGGGAAATGACGCCACTATCAAGCAAGGTGATGTGCAGGTGATGTCGGCCGGGACAGGAATTATGCATTCGGAATTTAATCCGAACAAAGATATTGGAACGGAATTTCTCCAAATTTGGGTATTTCCTAATAAGGAAAATATAGAGCCTCGATATGGTCAGGTGCATTATCCTATGACAGAAAGAAAAAATAGCTTTCAAATGGTGGTTTCACCGAAAGATAGTGGATTAGATACTTGGATTCAACAAGACGCTTGGTTTCACTTAGCAGATTTTGAAAAGGGATTTGAGAAAAGGTATGAATTGAAGAAAAAAGATAATGGCCTTTTCATATTCTTACTTGAAGGAGAAATTGAAATTGGTGGAGAAAAATTAGAAAAGAGAGATGGAATTGGATTGCTCAATTTGGCATCGGTAAATATCAAAGCAAAAGCAGATTCGGAAATGTTATTGATGGAGGTTCCATTAGAATGGTAATCACTATTTTTGAATCATACAGGTAATTAAATGCCTGTATGATTTTTAATATTTTAAAATTTCTAACAACTAATTACCTAAGTCTCGCAATAAATCGTTTAGCTTTGCGGTTTATTAAACATCATGAACCAAAAGCTGTATTCAACCCTATTAATAGTCGCTTTTCTCCTCATTTGCTTAGAGAGTTCTTATGCCCAAAATGGCTTGAAAGGACGAAATAATATCAAAGCTTCTCATAGTTATTATGATTTTCGTGATTCCCATTTTTTTCAGCTAGAATATAACAGAGGATTCACTAAGTTCATTGAAGCGGGCGCTTATCTTGCAACTAATCTAGATTTATATCTAGTGCAAGTAATAAATCCAACTACTAACGAGCCTTTCATTATTGGGCGGAATTCTAGAGCGTATAATTACGGGATTCAAACTAACATTCATCCATTACAGCTCCTGATAAAAGAAGGCCACCGCTTTAGATTAGATTTATATTTGAACGCGAAAATAGGTGGTAGATATTCTCCCATTCCAGCTTATGCCCTTCGACAAAAAGAACACTATTTCTTTTATGATATAGGTGGAGGCTTGGCGTATCATCTTTACAAACACTGGGGTATTTTTATGGAATATAATTACAGATCGCCTGCTAAATTCAGATATGGCTTAAGTATAAAATTTTGATGATGAATAAATTAATTTCTAGCTGCCTAATAATAAGTTTTCTTTGCTTATCCTCATGTATAAAACTATTACAAGAAGATTTCCCTGATTTCAATAATGACTGGGTCATCAATAATATTATGATCGCAGATGACAGTATTGAAGTAAAAATAACCAAAACAACTTCAGTAAATGGGGAGGGAAATCCGCCAATTGAAGATGCGCTAGTTCAGCTAATGGTTGAAAATCAAACTTTTGATTTGAGTTATGATGAAAATTCAGACTCCTATAAATTAAATCAGCAGATCGAAACCAATAAAGATTATCACTTTGATGTTTCTGATGCTTCGGGAAAACTTATAAGCAGTTTTAATCAAACCATACCACCCCCACAACCCATTCTGAATATTGAACATATTGATGTGGCAGGAACTAATCAAGAAGGAATCAGTCATCCTGCCATTAAAATTGAAGTCCCTAATAATTCATCTAACGAATATTTTTATGTGAATATTCGTCTTCTACGAGGAGGTGAAAATGAAGATGATGATAATGATAACAGGATTCAGATCATTAATATTGATGACCCTGTTATATTAAATGAAGGTGTGCCTTTTCCTTTATTCACTAATGAATTAATGACTGGTAACAGTCAGGAAGTTTTGATTAATTATATCACTAGTGGAACTATGAGCAGTAATGGCGGTCCTCAGATTGCAGACACTTTCCCCCTAGTGGTTGAACTATGGACACTTAATGAGGCCTACTATGAGTTCCTAAAGCAAAATTATCAATATGAAAATAGTCGCTACCCAATTATAGGTTCAGGTAATCAAGCAGCTATTTCCAATTTTAACAATATAGAAGGAGCTTACGGCATTAATGCTGGCTATTCTTTGGTAAAAACAGACACCATTTATCCTTCCGGAACTGAAAATTATTTTGACCAATGAACTGGATTAAAACCCTTTGCTTAAGTTTAATTATATTAATCAGCATCGAGCAGGCTTTCTCTCAGGAAGTTAATGTTTCGGGATATGTTAGAGATGCCTCGGGAAAAGAGAAATTAATTGGGGCTCATATTATCAATCTTGAAACTAAAGAAGGAGCAATAAGTGACAATAACGGCTATTTTAGCTTAAACGCAAACCATAATGACTCTCTGAGAATTTCTTATGCTGGCTACAAAAATCAAGTGATTGAAGTAAATAAAGACAGTCAAAATATATTCATTGATCTTAAAATGAATACTGATTTAAAAGAAGTCAGAGTAACTGGTGTCAGAGATGTTTTTCAGCCGATGACGCAGCTTAAAACAAAAGATTTTGATAATATTCCAACAATAGGTGCGGCTCCAGATGTTTTAAAAGCGGTTCAGTTATTTCCCGGAATCACTGCCCAAAATGAAGGAAGCAGTCAACTGATTGTTAGAGGAGGTAGTCCAGGAGAGAACTTATATATGATTGATAATATCCCACTGATTTATGTCAATCATTTAGGAGGGTTTTATTCTGTTTTCAATCCTGATATGATTAATTCCATGGAAATTTATAAAGATGGTTTTCCAGCTCGATATGGCGGTAAATTATCATCCATAATCAGTCTTTCTCAATATGAGGGAAATGCTGAAGAATTTAAAGGGAATTTCAGTATTGGCCCTATGGCCACCAGCCTAATGGTGGAAGGGCCAGCACTCAGTAAGAAAGCAACTTATATGCTAAGTGCAAGAAAAACTTTAATAGATGGACTATACGCTTTAGGCACCACACTTTCTGCTGGCAATGATTTTACTTTTGCTTATGGCTTTCATGACCTTAATGGAAAATTCACTTATAATTTAAATGATAAGCATACTTTATCAGCCAATTTTTATCAAGGAGATGATTACCTAAATTTGTGGGCAGAATCTGCCTCAACGATTCCGAATACTGTAGGTAAAACTCGAAATCAGACAGTTTGGGGTAATTGGCTGGGAGCTTTGCAATGGAAGTATAAACCTAATTCAAATCTAGTAGGAGAAAACAGTTTATCAGTAGTTCGTTATCGCCTAAAAAACAACAGGTTTTATTTTGAAGATAAAGATAATAAGGAAGCAACATTTGATAAGCGTTTTCAATCTTCCCTTATGGATAACCGCTTGCAGTCGGATTGGAAATATTTTAACAGTAATTCCCTAACTACACATTTTGGTGCCCAATTATCCTATAAAATTCATCAACCAAACAACACTAATGCAGAAAACATAGTCGCAGAAAATGAAATTATTCCTGTTTTGGAAGGAGCGCTATATTTTGATGAATACTTAGATTTCTGGGAAAACAGTTCTTTAAAAATTGGTGGTAGATTAAATTATTATCAAAATGATGATTATTCACGCTTCGATTTTGTTCAAAGAGGTCAATTAGCTATCGGGATAGCCTCAAACCAATGGTTGTTAGCTCGGTTCACTGGAGCCAAACAATACGCACATTTATTATATACCACAGGGGATATTGGTGCCAATGAAATTTGGATTCCTGCTGATGAAGATGCACCTACTTCAGGTTCAAATCAGCTTTCTTTAGGCTACAAAGCAAATTTTCAGCAAAATATGTGGCAATTGGAAAGCAACCTTTATTACAAAGAGCTAAATAATTTAACGACTTATAAAGAAGGAATAACAGCTGTACTGGGAGATTCCAACTGGAAGAACAAAATCACTAGTGGCGGAACAGGTGAAAGTATGGGCTGGGAAACGATGCTGAAAAAATCTAAAGGCAAGTGGACGGGATTTGCCTCCTATACTTTATCCAAAACGGAATACCAGTTTCCTGAAATTAACAATGGAATGCCTTATGTTTATGAATATGACAGACCCCATATTTTTAATATCAATCTGAGCACAAAAATCAACGAAAAATGGGATCTCTCCGCGAATTGGACTTATCAAACTGGGCTTCCTTTTACTCCTGCTATTGGGCTTCGCAATACTCCTGACCCTTTTAATCCTGAAATAGAAAGAGAAACCTTAATATATGGTGAAAGAAATTCGGAAAGAATGCGAGATTATCACAGATTAGACTTAGGATTTAACTACCATAAAATTACAAAAAGAGGAAATAAAGCGGTTTGGTCATTCTCCATTTATAATGCTTATAGCCGCCAAAACCCTTATTTTAATTATTATCATGTAAATGATAATTCGGATTTTTCACTTGGACAATTAGCCGAATCAGATGAAACTATGAAATTATACCAAAGAAGTTTCTTTCCGTTCATGCCTGCATTCTCTTATAAAGTTTACTTTGGTAAGGACGTTTTTAAAAGAAGAAGTAAAGAAGAAAGAGCAAATAAGCCTAGAAGCAATTTTTGGTATCATAAAGAATAGAATTGGTCGTAAAATAGAAAAGGGTGATATTGCTACCACCCTTTTCGCCTACAACCATAAAACTATGAACGGTAACCAGCCATCCACAGAAAGATTTCAACCAAAACCTTCTATATCAAAGACAACCAATTGTTCAAAAGGGTTGGAAAAGCATTAAAGTTTTATTGATAATCTAGTTTAATGGCAGATTATTATTGTCCTTTCTAAGACTACCGCGAATTGATTTGGAATTAAAAATTAATGCCTGAGTGATAAGCCCCAAAATTATCAAAAGGCCTAATTCTAAATAGGATAAACTTGCATTGCTTGTCACAATGGATCTTGAGTTTTTGTATAGTGCTTCCCCCTCCTTCATTTGAATTTTAGAAAGCTTATTCAACATAATTATATTTTTATCATATAAAGTGTTTAAATGAGCAATTTCGAATTCTGGATTTTCTTCTATAGCTCTAAGTTGATCGTTATTTCGAAGTAAATTTTTAAAAACTTCCTGTTCCCCGACTGTTAGAAAAGTAGTTTGGTAATCTTTTAGCAAAAAATCAATTTCAGTATTAATGGATGCAATTTCACTTTTGATTTCAGAGCTTTGTTTGACTTTGTATTGGGTTAGTAAATATTTTTTTTCATGTGTGGCAGAAGCTAATTTGAAAATATAATTTTCTACCACAAGCCTATCTTTATAAACTGAACCAAAAGTTTCCCCTAGTTCATTTATATTGTTGTTCTCCCAGCGATTATTGATTAATACAATGACCAATATGATTGCAATAGCGGAAGCCAATTTTAGTTTTTGTTGAACGAAATATGAAAAGTGCATAGGGTATTTGCTTTAATTAAAATAAGATAGCTAATCTTTCAGACACTTAAAAACGATAAAGTATAAATACTTACGTCTGTTAGAGAACAATTGAATTAAGGATAATGTAAACCTATAAAATGCTTTTATTTCTATTTGTTGATTATAACTTTTTATCTTCAAGAGATTTAGATCTCTAAATCAAATTCAATATTTTATCATTGACTAATACTTCTCAGTAAAAATAGATGATCCAATCTTCATTCAGATGCTCTTTATAATTAAAGACCTGTTGTATTTTACAATAGCACAATTTATACATTTCTAATTTAGGTAAAGGATAATAATTAGTGTATATCAAAAGTTGTAACTTACATTTATTTTAGTAATTTAGTTTGTTAAAGTAAGTTTTTAAAAGCTAAAATTTTCTTAACTAAGATTAATATGAAATCAATACTTTTAAATATTTTTCTGTTGTCATTTTTTACATTTTTTTCTTTTTCCCAGAGCGACAATGATGGCGTCTACCTTGAATTTGAAGGGAAAGGGTGTTCGTATAAAAAAGTAAAACTGCTTAATTCGGAAAGATATGTTTGCATATCAGATAAACCAGTTGTTAACACTGGAGATTACGATAAGATTAGCAAAATAGAAATTGATAGTGTAAGCAATATGCGGAAATTCGAAATCACCCTATCAGAAGAAGGGAGCGAAAAATTACTAGAGATTAGTAAAATTTATGTAGGAAAAAACTTAGCTTTTGTGGTTGATGATGAAGTCATATGCTTAATGAAAGTCCCTGGAGTGATTTCAAATGGAAAAATCATTGTAACTGAAGATCCAGGGTATTCGTCCCTTCAACAGACTTACCGAAGCGTTAAGTCACGTATAGAGCTAAAAGATAAAGTTAAATAGAACCATAATTTAAATCTTAATCCTCTCCAATTGGAATCCTTTTTCCTTTAACAAATTTAGGAGCCCCTCTTCTCCGCCCAAATGTCCCATACCTACAGCAATGAATACATTGTCTTGATTAATTAAACGTTCAATATTGTCAATCCAATTTTTGTTTCTTTGGTCCACTAACAACTTTCTTGTTTCGAGTCCCAATTCTTTATTTAAAATTGCGTTGGCAAAATGGTCAATCCGCTCATCTTTGTATAGGTTAATGGATTTTTCATAGTCTTCTAAAATATATTCGTCAGTCTCATCTTTAGCAATATTTGGAGCCTTATCCATTAAGCATAATAATTCCGTAGAAGTCTCAAGACCTGTTAACTTGATATCATAAGAATCAGCAAAAGCTATTAATTCAGCCTCCATGCTTTTTAAATCGGCTCCATATTGGTCTGAAATTACTTGATAGGTTCTTAAAAATTTTTGAGCTCTTTTTAGGCTTTCTGTAAACAATTTTTGATCAATTGAATCCTTAATATTTCGTTCAAGTGCTAAAGTTTTGCATTGCTTAAGTTTCGAAAACACTTCCTTACTTATTTTAAGTCTATCTTTAGGGTATAAATGAATTGTTCCAAAAATATAACCAACTTTTCCCTCCTTAGAAATAATTTTCCAAAGTAGTCCTGATTGTTCTTCTCGATTACCTGTGCATGAGAAGGTCAGTCCGATTAACAATAGTAAATAAATACTAATTCTCTTCATTTAAATATTGTTTGCAACATTTCATCATCTCCCCTTTGGAGATTAAGGAGCTAAACCCCCAAACTTATAGCAACACTATTTCCTTCACGACCTCCTTACCCAGTTCTTGTCTGAATAAATGAATAATCCTTTCCTTACTCATTAAAAGTTCCTGCTTTAATGCGCTGGATTCAACGGTAATAAAAAGCTTATCGCCTTTCATAAAAACGCCTTTGGTTCTACTGGCAATTGCCTTTCCCATTAATTTGGGCCAAAGGTTTACAACTTGTGTTTGGTCCACTTTTTTGTGAAGATGATAGGCATCAAACATTTCATTTATAACCTGACCCAGAGGAGTGGCCTCGGATTTTCTGACGCTGGCGGGATGTGGATTTTTCTTTTTATACATTTGCATGAGGGGTTAAGTCCAGTTCAAAAAATTTCTTTTCTGTATCAATATCTTTCAAATATTCTTTACTTCTTTCAGGCCTGGCATCCGTCAGGAAAATTTGACCAAACCTTCCATCTGCCATCATTTTCAACAAATAGGCAATTCTTTTATCATCTAGTTTGTCAAAAATATCATCGAGCAACAGAAGAGGTTTTTGATTTTTCGATATTTTCAATAGCTCAAATTGCGCTAATTTTAGGGCAATAACAAATGATTTCTGTTGTCCTTGCGAACCGAATTTCTTAACAGCTTTTTCTTCCGATAAAAACACATAATCATCTTTATGAATTCCCATGGTTGTCCGGCCTTGTCGGAAATCTTTTTGATGTTGAGACGTAAAGTTATTTCCGAATGATTTTGTTACTCGGGTATCATAATTAATCGCGACTTCTTCCTGGTTATCCGATAAATCTTTATAGAACTCTTGAAAAATAGGCAAGAAATTTTCCATTAAATTATTCCTTACTTCAGCAATTTTAATGGCCAATGGAATCATCAATTCATCATAAGGAGCTAATTGCTCAGCGGAAAATCTATTCTTCTCCAAAAAGGTTTTCAGCAATGCATTTCTTTGCTTTAAGAGATGGTTATATTTTACCAATAATTTTAAATATTCCTGATCGAGCTGGCAGAGTAAATTATCAAAAAACTTTCTACGCATTTCGCTAGCTTCTCTTACGATATCCGTATCTTGAGGAATAATCATCACTAAAGGCAGTTTTCCAATATGCTCGCTTAGCTTTTCATATTCCTTGCCATCCCACCTCACCATTTTTTTCTCTCCCAATCGGACCGCACAAAGCATTTCCGCTGTTTTTTCCTCTATCTCAAAACTGGCTTTGATGGAGAAAAAACTTTCATCGTGCAAAATATTATCTTTATCAACCGAATTGAATGCGCTCTTCGTAAATGCCAAATAATAAATCGCATCTAGCAAATTGGTTTTTCCAATTCCGTTTCGCCCTAAAAAGCAATTAATTCCATCCACAAAGGCGAAATTCGCCTGTGTATAGTTTTTGAATTGAGCTAATCGGATATTTTGGAGCTTCATTTTTCGCACTTGTGGGTTTTTTCGTTATTTTCGCATCCCGTAACAAGAAGAACAAAGTTAAGTTATTCTTTTGTGACGACAGAAATACATCAAAAAAAGAAAAAGCATTATGGCTACAAAGAAATCAAAAACTGCCAATAAAAAGAGTTTCGATAAAGAAACCTATATGGAATGGTTCAGATCCATGTCCTTAATGAGAAGATTCGAGGAGAAAGCCGGTCAATTATATGGTCAGCAAAAAATAAGTGGTTTTTGCCACCTTTACATTGGACAGGAGGCTTGTGTAGCCGGTGCTGTTAGTGCCCTGAAAAAAGGCGATAAATATATCACAGCTTATAGAGATCATGCGCACCCAATTGGTTTAGGAACTGACCCGAAAGCGGTAATGGCCGAATTATACGGTAAAGAAACTGGTGTTTCTAAAGGAAAAGGTGGTTCCATGCACATGTTCGATAAAGAAAATCATTTCTTTGGTGGACACGGGATTGTAGGTGGACAAATTCCATTGGGAGCTGGTATTGCTTTTTCTGAACAATATAAAGGAACTGATAATATTTGCATCACCTATATGGGAGATGGTGCTGTTCGTCAAGGTGCTTTCCATGAAGCATTAAATATGGCCATGAACATGAAATTACCTGTGATTTTTGCCATTGAAAATAATGGTTATGCCATGGGCACTTCCGTACAAAGAACCTCTAATGTAACCGAATTACATACTTTGGGTGAAGCTTATGACATGCCTTCAAAAGGCGTGGATGCCATGAATGTGGAGAATGTTCATAATGCAGTGGCAGAAGCAGCGGAAAGAGCAAGAAAAGGAGATGGCCCAACTTTATTGGAATTCAGAACTTATCGATATAAAGGACACTCTATGTCGGATCCTGCTAAGTATAGAACTAAGGAAGAATTAGAGGAATATAAAGCAAAAGACCCGATAGAACAAGCTAGACAGGCAATTTTGAAAAACAAATATGCCTCAGAGGATGAGTTGAAAGAAATTGATAATGAAGCAAAAGAGCTTGTAAAAGAATGTGTGAAATTTGCTGAAGAGTCTGATTTTCCTTCTATAGATGAAGTCTATAAAGACGTTTATGCTCAGGAAGATTATCCTTTTATAGTAGATTAAAAATGGTTGGCGGCACACCGAGCAGTAAATAATTTATATAATCCTGATCGATTTTTAGCTTTAATAGTTTAAATCACAAAGCGTTAAACTATTAAATGAACGAATGCGGTAATAATAAATAAATTTTTATAGCTTTGCGGTCTTAAAATAGTGGCAATGGCAAAAACAAAATCAAAAGAGAAGCAAGGTTCTGAATTTTATGAAAACCCTGAGGTAATAGCTCAGCAACTTTCTAAAACAGAACAATTCATTGAAAACAATAAAAAAATAGTATTTGGATTAGGGGGAGTAATTGCCTTAATAATTGTAGCCTTTTTCGGTTACAGATACTATATGAACAACCAGAATGAGGAAGCTCAAAAGGAAATGTTTCAGGCTATTTATTGGTATGAAAATGGAGAATATGACCTTGCTTTAAATGGAGATGGAAATAATTTAGGCTTTTTGGCTATTTTAGAAGATTATGGTTCCACTAAAGCTGGAAATTTAGCAAGCTTCTACTTGGGAAGTACGTATCTTCAACAAGGTCAGTTTGAAACTGCAATTGATTATTTAGAAGGCTTCAGCAGCGATGATTTATTAGTTCAAGCAAGATCTTACGCCTTAATGGGTGATGCATATATGGAATTAGGAAATTATTCTATTGCTGCAGAACAATATGGTAAAGCTGCGGATTACAAAAGCAATGAAGAATTCAGCCCCGTTTATTTAATGAAACAAGGATTAGCTTATCAGAAAGCAAATGATATTGAAGCAGCTATCGGAAGCTACAAAACAATAGTAGAGGATTTTAGTGATTCCAAACAAAAGACGGAAGCGCAAAAATACCTATTCCAATTAGAGGCTCAACAATAATTAAAGAAAATAAATTAACTAAAAGGGATGGGTTTTAAAGAAGCCTGTCCCTTTTTTTATTAAAAAAACCCGAGAAAATGGCATCAAATCTAAAGAACCTAAGCGAACATTCTGGTAAAAACATGAAAGGCTTACAGGATAAAAAGTTTGCAATCATCGTTTCAGAATGGAATGAAGAAGTAACCGAATCATTGTACAATGGCGCTTATGAAACCTTGATTGAAAACGGAATTCCTAAAGAAAATATTAAAAAACATTATGTCCCTGGAAGTTTTGAATTGAGTCTGGGTGCGCAATGGATGGCTGAAAGAAAAGAAATAGATGCGGTGATTTGCCTGGGTTGCGTAATCCAAGGTGAAACGAGACACTTCGATTTTATTTGTGATGCAGTGGCAAATGGCATTACAAATGTCAGCTTGAAATATAACAAACCCGTTATTTTCGGTGTTCTGACTCCCAATACTCAGCAACAAGCTCTGGACAGAGCAGGAGGAAAACATGGCAATAAAGGAGATGAAGCTGCATTTACCGCATTAAAAATGTTAGGATTAGCAAAAGGATTATGATTGTATTAAAATTTGGCGGAACTTCCGTAGGCACACCTCAAGGCATGAATCAGATTCGTGAAATCATCACGAAAGACAACAATAAGAAATTAGTCGTTCTTTCTGCCCTGAGCGGAGTGACTAATACTTTGGTTGAAATAGGAGAAAGATTACGCAAAAATGAGCATGACTTAGCTGGTAAAGTCATTAAAAAGCTTCAAAAGCGATATGACGAATTTATTGAAGAACTTTTTGAAACAGAAGTTTTTAAAAATAAAGCCTCTTCTATAATTGCTGAAAGCATGAGTTTTGTCAAGTCATGTTTAAAAAAGCCTTTTACAAATTTGATTGATAAAGAATTGCTGGCTCAAGGTGAACTGATGTCCACTAATATTTTCAATTTGCATTTGCAGGAGCATAAATTAAACAGTGCATTAATCAACGCATTGGATTTCGTCAAAACAGATGCATTCTCTGAACCTGATGAAGCTTTTATCAATAAAGAATTATCCGACATATTGGTAAAGCAAGCTGCTGAAACTAAATTGATCATCACTCAAGGTTATATTTGCCGAAATGCGGAAGGCAACATTGACAATTTAAAAAGAGGCGGCAGTGATTATACAGCCTCTTTAGTAGGAGCAGCATTAAATGCAGATGAAATCCAGATTTGGACGGATATCGATGGGATGCATAATAATGACCCTAGAGTAGTAGATAAGACTTTTAGCATTCCGCAATTGTCATTTGAGGAAGCGGCAGAGCTTGCTTACTTCGGAGCGAAAATTCTACATCCTTCCTGTATCAGACCCGCTCAAAAGAAAACTATTCCCGTGCGTTTGAAAAACACCATGAAGCCAGAAGCTCCTGGAACTTTAATTCACACCAAAGAGGGAAGTGGAGAAGGTATTAAAGCCATTGCTGCCAAAGATGGTATAGCAGCTATAAAAGTGAAATCACTTCGGATGTTAATGGCTTATGGTTTCTTAAGACGAGTATTTGAAATTTTCGAGAAATACAAAACGCCAATTGATGTGATTACTACTTCTGAGGTTGCTATTTCTGTTACCATTGATAATATTTATTATCTAGATAGCATTTTAAGTGAATTGCGCCCTTTCGGGGAAGTAGAAGTGGACCAAGAGCAAAGTATCATCTGCTTAGTGGGTAATATGGTAGCTGAAAAACCGGGCTTGGTTAGTAAAATTTTTGCCTCTCTTCAGGACGTTCCTGTGCGTATGATTTCTTATGGGGGTAGCCGACACAATATCTCGATTGTTGTTGATACACGCTACAAATCGGAAGCTTTGAAGAGATTGAATGATGGGGTTTTTTGAGGATCAATTTTTCAGAACTATGACGATTCATAGTGCTGAAACTAAAAGTGAAAAAAATTATTTTAAGCCTCTAATAGTCTCACCCATTGTCCTTTATATAATTAGAAGCTTCTGGTATCAAGTCATCTTGTATTATTAAGCCATATATTAGTTCTCCTTCTTTAAAATGTACTAATAATGGTTTTCCATATCCTGTATCATAATAATTAATTCTGTTCTTTTTATCATGAAATGTTTTACCATTAAATTCATTAATTACATTATTGTATATAGATTCAATCTCTTGGTTCATAGGCTCACCAATAAATAAAACAGAAAAATTACTTTTGCTGTTTTTAGCAATATTATATAGATTTTGCTGAACGCAATATTCACATCCATCCAATGGGGTTATATATAAAATATCATCTTTAAGTGAAATAGGGTTAATATTGGTCTCTTCTTTTAAATAAAATAGTAAGCCTTCTTCATATTCGTATTTAGAATTACTATTGCTACAACTAGAAAAACAAACTATAAAAAAAATACAAATTATATTCTTCATTTACTTATTGGTTTTAAATAATGACAAATCATTTCATTATTGGTGATTTCATCCTTCTCTGTCGAAGTATAATGGTATTTGCCATCCACAAAAGTTATGGGCTTGTATTCCGTTTTCTCTAATAAGATAAAGGATTCTTTTTCTAAGTCTAAGGCATAAATTTCATGTTTTTGATCCTTGTAGAATTTGACAGCATAAGACTTTTTGCCTTTAAAATCATAAAAACAATTCCAGCTTACATTCTTTTTTTCTACATCAGGAAAATCAATTTCCTTTTTATCATTTGTAGCTAAATCAAATACAATCATCTTATTGGCTTTTTCAACAGGAATCAATAAATGATGATCTAAATGCATTACTTTAGAACGAATACCAATTCCTGAATAAGCGTCTTTTATCACACTTTTTTGATTTTGAACTAACGTGATTTGCTTGCCATCCTTGAATAAGTACAAGGAATAACCTATGTCTTTTCTTCGATTTCCTTCAGGTCTTTCCAAAAAAACCATATCCTCCATTTTCATATATTGTCCGTATATCATTCCTTCCAGGTTTGCATAATCTGGTAAATTATATTTTCCTTCTTTCAATTCTTGTTCCTCTATAATAGAAAATTTTCCTGCCTTGATCTCAAGAATTTTGTAATATTTTAATGCACTTACAAAAAACGTATTGGTGCCAGTTACAATTAAATTTTGCAGAAAATAGTCCTTTGAGTTGCCTAAATTAAGAGTATCTATTGACAGGTTTTCATGATTGAACAAAACTAAATAATTGTCATTGTCAATTATATGGCCTACAGAATAGTATGGATTAATAATAAATAATTGAGCTATGTCAGTATTCTCATTGCAGTAGTATAGGTGATCTAAATTCTGTGCATAAACTTTACTACAATCAAGTCCAAAACTAATCGATAGCAAAAACACTAAACTCCAATAAATCTTCTTCATTATTTTCATCATTTGGGTTTTCTTTCATAATTAAAACACCCTCAGAATGAGGATATACTTTATTAAAATTATATTTTCCAGAAGGGATTTTGAACTCTTTCAAAGCATTAAAATTATTGTCTAAAACTAGAATTGAAAAATCAGCATGATAGGGATTATTCACCTTTCCTTCAGCATTTATATAATCTTGATTGTGTCTGACGCTATTTACATATCTATTATATTTAGAGTGGAAAAAACTTTTGGCATAAATGCCTTTTTTGAATACGTATTCGCGCTCTTTATTAAAGTCATTCATATCAATAGATGGAATTTCTTGATTATAAAAATGGCTTCTTCTGCATAACAGATTTAAACTATCATGATTGCCTAGTTTGCCTTTTGAATAAAATTGACTGTCAAAATAAGAAACAAGGATATCACCATCTTCGAATGAGTTTACAATGTTAAGCCAATCATTTCTTGTCGTTGGAGTCACTTCGTAATTGTTTATATCTTCTGGTACCAAGGTGCCGAAATCAACAAAATCTTCCTCTTTTAGATTAAATGATACAATTGTCGGTACTGAATAATAATTATCACTATCATAATAAACAGGAGGGATATTAGATATATAAAGATCCTTCTTAAAGGGGTCAAAAAAGATTTTTGCTTCGCTATCTCCTAATCCAGCTGTTAATTCAGCTTGTGACCATCCCATTAATTTTTCGGTCTTAAGGCTTATTTCGTTTATTAGGGAGTCTTTTATATTTCGAACTTGAATTTTTCCTTGCTCTGAAAATAGAATAATACTATCCTTATTATGGAAATAGAATTCAGAAACATTAATGGAGCCTTCTGATCCATCATTTTTAAATATGATGGATTTTTCAAACTTCTCATTTGTAATATCAAAAAAGTCTAAACTATTACGCACTAAATCTAACCCAATATACCAATTCGTATCATTATAATATGCTGAATGAGACTGTTCATGTTTATATTGTAATCCTTTTACATCAATTACAATATCCCTTTTTTTTGATGGCTTAATTATTTCATGAT
The DNA here is from genome assembly GCF_035704835.1 of Marivirga sp. Taxonomy (GTDB): domain Bacteria; phylum Bacteroidota; class Bacteroidia; order Cytophagales; family Cyclobacteriaceae; genus Marivirga. The sequence continues at coordinate 38,585 of NZ_DASSWQ010000064.1, read as the reverse complement.
CTATTTCACATTGTTTAAATGGTTTTTTATCATCACAACCGAACAACATTGTAAGTAGAAAGAATGCAAGATAAATTAATTTGCTTTTGACTTTAGAAATCATTTTTTTAAATCAATTGGACAAAAGAAGGGCTTTAATAAGCCCTTCTAAAATTTAGTATAATTTTACTTCTAAAAAGCCGCACTCCCTATTACATCCTTCTCCAAGACGTTTACAATCTACTCCTCCTCCAGGTTCACATATTGTTCTCCCATCACAAATACCATTTCCTGCTAAGGATTCGTTAGAATTAATAGCGAAAAAACTGATTGTTGCTAGTGCACTTGCTGCGAATAAAAGCTTTACTTTTTTCATAATTTAAAAATTTAAATAGTTAAAATTTTATTACATGGGCAAAGTAAAGGCTTACGTTTGCCAAATCCAGTCAGTAAATACAAGTGTACTCTAAAATATAAGAATTCTTTTGTTTGCTGAATTTTATAGGTGTGTTGTGATAGCTAGAAACATCAGCTATCATTCTGTAAATTGTTCTTTCTGAGACATCAAAAGTATTGGCTAACTGGGCGGCACACCCTGTTTTTTGTTTTTCAATTAACTCTGACAAATAATTTAGCCGTTCAAAATACTTTAAGCCTGCTGACATTTCGTTTAGGTTTTGGTTAAATATTACACACTTAGATGCAAGTAATTTATTTTTAGTTATAAATCAAAAAATATTCTTAAAATTTTAAGTCAAGATTATGAAAGGGCTTTGTAGCGTGGAAGGGTTATTGAAGTTGGGTAATAGGATTAAGTGAAAAAATAGAGTTGGAAGTGGAATATCTTAAATGAAATTCATCAATTCTTATTAAGTTAGGACCTTATTCCACAAACTCTTCTTTAAATGCTTTAATTGATTTTTTATCACCTAGCAGTATGATGACATCGCCTTTGTCGCAAACTTCATCTGAATTGGGATTAAATACAAAACCTTTTTCTTTGTCTTTAAAGGCTAAAATTGTGGCACCTGTCTTATTTTTAACATCCATTTCACCCAAAGAAAGATTTTTGAATTTGTCCTTTAGCAGGTTGTGGTTGATTTCTTCCAATGAATATTCTGAATCATGATCTCCATTGAGTATTTCTAAAAACTGTACTACGCTTGGCTTTGTAACCAAAGATGCCATGTAAGAACCACCTACTCGATCTGGCATCACTACATGATCTACCCCCGCTCTTCTTAATTTCTTTTCGGTATTTCTTTCTGTTGCCTTGGCTATGATTTGAATTTGTGGATTGAGCTCTTTTGCTGTTAAAGTGATAAAAACATTATCCGCATCACTTGGAAGGGTAGTAATGAGGGTACTTGCTCTTTCAACTCCGGCTTCTATCAAGACTGACTCTAAAACTGCATCTCCATGCAATAACTGATACCCTTTTTCATTATTATAACTATTGATAACATTTGCGTCTTTTTCAATGAATACCAATTCCCTTTTAGAAACTTCTAATCCGGATCCAGCAATTTCTCCATTTTTACCAAACCCACAAATGATGATATGGTCATTCAATTTTTTCAATGCTTTTTTGTCTGTATATGTTTTATAAATTTCCTTGAACTTTCCTTCAAACAAAAAGGAGGAAATTACGGAAGCTGTGTAAGCAAATAAACCTAAATTTACAATAATATATAATACTGTAAATAGCTTTCCTTCATCACTTAAAGGTTGGACTTCTTTAAATCCAACAGTAGAGAAGGTAATGACGGACATATAAACTCCATCTCTAAAATTATAACTTTCAATTAGTATATAGCCCAAACTGCCTAGCAAAATACTGGCTATAATCATCAGGAAAGCATAAATAAGTTTCTTTAGAGCTGACTGCATGCTTAAATTTAGCTAAAAAGAAATAATTTTTATTCCGTTACCTCTACACCTTTCCAGAATGCCACATAATTTTCAAATTTCTTGGCCATTTCTTTAGTGTCTGGATAATACCAGGCGGCATCTTTGTTTTCCTTTCCATCCACTTTCAAGCTGTAATATGAAGCGGTTCCTTTCCATGGACAAACCGTATGATATTCAGTCTTTTCAAAATACTCTTCTTTAATCGATTCTGGTGGAAAATAATGATTTCCTTCAATTACGATGGTGTCATCACTCTGCGCCACTATTTGATTATTCCAAATTGCTTTCATTATTTCTGGTTTTAGACTACTATACAATTTCAATTTTTAGACCAATAATTTACTGGAAACCCTCTGGTGGATCCGTCCAATGGCAGGAGAGCCCACAGGTTTACATTACTAAAAAGAAATAGGTTTATCTCTACTTTCTACTGTAGAAAAAGACCTCATTACTCGTTTACAAAAGTTTTCAGCAGCGCTCGCACTTCCTCATTATTTTCAACAGCATATTTTGCAAAAGAAAATCCGCTTCCCACCTTAACCGTTAAGGCGGTTTTAGGCAAAGCCTCAAAAGTATCCTCATCGGTTCTGTCGTCACCGAATGCCATAATAAAATCTGCATTTTCACCTTTTAATCGCTCGATAGCAGCTTTACCTTTATTGATGACCGATGGTTTTACTTCTACAACATGGTCACCTTCTATCACATCCAAGCCTTTATTGGTCATAAAATGCTTCAAATGACTGGACAACTCACTTGATCTTAAGCTTCCCAGCCCTTTTTCTACCTTTCTGTAATGCCAAACCAAAGTGTGCTCTTTCTCTTCTAAAAATGAGCCTGGCGTTCTTTGAATATAAAACTCTAGTATGTCTCGAGCTTCTTTTTTCCAGCCATTATCCTGTAAGTCACCATTGACTTCCCATTTAGCACCTGCTCTTTTGGTTTTAATACCATGCTCTGCAATAAGGTCTATATTAAATTCATCTAACCACTCTTCTAAAGTATCTGCTTTCCTTCCACTAATTACCACTAACTTAGCTTTTACCGCTAACTGATGCAAAATTTGAGATAATTCTACATCAGGAGCACAATCTTCCGGATTCTCTTTAAAAGGCATTAATGTACCGTCATAATCCAAGAAAATTAATGGGTTTTTAGCCGACTTAAATTCTTTCGTGATTCGACTCTTGATCTTGTTATCTAACTTTTTAGTGGACATGGATCGCTGACGTTCTTTTAAATCTTTAAGATTGCTCATAAACAAATCTACCCACTGGAAAATAGTATACTTTTTGACCGTTTTCTGCATGATTTTCATCCTACGCTTTTGTTCGGCTAAAGGCATTTCCAGCGCTTTCTTAATGGCATCAACCATTTCATTTTGATCGTTTGGGTTCACCAAGATAGCATCCGAAAGTTCTTTTGAAGCACCAGCCATCTCACTTAAAATCAATACTCCATCTTCGTTCTCTCTGCTTGCTATGAATTCTTTGCAAACCAAGTTCATTCCATCACGCTTAGGGGTTATCATCGCAATTTTACACATTCTGTAAAATGCTGATAAATCATCCAAAGGAAAACTTCTATAATAAAAATGAACGGGTATATAATTGATAGTGCCATATTTACCATTGACATGCCCTACCAAAAACTCTACCTTCTCTTTCAAGGCTTTATAACTTGCAACCTGGTCTCGGGATGGCACTACTATTAAGAACAGCGATACTCTACCTTGGTATTCAGGATATTTCTCTAGGAATTTATCAAATGCTTGAAGCCTTCCTGGTATTCCTTTTGAATAATCTAACCTATCCATTGATAAGATAAGTTCTTGTTTTCCTAAAGAATCTCGGTAACTAATCTCCTTGGCTTTAGCCAATTGACTTTTAGCTGATTCTAAATATTTATCAAAATCTATACCCATTGGAAGTGAATCGGCTTCCACTAATCTGTTTTTAACTAAAATTTGATTTCTTTCATAGCTATAACTTGCTAATCGGTGGCAACTACTCAAGAAATGTCGCATATCATCATAGGTGTGAAACCCAATGTAATCTGCACCTAAAACTCCATTGAGTAGTTTTTTCCTCCAGGGAATCATTCTGAAAACTTCATAGGAAGGGAAGGGGATATGTTGGAAAAAACCAATTGTGACATTGGGGAATTGCTTTCTGAGCATTTCAGGAACCAGCATCAACTGATAATCGTGGACCCAGATAATATCATCCGGTTCTAACCATTTCGAAATTGCATCCGCAAATTTTCTGTTTGCATTGTAATAGGCTTCCCATTCCTCGTCCACAAAACGCATATGGTGAATAAAATAATGGAATGCTGGCCATAAGGTTTGATTACTAAACCCCAAATAAAATTCTTTTACATCATGCTCCGTTAAGAAAACGGGGCGCATATTGCGGTTCATCAGTTCTTTTTCTACTTCTTTCTCCTCCTCATGATCAAGAGAAATCCCTGGCCAACCAATCCAAATATTATTACCTTCTTTATAGATTGAGCCAAGCCCAGTTGCCAATCCTCCTTCACTTGTCTTATATACTTTTTCCCCATCTTGTTTTTCTATTCTTATGGGTAGTCGGTTCGATACAATTATAGTTTTTGCCATATCTGTGATAGTTTATACTCAATTTACTCGATATGGCTTTTATATCATAAAAGAAAAGGGATTGTTTTTTAGTAAATGTTGATGCTGGATTTTTGTAAAATAGTGGAAGAGTAGCAAAAAAACAAATAACTTTTCCAAAGAACTGACCTCAGGAAAAGCTATCTTAACATCATTTACTTCGCTTTAAATCTTTCAAAAGCCGCTTTTTCTAATTCTTCTCTCGCATCTGGATGTGCTATAGAAATCATCGCTTTGGCTCTTTGTTTTAAATTTTTACCAAATAAATCAACTACGCCATATTCTGTTACTACGTAATGAACGTGCGCACGAGTGGTGGTAATTCCGGCTCCTTCTTGTAAAAAAGGTACGATTTTACTGATTCCATTTTTAGTGGCAGCAGGCATTGCTAAAATTGCTTTCCCACCTTCCGAAAGCGATGCGCCTCTGATAAAATCCATTTGTCCGCCAACCCCGGAGAATTGCATTTTCCCGATAGTATCTGCACAAACCTGACCTGTTAAGTCAATTTCTATTGCGGAATTAATAGCAGTAACTTTAGGGTTTTTTCGGATGATAGCCGTGTCATTGGTGTAAGCCGCTTCTTTCATATGAACTAATGGATTGTCATCCATAAAATCATACAGTTTTTGAGAGCCCACTGCAAAACAAGTCACTAACTTACCAGTTTTTACCTTTTTATTGCTGCCATTAATAACTCCACTTTCTACCAAAGGTAAAATACCATCAGAAAACATTTCAGTATGAATTCCGAGGTTTTTATGGTTACCCAAATTTTGTAAAGCAGCATTTGGAATCGCACCAATTCCCATTTGAAGAGTTGCTCCATCTTCCACTAAACCGGCCACGTGGGCACCAATTTTTTGTTCAATATCAGATGCTATTACAATATCGTGGGTATGAATCGGTTCATTTGCATCAATTGCATAATTTATTTGGCTGACATGAATAACGCCATCTCCATGTGTTCTTGGTACTTTCGGATTAACTTGCGCAATTACCAATTCGGCCGTTTCGATTGCTGGAATCGTAACATCTACAGAAACCCCAAGAGAACAATAACCATGTTGATCGGGAGTAGACACTTGAATAAAAGCGACATCCAATGTCAGAATATTTCTTCTGAATAACCAATGGACTTCACTGAGAAAAATCGGAATATAATCTCCTCTTCCAGCCTGAATGGCTTTTCGAACATTACCTCCTACAAAAGCACTATTAATGTTAAATGATTTAAAGAAGGGCTCCTCCGTATATGCTGCCCTACCTTCTGTATGCAAATGCATTACTTCCACATTTTCCAAAGATTCATAACGATTGGCAAGTGCGTCAATTAATTTTACTGGAGTCATAGCCGCGCCTTGGATAAAAACTCTATCGCCTGACTTTACATGGGAAACCGCCTCTTCTGATGTCACTATTTTTAATGAATTGTTCATGTCTTTTCATTCTATCTTATAATAATATAAAGTTACGGGCCCATTAAACAATAGGTTTTGAGAAATCCCAGCCAAAAAAATGATTTATATCAAGCTATTTTTAAAAGCCTCTTCTAGGGATTTGAGATATTATATTTAGGATATTTAATACCTCAATTTGAAAAAACAATAAATCCTAATTGTAAATTAATTCCTACTAATAATTCCGCACCTCTGTTTGTTATCCTAAGACCTGGCTGAAAGGCCACATCAAAATTAATTCTTTTAAAAAAACTTCTTTGCATGCCGTAAGAAATCATTAAATCCAACACAGCCGAACCGTTTGGAAGCCGTTCTGCATTGGTTAAATATAGCCCCTCATGATAAAATCTTGAAGTAAGACCTACATAGTTTGCAGCGTTATTATTTGTATTTTTATGACTAGCCGCTCTTTTGCCAAGGTTATGATAAAATCGGGATTGAACTGTAATTTGAGGCATGAAAATATAATAGGGACTTGCACCATAAATATCTCGAGCAATTGTCCCTCCACCATAGTATGACATCGCACCCAAGGTGGTGTACAGCGAAATAGATTGAGCCATTTTCTTTTCATATGACAGTGCTAACAAAGAAGGAAATAAAGCTTCCACCTTTACTATATTTTGTTCCACTGAAGCCGACTCTCCTTTTATAAGAGCCACTGGTTTATCCTGGGCTTTTAAATTAACTACGCTAAAACAAGCTATAACAAACAATAGGGCTGAAGTTTTCATCATTTTAAAAGATTAATGGTTCTTAACTATAAGTTCGTTTTAAAATTTAAAGATGATAAAAATTAACTTAATTTTTGAGATATTTTAAATTTTAAACTTATAAGTTACTCTCCGTATACTATAGTATAACTGTAAATTTAAAATCATGAACATATTAGTAATAGGAGCCAATGGTAAAATTGGTCAAAAAATCGTCAATAAAATTCATAGCAATTCTCCACATGATGCCATTGCTATGGTAAGAAAAGAATCTCAAAAAGAGCAATTTAAAAAGAAAGGAATAAAAACCGTGATAGGAGATTTGGAAAAAGATTTCAGTCATGCATATGAAGGAAATAATGCGGTAATTTTTACAGCAGGGAGTGGTGCAAGTACGGGTGATGATAAAACCAAAACAATAGATCAGCAAGGTGCTATCAAAGCAATTGATTTAGCTGTAAAGCACAAATTTACTCGGTTTATGATGGTGAGTGCATTTGGTGCGGATTTTAATCCATCTGAATGGCCAGAAAAAATGGCAGCATATTACAATGCTAAATCTGCCGCAGATGATTATTTGCAGCAAACAGGCTTAAATTATACGATTTTCAAACCAGGAGCCTTAACCGATGATGAGCCAAAAGGAAAAGTAGATTTTGGCGAAAGAACAGATGAAAGAAGTGGTTCTATTCCACGCTGGGATGTAGCCGATATGATAGTGAAAAGTCTGGATGCGGATAACACTTACCGTAAATCCCTGGAACTCCTTTCGGGGCCTTATAGAATTGAAGAGGCTATAGAGAAGGTTAAATAATGTATTTCTAACTTTTCCAAAGTTCAAAGCTTTGGAAAAGTTTTTCAATTTAAGTCCTTTAAGATATAAAAAGAATATCTTCAATAATCCGTTTGTACAGTGCGATGTCTTGAACAAATTGATTTAATTTTCAGCTAAAGCTGAAAAACTTTTGTTTTCTTTTGACTCTTTTGTGGTTAAACATCTGCTATAGCTTACATTTTAGTACAGTTTCATACACTTAGGTTCTGTTTCCCTTTCTGCTATCAAGCAGGTTTGGATGATTCACTTATTCAAATTTGCTAAACTGAATGCATTAATCCACTAACTCAAAACCTCATGCAAAATCCTGAGCGATTTAATTTCTTTAAAAGAATGACTGTGTATTTGGTAAAAGTGAATTAATACTTTTAGCAATTGCTGTCTTTGCTCTCCATTTATTTTTAAGTCATAGGTTATCTCATTTGCCAAAAGTTCCTCCAATTTTACTAATTCATCAGGACGCAATTTAATCTGATGATAATGTGAGACCTCATCCAGAATTTCAGCGGCACCAGAAGGTTTGAATCCTAAATAAGTAGAAAGTTGAGCTAAAAATTGTAAGTGGAAATTTATATAATCGTCTTCTTTTTGGTCAAAATAAGTGAGGCCATCGTGAATAAAGCCAAACATCATAAGGTTATCTTCCTCCTCTCCGCGCAGAATATGGTTTAGAAATTCTGCTAAGAAAATGCCTATAGAGGACTTAATGATTTCATACGGTATACTGCGATAAGGCGGGTTTACTTTTATTTCCGACATGCGGTTAATGCTACTGTTGGTTTTTTTATAAACCACCAAATCCAATAAAGTCAAAGGCTGAAAAATTGCCATTTTATGCTTGGCTTTTGCTTTGCGTACACCATTTTCTATATAGGATTGTATACCAAATTTCTCAGTATACACCTGTATGATGAGTGAGCTTTCTCCATATTTCACATGCCCTAGCACTATGCCTTTGGTTTTATGCAGCATTTAAATTTTTTTATTAGTCCTGCAAATTAATATGAATTATTTCGCTAAATCGAAAATCCCTTTGTTTTCTTTGGTATCTATTCCTGATGTATACGGGACAAGTCATGGTTAAAAATTAAGTATGTTAAAACCTGCTAACGACAATAAATTTCAACCACAAACACAACGATATTCACTTAGGTCATTGAGATAAAACCAGCAAAAATCTGTTACTTTTTCTTCATGTTTAATTCTGACATGATTAAGTATCATAAAGACGAAAAATAGATTTCAAAAAAAGATAACTAAGTTATCATGATATGAATTAAGTATTCAATTCATCTTATGCTTTCTTTGGTCACTATTGAGGTAAATTTTTAAGCCTATTTCATTCCAGGCAAGCTGATCCCTTTTAACTTTCTATAAAGATTGATTGCATATCGGTCGGTCATTCCACTGATGTAATCAATACATAACAAACTGATTTCGTAAAGACTTGCGGTATCGGTAATTAATTCCTGATAGGTTTCAGGCAATAATCTAAAAACCGTTAAATCCTTCTTACTTGATTCTTCTATTCCTTTCTGGGCTATGGATGCGCCTAAAAATTCTTCTAATAAGCCTTCCAAAACTCTGTGTCCCACCACTTCTGTTTCTAAAACTAAATGAGAACGATAAATTTTTTGAATAGAAACTTCAATAATATTTCTTAACACTCTTTTGGAAGGAACTTGGCTCATTAATGCGGAATCAAACTTTCCACTCAAAATATCATCCTCATTTTCCATGAAGACCTCAGCACATTCATTGATTAATTTATTGATACAAAGTGCTCGCAAATAAGCAATCTTCTCGTTTTTCCCTTTTGTTTTTTCTAGCTTTTCTGGCAGATAAGAATCTCCCAAAACATTGGCCAATAAATCACGCGCTTGCTCATATGGAACCCAGCCCAACCGGCAACCATCTTCCAAATCAATTACATGATAACAAATATCATCGGCTGCCTCCACCAAAAATGTCAGTGGATGCCGAACCCAGCTCATTTCATTAGACAAACGAATTAAGCCCAATTCATTAGCCAGTTCTTCAAAATATTGCTTTTCCGCTTGGAAGAACCCATATTTTTTCTGGCTTTTTCTGCTGCTGTCCTTTTCAAAAAGATGAGCCGTTCGAGGATACTTACTAAATGCGGCTAAAGTACTATAGGTTAATTTTATTCCTTGATTATCGGGTCTGTTGAACAATCTAAAACCTTGGGCATTTCCTTCAAAGTGTGTTAAGTCTTCCCATTCCTCTACTGCAACCTGTGATTGAATCCATTTTCCTAGTGAAGTGGTTTTGAAAAATCCTGAAATGGCATCCTCGCCTGAATGACCAAATGGAGGATTTCCAATATCATGAGCTAAGGAAGCGGCTGCAACTATAGCGCCAAAATCAAAAGCTGAAAAGCCTGATTCTTTTAGTTCAGGATATTTATCCACTATGGATTCTCCTACTTTTTTGCCTAAGGAACGACCAACTACACTTACTTCTAAGCTGTGAGTCAATCTTGTATGCACAAAATCTTCCTCGGGTAAAGGAACGACTTGGGTTTTATCCTGCAACCTGCGGAAAGGATGTGAAAAAATAATTCTATCGTAATCTTGCTCGAAAAATGATCGTGCAGAGGATTGATTAGTTTTGGTGCTTTGTCCTAAACGATTTGGGTTCAGTAATTTTAGCCAGTTCATTTTTTCCATAGCTTAAAATTAATGGAAAGAATTGAAAGTACTGATTTAAGATGTAGAGATTTAAGATAAATGGCTAAAATAATAGCTGGTTCGCTTTTCAAAACACATGCCTATCAATCCATTTAATCTAGTGGAGCTTTTTTTAGTTTCCTTAATCCAAATAGAGTCATTCCAACTCCGGATATAAGTATTAGCCAATATACCCAACTATAATTTAATTCCTGTAGGAAACTAGTTATTTGTTGGTTGTGAAATGATAATAATAAAACAATCAGATTCCCTACAAAATGTAATAGTATTGGATATAGAATGTTTTTGGTTTTTACATATATCCAGCAACTAATAATTCCAAATAAGAAAGTCGGCACTAAATTCAACCAATTGGGAATGTGAATAAAGGCAAAGCATATGCTTGAAACGATAGCAGATATTCCAAATGAATATTTTTTCAGCATTCTAGTGAATAAGATTTTTCTAAAAAACAGTTCCTCTAAAATGGGTGCTAAAATTACAGCACGTATTAAGTCGTATCTCCAAAAATATTCAGATTTATAATCAGTGTGATTGATGCTTTCAAAAGCAAGTTTATTGTCATTAAGGAATACTTTAAGTTCTAAAAATATTTTGGCAAAAATTTCGAATCCTATACTTACTATTAGAATTAAGAGAACCGTTTCCCATTTAATCTTCTTTATTTTTAATAAAAGATAGCTGGGTGCAAACCAAAGTTTAAAGGCTAGAAAAAGAATAACTGAATATTGTAATATTTTAGTTAATATTCTGGTAACTGAATTATAATGAATTAAATATTCTAAATTTAAATCTAATAATGCGATTACAGACTGAAAGCCAAATGATAAAATCACCCCTATAACAAAAAGCAGAACAGTATATAATAGGGCTTTAAGAATGCTCATATCTTAATTTAAAGTGACTTATTAAAGAGCAATATTATATAAATATGATCAAAAATTACTGTGATTATGAAATTTTAGGTTTATAAATAGGATACACTTGAAAAACGCGTTTCTATAGAATGGTATAAGGTACGTGCTGGGAAGCTCTAGCACTCAATTCTGTACTGATGTGCGTTTTCTAATGCGTACCTACTGAATTACCTATTCTCACTATTCACAATAGTATTATCGATATATAAATTTCTACCAGAAAGGCTGGTGTAATATTCCCTTAGTTTTCTGGGCGAAGGACTATTGGTAGGGTAACCACTTAAATTATAGAATGAATTTCCACATTCACATGCTAGACGAGATTCTCCTGTACCTCCTAAATTCAAAAATTCAATTCTTGAACATTCTTTTTCAGGCTCATAAGGACAGGTTCTTTCAAATGCTGCATAATCTCTATCACCTCTTTTTATAATGATAATTCCATTTATGCCATAATCATCAAGAATTAAATGATTTTCAAATTGTAGTGACTGATAAGCAGGCAACGATAAATTAAGACTTATCTGAAACGGATCTGGCAATGGGAGTTCATCAACAAAAATTTCTGGATCAATTTCATTTTTGCAAGCAATAGAAATTGAAAAAAACAATAATATTATACTAATTTTCTTAATTATAGTCATAAAATCCTTTGCCACTTTTTCTTCCGTGATGGCCGGCATCCACTTTTTGTTGCTGTATTCTGCTTGGTCTGAATTTGCTGTCATAATAAAATGATTCAAACATCGATTTGGTTACGGAAAAGTTAGTATCCACGCCTATCAAATCCATTAACCGAAAAGGGCCCATTTTAAATCCCGAACTTTCCACTAATCTGTCAATTTGTTCGAAATCAGCTACATTTTCTTCGGCTATCTTTAAAGATTCCACATAAAAATGACGAGCCACTCGATTAACGATAAAACCAGGCGAATCTTTTGCCATCACGGCTTTTTTGCCCATTTTTTCGGCTAATGCCTTAGTGGTTGCTGCAATTTCAGGATTAGTCGCAGCCCCTGAAATAACCTCTACCAATTTCATGATGTGGGCAGGATTGAAAAAATGCATGCCCACCAATCGTTCAGGATTTTGAAGCCCTGCGCCGATTTGTGTTATAGGAATAGAAGAAGTATTTGTTGCTAAAATGGTACTTTTAGAATTGATTTTTTCCAGCTGACTGAAAATATCAATCTTAACTTGTAGTTTTTCAACTACTGCTTCAATGATAACATCTGCTTTAAGTTCGTCTAATTTAGATAAAAAACTAATGTTTTGAAGACAAGCATCTTTTTGTTCTTGAGGTACTTTATCTTTTTCAATTCCTTTATCTAAGTTTTTGGTAACTGCACTTTTGGCTTTATCCAAAGCTGCCTTTTGAATATCAAAAAGAATAGTTTTATAACCGGCCATAGCACTTATCTGCGCAATACCTGAACCCATGGTTCCAGCCCCTACTATACCGATGCTTTTAATGTCTTTTAGATTCATAATCTCTTATTAAATAGATTTTGATTAACTCAAATGTTTAAACTGATTCAAAAAACGAACATCATTTTCTGAATACAACCTTAAATCATTTACCTGAAATTTTAACATCGCTATTCTTTCAATTCCCATACCGAAAGCAAAGCCTGTATATTCTTCCGAATCGATTCCGCAATTTTCCAATACATTTGGGTCAATCATTCCTGAACCTAAAATTTCTACCCAGCCGGAATATTTGCAAATATTACAACCTTTCCCTTTACAGATGTTGCAAGAAATATCCATTTCTGCACTTGGCTCAGTAAAAGGAAAATAAGAAGGACGGAAACGAACTTTGGTATCTTGTCCAAAAAGCTCTTTAGCGAAATAATACAAAGTTTGTTTTAAATCGACTAAGCCCACATTTTTATCCACAAAAAAACCTTCTACTTGATGGAAAAAGCAATGTGCACGAGCGGAAATGGCCTCATTTCTGAAAACACGTCCAGGAGCTAGAGTTCTAAATGGAGGTTTCTGATTTTCCATTACCCTTATTTGCACAGAAGATGTGTGAGTTCTTAAGGCAATATCCGGATTGCTTTCAATAAAGAAAGTGTCCTGCATTTCGCGGGCGGGGTGATTTTCTGGGAAATTTAAGGCGGTGAAATTGTGGAAATCGTCTTCAATTTCTGGACCATCCGCTACATTAAAGCCTATTTTTTGGAAAATCTCTACTATGCGGTTATGCACATAAGTCAGTGGGTGAACTGTTCCCAAATTAATATTAGGAGGAAGCGTCAAATCAACGGGTGCAGTAGTTTTATTTACCGTATCAGCACTTTCCAGTCCAGCAATTAGTTGTTTAAATTTCTCTTCTGCTAATTGCTTTACTTCATTCACTTCTTGGCCATAAGTTTTACGGTCTTCAGGAGCTATATTTTTGATGTCAGCAAAAAGATCTCCTAATACGCTTTTGCGACTAATAAATTTTAATCTATAAGCCTCTAGCTCTTCTTGAGTTTTGGCAGATGCTGCTGATATTTCAGCTTTTAATGCTTGTATCTTTTCAGACATTGAATTTCAAATCAGTTTTAATCCTAAAAAACAAAGTTAAACGAAAATGGCGGAATATTAAATAAGAGATGGGAGTAGTTGAGTATATGGTTTACTATTGGATTTTCACTTTTGTAAATCCCAACCTTTTTGAACCACAAAAGAAACACAGAACACAAAAGTTTTTTCGCTAAAGCGAAAAGTTATTCCAAGAGCTAGCGATAGAAATTAATTCATATACTCTGAATACCATTCCTGAAATACAATCAGTGCCCAGATGTGAGCATGACTATCTTCAGGATTATTGGAGAATAATTTCTTTTTTAGTGCTGTAATTCCTTCCCAATCAAAAACTTCTTGCTTTTCAATTCGCTCCTTATCCAACCACTTATTTTCAATATCTTGTTTTAAATCTTTTCGGAGCCAGTCTAACAATGGAACTTCAAATCCATGCTTAGGTCTATTGTAAATTTTTACAGGCAGAATGTCTCTGAAAGCGTCCTGCAAAATCATCTTTTTTCTCTTTCCATTCACTTTGAATTCTTCGGGGAGGGAGTTAGCAAAAGCTACTAATTCATGATCTAAGAATGGAACTCGAACTTCTAAAGCATGTTGCATGCTCATTAAATCTACTTTTTGCAGCATATCGCCTTGCAGAACTAATTCTTGATCAAGCTGTAAAGATTGATTTATAGATTTGGAACTTAACGTTGAAAGTAATTGGTCTTTCCATAAATCAAAAGCTTCAAAATCAATATCTTCTAATATTGTATTTGACAGTAAATCTGTTGCTTTTCTGACAGTTTGCAGACTTGCCAACATCCAATACTGTGATTGAATATCGAGTTGGGAAGCATCAGCGAATTTCTTTAGCTGTCTCGATAAATTTCCTAAAAGATTATTTCTTGACTTGGGTAAAATATTCCATAAAGGACTTAGACTGCTAACCATTTTTTCTTTGGTTCCAGGATGCCAAAGTCTGTAAAGGGCAGCATGTTTGTTGTATCCTGCAAAGAGTTCGTCTGCTCCATCTCCAGACAAAGCAACGGTTACATTTTCTTTGGTCAATTGGCTTAAGACAAAAACAGGCAAAGCAGAACTATCAGCAAAAGGTTCAGAAAGGCTTTTGAGCATTTTTGGTAAATAGCCATATAAATCGTCTAAGCTTAGTGAAAATACTTGATGCCTGGAGCCAATATGTTTTGCCACAGCATTGGCATATTCCGTTTCATCAAAAAAGGAATTTCCTTTATACCCAATAGAGAATGTATGTAAACCATCCACTTTTTTGGAAGCAATCGTAGAAATGATGGAAGAATCAACTCCACCGCTTAAAAAAGTGCCTAAAGGAACATCCGCTACCAACCTTCTCTCAACAGCTTTTTCCATTAATTCTTTCAGCTGAACTTGAGCATCTTCATAGCTGCCTTGAAAAGGCTTTTCAAAGGTGTTTTTCAGTTCATAGTAGGAATTGATTTCAATTGATTTCTTTTTGACAATTGCATATTTGCCTGGCATCAATTTCTTTACGCCTTTCACCATGCTCATGGGAGCAGGCAAATAATTTAACTGCAGATAAGTATAAAGCGAAGTAGTATCAATAGTTTTTTCGATACCGAATTTGAGAATGGCTTTCAGTTCGCTTGCAAAAATAAAGCGGTCTTCGTCTTCCAAATAGTAAAGCGGTTTAATTCCGAATCTATCGCGAGCAACCAGCATTTCTTCCTTTTGTTGATCATAAAAAGCAAAAGCAAAAAAACCATTAAGTATATTTAGAGCATCTTTTCCCTCATGAATTAATAATTGCAATAAAACTTCAGTATCAGATTCTGTTTTAAATTGAACTCCTTTGCTTTCAAGTTCTTGGCGCAGAAGTTTGTAATTATAAATTTCGCCATTAAATACTAATTGATAGCGACCATCTTCAGCAGACATAGGTTGGTTTGACTGAGGATTTAAGTCAATAATGGATAATCTTCTATGACCCAAAGCCACAAAATCACCCACAAAAACTTTTTGGAAATCAGGTCCACGGTGTTCTAAGGTTTCCGTAGCCAATGAAATATTGGGAAGGTTAAACCTACCAATTTCATTAAATGCAAATACTCCTGTTATGCCGCACATCCTGCGAAGATAATCAATATTTTAAATTGCTTATTGATTCACCCACAATTCAGGCTTGGCTCCTAGGCTGTGTAACCATTGGCGATAATATAATCTATACTTTGCTTGAAGTTCTATATATTTCATGCGCGCATTCACCAAGCTCATCTGGCGATAGTTGATAAGGAAAATGCTACTTTCCCCTATTTCAAATTTTCTTAATTCCGCGGCTAATAAGCTTTCATATTGAACTACGATATTCTGATATGTTTCTAACTGTTTTGCAATATTTTCAAAAGTGTTTTCATATTGCCTTGCCTTATTTCGAATGGCTAATTGCTTCTGCTGCAACTCTAAATTTGTGTTTTCTAACTTAATGTCATTCATTCTCAATTCGCCTCTTGACTGTCTTAAAAACAATGGCATACTAAAACTCAAGCCCCACTTATAATTATCTAAGCCTCTGATTTCATTTAAATTCCCGCTTGGGTTTTGCAGTAAATTATATTCTAGATTTAGTTTTGGCTTAAGCTTTTCTCTCTTTAAGCGATTTTCAATTTGAAGTTTTTGAATTTTAAATTCACTTTCCCTGATTGCAGGGTGTTCTTGAATAAAAATTGGTAAACTAGCCCTCAAGCTGTCTATTTTATTTTGCGAGATGTTATTAATTGCTGTAGCTTTCAAATCAGACTCTTGTAATGGCTGATTTTCACCCCAAAGGAATGTAAATAAATTCAGCTTTGCATTGGCTAAGTCTACCTCCAACTGTTGGTTTTGAATAGATAGGTTTTGCAACTGTATGGAAGCTTCTAAAGTATCAACTGCTGGTTTATCGCCCTGTTCATATGAAATTTTGTAGTTTTCAAAATTATCTTTAGCCAATTTAATTGCATCTTCAATAACTTTTTTTTGATATTGAAACTTTGCGAATTGCCAGTAATAGCTACTTCCTTCCAATAAAATGTCAATAAGCAAAAGCTGAGCCTCATTTTCAAAAGCTCTTTTATCTACAAAAGCAGTTTGAAGCGCTGCTCTTCTATCATCAATAAATAAACCTTGCAAAACGGGTACGCTTACACCTAAATAAGCAAGTCCAGCAGCAGGCAGTTGTGCCTCATCACTTAGATACTCTCCCTCTGTCCAATCATAACCACCTTGAAAAGTTATTCCAGTTCTTGTGGGAAGCCTTATTCCAGATTCGCTGTATTGATAGTAATTAGTTTGGTCATAGTACTTTTGTTTATTTTTGGAGAATAATTCTGGATCAAAATTACCTTTTGCTGCCATCACAGCAAAATCACCCATTTCTCGCAAATTTTGGGCTTGTTGTATTAAGGGATGATTTTCCATTACCAGTGAAAGAAAGTCCTGTTCACTCAATTGTTCGAAGTTTGCAAGTTCTTGTCCCCTAGCTGAAAAAGTAAGAATCGTTGTGCAAAAGGATAATAAAACAATATGTTGAATTTGAAGCTTCATAATTCTTCTTTTTCTTGCACCTTAATTTCATTGTTAGCTCGCCCCGTATTTTCAGGAGTATAAAAGTTTGGTGGAAAGCCATTGATTTGTCTCCATATCTCATACCATACTGGAACGATATCCAATAAAGCTAGCCCACTCGTTCCTCCACCTACTCTTAGTGCTTGTGGCCATTCAGGTTCTTCAGGATCCTGTGCTATCAAAACCCTGTATTTTCCATTAGGACTGATAAAACGATCAATGGCAACTACTTCACCACCAAAAGTACCATAAGTTATAATGGGCCAACCAGAAAATACTATTGATGGCCATCCGTCAAATATCAAGCGGACTTCATTGCCAACATTGAAGAGCGGCAAATCCCTCGGCATGATATACATTTCTACTGCATATTCTATATCAGCTGGCATTATGGAAACTAAAGATTCTCCAGCTTTTATATTTTCACCAATTCCCGTACTTACAGCTCTAGTAATGTAGCCTTTTTGAGGAGCTCTCACATAATAAAACCCAAATCGAACCTTGTAATTGGTAAGCTTATTTTCCATTTTAACAACCTCGACTTCTGTATCTTGCAGCATTGAGCGAGTAGTAAACAAATCAGAACGAGCTTTTTGCAATTTATTTGTATATTCATTATAGACTGAATTTAATTCAATCTTTGCGTTTAGATATTGATTTTTGCTACTTAGTAACTTACTTTCCATGCCAATCTTTTTAGCTAAGGCTTCTTGATATTTATTGTTCCTCATTTCCAAGTCAGTAAGCGACTTTAAACCTTCCTCATAAAGTTCTTCTTGTCTAGCAAACTGTTTTTCAGCTATTTTTAAATTTATTTGTGAGGCTTCGTAATCTATGCTGTCAGCTTGAATTTGTAATTCAGCTTGTCTTAAATAGTTTTTGGCTTGTTGTAATTTAAGCACTCTATTTTCTTCTATTGCTCCTATTTGTTTTAATAAAGCATCAATTTTTTCTTCATAAAAACCCAGTGATTGTTTTTTAGCGTTAATTTGTGCCTGAGTTCTTTCAAGTAATTGAGGGTCAAAATATTGGTCTTTTATTTCTCGAATAAATAGGATTGTATCACCTTTTTCCACCAAATCTCCTTCTTGAACATACCATTCTTCAATCCTTCCATCTATCATAGAATTTAATTCTTGAGGGCGATGTGAAGGCGAAAGGGCAGTCACCTGACCATTCCCTCTAATATTTTGGGTCCACGGCAAAAATGAAACTCCTAAGAAGATCAAGAAAAATGTGATGAGCAATCGTTTTAAGATCTTATCAGCTCGAATTTCTTTGAACATACCAAAAGAGGAATACTTTTTAGTATCCACTTTGTCTTTTAGAGAATATGGGCTAATGTTAAGCATTTTTATTTAGGCTTATTTTTTCAAACCAATCATGATTCTTAATTTCTTTTCCTGGAACGTCATATAATATTTCACCATTTTCCATTCCTATCACTCTATCACAATTTTCTAGTATTCTGAGATCGTTACTTACTAAAATTGCGGTTTGGGGGTTATCTTTTCTACATAGGTATTTCGTAAACTTATGTTTTTTATCTTGCGAAATCATACCGAAAATATCTTCCCAAAGTATAAGTGTTTTTTTACCTAAAATACCTCTAGTCCATAAAATCTGTTGTTTGATTTCTTTAGGAAAAGTTTTATCTCCCGGAAAAAGCATTCTTTGATATCCTGCAGGTTCACGATCCATAAATTCACTTAACCCAGTAATTTCTGTAGCTTTTTGGATTTCAGCCATATCCGACATAGGAGATCCTATTTTTATGTTTTCTTCAATTGTACCTTGAAAAATGCCTCCAAAACTCATGCAGTCTCCAATATTTCTTCTTACATCTGAAATATTTAAATCTTTTAAAGCAGCACTATTGAACATTATATTTCCCTTGTAATTAGTAAACCAACCAGAAATCAATTGCAAAACGATAGATTTCCCAGCATTTGAACTTCCTGCAATGCCTATTTTTTCTCCTCCTTTAATATCGAGATTTATATTGTTTAGAAAAGTGTGATTTGCTTCATTTCCATTTAGGGTAATATCACGGAGTTTTATGGCCATTCCTTCAGACTTTGTGAGCGGATGGCTGCCTGGTGAATAGTCTTCTAATGGTTTATCGGTAACTACGGCAATTTTTTCTACAGCTGTAAGCACATCATAAATTGATTCAATAACGAAAATTAGTTTTTCTACAGAATTTATAATTAAAACCACTATAATTTCCGCTGCAACAAACTGCCCAATATTCATTTGCTGTTCAATCACTAAAAAGCCACCAATTAATAATAAACCTGCCGCCACTACAGCTTTGAAGCCAATCATTAATGAAAATTGATTAATGATTACACTAAAGTGAGATCTTCTTGCCTTGATATAATTTTCGGTGTTTTTATTATTTTTTTCCAGCGGGAGCTTTGAATCTTCGGCCATTTTGAAACTTTCCATATTTCTAGCCAATTCTTCTAGCCAATGAGCAGTTTCATACTTGTAATTTGATTCTCTAATACTTGTTTTAAGACCCTTTGGGCCAGTTAATCTTACTATCAAGAAAATTAATAAAATTAAGAAAAATGAAAACAGAATAAAGAAAGGATGATAAAACGAAATAAGTATTAAGGCAAAAATGATTTGGAAAAATGCAGTGGAAAAATCAATCAGAATTTTTGCAAGTCCTTTTTGGACTGACATGGTATCAAAAAAACGATTGATTAATTCTGGTAAATACGCATTTTCTACTTGATTAATCTTGAATCGTGGAATTCTGTAAGCAAACTCAAATGACGCTCTAGTAAAGATTTTTTGTTGTAAGACTTCATTAATAGTTAATTGCCGCACTTGCAATAATCCATTAATTACAATCCCAAGAATTACGAGAAAAACAAGGATTACCCAGGAGGTACTTACTTGACCACCCATTATAAGATTGATAATTGCCTGTATACCTAAAGGCAAAGAAAGGCTGATAAGCCCTGAAAAAATAGCATAAATATAAATGGTAAAAACAAAGCTTTTTTCAGGCTCTAGAAGGTCGATAAACCTTTTGAAAGGATGGACTTTATAATTTTCTGCCATTTTAGTTCTTTAGGTTTTTTAATATAATTTGGTAAAAAACATTAGATAATTCATCTTTATCTGATTGAATGTCAGATAATGAGGGCATATGCATTGCAAAATATTGTTGATGCAGAATTCCTACTATGCTTGTAGAAGCCAAAGTGTTAGCATAACTAAAATTAGGGTTAATCTCCATCATAATATCTGCTAACCGCCTTGATACCTTTTTAAAAGTTAAAAATAAACCATATTTATTTTCTGTGTCAACTTCTTTTGTTAAATAAGCTTTGGAAGACTCAGAAATCACAATATTGACGAGTTGTTCAAAATTTAGAGAACTGATGCTTTTATCCTCCGCGTCAGGTTTGCAAATTACTTCAATTGCTCTTTTTAATTTAGAATCGGGGCTTGATAAATTATGAGTATGAAAAGCTAATTGGATATCTACCCAACTCCAATACCAATTATAGAAATAAAGTAGAAGCTTATGCTTACTTTCAAAGTAGCGATATATAGAGCTTTCTGTAGTGTTTAATGCTTTCGCTAATTTACCGAAAGTAAAACATTCTAGCCCCATTTCATCAATCATCAATAAAGATTGTGAGAGGATTTTTCTGCCTAATTCAGAGGATTCAGGATCTTTCTGAAAAAGGTGAGGGTTTAACTCAATTTTAATAGAAGAAAGTAAATTATCCAAGTTGCTAAATTTTACACGCAGTATTGATAGTAATACTTTCGACAAACGGATAACTTTTATTCTTGTTTAGGAATTTTTAAAATATTTTTTCTGCATTTAATATATTATTTGGGTCGAATACTTTTTTAATGCCTCTCATCAGGTCAAGTTTTACATCTCCCATGGCCATTTGCATATAAGGTCTTTTAGCAATTCCAATTCCGTGTTCACCTGAAAGTGTTCCGCCTAATCGTACGACTTCCTCAAAAATTTCACCTATGCCTTCATTTACTTCCTTGTTCCAGTAATCATCACTTAAGTTTTCTTTCATGATGTTGATGTGAAGGTTTCCATCACCCGCATGACCGTAGCAAACAGAATTAAAACCATACTTTTCTCCTACTTCTTTAATGAAAACAATTAAAGCGGGTAAGTTTCCTCTCGGAACGACTACATCCTCTGCTTTAGTAAGTGAATAAGCATTAACAGCAGGGCTCACATTTCTTCTTAATTTCCAAAGTTCATCTTTTCTAGCTTGAGTATCCGCAAAAAGAACTTCTCCACCAGTGTCGAAATCTTCCAATACATTTAATATGATTTCCGCTTCATTCATCATAACCTCTTCATCATTTCCATCAAGCTCGATTAATAAATGAGCTTTTACGTGATCGGGTAAATCAACACTTACCGTTTCACCCATTTCATTCTTGATATAATCTTGCGTTTTTACGATAGCGTCACGCTCCATAAACTCCATACCTGAAGGTGCAACTCCCGCTTTGAAAATGGCAGCTATGGCTCGGCAAGCTTCTTCATTGCTTGTAAAAGGCGCCAGTAAGGTCACATCTTTTCTTGGGAAAGGTCTTAATTTAAAAACAATTTTAGTGATGATGCCTAAAGTGCCTTCACTTCCGCACATTAATTGGGTCAAATTATAACCAGTACTATTTTTCAACACATTTGCCGCAGTCCAAATCATTTCACCATTGGGTAACACCACTTGCATATTCAAAACATAATCGCGAGTAACACCATATTTCACTGCTTTAGGTCCACCAGCATTTTCTGCCAAATTTCCTCCTAAAAAGCAGGTTCCTTTACTTGATGGGTCTGGTGGATAAAATAATCCCTTTTCTTTAACAGCATTTTGGAAAACTTCCGTTATTACCCCAGGCTCAACAGTTGCTTGCAAATTCAGTTCATCTATGTATAAAATTTTATTGAATTTCTCCATGCTAATGACCACCCCTTTTTTGGTGGGCAAAGCACCTCCACTTAAGCCAGTTCCACCACCTCTAGGCGTAACAGGAATAAGGTGTTCGTTACATTTCTTCATAATAGCACTAATTTCTTCAGGAGTTGAAGGTTTTAGTACTACATCTGGCATAAAGGAGTAGTCCTCAGTATGATCGTGAGAATATTTATATTTATCTTCATCTTGCAAAAGGGCATTTTTTGCGCCTACAATGCTGACCAATTCCTCAAAAATGCTTTGATTTGTAACAGTATCCATAAATTAAGTGATTTCTGATAATGAATTATGCTTCAACACAAATTTAGGAAAATATATTCCATCCAGCTGATTTTATTGCTACTGATTGTTGTATTCCTTGGGGGATGCGCCACAAGTAAGAAGGCAAAACTTAGGGAAAGAAGATTGGATATCATCATTCAAACGGCTCGTTCTTACACTGGAACTCCTTACAAATGGGGCGGGGTTAGTCGATCAGGTATGGATTGCTCTGGATTATTATATGTTAGTTTTAAAGCAGGGGATGTGAATATTCCCAGAGTCTCAAAAAACCAAGCTAAAGTTGGCACTAAAGTCCGATTCGGCAAGCTTCAAAAAGGTGATGTAGTTTTTTTTGCAATGGGAAAAAGGAGGAGAGAAATTACCCACGCAGGATTGGTAACCGAAGTAAGAGGTAAAAACGATGTGCGCTTTATTCATGCTTCATCAAGCGTTGGGGTTGTTGAAGCGAATATTTATACCGATTACTACACAAAAAAGTTCAGGAAAGCGAGAAGGTA
Organism: Marivirga sp.; assembly: GCF_035704835.1. Lineage (GTDB taxonomy): Bacteria > Bacteroidota > Bacteroidia > Cytophagales > Cyclobacteriaceae > Marivirga. The sequence continues at coordinate 15,537 of NZ_DASSWQ010000064.1, read as the reverse complement.
TTTTTAGAAATAGATTTTTTCCATAGCTTTGCAAACCTTTGATAATTGGCATTTTGTCAATTGCAAAAAGTCTATTTTTATTTTTGGGGCATTAGCTCAGCTGGATAGAGTGTCCCGAATGAAAAGGTCGGGAAGGTCATCGGTTCGATTGCTTTGAGATTAAAGAAGTAGAATAACATTAAAATAAATGAAAAGGGGCATTAGCTCAGCTGGCTAGAGCGCTACGCTGGCAGCGTAGAGGTCATCGGTTCGACTCCGATATGCTCCACAAAGCTACTTCGCAAGGGGTAGCTTTTTTGTTTTTGACCCAATAGCAATTTTTAAAAAAGGCTTCTTAGATCGCTACCTAAAATTAAAACTCTTCATTGTATTATAAATACCGATATCACCGTAACTTTGAGCTAATATCAAAAAGTAATAATCTTGACTTATCAATATTTAACCGAAGAGAATATTCATCAATTTATTAAAATTGCTTTAGAAGAAGATATTCGTGATGGTGACCACTCTTCTTTAGCATCCATTCCAAAAGGAACGCTAAATACTGCCCAACTGATCATTAAAGATGATGGGATTTTGGCTGGCGTTAAAATGGCAGAATATGTGTTCAATGCGGTTGATAAAGATTTAAAACTTGAAATCCTCAAAAAGGATGGAGAATCTGTAAAAAAGGATGATATTGGATTGAAAGTTCATGGCGAAGCTTCCTCTATCTTAACATCTGAAAGATTGGTGTTGAATTGCCTTCAAAGAATGAGTGGAATTGCAACTTACACGCATAACCTGAGCAAAATGATTACTCATACTTCTGCAAAATTATTGGACACCCGAAAAACAACCCCAAACTTCCGATTAGCAGAAAAATGGGCAGTTGAAATTGGTGGAGGTAAAAATCATCGATTCGGATTATTTGATATGGTGATGTTGAAAGATAATCACAACGATTTTGCTGGTGGAATCACCGCTTCAGTTACTGCAACCAAGAAATATTTGAAAGAAAAGAATCTTGATTTACGAATTGAGGTTGAAACCCGAAATCTAGAAGAAGTAAAAGAAGCGTTGGAAGTTGGTGGTGTGGATGTTATCATGTTGGATAATATGAGCGTAGTCGATATGAAAAAAGCAGTTGATTTGATTGGTGATAAATGCCAGACAGAAGCTTCGGGTGGCATAACTGAATCCACTATTGTGAAGATTGCAGAGACAGGTGTTAACTTTATTTCTGTAGGTGCTTTAACCCATTCTTATAAAAGTTTAGACATCAGTTTGAAAGCGGTTTCTTGAAACCATAAAAATGAGATATATTTGCAAACCCAAATTAGGGTGGATAAAAATTTACTAAGAAAATTGAATTGCAGAAATGCTAGTTAAAACAAAAAAATATAAGCTGGATAACGGCACGTATATCAAAACAGGTTTGAAAAACATTGTAAAGGAGCAGTGGTGGGTGTTTTTAATCGCACTTGCAATTTGCTCTGGTTACGCTTGGATTCCCAATATTTGGTGGTTCATAGGTTCATTTATTGCCTTATTATTGTATTTTCTATTTTGGATTATTCAGTTTGCGGGAGTAACACAATTAGACCAATACAAAATATTGTTTGAGCGACTCTCCTACGAGATCAGTTCTCAACAGATTTTAATAAAATTGAATGCCAAGCAAGGTATGCCGGTCAAGTGGGATCAAATCAAATCAGCCAAAGTAGGAAAAAATGCATTTACTTTTGTGCTTTCAAAAGCGCAGTTTATTCATCTACCGTATAAAGTCTTTAAAACAGAAAACGAAAAGAAATTTGTGGAAACAATATTAAAAAGGAAGGAATTGATTAAATCATGACCGAGCCTAAAAATATCGCTATTTTAGCCTCTGGCTCTGGTAGCAATGCCGAAAAAATTATTCATTATTTTAAAAATCATAAGACTATCAATATAGCCTCTGTTATTACCAATAATGAAAACGCAGGAGCAATAGAAAGAGCTGAAAAAGCCCACATTCCCTCAAAATATTTTAACAAAGAAGATTTCGAGACACCGCATGTAATCCTTCAGTATTTGAAATCAAAAGAAGTTGATTTCATTGTATTAGCTGGATTTTTACTGAAAATTGCTCCTGAAATTGTTGCTCAATATCCAGAGAAAATCATCAACATTCACCCTGCTCTTTTGCCAAAATATGGTGGAAAAGGAATGTACGGAAATCATGTCCATGAATCCGTTATCTTGAATAAGGAGACAGAAAGTGGTATCACGATTCATTTAGTAAATGATAACTATGATGAAGGTCGCATTATTTTTCAGGCTAAATGTAGCATTTCACCACAAATGGGGGCAAAACAATTGTCTGCGAAGGTTCAACAACTAGAGCATCAACACTTCCCTAAAATTATTGAGGAATTTGTGGAAAATCACTAAGTGATTTTCCCGCTTTCTTTATCTCATTTCTAAAACTTAGAATTTCAAGTTATAATCCATTTAACATGCCACTTTTTGTTCATACAAAAAGCAAAGTAAATTGTGATGAAATGTAAATAAATATTCTGAAAATCTAGATTTCAAAAAACAGTCTCAGCTCATTCTCCCCTCTCAAAAAGTGTCTCCACCAAATCATAAAAGCTTTCCGGTTCAGAATACAATCTATCGGAATAAACACTTGCCATCAGTTTTAAATAATGGGGTTTATCATCATAAAGGATGAGCTCCAAACTTATGTTGCCATACTTTTGGTCGATAGGCGGTTCCATTTGAATGGGTGGTTTCAAATAATAGAATTCTTTGGTAGTAACTCGTTCATCCTCTGCCGTTACTTTTCTATTGGAGCCAGATTGTCGATAGCCAATTGATAAAATTTGTTTTTTAAAATGCTCCAGAAGCATTTTGTAATCTGAGTCCAGCAAACTGCTGCAATTCGCTATAGCAAATCCATTGGCTTTATCACTTTCTAACAGGGCAATCGGAATGGGGTCTTTGATATCAGTTTTCTTTAGATGATATGCCCTGAAAATCTTATCCAAAATTTCCTTGCTCACATCAGAGGAGTGCCACTCCTCGTAAGAATCAAATTCTTGCTGGCTTCTCTTCAAAACTTCATTGGTTAGAATTAGGTTTTTCTTCTCCTTAGGAAATATTTTATTTATGATTTGTTCAAAGAATGACATTTAAACTTTATTAGAATAAAAAACTGAAAATGAACTCGCTATACACGCTTAACAGATTTAAGGATTGAAAGATTAGAAAAATGCTTATAATCTTAAAAAAATCTTATGTCTATCGTCATAAAGTTTTTAAAGCATAGGCGAAAAAGCTATAAATCAATTAGTTTTGCAAGAAAATAACAATAAGTATAATGTCAGTTAAAAAAATCCAGTCCGCACTCATTTCAGTATTTCATAAAGATAATTTAGAGCCAATCATTCAAATATTGAAAGATAAAGGCGTAAAAATATATAGCACGGGAGGTACGCAAAAATTCATTGAAGAACAAGGAGCAGAAGTTACCGCTGTTGAAGACTTAACTAGCTATCCTTCTATTTTGGGCGGGAGAGTAAAAACTTTGCACCCTAAAGTATTTGGAGGAATTTTGAGCAGAAGAGATTTGGAATCTGATAAGGCACAATTGCAAGAATATGATATTCCAGAAATTGACTTAGTGATTGTTGATTTATATCCTTTCGAGCAAACAGTTGCTTCGGGAGCAAGTGAGCAAGATATTATCGAGAAAATAGATATTGGAGGAATTTCCTTAATTAGAGCTGCCGCTAAGAACTTCAAGGATGTAGTGATAGTAGCATCACAAAATCAATACGCTAGTTTGGAAAAAATATTAGAAGAAAAAAATGGAAGTACTGATATAAAGGACAGAAAATCTTTTGCTGCCTATGCTTTTAATGTTTCTTCTCATTATGATACTGCCATCTTTAATTATTTCAATCAAGAGGATTCCATAAAAGGATTTAAGCATAGCATTTCTGAAAACAAGACATTACGTTATGGTGAAAACCCTCATCAGGAAGGTGTTTTCTTTGGAGATTTGGACGAGCTTTTTGACCAATTGAATGGTAAAGAGTTATCTTATAATAATTTGGTGGATGTTGATGCAGCAGTTTCTTTAATAGAAGAATTTGAGGGCGAAACGGCCTTTGCTATTTTGAAACATACCAATGCTTGCGGAATAGCTTTGGGCAATTCCGTTAAAGAAGCTTATCAAAAAGCTTTTGCAGCAGATACACTCTCTGCGTTTGGTGGCGTTTTGATTACCAATGAAAAAGTAGATAAAGAAGCTGCGGAAGAAATGCATTCATTATTCTTTGAAATTCTGATTGCTCCTGATTTCTCTGCGGAAGCTTTAGAAGTATTGAAAGGAAAGAAAAACAGAATCTTACTAAAAAAGAAAACTAATCTTTCTACCAAGAAGCAATTTAAAAGTTTGCTTAATGGGATAATCGAACAAGATAGAGACTTACATACAGATAGTAAATCAGATTTGAAGGTTGTGACTAAAGAAGCACCAACGGCTGAAGAAGAAAAAGCATTGTTATTTGCTTCAAAGGTATGTAAACACACAAAATCCAATACAATTATTCTGGCTAACAATGGCCAACTGCTGGCCAGTGGTGTCGGTCAAACGTCAAGAGTAGATGCTCTAAAGCAAGCGATTGAAAAAGCCAAAGTTTTTGGATTTGATTTAAAAGGAGCAGTAATGGCATCGGATGCTTTCTTCCCATTCCCTGATTGTGTGGAAATTGCTGATGAAGCAGGTATTTCAGCTGTGATTCAGCCTGGCGGTTCTATTAAAGACCAGGACAGCATTGATTATTGTGATGCAAATGGAATGAAAATGGTGACCACAGGAATTAGACATTTCAAACATTAAAAATCAATTTTTAGATTAATCAGGAAATATTTTCGTTGAACTGCTTAATTTATCAAAGTAATTTGTAAATTTCCAAAGTGATAATTTTTAAAATAATATATACGAACATCCATGGGGATATTTGATTTCTTTTCAAGTGACATAGCCATAGATTTGGGTACAGCCAATACCTTAATTATTCATAAAGACAAAATAGTGGTGGATGAACCCTCCATCATTGCGATTGATAAAGCTACTAACAAAGTGTTGGCCATTGGTCGCCAAGCCATGCAGATGCATGAAAAAACTCACGAAAACATAAAAACAATTCGTCCTTTGAAGGATGGAGTAATTGCGGATTTCCATGCTGCAGAGCATATGATTCGTGGGATGATTAAAATGATTGATGGCGGAAAAAGAAGTTTCATGCCATCTTCACATAGAATGGTGATCTGTATTCCTTCAGGCATCACTGAGGTGGAGAAAAGAGCGGTTCGAGATTCAGCTGAACACGCTGGCGCCAAAGAAGTTTACATGATTCATGAGCCAATTGCCGCGAGTATCGGTATTGGAGTTGACATTGAGCAACCAATCGGCTCCATGGTGGTGGATATAGGAGGTGGTACAACTGAAATTGCAGTAATTGCCCTTTCTGGAATTGTATGTGACCAATCGATCAGAGTAGCAGGTGATACTTTCACTAAAGACATATTAGATTATATGCGTAGACAGCATAACCTACTGATAGGAGAGCGTTCTGCGGAAAAAATTAAAATTGAAGTAGGTGCCGCTTTAACGGAATTGGATGATGGACCTGAGGATTATGAAATCCGTGGTCGTGATTTGATGACGGGAATCCCGAAAGTAATTAAAGTTTCTTATTCTGAAATAGCTTTTGCGATTGATAAGTCAGTTTCCAAAATTGAGGAAGCCGTGTTGAAAGCATTGGAGATTTCACCGCCCGAATTATCTGCCGATATTTATGACAATGGAATTCATTTAACTGGTGGTGGTGCATTATTAAGAGGTCTTGATAAAAGGTTAGCGCTAAAAACTAAGCTGCCAATTCACGTGGCGGATGATCCGTTGAGAGCGGTAGTTAGAGGAACAGGAATTGCGTTGAAAAATTTAAACCATTACAAAGCTGTTTTAATGAGTTAATGAATTATTCAATACAAAATATTTTTGGAAAAGGGAATCCTATAAAAGGCATTCCTTTTTCCTTTTTAAAGCAGTTTATTTTTTTGCCTGTAAACCTAAAGGTAAATGCGTAAATTATTTCAGTTAATTTATCAATATAGGGCTTTCTTTATCTTTTTGTTATTGGAAGTAGTTAGCGGATGGCTGGTAGTTAATCATAATGATTACATCAGTGCCTCTTATTTTAATAGTTCAAGTGCAATTGCAGGCAATGTTTATGAAAACAAACAGGCTGTTAAAGATTATTTTCAATTAGCAAAGGTTAACAAAAATTTAGCTCAAGAAAATGAACTCTTGCGAAACCGATTGGCTGGCGACAGTATTACAATCGATTCTACTTCTATAGAAATTCCATTCGAATTAGCAGGGCAATATGAATTTATTACAGGAAAAGTGGTGAACAATTCTGTCCACCGTTTTAGAAACTATTTCACATTAGATAAAGGAAGTGAAGATGGAATTGAAGAAGGAATGGGGGTAATCAATCCAAATGGAGTGGTAGGAAAAATAAAGAGCGTTTCCTCTAATTTCTCTACCGCCTATTCCGCTTTGCATAGTAATTTATTGATTTCAGTGTTGATAGATGAAACAGAAACCTTATGTACTGCAAATTGGTCAGGGGAAGACCCAACGGAGATTTCTCTGAAATATGTTCCACGACATATTAAAGTGCAAGAAGGAATGGAAGTAATTACTTCAGGATATGACGCTATTTTCCCGCAAGGGGTAAAGCTTGGCACAGTTAAAAGTGTGAAAATAGATGAAGAAGCTACTTTTTATAATATAGAGGTGGCGCTTTCTGCTGATTTTTTTAGCCTTGATTATGTATATATAATTGGCAATAAGCTAAAGCAAGAAAAAGATTCTTTAGAACAAGAACTGCAATCAGAATATGAACGGTAGTAATAACTTCAAGCAAATTTTGATATGGGTGCTTTTCGTAGCATCCCAAATATTGTTTGCACAAAATTTTGTGTTGTTTAACAGAGCGTTCTGTTTTGTATATGCAGGCTTTTTGCTTTTGCTTCCCTTGGGAATTTCCCGTAACTATCTTTTGCTCTTGGCTTTTTTCACAGGACTAATCATTGATATATTTTATAATAGTTTAGGAACTCATATGGCAGCTATGACGTTGATGGCATTCATTCGTCCTATATGGTTGAATGCGATTACCCCACGAGGAGGATATGAAAACGTAGAAAGTCCTGCGATTAAAGATTTAAGTTTATCATGGTTTCTGGCTTATGCTGTGCCATTATTGTTTATTCATCTTGCAGTAGTTTTTTTTATTGAAGCAGGCGGTTTTCATATGTTTTTTTATGTAATATCTAAGGTGTTCATGAGCACTTTATTGACCGTATTGGTGTTGGTAATTATACAATATCTATTTTATTCTAAAGGAAGGTTTTCATGATAGAAAACAGAAAATACATCATTCAGTTTTTAATCGTTTTGGTTGGAATAATTTTCTTAGTAAAATTATTTTCTATTCAGGTAATGGACAGTCGATATAAATTAGCGGCTGAAAACAATGTGATTAATAAGGTGGTGCAGTATCCTTATAGAGGCTTAATTTTAGATAGAAATCATAAAATCATTGTTCATAATACGCCTGTTTATGACATAATGGTGGTTCCTAAAGAAGTAAACGTCCCAGATACCACTGTTTTTTGTAACTTATTAAATATTACTGAAGAGGAATTCATCGCTAAAACGCAAAAGGCAAAAGAATATTCATACATCAAACAGTCACTTTTTTATCCACAATTGAGCAATGAAGAATTCGCCAAGATTCAAACCCGCCTGGTGGAATATCAAGGGTTCTATCCTGTTGCTCGTACTGTTCGTAAATACCCAGAGCCTGTATTGGCAAATGGATTAGGTTACATAGGAGAGGTAAGTAAAAGACAATTGGAAAGAGATACCGCCAATTACTACAAGCAAGGTGACTTTATTGGAATTTCAGGAATTGAAGCGGCCTATGAAGAAGAATTGAGAGGAAAAAGGGGTGTAAAATATAAGTTAGTAAATGTAAGAGGAATTGAAAAAGGCTCCTTTAATGATGGGAAATTTGATACGCTTTCAGTTCCAGGCAATAATTTGGTTTCTACTATAGATTTGGAGTTGCAGAAATATGCTGAATATTTAATGAAAGATAAAGTAGGGAGCATAGTGGCCATTGAACCCACAACTGGTGAAATTCTGGCATTTGTAAACAGTCCTTCATATGACCCCAATCTTTTGGCAGGAAGAAATTATAGTAAAAATTTTGGTGAACTCAATAAGGATACATTAAAGCCCTTGTTTAACCGACCTATAATGGCGCAATACCGCCCAGGATCTGTATTTAAATTAGTACAATCTTTAATAGCCTTACAAGAAGGTGTGGTTACTCCTTCTACTCGAATAGCATGTAATAGAGGCATTATCAATTGCCACGGATCGCATAGCAATGAAGATTTACATGGTGCTATTAAATATTCTTGCAATCCATATTTTTATCAAACATTTAAAAGAATTATTCAGCAAGGCGATTTAGATGATTTTAATAAAGATGCTAGAGTGGGATTAACCACCTGGAATAGGTATCTAAACGATTTTGGTTTTGGAAGAAAATTAGGAATAGACATTCCAAATGAAAGCCCTGGCTTGGTACCAGGACCTACTTATTATGATTACTATTATCAAAAAGATCATTGGAATTTTTATACTATCTATTCATTAAGTATAGGAGAAGGAGAATTATTGACTACTCCTCTTCAGGTAGCCAATTTAGCTTCCATTTTAGCAAATAGAGGTTATTATATTCGGCCGCATATGGTTAAGGGAATTGAAACCACTGATTCATATTACAAAATTCAGTACGAAAGACAAGATACAGGAATAGATTCGGTTCATTTCACAACAGTCGTGGATGCGATGGGCGAAATTGTGGATGGAACAGCCCGAGTTGCTAGGGTAAAAGATATCCAAATAGCAGGAAAAACAGGTACCGTGCAAAATAAAGATAGCTTCGACCACTCTGCATTTATGGCTTTTGCTCCAAAGAAAAATCCTCAAATTGCCATTTCAGTTTATGTAGAAAATGCTGGCTGGGGTGGAGGTGTTGCCGCTGCTATCACGGGTTTATTGATAGAAAAATACATTAAAGGTGAAGTGGCATCCAACAGAGCTTGGGTAGAAAATTATGTGATGACCAAAGCGTATTTGAATAATTTATGAGAAGACAGGATGGCATTTGGAATAGGGTAGATTGGTTGCTGATAGCAGTTTTTTTTATACTAGTTATTTTAGGGTGGCTCAATATCTATGCTGTGGTTTATGATGCGGAACAAGAACAAAATATTTTCAGCTTTGACCTTAACTCTGGCAAGCAATTAATTTGGATTGCAGGTTCTTTGGTCATAATAACAGCTATCATGATTTTGGATTATAAGTTCTTCGATTCCTTTGCATATTATATTTATGCAGTAGTTCTCGTCTTATTAGTTTTAGTTTTAATAGTTGGTACAGAAATAGCAGGGAATCAATCCTGGTTTGTATTTGGATCCGTTCGGCTCCAACCTTCAGAATTTGCAAAGTTTGCCACCTCCTTAGCAATAGCGAAATATTTTAGTAGTAATAATGTCAGGCTCGATCAGTTCAAGGAGCAAATCAAATCTTCTCTTTTTGTATTGGTGCCTATGGGATTAGTCATCATGCAAGGTGATGCTGGAACTGCCTTAGTTTTTATTAGTTTTATTTTGGTATATTATAGAGAAGGACTCCCTTCCTTTTATGTGATTACAGGTCTTTCTGCCGCCATTATTTTCATCTTGACTTTATTGGTGGATCAAATGTACTTGAGTATTGGAGTTATTGTATTGGCTACTATCATCATCGTCATAAACAATAAGCGTTTGAAAAATATTGGGATTACGATTTTGGCTGCTGTTATAGTAATAGGCGTAATCCAAAGTGTGGACTATGTGATTTCAGATGTGCTCAAGCCTCACCAGCAAAACCGATTGAAGGCATTGGTTAATCCAGATGCTGACCCTTTAGGTTATGGCTGGAATGTTACGCAATCTAAAATTGCTATTGGCTCCGGTGGTACTTTTGGTAAAGGTTTTTTAGAAGGAACGCAAACCAAATTTGACTTCGTTCCCGAGCAAAGCACCGATTTTATTTTCTGCACTATTGGAGAAGAACACGGTTGGGCGGGTAGTTTTGTATTAATAATTTTATTCCTAGTGCTGATGGTTAGGATTATAGTTGTAGCCGAAAGACAAAAATCAAATTTTGCTAGGATTTATGGCTATGCAGTGGCGGGTATTTTCTTTTTCCACTTCGGAATTAACATTGGCATGACCATCGGTCTATTTCCAGTAGCCGGTATTCCGCTTCCTTTCTTTAGTTATGGAGGTTCTTCGCTTTGGTCATTTACCATCTTGCTTTTCGTGCTAATAAAGCTGGATGCCCATAGGATGCAAGTGTTGACGAGGTGATTGGCGACAAAGAAACTTTGCAGTCTTTTTATCTAGCGCCGGAGGCTACAGTAATCATTACCATTCAGAAAGGGATGGCGATAGAAAATAATTTTCCTCCGCTAGCGTCTCGCTAGAGGAAACTACTACCGCCTTTGGCGGATTCTATTTATTTTTTCGTAACAAATTACTGAAGTGCTATGTCAGGCATTAGTAAAAAACAACATGCCCTAGTTATAATAAAAATCTAAATTTAAAGACATATAGAGCATACAGGTTTGTACTAATGCCAATTATTATTGTCCAAACCTTTTCTCCACTAACTCCATAAACTCTTGAACTTCCTCGGTTTCCATATCCCAATTGTATTTATCAACAAATGATTTTTTGACATGGGAGGCGGCCTCTTTATAGCTGTCCATAGCATCAATTTGTTCAACAGCAGATAAGAATTGATTTTGATTGCCTTCAAATAATTCGTTGACAAACATAAAGCGCTGATTCAGGGTGAGCATTTTCATTATGCTTTTCCCACCGTTTTTCGAAAGTTTATCAGCTAAAGTTAGTTTTTCCTTGCTTTGTAAGGAATCATTAAGCATGCCTGCTTCCACTTTTTCTTCTTCCAAATAAATATCCGCGAGTGAAAGAGGCAAAGTTTTGGAGAATTCAGCCAAAAGGGGCTGAATATCGGCAGGTTGTTCTTCCGAGTTACTGCAAACCTCATTGAACATCTCAAAAGCCGTATCATTAAAAACCACTTTTTCTTTACTAGATTCGAAATACTCAATCAATCCATCCAAAAGAAAATCATTGAACTTGATATATTTTTTCAAATCCTTCAAATCAGATAAGCGCAAACGACTGTCATCTCTTTGGTTAATTTCCTTAGAATAGAAATCATAGGGAGAGAAAGCCAACAAAACGCTATCTTTGATAGATTCCTTTAATATAGGTTCAAAATGTTCTTTTTTAACATAAATATGACGGGAGAGCGTATTCATGAAATCTTTCATGGCTTTTTTCACCTCATCACTATGGTAATCGAAATAAGGGCTTTGCAATTTTGCATTCTCTTTTTTCCATTTTTTGAAAAGGTTTTTGAGCACCATCAAATTAATTTGTTTGTTGGGGCTTAGCTCTAAAATTTCCTTTCCGCTGATGTGAGATGAATTACTGAAGAAAGATTGGCTCAGTTGTTTTGCCAATGCTTTGCTGTAAGCATCAATCGCCTGATGATTTAATTTGCTCTCCATTATTTAATTTACTTTTTTTGCCATTTATTCTTATGCCTGAAATTGAGATATCAAACCTTTATGAACGCAAGATAATCACTAATAGCACAGAAAAAAGAGCGTTAGAGATTATACACGAAAACTTTATCGATTGGATGCATGCCTGTGGAAAAAAAGGTAGATGCACCACTTGCAAAATGATAGTGGATGATGGAATGGAGAATTTAGGAGAATTAACGTCTGCTGAAGAAAGATTTAGAAATCAGAACCGATTGGCAGAAAATGAAAGATTAGCTTGTCAGGCAGTAGTTTTGGGAGATATTAAAATAAAAGTAGCGGAACGGAATAAATTTCCGCATATGGAGTATTCTGATTGAATTATCATTTGAAACAATTTCTGGCAGAAGATTCCTGAAATTTTTATCTCGTTTCCTTCGTCACGATTTAAAAATTTCAGGAATGAAGGAATCATTTTCGGAAAATCTAAGGAGTTTGAAGGTCTACTAGATTTATGTAATAGAAGCATTAATAATTTAAATAACTTTCAATTTGAATAAGTATAAAGCAGTTAGAATTAAGCTATATAAAGAAATATGTTTGTAGAACCACATATAGGAAGAGAAGAAGGCGGCAAAGGAAAAGGTTGGATAGAACTGATTTGTGGTTCTATGTTTAGCGGAAAAACTGAGGAGCTAATCCGAAGACTTAATCGTGCACTCATTGCCAAGCAAAAGATAGAAATTTTCAAGCCTAAAATTGACACCCGCTACGATGAATCTGAAGTGGTTTCGCATAATAAAACTAAAATCCGGTCCACTCCTGTTGATTTCGCAGAAGATATTTTATTGTTCTCAGGAAATTCTGAAGTCGTAGGCATAGATGAAGCCCAATTTTTTGATTCGGAGATAGTGAATGTTGTAAATACTCTGGCAAACCAAGGCAAAAGAGTCATCATTGCAGGCTTGGATATGGATTTTAGCGGAAAAGCATTTGGGTCCATGCCCGAATTGATGGCAACTGCTGAATACGTAACTAAAGTCCATGCTATATGCGTAAAATGTGGAGGAATTGCCTCCTACTCTTACCGACTTAGCGAAAACAAGCAAAAAGTAATCTTGGGCGAAAAGGATAAGTATGAACCGAGATGTAGGAAATGTTTTAATGCCCCCTAACCCCCAAAGGGGGAATCCCACAGATCTTCATAAGCAGTAAACAATAAAGTTCATCTCTATTATTTAGATTTTATTTCAAAAATTTATTAACATTATACAGTATCAAATTAAAAATCGAAAGTATTTCCTTGCACTTTTCCCCCTTTGGGGGAATTAAAAGGGGGCTTTTGGGGGTTAGGGGACTCAACATCTTAACTATCACTTCTTATATTTGAAACATAATTCAATGCATTAAAAGAACCATGCTCAAATCAGTCTCATTTTTATATATCTTTATATTTTCCTTTAACCTACTTGCTCAAAATATTCCATTGGGCAGCTGGAGAAATCATGAAGATTATTCTACGGCTCAGAAGACAGCTGTTTTTAATAATAAGATTTTCTGTGCAACTAATAATGGGCTTTTCTATTTTGACACTGAAGATGGAAGTCTTAATACTTTAAGCACTACTGATGGGTTAAGCAGCATCAACATCAGTATGCTGGAATCAGTCAATGATTTATTGCTGATTGGCTATGCAGATGGATTGATGGATGTAATGGATAGTGAATTAAACATCACCACTTTCAAAGGAATATTTGAGTCCGATTTAAGAGGAGAAACAAAGATTAATGGAGCAGTTCAGGTTTCAGATATTATTTATCTAGCTACAGATTTTGGAGTGGTTTTGTACAATGCAGTTGAAAACGAATTAGTAGATGCTTTTCTTGATTTGGGTGAGAATGGAGAAACAATTAGCATCAATGGAATCAGTACAGATACCGAAAATCTTTATCTTAGTACAGCTGATGGATTATTAACAGGAAATTTAACAGGAAATTTCAATCTCAAAGATTTTCAAAACTGGGAGAGGGAAACAATTAACAACAATGGAACAGCGCTATTAAAAACCGTTTTTTACAAGGGAAATCTTTACGGTTTGGCAGAAAACGATAGCATTTATCAATTTCAAAGTGACGTCTGGCAAAGTATTTTTGGTGCAGATGCAAGCATTCAGCAATTAAAAGTGATAAATAACGAATTGTATTTATCCTCCTCTAATCAGCTTTTTCAGTTTAATGAAATCAGATTTGAATCAGCTTTCACGGTGACGGAAGCAAAGCAAATCAATGACTTTATTTTTTTTGAAGGTCAGTTTTTCCTTGCCGAAGAAACCTTAGGTTTAATTCGCTATCAGCAAGGTGCAACAGAAAGCTTGGCTCCCCAAGGACCAAAAGGTAAAACTGAAAGCCTGCATCAAATTGAGCAATTTACTTTTCACTTGGCTGAAAGTACTGTCGGGTTTTCATATTTTGAAAATGGCAAATGGACTTATACAGCAAAAGATGCTTTTGGTCAGGATTTACCGCTGTTCAGGGATGTAGCTTTAGACCTGACTTCAGGAAATGGTATATTCCTTAGCCCAGAAGAAGGAATATTCAGTTGGGATACGGAAAGCATTTCCGCATTAAATTTGGGTGACTCCATTATAACTGAATGGGTTAGCTTAGCTGAAAGTCCACAGGCGAGTTATTGGGCTTTGGTGAAAACGGAGAATAATTTATATGCTCTTTTTAATCCGGAAACTGAGCAGGTGAAAGAAATGAATCTACCAGCCAATAATTTAATAACTGATTATTTAATAGTGCCTAATGGAGATCATTATTTAGCCACCAACTCAGGTGTATTTGTTTTTAATCCGGAAAGCGGATCCGAAAGAAGGCTCAATACGATTTTAGGAAATGGTAATTTCCCCAATAATCAAATCAAGGATTTGGCATTGGATTTAAGTGGTCAGTTGTGGATTGCAACTGAAAGTGGAGTTGCCTTTTTTAATCGCTTTCAAGGCGTTTTGCAAGGTGAAAATGTAGATGCTTCTCAACCTATTTTTGAAGGATTTTTCCTTTTTGATGGAATTCCCGTTAATCATATCGCTATAGATGGCGGCAATAGAAAATGGATGAGCACGCGAGATGGTTTATGGCTTTTTGATGAAAACATAGAACAAAATATTTTGCATTTAAGAAGATCAAACAGTCCGATAGTGAATAACGATATTCAGCAAATGGTTGTCAATCCTCTAAATGGAGAACTTTTCTTGAGCTCTTCAAAACAGTTGCTTTCCTACCGAACGGATGCTACCCGAGCCGGAGCAGTACATTCAGATGTGGAGGTCTTTCCAAACCCTGTTCGACTTTCTGCCGATAATACCGTTACGATTCGAGGCTTAGCTTATAATAATGAAGTGATGATTACAGACATAGCAGGAAACCTCATCCATAAAGGTCAAGCTAATGGCGGAACATTTTCCTGGAACTTAAGTAACTATTCAGGCTTCAAATCTAAAAGTGGAGTCTATTTGGTTTTCTCTATTAACGCTGATGGCACCGAAACCTATCAAACCAAATTTGCTGTCCTACCTTGATTAAAGTATAATTGGTAACATCATTTGACTTGTTACAATTTCACCCTATTTTCCAATAGTATTTAGTTTACCTTAATTAGTCAGCCCTTAAAAACCCCATAATATATCCCTTTTAATGGTAAAAAATTTTGATAACAGATGAAACAGCTTTGATACATCTTTTGTAAATAGAGCCAAAGAGATGATTTCCATATGTTCATCATCCTTTTGAAG
>NZ_DASSWQ010000022.1:0-60305 GCF_035704835.1 Marivirga sp. | reverse complement strand
GCCTGAACTCTTATCAACTACCTGAAAATAGGTCTTACCATTCTTCGATTTGAGTTTGCGTAAAAACATAGAAACCAAAGATATTCAATAAAATTAACACCCAAAATACCAAATCAAAAACACCTTAACCTCTGTATATCATTAACTTATGAAATTATTCAAAAATGAGTGCGGAAGTCAGGAAAAAGTATTCAGTATGTTTTCGTTGGTATGTCACGGTTGCTTTTAACTGAACATGCCATCATAACCCAGTGTATCATTGGACTATTCTTTTTATTAATCAGTATATATTTTGATATTTCAAGGATTGAATGGATGTTCCTAGTTTTTTCTATTGGTTTGGTTTTGACCGTAGAAAGTCTAAATACAGCTATTGAACTTACTTGCAATTTTATTCATCCCGACTATAACGAAAAAATAGGGATGATAAAGGATGTTGCCGCTGGTGCTGTTGGTTTTGCCGTAATCTTTGCTTTAATAAATGCTTTTATAATCTTCTATCCTTATATCGTAAACTTTTAGGACGATACAATCGAATGTTTTTCAAATAGGCACGCGTGTCGCGTGTGTCTTTGAAAACAAATAAGCAGAATTTACCATTTTAACAATCCTTACTAATCTTAAACCTCCTCCCGTCTCATCTTCATTTCACCCACGCTCATATTTTTTTCTCGGGCGAGTCTTCTTTCCTGACTTGCTTCAAAAGCAGAAATTCCTTGTAGTTCTGATAAATAATCTAAGTGCCCTGGAGAGGTAACCACCATAATGTCATCAGCCTTGATTTTACTCGGACTATCATAACCGCAGGATTCTGCTAGCATTTGCGTTTCTTTATAAAGTGCATCAGCATAAGTGGCTATTCTTTTTGCGGCTGCTTCTATGTCTAGTGCTTTTTGCAATCTTTTGTTTTGAGTAGCAATTCCCGTAGGGCAGGAATTGGTGTGACATTCTAATGCTTGAATACAACCAAGTGATAACATGAAACCTCTGGCTATATAAACAGCATCTGCACCTAAGGCCATTGCAACGGCTATATCAATAGTTGTTGCAATTTTACCACTGGCAAAAACTACCACTTTATCTCTAACACCATAATTTCTTAAAGCCCAATCTGCAACAGCCAAGGCTTGCTTCATAGGTAGGCCTGCATAAGAACTTAGAACATGTGGAGAAGCGCCAGTTCCGCCATCACCGCCATCAATTACAATGTAATCAGGACCTCTTCCTGGTTCATCCCGCATCATCTTGGCTATGTCTTCTATTTCTACGGTATGACCAATGACCATTTTAATGCCTACAGGTTTATTGGTGATTTTCCTCACTTTATCAATAAATTCAAAGAGTCCTGCCACATCTGAAAATTCTTTATGTCTTGCTGGTGCATAAGCATCTTTTCCCATAGGGATTTTTCGTATTTGTGCTATTTCAGCTGTAATTTTCTCCTTCAAAAGCATTCCACCTTTCCCTGGTTTTGCACCTTGCGCTAATTTAATTTCAAACATCTTCACCTGAGGATGATTTGCCATGTCTTTTAGTAAACCTTCATCCAAATCACCTTCCTCATTTCTGATTCCGTATTTGGCTGTTCCAATCTGGAAAACTAAATCTGCACCGCCATATTCATGACATGGCGCTAATGCACCTTCACCAGTATTATGTAAAATTCCAGCCATTTTCGCTCCTTTGCTGAGTGCTGCATGAGCATTATAAGATAGTGCCCCATACGACATGGCGCTTATGTGTACAAAATGATTTAATGTATAGGTTTGGACACCGGTATATTCTCCTATTACTTTTTTGTAAAAATGACCGGTTTCATCACCTGTTTTAGTTTTGGTGTTGGTAAATGTAGCAGGCATAATTAGGGTAGTGCCCACTTTATCCATGTCTATTTGGCTGCCAAAACCAATTGTATTGCTGACTCCAGCAGAGGTAGCATAAATCCAATTTCTGGTAATTCTGTTGTATGGCGTTTCTTCCTGATCGTTTGAAAATAAATACTGACGCAAAAGAGGACCTACTTTCACTAAAAATTTTCGACCCCAGATAACAACAGGGAAAACGCGCTGTATTGGAGTATCAGTTTGCCTTTTATCATATATATAAAGAGTTGCTAAACCAGTTATTAGCAAGGCGATGAGGAATTCTCCACCCAAAGTGAGTGCCAGGCCTAGAACTCCTGCTTCTGCCAAATACTCTGTTTGATAATAATAACCATAAGTAGCAGTCAATAAAATTGCAGATGATATCCAGCATATCGTGTAAAAGTTTATACTGTTTAATAAATGTTTCAATCTGGGGCCAGTGGTACCTGATTGGATAAATGCTCTTTCCGCCATAACATCAAAAGTTTATAAATTATTCTAATATAATTATATTCATAGGGCAAAGCAATACCATTGGTCGAATAATCAACTAAAGTATTTAACTTTTGAATAATAACTTAGAATGGAGTGTAATTAGGTAACATTTACCAGTGTAAGGTCCTGATTTTAGAATGGATTTAATCATTAATATGTTGTTAAGCAGTTTATTACTCAATTTCTTTTTTCCAAAATGCATCAATCAAAAGCTGGGCAGTTGCTGGATTAGTTGCAATGGGGATATTATGAACATCACAAATTCGCATTAACATTTGGACATCTGGTTCGTGAGGATGTTTGCCAAGAGGATCTCTGAAAAAAAGTACCATTTCTAATTTTCTCTCTGCTGATAAGGCAGCGATTTGAGCATCTCCCCCAATTGGTCCTGAAAGTAATTTTTCAACCTGCAACCCAGTATTTTCTACATATTTGCCAGTTGTTCCTGTGGCTACCAAAGACACTTTTTTTAATTTTTCTTTATTTTTATTAAGGAAAGAGACCATTTCAGGTTTCTTACCATCGTGGGCAATTATGGCTATTTTCATTTTCTTATTTTTTGAAATACTCCAATCCTAATTCGTATCCTTTTAATCCTAAACCCGAAATCATTCCAATGCAATTTGCTGAAATGATGCTTTTATGTCGGAACTCTTCTCGTTTGTAAATATTAGAAATATGGATTTCTATTACGGGAGTTTGTATGCTCCCGATTGCATCATGGATTGCTACTGAAGTATGTGTGTAAGCCGCAGCATTTAATAAGATTCCCGTATATACATTATCAGCTTTTTGAATGGCATCTACTAATTCACCCTCGGTATTGGATTGATAATAGGTAATTTCAAAATCGGTATGTTTACTTTTTAGTTCTTCCAAAAATGATTCAAAACTCGAAGCGCCATAAATCCCAGGTTCTCTTTTTCCTAATAGATTTAAATTGGGACCGTTGATGATGATGATTTTCTTTTTTTGCATTACTTTCGGTTATGGCTTGGGATGTTTTTTTAACAGAATATAAAAATTATTTGCAACTAGAGCGTTCACTTGCTGAAAACTCCGTAGAAGCTTACGTTCATGATGTCTTAAAGCTAAAACAGTTTTTTGATATCTCCAATCGAAAAGTAGAGCCATTAGAAGTTTCATCGACAGATTTACATGATTTTTTAGAATATGTAAATGAATTGGGAATGACAGTTCATACACAAGCAAGGGTGGTTTCTGGAATAAAAGGTTTTTTCAAATTTTTAGTATTTGAAGATATTATAAGTGAGAATCCTGCTGAGTTGCTAGAAGCACCTAAATTAGGTAGAAAATTGCCTGATGTATTAAGTTACGATGAAATTGAATCCATATTTGATTCGATTGATAGAAGCTCCGCAAATGGTCAGCGAGATAGAACAATTTTGGAGGTTTTATATTCTTCTGGTCTAAGGGTTAGTGAACTAGTTAATCTTAAAATTTCGAATACGTATTTCGATATTGGTTTTATAAGGGTTATAGGGAAGGGGAGTAAGGAAAGATTAGTACCGATCGGTAAATCAGCCTTAAAACAATTGAAAATTTACATCAATGAAGTCAGGATTCATCAAAATCCTGCTTTGGAAGCTAAAGACCATGTCTTTTTAAATCGTTTTGGAGGTTCTTTAAGTCGGGTTTCAATTTTTACGATGGTCAAAAAACAGACTATTTTAGCCGGTTTAAAAAAGAAAGTGAGTCCGCATACTTTTCGACATTCTTTTGCCACTCATTTAATTGAAGGAGGAGCTGATTTACGTGCCGTTCAAGAAATGTTAGGGCATGAATCGATTACCACTACTGAAATCTATACGCATTTGGATCGTGATTTTTTAAGTCAAACGTTAAATTCATTTCATCCAAGGGCTTAAAAAAACCTCTCAAATTATATGCTTTGAGAGGTTTTAAAATATGTTTTATTTCCTATTCAATTATCAGTTGTTTTATGACAAAGGCTTCGGCAGATTGAATATGAATGAAATACATTCCTGAGCTTAAATTATCTAAAGGTATTTCTATTTCTTCATCCGACAAAATATTCTTCATTCCTGATATCCTTTGTCCTAAGGCATTTCGAATTTCAATTCGATTGATTTTTAATTGGCTTTCATTTTTTAGGAAAACAACATTTTTTGTTGGATTAGGATATAATTTTAATTCTGAATCCCATTTCTGATTAACTCCCAAAACAGATCCATCTTCATCAAGGTTTATAATTGTAAAAGTTTCCACATTTGAATAGTCAGATAATCCTCTAGAGTTTCTAGCTGCTACTCTATAACGGTAAGTCCCAGGATTTAAAACTTCTTCAAAAGTATCTGAATTTGCAGGTAAATTTTCTATTGTAATAAAATTTCCATTTTCTGTTGCTCTTTGAAGTGTAAAGGATAATTCATTTTCAGAATTGTCGCTCCAACTTAAATTAACAATCGTATCATTTTCTATTGTTGACCTTAGATTACTAGGAGCCATAGGAAATGCCTCTAAAGTTTCAATCATCGCTTCTTCAGAAAATGCTCCTATTCCATTTTGATTAAACCCCCTCACTCTGTAATAGTAAGTAGTTTTCGGATCCACTTCATCATCAGTATAGGAAAAACTATTTTGACCTAAGCCAGCAATTGTATCATAATCTAAATTGTCATTCACAGAGCGCTCTAAGAAATAGCCAAATTCTATGTCATTATTATCACTCCATTGAATTAAAACGTTGTTATTCGATAGATTGGATGCAATTATGGTTGATGGGGCGGCAGGAACTTGTGGCTGTGTTAAAATGCTAACTAAATTAGAGTAATTGGAAGAGAATATATCCAAAATTGCTTTTACTCTGTAGGTGTATTCCTTTTCCTCTAAAATTGTATTGTCCTCATAGGCAGTAACATTGGCTCCAACTCTGCCAACTTCTCTGAAATTGGGATTATCAACATCAGACCTTTCAATTACAAAACCCGTCTCACTTGTAGAGTTATCTGTCCAATTAAGGGCAATAGTGCCAATTCTATCTTCTGAAGCCAAGATATTGCTTGGAGCAATAATTTCTGGACCCACTACATCTGCCAAACAAAAATCTAACCCCCATGAGTCTAACTGTCCCCCATCGGCCGTTACTCTATCTTCAATAATTAATTTCCATTCTCCCTGTGCATCTTCTCCATTAAATGTACTAAAAGGGGTTTGTGGTTGATAAGTTTGTCCGTCAGTAGCTGGGCATGCAATAGAGGAACTACTTAATCCATCATCACTAAGAGCAAGATTGAAGTTTTGAGTAGCACCGCAAATATTAGAAAACAGAGTGATTTGAGTACCAGCAGGACTTTGAAGTCGAACTGTTAAATCTGAAATCCATGAGTGCGTACCAATTAGATTTTGTACTGACATAGATTCAATCGCTCCGGAATAAGGAACATTAATGGTAGATTCTACCGTACTGATAGTCACTGGAATTTCAAGTGGAACATCAGTGCTTACAAAATTATCACAAATTATATTTGCGGTTGAAAACGTTAGGGTAGGCGTATAGGCACTTTGACCACAAATATTTTCAGCAATTAATCTTGCGTAATAAGTAGAATTTCCTTCTAATTGATTATTTAGTTTCGATTCTTTATTGTTAACTACTTGATTTGTTTCAATAATGTTTGTGAAGTTATTATCAGTAGCTATTTCTAATCGATAATCAGCAGTAACATTATTATCAGTCCATATAAATGTAGGTTGTAGATTCAAATCCACAGCTCCATTTGAAGGGAAAGTAATAGTAGGTGTTTCTGCAAATTTATTTACCGTAAATACTGCATTACTGTTGAATGATATATTAGAGGTATTAGAATTAACAATAAAATCAACTTGACCCGAAACTTGGTTTACATTTGATATTCTTAATGTTGTACTTGAGCCAGGTGTTAAAACTTGATTATCGAAATTAACATTGAATTGCTCTAATCCTGCGGTGGATAATACTATACCCTCATTAAAACCAAGAATTGATTCCGTTTCTATTGAAAAGGTAATTTCATCATTAGGGCAGTATTCATTTACTTCTGAACTAACTGTGATAACATAGGATGGCTCAGTAGTTTCTGTAATAGAAAATACGCTTGGGCTCATATTGAAAAATACACTGTTGGAGGCGGCTATCTTAATTTTTGCTTGAGAAGTATTAACATTAGGTAATTTGATAGGTTCAGTACCGTCATTTGGCGTATTTTCTAATACTTTTTCAGTAAAGGTCTGACCTCCATCTAAAGATACATAGATATCAACAAATTGTGCATTTACAGGAGCAATATCGGTATTATTGACATTCCAATTGACATTAATGGTGTTTAAACCATTGTAATTCCCGTTAACAGGTTCTACTGTAAATGGACCAGCAGCATCAGTTACGCTGAAACTAATATCATCATAGTTGACTCCTGATATAGCTTGATTATCTCTAACCGTTAGTCTGAAGTTGAGATTACGAGCATAACTAGGTAATATTTCGCCTATAGTTTGTGTCTGATTTATGATGTCAGAACGTTGCGGAAAAATTCGAAAACTATCTTGAGAAGGTGAAAATGATCTGAATAAGGGTGCGCTGCCCACTGGTGCGTTTGGTGAGCCAGCCTCTCCTAAATCAAATTGTTCCCAGGTATAAGTTAAATTATCCCCATTAGGGTCAGTAGCCGAACCATTTAGTTGAAAAGGAGTGTTAATAGGAATAGAAAAGCCACCCTGACCAGCATTTACCACAGGCAGACTATTTCCGGTTTCTGTTATTTGTGCACAACTATTACCAGTACCATCTTGCATATACCCATTCATGAACTCAAGACTTCCAGCATGAAAATACGCATCACTTCTTTGCTGAATATTATCACTACCGCAAATGCCCGCATACGCCATGATGGTTGTACCACTTCCTGGTTCATAAGCCGAATTTGAACTACGATTTGAACATCCACCCACAGTGCCATTAAAAGAATGAGGAGCACCGAATTGGTGTCCAATTTCATGTGATACATAATCTACATCAAATGGATCTCCAATAGGATTTGTTAAGCCTGTAACTCCAAATCCTTTACCACTATCGTTACAAACAACTCCTAAACCAGCTAGTCCACCAGGAATCGTAGAAAATCCATGTCCAATATCATAATTTTCAAGGCCAATTCGAGTATTAATTTCAACCTGCACCTGCTCTATTAATACTCCATTGTCTTCATTATTAAAAGGATCAGTTGCACCATCTGTAAAAATCAATTGGTCATTATTTCCTACAAGTTCCATTCTAACTGCCATTTCCTTTTCAAAAATGCCGTTTACTCTATTCATGGTGGTTACAATGGCAGAAAGAGCATCTTGAACTGTGCCACCATGATATTGTGTATATTCTCCAGTAGCAACTACTGCAATTCTGTAGGTTCTGAGTTGCGTGCCAGAAGGTCTTTGTACATTACCACTGGCTACCCTACTTTGTATTCTTTTATACTGATCCTTATCAAAAATAATAGGTTCAGATTCCGGAAAAGCTGCTTTTTTAGTTTCCTTAAATAAGTCTTTTTTGAAATACACTTGATAGTCACTTATATTATTCTTTTCAATGGGATCAATGAAAAACACGCCTTCATTGGAATATATCATGGCGTGAAAGCCTTTTTTACTTACGTCTAACCGAACAATTTCACCTGTTTTCTTATTTTCACCTATAAAAGTTTTGATTTCTGGAAATTTAGCAGCTAAAGCAGCTGACATTACTGAGCTTTCTTCTAGAGAAAAATTCTTAAAGCTACCATCTGGATATGGAATAGCCATTGTATGATTACTATTTTGAAGTAAGGCGTTGTTTAAATCTCCAAAAGCAAGTTTGAAAGTTTGTTGTTTTTCTGCTTCAATTAATCTGGCCGAAGAAGTATTGCTTGAAGGAGTCCAGAGGTTACTTCCCAAATCTTGTGCCTGCAAAGAAGAAAGGCTAAAAGAAAGTAGTATAAATATTAGTGGTAAAAGCTGTTTCATTACAATTTATTTAGTATAGTCCAATTCCTTTATTCTGACATTAAATATAGATATTCAGATATCTTTTTTATTATCAATTGTAATAAATTTTGAACAAATTGTAAAGAATTGATTTGTTGACTGTTTCTCGTTAGTTCAATTATTCGATATTAAGCTTACATTCATAGATGAAAAATATACTAAAACATCTTTCAGGCTTATAATCTGTCTAATTTTTCTTTATCATGGTCATTGACAGTTAGGCTTAATAGACCGGCAATAAGCATGGAAACTCCACCAACGATTAATGCATAAATAGCATCATTGTTAAAAAAGCCTTTAAGAATAAATCCTAATATACCAGCGGCAACAATTTGAGGTATCACAATAAAGAAGTTAAATACTCCCATATAATATCCCATTTTGTCAGAAGGTAAAGCGCTACTTAACATAGCATATGGAACTGAAAGTATGCTTGCCCAGGCAATACCAACACCTATCATACTAAAAACTAATAAATTAGGCTCTTTTATGTAAAAAATAGAAATTAAACCAGCAGCCCCACAAAATAATGCTATTAAGTGCGTTCCTTTTCTACCAAAATATTTAGCTAATTGTGGCAATATAAAAGCTGCCAATGCAGCAACGCCATTATAAACACCAAACATAATACCTACCCAATTAGCCCCTTCATTATATAGGACTGATTTTGTATCGGTAGTTCCATAAACGTGTTCTGTTACGGCTGGAGTGGTATAAATCCACATGGCAAATAATGCAAACCAGGAGAAAAATTGAACGAAAGCTAACTGAACCATCGTTTTTGGCATTTTAAATATGCCGACAAATGATTCTACTAAACCGGTGAATATTCCTCTCTCACTATTTTCTAATTTTAGCTTTTCAATATCGTCTGGAGGATATTCTTTAGTATTGAAAACAGTCCACATCACAGCTGATAGAAAAGCTACACCTCCAATATAAAAAGACCATTTTACAGAATCTGGAATTTGACCATCAGGGGCTGTATTATCAAATCCAAGCCAATTGGTGAGAACATAGGGTAGGATAGAAGCCACTACAGCACCTATTCCAATAAAGAAAGCCTGCATGGCAAAACCCCTGGTTCGCTGTTCATTAGGTAGCATATCTCCAACAAATGCTCTAAAAGGCTCCATACTAACATTGATAGAGCCATCCATAATCCAAAGCATACCTGCTGCAATCCATAAACTAGGAGAGTTGGGCATAATAAACAATGCTATAGTGGCTAATATAGCTCCAATAGCAAAGAAAGGTCTTCGTCTGCCCCATTTGGGAATCCAAGTTCTGTCGGAATAATATCCGATGATGGGCTGAATTACTAAACCAGTGACAGGAGCTGCCAGCCAAAGAATCGGTAAACTATCTTTTTCTGCACCAAGGGTTTCAAATATTCGGCTGACATTGGCATTTTGCAAAGCAAAGCCAAATTGAATACCTAAAAAGCCAAAACTCATGTTCCAAATTTCCCAAAAGTTTAATTTTGGCTTTTCTGATTCGATTGAAATTTTTTCCATTATTCGTCTTTCAAGCTATTTTTTATTAAAATCATATAAGACCATGGATCAAAAGCCAATGGTTCCTGATTATCCGAAAAAGTTACAGTAAGCTGAGGGTTATTAGCTTTTTGAAAGGTTTTCCCTTCGTAATTGTTATCAATTAGAAATGATTGTGTGGTGTCAGACAAATTTAAAATAACAATTACTTCATTGTCATCCTTTTTTCTGCTGAAAGCTAATATATCAGAAGAGTTCTGTTCTGAATTGATTACCTGAAACCCACCGCCATAAGCACCATTCCATAAGGCAGGGTTATTTTTCTTGAGTGTTAATAGACTACTATAAAAATCTTCATAAGATAAATTTGACCAGTCGATGCTATCTTTTTTAAAAAATGGTAGTCTTTTATCCAAGCCTGCTTCTTGTCCCCCATAAATTAATGGCATTCCAGGTACAGTAGCCGTCAAAACAGCTAAGGCTTTGTAAGCATCTCCCATTCTTTCAAATACAGTACCGTTCCAGCTATTTTCATCATGATTAGAAGTGAAATACATTCTAAAAGCCGTTGAATCATATCTATCTAAATCTTCTTCAATGTACTTCACCAGTGAATCTGTATTGGCTTTGCCTTTAGCAATATTGTTTAATATATGATGAAATTCCCATCCATAAGTCATATCAAAACCAACATCGTGCATTTTTGGCTCATCCCACTCTGCTAACATAAATACATCTTTTGTTGCTTCTAGGCTATCAATAGCTTTTTTCCAGAATTCATTTGGTACCATACCGGCAACATCACATCGGAAGCCATCAATATTGGTCTCAGATACCCAC
Organism: Marivirga sp.; assembly: GCF_035704835.1. Classification (GTDB taxonomy): domain Bacteria; phylum Bacteroidota; class Bacteroidia; order Cytophagales; family Cyclobacteriaceae; genus Marivirga. The sequence goes on along the minus strand of NZ_DASSWQ010000022.1, from coordinate 49,570 downwards.
CATTTCATTTCTGAAATCATGGCTTGATGCAAAGCCTCATTTTGATAATTTAAATCTGCAACATCTGTCCAATCTGCCACTGGCGATTGAAGATTGCCCAATGAATCTAGATTATAATATTCTGGATGGTCTTCAGCCCAATGATGATCGTATGCCGTATGATTGGCTACCCAATCTAGAAGCACAATCATTTCATTTTCATGAGCTTTTTCAACCATTTTCTTGAAATCTTCTAAATTTCCAAAACTGGGATTAACCTCAGTATAATCTTTTATAGAATAGTAACTTCCTAATGGTTCTTTTCTATTTTTCTCACCTATAGGCTGGACAGGCATTATCCATAAAATATTAACCCCCATATTTTTTAATCTATCAAGATGGGGGATAAATGCATTAATGGTTCCTTCTGTAGTATATTGTCTGATATTGACCTCATAGATATTCATATCCTTTGCCTTTTCAGGATATGTAATTATGATCTCCTGCTGCATTTTTTCTTGTACAGATTCGCATGCAGTAACAAATATGGCAAGAGCAGTAACTGAAAGTAGAAGATATGATTTCATGAATTTTTATGAATGTTAGAAAAATAATAAAAACTTAAATACTACCAATTCACTTCAATTTTATCATTATCAAAATTGAATACAGCATTTGGTAAGTCGTTTACTTTCAAGTTAATTCTCTCATTTTCTGGTAATGGATCAAAATTAGATATTTGATCGATAAAATTGAAATCTTGTTTTTCCAAAGGAATAGTTTGCTGATTAATTTGAATTTTTCCATTAATCTTTCCTTCAAAACCATGGAAGAACAGTTGAATTTTTTGATATTGAGAATTAAATTCTCCTGTTTTAGTATGTAAAATTAATTGTCTCTCCTCAGGAATGAATTCAATCGTTCTTTTATAAAATTCACCATTTACGTGATTGAATGACTCGCCATCATCTTCATAATACTCGTATGTATTTTTTTCCTTTCCTCCATAGATATGAAGATGCAAACATTCATTATGGTTGTTGCTTAAGTTTTCTAACTTATCCTGCATTGGAATAATGGCAGATGCCCGGACAAAAACAGGCAATCTTTCTATGGGGCATTCTACTATCACTTCTTGATTTCCTCTGTAGTAGGTATCGTCAAATAAATCATACCATTCTCCTTCAGGGAAGTATACTTTTGCCAAATTAACTTTACTGGCAACTGGTGCAACCATAATGTCAGGTCCAAAGAAATACTGATTTTCATAGAGCGAGCTATAAATTTTCGCATCATGAGGATGATAAATAGCTAAACTTCTTGCAACCGGAATACCTTTTTCGTGTGCCTTGTAGAATGCAGAATAGATATAAGGCATCATTTTATATCGCAAATTAATGTAATTTCTAGAAATTTCTTCTACTTCCTCACCATAAGCCCATGGTTCCGAATCTCTACTATTAATCATGCTATGCCCTCTAAAAAATGGAGCAAATGCACCTATAGAAATCCAACGTGCAAACAATTGGCTATCGGCATCACCAGCAAAACCGCCAATATCGTAACCAGCAAAAGCAACACCTGCTAACCCTAAGCTGTTGACCAAACGCACACCTAATAACATATGCTCATCATCGGCAACATTATCACCTGTCCAAACAGCTGCATATCTTTGGATACCAGAAAACCCTGCTCTTGTTAAGTTAAAGACTCTTTTATTAGGAGAATTTTGCTTAGCACCTTCATAAGTACTTCTTGCCATTTGCATTCCATAAACGTTTCTTGCTTTGCGAGTAGAGGCTTTTTCTCCTTCATAATCAAATTCCATTAAATCAGGCAAATATTGTCCCCAAGTAGCAATTTCATTCATGTCATTCCATAAGCCCAGTATTCCCAAATCAGTATAAGCTTTCAGTTTTTCTTGCCACCAATTTCTTACAGTAAGTTTTGTGAAATCAGGGAAATGACACCATCCTGGCCAAACTTCGCCTTCGTAATATTCACCATCAGGATATTTTATAAAAACGTCTTCTTTTTTACCAGAATCATAAGCTTCATAACCTTCTTCTATTTTTATTCCTGGGTCACAAATTACCACAACTTTGAATCCCATTTCCTCCAGCTTTTTAATCATTTGCTTTGGATTTGGGAAATCTTTACCATCCCAGGTAAAGATTTTGTATTGTTCCATATGATGGATGTCTAATACGATCACATCAGCAGGGATTTCTTTTTCTCTGAAAAATTTTGCTATGCTTAATACTTCCTTGTCAGGTTTGTAACTATATCGGCATTGCTGATAACCTAAGCTCCAAATAGGAGGGAGCTCCATTCTTCCTGTTAAATCGGTATATGAACTAATAATTTCTTCAATATTGGTCTCATGAATGAAATAGTATGCCATATCTCCCTGGTCGGCAGAGAAACTAGAAAATCTTCTGTTAGAAGCTCCAAAATTGAAGTGTGTTTTGTGAGAATTGTCTAAATATATGCCGTATGAAAGTCCGTGATGAATTCCTATGTAAAATGGAGTGGTGCAGTAAAGTGGGTCACTATCTGGTAGATACCCAAAGTGATCCGTATTCCAGTTCTGGTAACCACTTCCTTTTCTATCTAAAGGGCCAGTTTTTTCTCCTAATCCAATGAATCGCTCGCCTTCTTGTAGTTTTTTATAAGTAGTGACTTGCTCTCCAATCCAAGAGGTACCTAGCGCATGGTCGTCTTCACTGATAATATTTCCAGCTTTATCTTTAAAAATTGCAGTGAAAGGATGCTTTTTAATTTCTAGCGTTAACGCTTCCGTTTTAAGTTCAATATGACCATTTGTATCAATAATTGAAAAATCAATCCCAACTGGTTTCGAGATTACAGCGTACGAATGTTCATCGAACTCCTCAGTTCTGCTTAAGTGAATCTTAAAAATACCTTTTTGCACCACAGATATTCTGAAAAATGCATTTTCTGTTTTACCAGAAATACCATAAGCATTACGCTTATAATTTTGAATGCTTCCACAATGCAGGTTTAGGTTTGGTTTATTTATGGTTTGTGTACTAATCATTTTTATTGCCTTTTAAGAACTGCTAATCTATCGAATAATAGAATAGAGCGGTGTTCATTTGATTAGAAATTTAGCGCAAACGAATTCGCAAACGTTTGCGCTTTTGATTATTGTATTAAAATATTTATAAATATGGCTTTTTTTAGTTGTTTTTTAAATCGAGTAAATACTAACAAAATCAAAATATATAGTGAAAGCATTTTTGTAACTGATTCTGAGGTCTATTAAATCATGAAATCTAAATTTTCATTGAATTTCAATGGCGTTGGATAAGATGAGAGCAAATCAAAATATGCTTTGAAGTACAGAGATTATATTTAATTTTGTGAGATGAAAAAAATAAATGATAGTTTCTAAAATTTGATCTATTAATATTTTTTTCATGAAAACATTTAAATTGCAATTTTGCATTTACACTTACTAATAAGGGCTAAACCTTTATTTTGATAAACACATGTCACAAAAATTATATCAAAAATTAACTTCCGATAAACCCTTTTTCATTGTTGGACCATGCGTAATGGAAAGTATGGATTTGCTGCACACAGTAGCCAAAGAATTAATTGCTATTAAGAATCAATTGGGTGTTGAAATAATTTTTAAATCGTCTTTTGATAAAGCGAACAGAACTTCAGCTTCAGCAAAACGTGGCCCAGGATTGGAAGAAGGGAAAGAATGGTTACATGAAATCAAAACAACCTACAATCTACCCGTTACAACTGACGTTCATGAATCTTATCAGCCAAAATTATTAGAAGATGTCATAGATATTATGCAAATACCTGCTTTTCTGTGTCGGCAGACTGATTTATTGTTAGCCGCAGCAGAAACAGGTAAAATTGTCAATATTAAAAAAGCCCAGTTTTTGTCTGGAGAAGATATGCTTTATCCTAGCCAAAAAGTAGTGCAAGCAGGAAACAATCAGGTGATGTTGACCGAGCGTGGTAATATGTATGGCTACAATAATTTAATTGTTGATTTTAGGAATATTCCTGATATGTTACAACATGGATTTCCTGTTATTATGGATTGTACGCATTCCGTTCAAAGACCAGGTGGAGCAGGAGGCAAAACTGGAGGTAATAGAGAGTTTGTTCCAGGAATGGCAATGGCAGCAAAGGCATTTGGTGCGAATGGATATTTTATAGAAACACATCCTAATCCTGATGAGGCTTGGAGCGATGGACCAAATCAAGTGTTTTTGAAAGATTTGAAAGGATTAATCAAAAAGTTAGCCGAATGAGTAGGATTTTAGAATCAGCAAAAGAAACTATTGCAATAGAAGCCAAATCAGTAAAAGATTTAGCCAATTTACTGACAGCCGATTTTGAGCAAGCAATTTACGCCATTATGGAAAGTAAGGGCAAACTCATCGTCACTGGTATGGGGAAATCAGGTATTATAGGACGTAAATTGGCTGCTACATTTTCAAGCACAGGAACCCCTAGTTTCTTTCTTCATCCTGGAGAGGCCTATCACGGAGATTTGGGAATAATTCAAGAAAATGATGTTGTTTTGGCTATTTCCAATTCAGGAGAAACGGATGAGTTGCTAAAAATTATACCTTTTTTCTTGCGAAATGGTAATAAAATTATTGGCATGAGCGGGAATCCTGAATCCACTTTAGCTAAAAACACGCATTTTCACCTAAATGTTCATGTTGAACAGGAAGCTTGTCCACTCGATTTGGCACCCACTTCTTCCACTACTGCAACTTTGGTAATGGGCGATGCATTAGCCGTGGCCTTGATGAAGGAACGTGATTTTAAACCTGAACATTTTGCTTTATTCCATCCGGGAGGTTCTCTGGGTCGAAGATTATTAATGACAGTACGTGATGTTATGCGTTCATCTGATTTGCCTGTTATTAATTCACATAGCGATATGGATGTAGTAATTCATACTATTTCAAATGGGAGGCTAGGTTTAGCAATTGTAGAAGATAACGGAATATTAATAGGCGTAATAACCGATGGTGATTTAAGAAGGGGAATGAATGCTCAAAAAGAATCATTTTTAAGTCTTAAAGCAAAAGACATCATGACAAAATCACCGATTTCCATTGATAAGGAGATGAAATTGAAAAAAGCTGAGGAATTGATGATGGAACGTAAAATCAATACACTTTTGGTGGTTGAAAACCAAAAATGTGTGGGTGTGCTACAGGTTTACGATTTGTAACTTTGTCAAGTTTGCGCAATTTTGCAACTGAACATCAAAAGAGATAATAATACTTTTGCTAAAGTAGAAAATAGTGATAAGCTTATTATTTTCTGATGGGATAAATCTGTGAGACTGTCTCCTTGAGTGGAAATTCAATGCTATTTAGTTAAGCTTTGAAGCCACGTCCTTAACAGTAATCCTAAAAAATAACCTTGGTTATTTTCCTTTGTATTCTGTTGTATCTTTTGTGGTGGAAATTTGCTAACGTTGGTACAGACTAACAACTATTCTTTTTTAACCACAAAAGAACAAAAGAAAACAAAAGGTTTTTTCGCTAAAGCGAAAAAACTCGTTAATGAAATCTCCTTAGCTTAATAGCATTGGAGGGGACTTCAATGGTGTTGTTTGTGGGGATTGGGTGTCGGCAGGAAAATGAAATCTTATTATAGTAAAAAAATAAATATAGTAGTTTTATTCCACTTTTTTTTGGTTGCAAAAATAAACTAATATAAGATTGACCAATATTGAAAGAGTAGATTCTGTTTAAATCTTCTTAGAAGATTCTCTAACCACCAAATTGGTTTTTAAAGAGATGGTTTCCGTAATGCTCTCTTCATCTTCAGACTTGTTGATTTGTTTCATGAGTAGTCGAGTAGCTTCTTGCCCCATTTTAAAACCGGGTTGGGTTACTGAAGATAAAGCAGGCTGGATAAGACTGGAAAAACGCCAATTGCTAAAGCCTACAATGGCAATATCTTCTGGAATCCTTAATTTCCTTTTCCGAATGGCCATCATAGCACCATATGCTGCTACATCATTGTTAGCAAAAATGGCATCAGGTGGAAACCGATAATCTAATATTTCATTGGTGATGGATTCCGCTTCTTCAAAAGTGCCTAGTCCGCAAACTTTTATCAGGTTCTCATCAATCATATATCGATTGTCTGCCAAAGCAGCTTTATATCCATTCAATCTATTTTTACTAATAGCTAAATTTTGAGGTCCTGCTAAATGGGCTATTCTGTAGCAACTTTGTTCAATAAGGTGAGTGGTGGCTTCATAAGCCCCCTGCTCATCATTTACAATTACTTTGCAAGCATTGAGGGAATCAATAATTCTATCGAAAAATACTAATGGAACTTCATAATCTAACAAACTCTGCAAATGCTCATAACGCTCTGTTTCTCTGGAAACTGACATTAAAATACCGTCAACTCTAGAATTGAAGAGCGCTTTAGTATTCATGACTTCTCTTTCGAAAGATTCATTAGACTGCGTAATAATAACATGATAACCAGCATTATGCGCAATGTCTTCAATTCCGCTGATTACAGCTGAAAAAAAGAAGTGGGCGATTTCAGGAATGATTACTCCTAAAGTGTTGGTTTTGCTTTGCCTTAGACTCAATGCAACCGTATTAGGTTGATAATTTAGCTTTTTAGCTAATTCATTAATTGCTTTTTTAGTTTCTTGGCCTATATCAGGATGATCTTTAAGAGCTCTGGAAACGGTTGATGGAGAAACACCTAACTCTTTTGCAATATCTTTTATAGTAACATTAGTTTTTTTCATAGTAGTTCTTAAAAGTATTATTTCTATCGAATTTTCGAATTTTTATTTCTCAAGATTCTTAGTTTTCAATAGAAAATATAGATAGAATCGTGACTATCTGAATGAATATTTTATAAAACACCAAAAATCGATAAAATTACTTGTTTACGCAAACGATTGCGCAACCGATTGCGTTAAAAAATATATTATTAAACTATCATGAGGAGTATTCTTCTTGTAAACTTGAATAGTGGTTAATGAAGTTGTGCAACAAATTTCTAAGACGATTTCTAAACCTGTAAAATTAAGTAAACTTTAAACAATTAAATTATGAAAAACTTAACAAAATTATGGAGCCTAGCATTGTTGCTGACCGCATCAGTGTTTATGGTCTCATGTGAAGAAGACGAGCCTACCATTGATGTTACTGAAGGCATAAATGTAGCCGATGGCTACTATTTTGTAGTAGAGGGTGAAGAACCAGTAGCAGAAAAAGCTTTATTGCCTGAAAAAGTTGAAGGTGAAGGAAATGCACCAACTGATAGAACTGGTTTTTTTGGTAACTATGTGTTTTTAGAAGCAGGAGACTACGAAATACAAAAAGTTGAAAGTAAGGAAGTAACATCTACATTAGGAGGATCACTTTCTAAAGTTGAAGTAGAAGATTTAGTAAATGCTGGTGAAGAGCCATTTGATGGTTATCAATTAGGTTTATTAGAAAGTGAAGGTGCAGCAGTTAATATTGCAAATGATGGGTTTTTCAAAATTTCATATGATGAAACTACAACTGAACTAATAGTAATGGAAGTTCAAAAGGTTTCATTTATTGGTGCTCCTTCTGGATGGTCAGATGTTGAAATGGACGTTGTTTCTTCAAATCCTGAAGATGGCTTTGTTTTCGAAGTTACAGGAGTTGAAATTAGACAAAATGATAATTATAAACTTCGTATTAATAATGGGTGGAAGATAATTAGAACAAATGAAGCTGAAACAGGATACGTAGCTTTTACTAACTATGGAGGTTCTGCAGATGCCCTTGTAGCTGGCGGTAGTGATATACCATTTGCTCAAGAAGATGGTATCTATACTATAAACGTTGAGCTACAAAATGATGGTGGTGCATTTGTTGAGTTTAATAAAACTGGTGAGGCTGAAGAAATCACTTTTGATCCTGCAGAATACCAATTTGGAATTATCGGAAGTGCAAATGCCAATGGATTTGATGCTGATAGAAATTTACATTATGTAGGTTTAAATGAAGGCGTTCATAAATGGGTAGGTGTAGTTTATTTTGGTGAAACAAGTGTTGATGATGGTGATAGAAGATTTAAGTTCAGAACCAATGACGACTGGGCATTTAATATTGGCGGAACATTACCAGCTGACGGTTCAGAAGCTACTCTTGCAGTAAATGGTGCAGATATATTAGCGCCAGAAGCTGGAGCATATTATATCACTTTGACTACTGCAGATGAAGGCGATACTTGGATTTCAACTATGACAGCCACAGGTTGGGGAGTTGTAGGTGAAGGATCTCCATCAGCAAGTTGGGATGTTGATGCTGACATGGCTACAGATGGTTTTGTAGAAGGTGTGACAACCTACACTTTAACAGGAGAGTTCAGTGGAGAGTATAAATTTAGAGCTGGTGACAGCTGGGATTTCAACTTAGGTGGTGATCCAACTGCATTAAATGCTGGTGGTGATAATTTAAGTGTAGATGCTGCAGGTACTTATACTGTAACCTTATCATTTGATGGTGAGAATTACGCAGCTACCATTGAATAATAAATTCTAATCTTAAAAGAATGAGGCAATCTTGTCTCATTCTTTTTCTTATTTCTTATCAAACTTTATTTATGAATAAATTCTTACTCATATTATCACTTCTATTTCTGCAATTCGCCACATTTGCTCAAAATGCAGATATACAGCCTACCATTGAGCCTGAATTCTTTGCTTCGGATGAGGAAATCATCATTACTTACAATGTAACCGGCACAAGCCTAGCTTCTTTAGGTGAAGCTTATATGTGGATGTGGTTACCAGGTAATACTACTACAAACGCTCCTTCCAATATTAACCCAGCTGATTCTGATCCAGAAGCAACAGATCAAGCAAAACTTGAAAAACTAAATGAAAATGGACAAACCCTTTTCCGTATTTCATTAACTCCTACGACATTTTTCGACCAAAACGCTGAAGATATATCTGAAATAGGAATGCTTTTGAAAGGCAATGATTGGTCTGACGGTCAAACCGAAGATTTCATCACTGAAGTAAGCCAAGGATTTTCAGTGAATATTGCTTCTCCTTCAGGAAATTATGGTTTTTATGAAACCAATGACATTATTAATATCGAGTTATCTTCTTCAGAAGCTGCCCAATATCAATTTTTTGTAGATGGGAATCTAGAATATGAAGAATCTGGAATAACCCAATTTACTTATCAGCATACTGTGATAGACGATGGTTTCTCTCATGAATTAAGTATTGTTGCTAGCAATGGAACTGAATCGGAAACCTTCAATTATTCATATATAGTCAACCCTACCGTTTCCAATGAACCGCTTCCAGCTGGTTTGCAAGATGGTATCAATTATGGGGAAGATGACACTTCTGTTCATTTGGTATTAACAGCTCCCAATAAAGATAATGTATTTGTGATTGGCACTTTTAATGACTGGAGCCTTTCTGATCAATATTTAATGAAAAATGATGGAGATCAATTTTGGATTGAAATTACAGGTTTGACACCTGGACAAGAATATCAATTCCAATATTTGGTAGATGGAGAAATCGCTATAGCTGATCCATCTACTGAAAAAATTGGCTCTGAATATGATGATCCTGAAATTATCAATGACAATAGGTATCCTGATTTGATGCCTTATCCTTCAGGAAAAACATCTCATGCAGTAGGATATATACAAACCAATAAACCGCAATTTCCTTGGACTGATGATAGTTTTCAAAAACCTGCCAATGAGGATTTAGTGATTTACGAATTACTCATTAGAGATTTCACTGATTTGCGAACTTATGATGCTGTAACTGACAGACTTGATTATTTAGAGGAACTTGGGATCAATGCTATTGAATTTATGCCTGTAATGGAATTTGAAGGTAACCTTAGTTGGGGGTATAATCCATATGCCATGCTAGCTTTAGATAAATATTATGGAACAGAATACGATTTCAAAACCTTGGTAAATGAAGCTCATAGTAGAGGCATAGCTATAATTTTAGATATAGCATTAAATCATCAGTTCGGAAGAAATTCATTGGCACGATTATATAATCAAGGAGATTATGGAAATCCTACTTCTCAAAACCCTTGGTTTAATACCAGTGCGCGCCACGATTTCAATGTAGGCTATGATATGAACCATGAAAGTGAGTATACCCAATATTATGTAGATAGGGTAGTAGCTTATTGGTTGGAAGAATATCATGTAGATGGTTATAGATATGACTTATCGAAAGGCTTTACTCAGAAAAATACATTAGGAGATGTTGGCGGCTGGGGTTCTTACGATCCGAGCAGAATTGCATTATTGAAACGACTGGCTGACTTTCAATGGTCGGTATCTCCAGATTCGTATGTGATTTTAGAACATTTTGCGGAAAATAGAGAAGAAAGGGAGCTAGCCAATTATGGTATGATGCTTTGGGGCAATGAAAATCATAATTTTAGAAGGCTGGCAAAAGGAAATAGTGCTAATGTTAGTGGCTTGAGTTATGAAGTTAAAGGATGGGAGCAGCCTCATGTGATTGGATACATGGAAAGTCATGATGAAGAAAGAGTTGCATGGGATTTGAAAAACAGCTCTAATCAAAGCTTAGCAAAGCAGATGCAAAGGTTAAAGTTGAATGCCGCTTTATTTTTCTTGGTTCCTGGTCCCAAAATGATCTGGCAATTTGGTGAGTTTGGCTATGATGAAGAACTGAATAATGACAGGTTAGGTGTTAAGCCTACCAGATGGGAATATTTAGATGACCCGGAAAGAAATAAGCTTTTTCAAGTCTATCAAAGCTTAATCAAATTAAAAACAAGAACAGATTATTTGAATAAAGATAATTTTCAATGGTCTTCAAGTGGAGATTTAAAATGGGCTAGATATAATAATGAAGATGTAAAAATTGTGTTCGTAAGTAATTTTAGTAATACTACTCAAATTTTTGATGAGCAAATTATTCAAGGAGGTATTTGGTATGATTACTTCACAGGTAATGAGGTTGAAGTTGGAACTGAGGTCAATATGAATTTGATAGCTGGAGAGTTCAGGATCTTAACGAGTGAACCTATTGAAAATTACCTTGAGGAAGGTCAACAAGCAGATATCGTATTAGCTAATGAAATCACCCAAATTGAGAATAAGGTTATTGCTTTTCCAAATCCGGCTCAAAATCAGTTATTCATTGAATCACCTGATGAATTACAAAATATATTGATTACGAATTTGGAAGGGAAATCAATTCCTATCAAAGTGGAGCAGTCAAATCATCAATATTTGCTTGATATATCCCATTTAGAATCAGGAATTTATCTTTTGAACTATCAAATTCAGAATACCCAAGTACAACAAAAAATCATAAAGTTTTAATTTCTTAAATATATCGAGATATGAATCAAAATTATACAAACTCAATGTGTGAGCCACCTAAAAGGAAAGGGGTAGTTTCTTTCAAGTGGATATTTTCCATTTGCTTGATGATTCTAGCCGCTTTTCAATTACAAGCTCAAGATGCAACGGTATCAGGTAAAGTAACGGATTCCAAAACTGGGGAACCATTGCCAGGATCTAGTATTATGATTAAAGGAACTTCAAATGGAACTACTACAAATCTGGATGGTGAATTTAAGCTTCAAGCTGATGTAAATGACATCTTGATATTTTCATTTATTGGCTATGAAAATCAGGAAATTGAAGTAGGAAATCGTTCTGTTATTAATGTAGAAATGCAGGAAGATATTTCTCAATTAGGAGAAGTGGTGGTGATTGGTTATGGAGAGCAAGAAGAGAAAGATGTAACTGGTGTGGTTAGCACCGTAAAAGAGGAGTCTTTTAACAGAGGACAGATTGCAAGTCCTGAGCGATTAATAGCAGGTAAGATAGCAGGGGTTGATGTTACTCCTGGAAATACTCGAGCAGGTGGTGCAGGTATCACAATTAGAGGTAGAGGGTCTTTAAATGCCCAAGCACAACCTTTAATTGTAGTGGATGGTGTCCCAATTGATAATACAGGAAGTAGTGGAAACAGAAATGCAAATAACTTCATAAATCCTTCTGATATTGAGAGTGTTACGGTTTTAAAAGATGCCTCAGCTACCGCAATTTATGGGTCCAGAGGAGCGGCTGGTGTAATTTTATATACCACCAAATCAGGCAAGATAGGTCAAAATACGGTTACCTATGATGGGTCATTTGTTTTTTCTGAGATTTTAAGAGAACCAGACTTTTTAAGTACTCAAAATTTTAGAAATGCCATTCGTCAGTTCAGCCCTCAAAATACAAATAGACTTGGAGAAAGTGATACCGATTGGTTTAATGAGGTAACAAGAAATACTTTAAGTCAAAATCATAATTTATCCTTCAGAGGTGCAACCGAAAAAATAAACTACCTGGTTTCTATAAATCATATGGATAATCAAGAAGTGATAAAAGGAGATAGAAATCAGGTTACTCGCTTAAGTATGCGTTTAAAGACTTCGGTTTTAAATGACTATTTAGACATTACTTTCAATACTAAAAATGCTTTAACAAATGACCAGTATAAACCAAATGTGGTGGGGACGGCCGTTTCATTTGATCCTACCAGACCTGTTTACGACCCAGAAGCAGAACAATATGGTGGATATTACGAGTGGGATGTAGCTTCAATTGACCCTATTAATCCTGTTTCTACAATAAATCAGACGCAAAGCATAGGAGAAAACAGACGGTCATTTAATGCCATAAATTTTGATTTGAGAATCCCTGGCATTGATGGACTAACTTTAAGTGCAACAGGTTCCTATGATTTAAGAAATGGATTAAATAAAGTGTTTGAGCCATTTTCCTTGAGAAATGACAATAGAGATGGGTACTTGCAACGAACAACAAATAATGCTTATACAAGCACTTTGTTTACTACATTAAATTATAATAAATCTTTTGGGACTCATGATATTGACCTTTTAGGTGGATATGAATTTCAGGAAGTGTTTAGTGAGACAACGGGTTATGAAGGAATCAATTTAACAGATGATAGCAAAGGCTTTAATGACCCGACTGTAATCCCAAGAGATTTTATTGATTTATATAGGGCTGTTCCAGTCACCAATCAATTACAATCTTATTTTGGTAGGGTAAATTATTCCTATGACGATAGATATTTATTAACCCTAACAGGTCGTTTGGATGGTTCCACAAAATTTGGTTTTGGTAACAAATATGGGTTTTTCCCTTCTGCAGCTCTAGGTTGGAGATTAATCGAAGAAGATTTTTTCCAAAGATTGACAGGTGTTTTCAGTGATTTGAAATTAAGAGTTGGCTGGGGCCAAACGGGTAATCAAAGTGGGATAGATAATTATATTTATGATAAATTTTATTATTTGAGTGATGCAAGTGCCACATATCAATTTGGTGATGAATATATTCAACTACTTAGACCCGAGGCAGTAGATCCTAACATACAATGGGAGAGATTAATTTCCACTAACATTGGAATTGATTTCTCTGTATTGAAAGGAAGATTATCAGGTAATTTGGATGTGTATGATAAAACTACTGACCAATTATTATATAATGTTCCAGTAGCTGCCGGAACCAATGTTGGAGACAGAGTGGTGACGAATATCGGAATTATGAATAATAAAGGTATTGAACTGGGATTGAACTTTATCGCAATAGATAAGGATCGCTTCAGCTGGGATTTGAATTATAACTTTACTTACAATCAAAATAAAATTGTTAAGCTTAATAATGAGATCAATGAAGATAGCCCTGGTATTCAAGTGGGGGGTATTACAGGTGATATTGGTAGAACAATTCAAGTTTTAAAAGTGGGTCAGCCATTTTCTACTTTCCTTTCCTATAATCATCTCTATGACGATGCAGGAAATCCTTTGACAGGTGCAACAAATAGTATTTATGAAGATCTGGATGGTGATGGTTTAATTAATGAAGATGACTTGCAAACACAGGGAGTGGCTATACATCCTATTTTCACCAACTTAAGTTCTAATATTCGATATGGTAATTTCGATATCAATCTGACTTTAAGAGCTAAATTTGGAGGGCAAACTTACAATAATACTGCTTCGGCAAATGGCTGGTACGGAAGATTATCAGAGAATCAAATTTTAAATAATGTCCATGAGTCAGTCATTGAAACAGGTTTTGAGAATAGACAATTATTATCTGATTATTATATAGAAAGCAGTAATTTTTTAAAACTCGACAATCTAACTCTTGGATATAATGTAAATCAGATAAAAGAATTTAGACTAAGATTATATACAACAGTTCAAAATATGATACCGATTTCTGGTTATAGTGGCTTGGACCCAGAGGTTGAAATTGATAATAATATTTATCCACCTTCAACAGCATTTATTTTCGGAGTAAACGCACAATTTTAATTAAAAGAAAATGAAGAAATTTATATACATAGTTTTAATGGGGCTTATCCTTTCATGTACTGATCTGGATTTAAGACCTGAATATGGAGATACAGGAAATATTGCCTTTCAGGATGTAAATAATCTTGAAAGATATCTAGCAAAGATTTATGCTTCCTATAGCTTAACTGGTCAACAAGGACCGGCAGGCGATGCCGATTTAGCGTTGGTTAATGATGAAGGATTTACTTCTTATATAAGAGCTTATTGGAAGGCGCAAGAACTGACTACTGATGAAGCGGTTATTGCTTGGCAAGATGCTGGAATTCAAGATTTAAACACACATACTTGGTCATCTGATAATCAGTTTGTAAAAGTTTTGTATTACAGATTATTTCTTATTATTTCATACAGTAATGACTTCTTAGAGCAAAGTACAGACGATTTACTAGCTGAATATGGCTACAATGAGGAGGAATTTGCCTTGGCTCAAGCTTATCGTAGTGAGGTTAGATTTTTAAGAGCAATGGCTTATTGGCATGCGCTAGATTTATTTAGAAATATACCATTGGTCACTCAAATCACTGCAGATTTCCCTGTTCAAACAAGCCCTCAAAATATATTCGATTTTATCGAAAGTGAATTGCAGGCAATCGAAAATGAATTACCAGATCCACAGCAAAATGAATATGGAAGAGCAGATAAGGCGGCAGTTTGGATGATGCAAGCTAAATTATATTTGAATGGTGAAGTTTACACTGGTAACAGCTACTATACTCAAGCTATTACTGCTTTAGAAAAGATATTGGATGGTCCATATACCATTGAAGATGACTATCAATTGAATTTTAGAGCAGATAATCATACAAGTAATGAATTGATTTTTACACTACCTGCAGATGGGATTCAGACGCAGAGTTACGGTGGTGCTACTTTCTTAATAAACGGAGCAATTGGTGGGAATATGGTAGCTTCCAATTATGGTACTAGTGGTGCTTGGGCTGGATTAAGAACCACCAAAAATTTGGTTCAAAAATTTCCTGATGAAACTGGCGATATAGATAGCAGAGCAATATTTTTTACTGATGGACAATCATTAGAAATTGCTGATTTAACGGTATTTACTGAAGGCTATGCTGTTCCTAAATATACTAATCTTACCACTGAAGGTGAACCAGGTAGTAACATTGAATTTGCAGATACAGATTATCCTTTATTTCGATTAGCTGATGTTTATTTGATGTATGCTGAAGCAGTGTTAAGAGGTGGAGGAGGTAGCGAAGCCACAGCTGTAAATTTGATAAATGAGCTTCGTGAAAGAGCTTATGGAGATAATTCAGGAAATATTACCATTGCAGATTTAACATTGGATTTCATATTAGATGAAAGAGCAAGAGAGCTTTATTGGGAAGGTCATAGAAGAGTCGATTTAATTCGTTTTGGAGTTTATACAGGAGGCGAATATTTATGGCCATGGAAAGGAAATAATATTGATGGAGCTTCAATTAGCGAACATTTGGAAATTTTCCCAATTCCAGCTACTGATTTGGCTGCCAATCTAGAGTTGGAACAGAATAACGGATATTGATTAATTTTTTTCTTCTTCATATACAACCATAAAACGAAATGCAGGAGGCTTTGCTTCCTGTTTTTTTTTGTGAAAGATTTAAAAATCGGGAATCAATAATCAATAACTTTTAAAATCTGCTTACCTGTACACTTGTCAACTCTTAAACTTAAAAAACATTATCACGTCTTTATTTTTATATTTCTACCATTATTGGCATTTTTGAATTCAAATAGAACTTTAACTTTTTAAAATATAAAAACATGGCTAAACCAGGAGTATTATCCGGAGACGAAATGATGAATTTACTTCATCATGCTAAAAAGAATAAATATGCATTACCCGCTGTAAATGTAATTGGAAATAATTCTGTAAACGCAGTTTTGGAAACTGCTAGAGATGTAAATTCCCCTGTATTTATTCAATTTTCAAATGGTGGAGCTGCATTTAATGCCGGAAAAGGTTTGTCAAATGAAAATCAAAAAGCAGCAATTGCAGGTGCTGTTGCGGGTGCGCATCATGTTCATTTAATGTCAAAAGAATATGGTGTACCTGTCATTTTGCATACCGACCATTGCGCCAAGAAATTATTGCCATGGATTGATGGACTACTGGAAGCTGGTAAAGAATTTTATAAAACGCATGGTAAGCCATTATTCAGCTCTCATATGATTGACCTTTCAGAAGAGCCTTTGGAAGAAAATATTGAAATCTGTAAAAAATATTTGAAGCAAATGTCTGAAATAGGCATGCATCTTGAAATTGAATTAGGAATAACTGGTGGAGAAGAAGATGGTGTAGATAATTCTGGAGTTGACAGTAGTAGATTATATACTCAACCAGAAGAGGTCGCTTATGCGTATGAGCAATTGAAAGAGATCAGTGATAACTTTACTATTGCTGCTTCATTTGGTAACGTTCACGGGGTGTATAAGCCAGGTAATGTTGAATTACGTCCTGATATATTGAAAAATTCTCAAGACCACATTCAAAAGAAACATAATACAGGCGATAAGCCGGTTTTATTTGTATTTCATGGTGGTTCTGGTTCTGAGCCAGAAAAAATCGAAGAAGCAATCAGCTATGGTGCGGTAAAAATGAATATCGACACGGATATGCAATGGTCATTCTGGAATGGTGTTAGAAATTATTACAATGACAATGAAGACAGATTGCAAATGCAAATAGGTACTTCTGATGATCCAGATGCACCTAATAAAAAATATTATGATCCTAGAACTTGGTTACGAAAAGGAGAGGAAAGCATGATTGTGCGTTTGAAACAAGCATTTAAAGAATTGAATTGCTTGAATAAAATGGCATAATCGATAGAATCTAGAACCTAGAGTCTAAAATCAAGACTGAGGAGCACAGGCGAAAGCTTGTGCTTTTTTTATTAAATCTGTTTTCAGAAACTTAATGGAAAGTAATTTTACTCAGCATGAAATTATGAACGTAAAAAGACGCCATATATTCTCGAATGTTACTCAACCTGTATTTGTTAGGAACGTCTGAAAAAGTCAGAAAGCTTGCTTTATTATCGCTTTTTATTGTATACTTTTTTTAGAATATTTTCGCTTTACTTTAATAGTCGAGCAGAATGATAGATTCTTAGAATGTCTATTTGTTCATCACTTTTTATTATATAAATAATTCTATAATTCCCACTTATTATTTCCCTTATGGTTTTGGTATTAACTTCTGGAACAATACCACCTAAAACCGGATTTCAAGGTATTTTTTGAGTTTTGTTGTATGTTTTACTAACTGTGATTGATGCATAACTGATAGAGTTCTCAGCTATATAATCATAAATTTCTTTTAAGTCTTTTGTTGATATTTCTGTCCAAACTAATCTGACCATTTATCAATCATTTTTCTTACATCTTCAGTAGAAACTGTCTTCTCTTCATTTGATTGCTTTATTCCTTCTTCTAGTTTTTCAATAAATATCAATTGCTCAATGAGTTCATCAATCGTGAATGAGTCATGTAAATTTTTAATTGATTTTTCAACTGCTTCTTTGGTTAGCATAGAAGCATAAATTTCATTATGAAAGATAATCAAATAAATTATTTTTCACGAATCGAATAAAAGCTATTTTTACATATAAAGAAATTTTCAAGCTATATTTTCAAAACCCCATTTCATGAAGCCTATCAGAACATTTCCCTATCTTACCCTATTGTTAATTTTATATTCTTGTAATCAGAAAAATATGAATGAACCTGAAGCTAAATCCTCTGCAGAATTTCCTGATGGGGTAGCGTATGAAATTTTCATTCAATCTTGGGCGGATGGCAATGATGATGGCATAGGTGATTTTAAAGGAGCTACTCAAAAGCTGGATTATCTTGAGGAATTAGGAGTTTCTGCAGTTTGGCTGATGCCCATTATGCCTTCTCCAAGCTACCATAAATATGATGTTACCGATTATAAGGCTATACATCCGGATTATGGAACCATGGAGGATTTTAAAACTTTTCTTTCCGAAGCGCACAAAAGAAATATCAAAGTGGTGATTGACATGATTATAAATCACACAGCAGCCGAACACCCATGGTTTTTGGAAGCTAAAAAAGGAAAGGATAATCCTTATAGAGATTTTTATGTTTGGGCGGACAGAGACAGCATAGCCAATCAAATAGCCAAAAAAGAAGTCAGTCAGGATTCAGATAATATCACCCAATGGCATGCGGTAGATAATCAAAAAGAGAAAGAACATTATTACGGTTTCTTTTGGGGAGGTATGCCTGATTTGAATTTCGATAATCCAAAAGTAAGAGAGGAAATTTATGATATCGGAAGATTTTGGTTGGAGGATGTAGGAGTGGATGGATTTCGACTGGATGCCGCCAAACATATTTTTCCCGATGATAGATTGAAGGATTCCTACGAATTTTGGCAGGAATATAGAGATGAGATGCGCAAAATCAAACCAGATGTTTATTTGGTAGGAGAGGTTTGGGCTTCCTCTGAAATTGTAAAAGAATTTGCTAAGGGATTGCCAGCACTTTTTAATTTTGACTTGGCTGGGAGTATTCAGCAGTCTGTTATGCAAGGTAAGGATGTTGCGGCTACAATAGAAGGGCCTAAATGGGTGAATTTAGAAAATGAAGATTTAGTAAGTCGTTTGATTAAGCAAAGAGAAGTTTTTAAATCAGCTACTGATGATTATAAGGATGCTATTTTCTTGAGTAATCATGACCAGAACCGTGTGATGAGTAATTTCAAAGGAGATATTAAGAAAGCTAAAATGGCAGCTTCCATTCTATTTACGCTTCCTGGTACGCCCTATATCTATTATGGTGAAGAAATCGGGATGTTGGGTAAAAAACCAGACCCTAATATCAGAGAACCATTTTTATGGACCAATGCTGAAAATGATAGTTTGAGAACAAGCTGGATGGAACCTAAATTTACATTAGAGAAATCAGTTCATCCTTTAAGCCAACAAATTGAAAATCCCAATTCCCTATGGAATCATTACTATAAATGGATTCAATTGAGAAACAGTAGTGAAGTCCTGACTAAAGGTGAAATTGAAGAATTCAATAATCAAAATTTTAATTTATTGGCATTCTCCAGAGTTTTAGGAGATGAAAAAGTCCATGTTATTCATAATTTATCATCCAACTCACAATCTTTAAAAATAATGCCAAAAGAAATTCTCTTTGGAGAAGAAAATATTCAAAATGGAAACCTAAAAGCAAACAGTTCAATCGTCTTCAAATGAACAAATTTCAAATCGAAATAAACCCTAAAGCCTCTGATTTTGACACAATGGGACATATTAATAATGTGGTCTATTTGCAATGGGTACAAGATGTAGCTGAAGCTCATTGGAAACATATTTCAGGTCAGGATAATAATGAAATCAATTTATGGGTGGCTTTAAGACATGAAATAGATTATAAAAAGGAAATCAAGCCAAATGAGAAAATTGTGGCTGAAACTTGGGTAGCTTCTATGGAAGGCGTAAAATCTGAAAGGATGACCAGAATATTCAATCCTGAAACTAACCAAACTAAAGCCGAAGCTAGAACTTTCTGGTGTTTACTAGATGCTAAAAGCAAAAGGCCCAAACGGATTCCAGAGGAGATGAAAGTCAGGTACAAAGCCCCCTAGCCCAAAAAATTCTATTAAGTTAAGGGAATTTCCTTAATTAGTTTTTCGCTACAGCGAAAAACCTTTTGTTTTCTTTTGTCTCTTTTGTGGTAAAGAGTAATGTTTTCTTTTCCTATTTACAGTTGTACATTACTACCACAAAAGTAACAAAAGTAACAAAAGTAACAAAAGAACATAAAGAAAATAACCAAGGTTATTTTTTAGGGTTACAGTTAACGATGTGGCGTAAAAGGTTAATTACGATAGTCAGAAAGGCATGAAAATCTACCTACTCGATACTATTGAGTAACATGGACCAAAACTTAAAAGCAGAAATAGAGTCTTGACTCTAGATTCTTGATTCTAGGATCTCATTTGTAACATTTTCAAAAGTGCAAAGTTTATAATTCAAAATAAGAAAAAACTATGATAGCAATATTGTCACCAGCGAAAAGCCTGGATTTTGAGAAGCAATTTGATATAAGAAGTACAAATACACGTTTTAATGAAGAAACCAATCAATTGATTGAAGTGCTTAAAACCAAATCGGAAGAAGAAGTTCAGGAGTTGATGAGTATTAGTGATAAATTGGCTCAATTGAATGTTGAACGCTATGATAACTTTAAAAAGCGCACGCCAAAACATGCTAAACAAGCAGTTTTAGCTTTTCAGGGAGACGTTTATCAAGGAATGGAAGCGGAAGATTTCACACATGAAGAGCATGATTATGCGCAGCAGCATATCCGAATTTTATCAGGTCTATATGGCTTATTGAGGCCTTTGGATTTAATTCAGCCTTACAGATTGGAAATGGGAACGAAGCTTGCAACAGACGAAGGCAATAATCTTTATGATTTTTGGGGTGACAAAATCACAGACCAGCTTAAAAAAGATATTAAATCCCAAGGTGACAAAATATTGATTAATCTGGCTTCCAATGAATATTTTAAATCGGTGAATAAGAAAGAATTGAAAAAAGATTTTGAAATAATTGATATCGAATTCAAAGATTTCAAAAACGGGAAGTATAAAATCATTTCTTTCTTCGCTAAGAAAGCCAGGGGCTTAATGGCCAAATATATCGTCAAAAACCAAATCGAGAAAGTTGAAGATTTGAAAGGCTTCGATTTGGATGGCTATTCTTTTGATGAAAATGATTCTACCGATTCCAAACTGGCTTTTAAACGAGATTGAAATAAATTGCTAGCGCGAGCAAAGGCTACACAAAGACAGGACAAAGGAAAATTTGGTCTAGCATATACTTAAATTGTAAGTAATTACCGTCATTACGAGGAACGAAGCAATCTAGGGTATCAAAGAACTAACTTAAGATTGCTTCACCCTAAAGGGATTCGCAATGACGATAAAAGCAATCAAAGTCTGTTATTAACTGATATTGATAGTAATAACCGTCATTGCGAGGAACGAAGCAATTTAAAATATGCGAATAGCTAACCAAAGAGATAAGACTTTTTCATATCTTTTTACCTCTTTGATGCTTTGTTTTTAGGTTGTTCATATTTTCTCTCATTCTTTAAATTATTTCAATATATTTAAGCTTGACAAAAATCAGATTTCTATGAAAAAGTTAGTTACAATTCTATTTGCCTTAATTATTCTTCCTGCTATTTCCTTCTCGCAGGACTTACATAAAATAGCATTGGACAAAGCCGATGATATTGAAGAAAAGGTAATCGAATGGAGAAGACATTTTCACGAAAATCCAGAATTATCAAACAGGGAATATAAAACGGGTGAGAAAATCGCAGAGCACTTAAAAAGCTTAGGTTTAGAGGTCGAAGCCGGGGTAGCTCACACCGGAGTAGTGGCTATTCTAAAGGGAGGTAAGCCAGGACCTGTAGTTGGTTTAAGAGCTGATATTGATGCTTTACCTGTAACTGAGCGAAATGATTTACCTTTTAAATCTGAAGTAGTTACTGATTATAATGGTCAGGAAACAGGCGTGATGCATGCTTGCGGTCACGATACGCATATTGCCATTATGATGGGTGTTGCAGAAGTTTTCAGTGAAATGAAAGAAGATATACCTGGCACTATCAAATTTATATTTCAACCTGCTGAAGAAGGAGTTCCGGCAGGAGAAAGGGGAGGAGCTAAAATGATGGTGGAAGAAGGCGTACTAAAAAATCCTGATGTAGATGCAATTTTTGGATTGCACATTAATGCAGGCACCACCGTTGGCCATATTAAATATAAGTCAGAAGGAATCATGGCAGCTTCCGATAGATTTACAATCAATATAAAAGGAAAGCAAGCGCATGGTTCTACGCCATGGGCAAGTGTTGACCCAATAGCCGTTTCTGCTCAAATTATTAATAGTTTGCAATACATCGTATCTAGAAATGCTGAATTGACCAAAGAAGCAGCTGTAGTAACTGTTGGAATCATGAAAGCTGGAAACAGATTTAATATTATTCCTGAAACGGCCATGTTGGAGGGAACCATCAGAACTTTGGATGAAAGCATGAGGGAAATGATTCATGAAAAAATTAAGTTGACAGCTGAAAACATAGCTGAAATAGCTGGAGCAACAGTGGAAGTAATCATAGAAGAAAATGCACCACTAACTTACAATCAACCAGAATTGACTCAGAAAATGGCTTCTTCTTTGGAGAAAACAGTTGGAAAAGAAAAGCTACATTTGATGAAAGCAGTTACTGGAGCAGAAGATTTTTCTTATTTCCAAAATGAAATCCCAGGCTTGTATTTCTTTATCGGAGGAAGACCAGAAATGGAACCAGAAGGTCAGCCCTTAGGAGGACATCATACTCCTGATTTTTATATAGACGAAAGTGGAATGCTAACTGGTGTTAAAGCTTTTATTAATTTGACTTTGGATTATATGGAAGCGGAGTAATGGGTATTGAATAGTGAGATGGAAGTACAAAGTTCAATGAAAAAAGACTTCCAACTTCGAGCTTCAGACGTCTGAGCCTATAAATTTGCAATTATAGTTTGTTTTACTAATTGGGTTGTCAATAATTCTTTTACTTAGAATTTTTAAATTTTATTTGAGTTATGAAATTTAAATATTTTTTTAATAAATATAGCTTTTTTGTTATGGTAGTAATTTTAATCTATTCTATCATAAGTCAAAATATCAATAATTCGGATATATGTGAGAAAGATATTGAATTAGAAATTAGTGGAGTAATACAAGATTATAAAGTTAAACCCGAAAGTAGAGGTACCCCTTATTTCAAAATCGAGAATAAATGGTATAATCTAAGTAGTTTTGGAAGAGATTCGAATTTAAAAGAAAGTGTTGGAGATTCAATAATTAAAATTAATGGTCAATCATTTATTACTATTTATAAGAAAATAGCTACAAAACAAAAAAAGTCCATTCTACAGTTTGTAAATAGGTATCAATGTTTATTCAGTTTCGAAATTTATCACTAATGTGCCTTGAGGAATCCTACTTGTCAACTTGCCAACTTGAAAACCTGTTAACTTCGGTAACTAAACATCTCAATTTCTTTACCATCGAGCGTATAATATTTGCTCAAAAGATTGGCTGTTAGGCAAGAGTGAATAGGAAGTATGTATAATAAATCACCAATCTTAATTTTATCAAAATCTTCATCAGGAACGTGAATAGTACCATGTTCCTGAGATAATTTTTTTACAAGCCAGCCAGGAATTGGTTCTCCCCATCCACTTTCTGTCGTTTCGGCTATTAAACCGTAGATGGTTTTTCCGTCTTTTTCTATTCTATCTTTTGAGAAATGGACTGCTCCTCCGTAGACAATCACTTCATTTCTATCAGTATGTTTGGCCACCACAGGGCAAGCCATAGCAACGGCTATATCTTCATAATTGCAAGAACCAATTTCAGCTTGCATCACATCAAAGAATACAAAATTGCCAGGACGAATTTCATCTATATGCTCAAAATTTTCAGAAACGCTGCAGGTAGGAGTGTCTCCATTTGAAATGATGATTTCAGGATATTTAGCTTTAAAATGATTTTTTAGCTTAATCATCTTTTCCGAGGTATAGGCATGAATCTCATCAACTTCTTTTTTGCCTTTAGCTCCGTAAGTATGACCTGCATGCTGTAAAAATCCTTTAAATGTGATAAGTGGATTTTTGATTAATTCATCAATTATGGCTTGAATACCGATGAAATCCTCAGCGCCTATTCCAGTTCTATGATAACCAGCATCTGTTTTAATGAAAATTCCTAGAGGGAATTTCAGCCACTTATTTAAACTTTCGGCTGTTTCCACGGATTCAACACAGATATTTAAATTAATTTTTTCGGCTAAACGATTTACGGTTTCTTGTTCCAAAACATTCAGAGGGAAAGCTACGGTAATATTTTTCCAACCGGATGCAGCAAAATATTCAGCCATTTGAAGCGAAGAAACAGCACAAGATTTTATTCCATATTCTTTAAACCATTCTCCTACTTTATGAGATTGGTGCGTTTTGAAATGAGGACGTAGATTACAATTGAATTTCTTTGCTCGTCCAACCATTCTTGCAATGTTTTGCCTGCATTTTTTTTCATCCAGCAATAATGTAGGTTTTGTAATTTCCATATTTATTCTTCGTCTAAATGAATTAATTGTCCACCATTGCTTACTTCTACTTTCACTCCTGGATTTCCTTTATAAAGAATTCTTCCTGCATTTTCTATACTTCCCAATAGGCTGTCTTTTACGTTTACAATTATATCATTATAGCCTCTTTGCAAAACATTTGCTCGGTTCACCAAAAAATCTCCACAATCATATTTGCCATCATTGAAATAGGCTGCAATTCGTAATCCATTGCACATTCCAACAATTTTAATATCTGAGGTGGAATTACTCGATATAGTCGTGCTATTATTATTTATTTTTAAATCAATCTCATTGGTGGCATTTTGAATCCGAATCGTAAAATCACTTCGAATGGTATCAGCTGCGGTAATTTTTCCATTACTAAGTCCAATAATATTAATTGAACTTTTATTGGTAAACCATTTTAATTTAGGCTTTTCAAAGTCTCTAGTCCAGCCGCAAAAATTCTCATTAAAAAAGCTCAAAGAATCATTTTCATGTTGCATGATGATTTTGGGAATTAGATTTTCCCCATAGGTCAATTCAAAATATTCTGTTTCATGCTCAATAATTTCCAATTCGATGTCATCATAAAGTATTAATTGCGCAAAATCAGGGAAGTCATCAAGTATAACACTTGTTTTTTCACCGGATTTTTTAAAACAGTCAAATGCTTCCTCTGAATCACACGCTTGAAAAATCATAGCTGCGAATAGTAATAAGATATATTTTGCTTTACTTTTTAAAATCGCCATCCAATTCCTATTTCTGCTTGTTCGGCTGTGGCAGCATGTGTTTTTAATGCTACTTGAGCCATAATATTTTTATGAAATTGATACCGTAATCCAAAACGAAGATAAACTGGCATATTGGATTTACTTGGATTATAAACATAAACTCCCAATTGAGAAATAAAGCCCAGTTTACCAAATTTAAGCTCATGACCAATTAATAATCCCAACCTTTTAAAATCGGTTATTTCTTCTTCATCATAAATTCTAAACCAATTAGTGGCAATTTGTTCCTTTAGAGAATAACTATGAAAATATTCTAATCCAACGCCCCAATCACTTTTAGGGTTTACGAATTTTTGACCGTATAAAAGCAAATTGAAAAAGGGTAAAGGTTCTCTGACTTGCAGCGTTCTAGTGTTTCTTCCGCCAGTAATTAATAAATAAATCTGATAAGGGTTTTTGTCCAAAGGAATAATATCACGGCCATCCTTGTCCTCTTGACTTTTGATTTTATAAGACATTCCCATATTTGCAGTAATGATATTTATACCCCTGTTAGGAGCTCTTTGAGCACCATTACTTGCATGCGTTATGTTTAAATTAGGACTTAAACTAATTTTATCTGTTAATTTAATTTCATAGGTTAATCGCGTTTGTAAAAGATAGGTAATAGTGCTGGAAATCATATTATTTTGATTGTTAGTCTCCCTATCATAAGGATTAGTACTATAAACCAAACCAGTTCCAATTCTAAAATAAAGAGCTGTATTCTCAGTTCTTTTAATCGGTAAATCCATAGCGGCAGAACCAATTATTAAATGACCTAGCTTGGGATTCTGCAGATTGTAATAAGATAAACCGTAGCTTACTAGAGGCTTATTATATAAATTTTCCCACTCCTTTTTTCCGTTCAGCTTTTGTTGTAAACTTAGTTCAATTCCGTTTGGATGCGAGGTGGCTAAATGCCCAACGTATTCATTGTGTTTTAGAATAAAGCCTTTTATAGCTTGCCCATTTAAATACCAATCGTATTGTTGAGCATTTAAATAAAAGCTAATAAATAAAAATAAAATTGATAAGCTTATCTTTTTCAACATATCAATTTTTAAACAGCAACTGGCGCCTTTATATGCGGGTGATATTGGTAATCAACCAACTCGAAATCCTCAAATTTGAAATCAAAAATGTTTTTCACATCAGGATTGATTTTCATTTTAGGTAGTGGGTAATGTTCTCGAGAGAGTTGTAATTCAGTCTGTTCTATATGATTAGAATATAAGTGAGCATCTCCTAAAGTATGGATAAAATCACCAGGCTCTAAATCACAAACTTGTGCAACCATCATGGTAAGTAGGGCATAAGAAGCTATATTAAAAGGAACTCCTAAAAATACATCTGCAGAACGCTGATAAAGCTGACAGCTTAATTTTCCATCCGCTACGTAAAATTGGAAAAGTGCATGGCATGGTGGTAAAGCCATATTAGGAACTTCAGATACATTCCATGCACTTACCATTAGTCTTCTTGAATTTGGGGTGTTTTTAATTTGGTCAATTATTTGGCTAATTTGATCAATATGCTTTCCATCAGGTGTAGGCCAATTTCTCCATTGAGAACCATATACTGGTCCTAATTCTCCATTTTCATCTGCCCATTCATCCCAAATGGAAACCCCATTTTCTTTTAGATATTTAATATTGGTTTCTCCTTTCAAAAACCAGAGCAATTCATGAATAATAGACCTTAGATGCAGTTTTTTAGTCGTCACAAGAGGAAACCCTTCAGCTAAATCGAAACGCATTTGGTGGCCAAAAACGCTGATGGTTCCTGTTCCTGTTCTATCTCCTTTTTGAACGCCATTGTCCAAAATATGCTGCATTAAGTCATGATATTGCTTCATTTTGCTTTGGTTTTATAGTATAAAAGAAATTTCATTTAAAGGTAATAAAAGCCTCAAAACTATCCTTGAAACATCATAAAATATAATACTATATGCGCGATGGTTACTAATGCTAATCGAGCAAATTCTATATTATTTCGCTGAGATTTTTCTGTCTTCGTAAATAAAAAATAAAAGACCACATAATATGGGATTGGTAAAAGAATAAAGGCAATTTCAGGTATGGGTAACCTTCCCATAATGATGATAATTGCCGGTATGTAGTAAATAAATGCTGAAAACCGTTTTGCTTTTTCTAAATCCATTTTGTTTATAGTTTTTCGTAAATAATTGCAGCACCTTGTCCAACTCCAACGCACATGGTGGCTAAGCCATATTTCACATTTTCTCTTTTTTGCATTTCATGTAAAAGAGTAGCTGAAATTCTAGTTCCACTGGCTCCTAATGGGTGACCAATAGCAATAGATCCTCCGTTTACGTTTATGATATCAGGATTTAAATCCAAATCTTGAATGCAGGCGATCGATTGAGAAGCAAAAGCTTCATTTAATTCAATTAAATCCAAATCGGAGACTTTTAATCCTGCTCTTTTCAATGCTTTTAGTGTTGCTGGAACTGGCCCAATTCCCATTGTATCAGGACTAACACCGGCTATGGCCATGCTAACAACTCTGGCCATTGGTTTCAAATTAAATTTCTTTAAAGTTTCTTCGTTTACCACTAAGCTTGCTGCTGAACCATCGTTCACTCCACTCGCATTTCCGGCTGTTACAGAGCCACCTTTTTTGAAAGCTGATGGCAGTGAAGCTAATTTTTCTATAGAAGAAAGTCTTGGATGTTCATCTTTTTCAAAAATGATATCATCGGCTTTTCTTTGAGGAATAGCAACTGGTACTAACTCATCATTGAATTTGCCCGCTTTATGCGCTGCATCATATTTCAATTGTGAATTGTGCGCAAATTCATCTTGCGCATCTCTGCTTATTTTCCATTTTTCTGCCACGTTTTCAGCTGTTTCGCCCATCGCGAATGGATAATGCATCTCAGCTAATTTTGGATTGATAAATCTCCAGCCGATGGTAGTATCATAAACTTCAGGTGTTCTGGAATAAGCAGTTTCTGCTTTGGCCATCACAAAAGGTGCACGTGTCATACTTTCTACACCGCCTGCAATAAAAGCTTCACCATCACCAAGCATGGTAGAGCGACTTGCATCCATAATGGCTTGTAATCCAGAGGCGCATAGTCTATTTACAGTTACTCCACCTACTTCAATCGGTAGTCCGGCCATTAAACCTGCCATTCTAGCTACATCTCTATTGTCTTCGCCTGCTTGATTGGCAGCGCCAAAAATAACATCTTCCAACAAGGATTTGTCGAATTTAGGTTGTCTTTCTAGTAAGCTTTTTATGATGTGGGCGGCTAAATCGTCAGGTCTAACGCTACTTAATGTACCACCAAATTTTCCAACCGGAGTTCGGGCTATATCTACTATATATGCAGTTTTGATCATTTTCATAAATTTTTAGAAAGCGAAATTAAGCTTTTTAAATTCAAGCTGAAAATGGAGAGCTAAAATGTTAACCTTGTTTATCCTTTTTAATAAAGTAGACAAAAACAGAAAGGGCAGATTGTTTTCACAACCTGCCCAATTCATCATCATCCATCATTCGAGGTCATCACTCCTCAAATATTTTAAATAGAGCCTATTCGGCATTTTATTAGATATTTAAAATGGTAGTTCATAATATTTACCAATTAATAGTCATTTTTTGTTCTATTAATTATAGTTTTATCTCAAACTGCTATATAAATCAGGGCATTTCCCTTTATAGCTTTTGCTTGGATCTTTTCCTTTCCATTCAAATCTGTAGGATAAAGTAAATTCATTTGTAGCGCCATAATTGATTTGGGCATTTTGAAGACTGTGGTCGTAACTATAACCCAGATTAAATTTTTCATAGGAAAAACCAATTGTATAAATCATAGCTTGCTTTACTCTATACCATGCTCCTAACGTTAAAAAATTATTATTCCAATATCCACCTAAGTTCAAATATTCCATGCTCGCTTGATTTTCATAAACGATGGAAGGTGTTAAAGAAAAAGCTTGTTTTCCGTAGGAATATTTTTGAAATCTGTACGCAATATGAGCGCTATATCTTCTGGGTAATGTAGCGTCTGATTCAGGGTTGAATCGCTCTTCAGGAGTATTAATATGTGAGACATTTAATCCTGCAATAAGATTTTTAGCTGCATAAACAAAACCTACGCCTACGTCAATCATGTTAGTTTGGGATTGTCCGAATCTTTCTGCAGTAGGGTAGCGATTGCTACTACCGGCCCGCATCTGATCCTCAAACGTCAATATATTCCAGTCGAAAGATTTTTGAAAGTAGTTTAGCGAGATTCCACCGCCAATTACAGCTCTATTATTTAATTCTATACGGTGAGATAAAGTAGTTCCAATCGCATTGTTATTGATAACGCCATCCATTTGTTGATCATTTAAAGCATGAATTGCTAAACCTGATTGCTTTCCTAAGGGAGTGTCAAATGAAAAGTATGAAGCGTTATATGCTTTTAGGTTACTCCATTGTTGCCGATGAGCTAAAGTCAATCTTGGGTTTCCTTCAGAACCTGCTAATGCGCTATTTAAATATATTGGATTGGCATAGAATTGAGAAAAATATACGTCTTGCCCTTTTAAATCCATATTAATGCCAAGCAGAATCGCTAAAATCGTTGAGATGATGAATAATTGTTTCATGATGATATTAACTTGATGAATGATGATGTAAAGATGGGCATCCTCATCATCCTATAAATCAGCAGAAAACGGAAATTTTAATTAGGGGAAATACTTAGGGGAACTTAGAGATTAGAATCTAGACTTTTGCCTTTTATTTTAAGCTATTGCTATTAAATAGACAAACTTCGAGTTTCAGACTTCTAACTCCTAACTTGTTGGTAACTAGTGGATTCATATCCCTCAACTTGCCAACATGTCAACTTGATAACTTGCCAACTTATGCTAACCGACTCAGTTTTCCATCTTTCATTTCATGTCTTTCATCGGAAATTGCGGCTAATTCTTTATTATGCGTCACAATTACAAATGCCTGGCCTAGTTCATCCCTTAGCTTTAGAAACAAGGAATGAAGCTCTTCTGCATTCTTAGAATCTAAATTACCACTTGGCTCGTCAGCAAAAACAATCGAAGGTTTATTCATTAATGCTCGGGCAACAGCCACTCTTTGTTGTTCTCCGCCACTTAATTGACCAGGTTTGTGATGTGATCTTTGCTCAATCCCCAAAATCTTCATCAATTCTTTTGCTCTTTCCATGGATGATTTTTCATCTTTTTTGGAAATGTAAGCAGGGATCAAAATATTTTCTTCAGCAGTGAATTCTGGCAAGAGGTTATGAAATTGAAAGATAAAACCGATTGCACTATTTCTAAAATTGGATAAACTAGTGCCTTTTAATAGACTAATATCTTTGTCATTAAATAAAAGCTCTCCACTATCAGCTTGATCTAAAGTTCCAAGTATATGTAGTAAAGTACTTTTTCCTGCACCACTAGGTCCCACAATCGCACTGATTTTAGCGGCATCCAATTGAAAATCAATGCCATCTAAAACTTTTAGCTTACCATAGTGCTTTTGAATATTTTTAGCTCTCAATATACTCATAACTCAAAGATAAAGAGAAACTAGAAACTAGAATTAAGATTCAAGAATAAAGTTCCAAGAATGTATAAATTTGTTCTTTGTACTTTGTAGACAAATGTTAGCGTGGTTATAATTCGTAATTTTCAAATTTGTAATTTGTAATTAGCCATTCAGGTTGAATAATAACATTAAATGCCGTACATTCGCACAAAAATTATCCAAGAATGAACATACACGAATATCAAGCCAAAGGAATACTTGAAAAGTACGGAGTAACCATTCAAAAAGGAATTGTTGCCGAAACACCAGAAGAAGCTACTGAAGCTGCCAAAAAACTCAACAAAGAAACAGGAACCGAATGGTATGTGCTTAAAGCGCAAATCCATGCAGGAGGAAGAGGGAAAGGAAAAGTGAAGGAAACAGGAGCTAATGGGGTAGTATTGGCCAAAAGTTTAGATGAGGTTGCGCCAAAATCTAAAGCTATTTTGGGTGGTACTCTTGTGACCCATCAAACAGGTGAAGAAGGTAAATTAGTTAGTAAATTATTAGTAGCTCAGGATGTATATTATCCTGGTGAAAATGAGCCTAAAGAATATTATGTTGGAATCTTATTAGATAGAGCTAAAGGATGCAATGTAATCATGGCTTCTACGGAAGGTGGAATGGACATCGAAGATGTTGCTGAAAACTCTCCAGAAAAAATCTTTAAAGAGTGGATTGATCCTCGAGTTGGTTTGCAAGGATTTCAAGCTAGAAAAGTGGCCTTCAAATTAGGTTTGGAAGGAGATGCTTTCAAAAATATGGTGAAATTTATCCATTCTCTTTACAATGCTTATGATGCTACGGATTCTTCAATGTTTGAAATCAATCCAGTATTAAAGACTTCTGATAATAAAATTTTGGCAGTAGATGCTAAAGTAAATATTGATGATTCAGCATTATTCCGACATAAAGAGCTAGCTGAAATGCGCGATAAATCAGAGGAAGATCCTGCAGAGGTAGAAGCAGCTGAATCAGGCTTAAACTACGTTAAATTAGATGGTAATGTGGGTTGTATGGTAAATGGTGCTGGATTAGCAATGGCAACCATGGACATCATCAAATTATCAGGTGGAGAGCCTGCAAACTTCTTGGATGTTGGAGGTAGTGCAAATGCACAAACTGTGGAAGCAGGTTTCAGAATCATTTTGAAAGATCCTAAAGTAGAAGCAATCTTAATAAATATCTTTGGTGGTATCGTTCGTTGCGATAGAGTTGCCAAAGGAGTTGTAGAAGCTTACAAAAATATAGGAGATATAAAAGTGCCGATCATCGTTCGTTTACAAGGAACCAACGCTGAAGAAGGTGCAAAAATCATAGAAGAGTCAGGCTTGAAAGTAACTTCTGCCATTGTATTGAAAGATGCAGCAGAAAGAGTGAAAGAAGCACTAGCTTAATTAATTACGAATTGAATAATTACGAATTACGAATTAAAAACATACCAATTCGTAATTTTCCATTTTTTAATTCTAAGCACCTGTAGCTCAATTGGATAGAGTATCGGATTTCGGCTCCGAGGGTTAGGGGTTCGACTCCCTTCAGGTGCACTTATTAAAACTTCAAAAAGCTTTAAAACCTCTCAAAGGATATTTGAGAGGTTTTTTTATTTCAAAAACCTCGGCACAAAAGGATTACCTTTTCTGTATTGAAATCCTTGAATTAAAGATAATATCAATAGGAGAGAAGCGCACGCAATGGCAGTTGTAGCAATAGATGGAATACTTTCCCAATGGCGAACTCCGATTGCGATTAAAGCCCAAACTGCCACAGCATTGAACTCGCGCATATACCGAGTGTAAAGAAAATATAGGAAAAGGAATGTGGTGATCAATATCATAATGATGGTCCAGACTTCCTCTGAAAAGAACAGACTGAAATTTTCTGTTTTTAAATAAGCTGCAATATTGGTAACTGTCGCTACGGTTATCCATCCGCTGTATAAACTGATTGGCCACCAAACAAAACCTATAATTTCTATTGGTGCATCCCATTTTTCCATTTTCAACCGAACAATGGCAATCATTAATGCAATTAGAATGGCCAACATGCAAAATACTGAAATCAGAAATTGCTCATTTAACCAATACCAAAGCCAGAAACCGGAAGCAATATTAGCAATGGTCAGCCAAATGCCTTGCTGCGCTAAAGTTTCTTGGTTTTTGTTTTTAAAGGCTTGCACTAAGTACCAAATGGCATTAATGAACAATCCTAAATAAATAATTCCCCAAATTGAAAAAGCATATCCGGCAGGAGTGAAAAGGCTGTTGATTTCATCACTCAATTGTCCCATTTTATTACCGTTTATCGCACCTGTACTCACTACATAGTTCCAATATACAATAGCGATGACTGAGACGAAGTTGATAATTCCAATTAGTTTCTTCATGATAAGGCTTTTAGGAATTATACTATCGAGAAGTTAAAAAGTTGAATTTAATGAGATTTTATATTTTGGAACTGGGAAGTATAGAATTTTTAAATCTACAGTTTTAATTTTCAGTTCTATTTTTTGAAAATAAAGAAAACAGCTAAAATCAGAAAAACAAAGCCTACTAAATGATTCCATTTTATTGTTTCATTTTTGAAAAATATAAAGGTAAATATCATAAAAACGATAAGCGTAATCACTTCTTGTAAGACTTTTAATTCCACTAAACTAAATGGGCCGCCATTTTCTTTAAATCCTATCCTATTGGCAGGTACTTGGAAGAAGTATTCAAACAGAGCCAAGCCCCAACTAATAAATATGATAGAAATAAGTCCTAATTTATTAAACCACTTCCACTCATGAAATTTCAAGTGACCATACCAAGCTAAAGTCATAAATGCATTGGAAAGCACCAACAAACCAATTGTAAGAATCCCTTTCATAAATTAATAATGAATTTCGACAATCTTTATACTTCGAGCTTCCGCTTCTAAAATGTTCTTCTCCAAGTCAGACTTTTATTACTGACCTAATTTCCCCTTTGGGGATTAAGGAGCTCTTAATAAAGCACCCTGAATTTAATAGTATGGTCAATGGCTCTCAGCTCTTTTATCAAATCTTTGGAATAAGCCTTTTCGATATCTGTAATCACATACCCAATTTTTTCATTAGTTTTTAAGTATTGGCCCGCAATATTGATTTCATGCTTGGCAAACAGTTGGTTTATTTTAGCAATGATGCCTGGTACGTTTTTATGAATATGGATTAATCTATGGGCATTTTGTAATCTAGGTAAAGTTAAATTAGGAAAATTCACACTGTTTGTGGTAGTCCCCGTATTGATATATTCCATAATTCGGTTTGGAACGAAATTTCCAATATTTTCCTGGGCTTCCTCAGTACTTCCACCTATGTGTGGAGATAATATTGTGTTTGGCAATCCTTTTAATTCTGATTCAAAAGGGTCTTTATTGCTTTTGGGTTCTTCGGGAAATACATCCACTGCACAACCTTTAATTTTTCCTGATTCTATATTAGCTTTCAAAGCTGTGATATCTACCACATGACCTCGACTAAGGTTAATGAAAATCACCCCATCTTTCATCAATTTGAATTCACTTTCACCAATTATATTTTGGTTTTCAGGTCTGCCATCTACATGTAAGCTTATGATATCGGCAGTTTGTAAAAGTTCTTTTAGACTGTCCAACTTAGTAGCATTTCCCAAAGCCAACTTTTCTTCTAAATCATAGTAGTAAACATCCATTCCAATACTTTCGGCCACTACAGAAAGTTGAGCGCCTATATTTCCATAGCCTATTATTCCTAGCTTTTTGCCCCTGATTTCTTTACTTCCACTTGCAGATTTATCCCATTTGCCTTCATGCATTAATACTGCTTTGTCAAAAATGCTTCTAGTTAGCATAATGATTTCACCTATTGCTAATTCCACAACCGAGCGTGTGTTACTAAAAGGTGCATTGAACACAGCGATTCCTTTTTCTTGTGCTGCTTCCAAATCAATCTGATTAGTACCAATACAAAATGCTCCAATTGCCATCAATCGGTCAGCATTTTCCAAGACTTTTGCATTAACTAGAGTTTTAGACCGGATGCCTAAAATGGAAACACCTTTTATCTTTTCGGCCAGTTCATCTTCATCTAATCCAGCTGGATATTCCTCAACTGTAAATCCTGCTTTTTCCAATAAATTTACGCCTACAGGATGCACATTTTCTAAAAGAAGAACCTTAATTCTGTTTTTAGGGTATGAAAATGCTGAAATGATTTTATTTTCATATAAAACTTCCTCTAAAGTTGGAGCGATATGGTCAGCTTTCTCCATCACTTTTTCTCTACTTACATTTTCTGTAAAAGCATAAAATTTATTGGCTAAACCAGCAGCTTTAATTTCATAGTCATTATGCCCGTCACCGATTACATAAATATCTCCATCCAAATCTAGTTTTCTGATGACTTCGGCTTTTCCACCATCCTTGGAAAGGGGATTGTCCTCATTAAATCCTATTACTTTGCCTGATTCATCAAAAAGTAATTCATTTGCATAAATATGGCCTTCTTTCACTCCTAATTCAGTTACAATAGGTGTAATATACTCTTTGAATCCATTTGATATGACATATATTGTATCTGCGTATTGCTGGAAAAAATCTTTATTTCTTATGAATGAAGGGGATATTTGTTTTTTCAGTAGGTCAATTAATGGTTGTAGATGAGATTTTTGGGCTTCTAATAACAATAATCTTTCCTTCAAGGAATCGCGAAAAGATATCTCACCATTCATTCCCAGGTCTGTGAGCTCTTTTATTCTAGCTTCTGCTGCCACTTTTTGAGGTAATCCTTGGAGGGAAATGGAGGCTAGTAAATCCATGGCTTCTACTCTTGTCAGGGTACTGTCAAAATCGATGATGAAATATTTATCCATGGTGTGCTTTTTCGTGTTAAATTCAAATTATCGTGAACATGATCAGTTATCAATAATGAGGACTTTATTAAGTTTAAAGTATAACTAAATTAACCCATACTGATACTTTTTTTACTTTTGTATGTCAATTTTCAATTTTCTTTTCCCATCCTGATTTTAAATGTAAATCTCGTTGTGGGAAAGGAATTTCAATTTTATGTTCTGAAAACTTCTTAAAAACGGCATAGTATAATTCACTCTTAAGTACGACTGGTCTTTGAATAAAATCTGAAGTCCATACTGCCAATTTAAAATCAAGAGAACTATCTCCATATCCTTCAAACCATAAATCTGGTGCTGGCTCATGTAAAACTCCTGGATGGTCTTTTGCTACTTCCAAAACTAGTTTTCGAACTCTTTCTGGATTTTCATTATAGGAAACGCTAATTGGGATTTTAAATCGGACTTTTCTATCATTATGACTCCAGTTAATGACTGCACTGTTAATGAATTCCGAGTTAGGCACAATCACAGAAATATTGTCATTGGTGATGACAGTGGTGGAACGCATTGAAATAGAATAAACATCTCCATTAATATCACCTACTTCAATTCTGTCTCCTGCTTTTATTGGTCTTTCAAATAAAATGATGATACCCGAAATAAAATTATTGGTGACATTTTGTAAACCAAAACCTATACCTACACCCAATGCTCCTGCTAATAAGCCTAAAGTGCTCAAATCGAATCCTGCGGACTGAAAAATGGTAATAAAACCAATAACAATAACAGAGTATCGGAAAATAGTACCGATTGAATCTGTAACACCAGTATCTCTAATGTATCTATTTAATATCCTTCTAACCAATAAATTACTTAACCTTTTGGATAAAAAAACGAGTAAGAAACTTGCTACTATGATAAAAAGAAGTGTTAATAAAGTGAAATCACTTCCTTTTATATCAAAGATGACGATATTTAGTAGTTCATTTAGCTTAGTCCAAAAGTCCTGTATTCCCTGTTCAAATGATTCCATATTTCGAATATAATGAATTATGGTAATAATAAGGAAGAATCTCCATAAGAGAGAAATCTATATCCTTTTTTTAAAGCCTCATCATAAACTTTTTGCCAATCTTCACCAATAAATGCTGCAATCAATAGAATTAAGGTTGATTCTGGTTGGTGGAAATTGGTAATCAAACCATTGACTACCTGGAACATATAGCCAGGGAAAATAAAGATTTCAGTATCTCCATGTAAACTGTCTAAATTTTCTGATTCCATATATTCTTGAATTGCATAAAAACTTTCTTTTCTACTAGGTAGATTTTCAAATCCTTTTTCATAAGGATAAAGCTTTTTAATATGAAACGTATCAGCTTCTTTATTTATTAACTGCACCCCAAACCAATAGGCACTTTCCAAACTTCTAACAGAAGTAGTACCTACAGTAATGATTTCACTGTCACTCTTTGCTAAAAATTCAATTGTGGATTTTTCAATTTGAATTTGTTCACAATGCATATTATGTTCTAATACATTATTTGCCTTAATAGGCTGGAAAGTTCCTGCCCCAACGTGCAAAGTGAGTTCATGAATGGGGTGGGATTGTTGAATATCCTTTAAAATAGCATCAGTAAAATGTAGACCTGCCGTAGGAGCTGCAACAGCTCCTTCATTTTTGGAATAAACCGTTTGATAGCGTGGCTTATCTTCTTCTGTAGCTGAGCGATTCAGGTAGGGTGGTAGCGGAGTGCTGCCCATTAATTCTACTATTTCCACAAAAGGAACTGCTTCATTATCCCATTCAAATTGAATATGATTTTGTTCATAATCTGAATAAGTGGCGGTTACTTTAATTTTACCATACTCCGTTTCAAAAAATCGTTCCAGATGATCTTGTGATTTCCATCTTTTACGATTGCCCACCATGCAATGCCAAATGCATTTATTTTTAACCAACATTGCTTGAGCTACTTCTGGGGTTGGATCAGTCGGAGAAAGCAAAAATATCTCAATATTAGCCCCGCTTTGTTTTAGAAAATGAATTCGAGCAGGAATTACCTTGGTGTTATTGAAAATCAGGCTGCTTTTTTTGGGTAAAAATGATTTTATATCATAAAAATGCTGGTGTTGAATAGCTCCTTTTTGATAGACCAATAATTGTGATTGGTCCCGTTCCGATAAGGGAAATTTGGCAATTCGTTCTTCAGAAAGCTCGTACTGATATTTTTTTAAGTCGATTTGAGAAGCTTTTTCTAATAAATTCATATTCACCATTAGGTTTCAACCCAAAGATAGTTGGCATATTTTTTAAAATCAGTTAAAATGACAGAGAAAAGCTTTCTAAATTAGCATTACTCAGTTTTTAAGGTAAGAGATAACAATATATATCTTTGCGAAAACTTTGCGTTTTGGAGCCTTTGCGAGATCTTTTTTGCGTTAAAGACGCCTGCGAACTATTTTGTTTTTATAGCAATCAAAAAGAAGATGCCTTTCCGGCATGAGGAAATAATGTAAATTTGTTAAATGAAAATAACCACAGCCACCATCCAACACCACACCCTCCAATTCAAATTCGAAGCAGGAACCTCCCGCGGCACTCTAAAGGAAAAAGATACCTGGTATTTGAAGTTGTTTTCAGAAAATAAATTAATGGGAATTGGAGAGGCGGGACCCTTGAAAGGATTAAGTGTGGAGCCTTTAGATAAAATGGAGTCTGAATTAGAAAAAGTTTGTGAGCAATTGATGGGTTTGGAAATCCCCCAATTTCGAGAAGATGCATTTGAAATCGCTGAAGACATTTCTCCTGATGGTTTTCCATCAATTCGTTTTGCAGTTGAAACTGCTTTATTGGATGCAATGCATGGTGGAAAGAAGCAGATTTTTGATACACCTTTTTATAAGGGAGAAGAAAGAATTCCTATCAACGGATTAATTTGGATGGGCAGTGAAGAATTTATGCAACAGCAAATTCAGGAAAAGTTGGATGCAGGTTTCAATTGCATTAAAATGAAAATAGGAGCAATTGATTTTGAAACTGAATGGGCACTTTTAAAATCAATCCGCGACAAACATGATAAAAATGAAATCACTTTAAGAGTGGATGCCAATGGAGCTTTTGATCCAAATGAAGCAATGAATAAATTGGCTCAATTAGCAGGGTTAGATTTACATTCCATAGAACAACCCATAAAAGCAGGTCAAATACAGGAGATGACAAAATTGTGTGCTTCAACACCTTTGCCGATTGCCTTAGATGAGGAGCTGATAGGAGTGAATGCTTATGAGGATAAAGTAAATCTATTAAAGCAAATCCAACCGCAATATATTATTCTAAAGCCCAGTTTAATTGGTGGAATACAATCTACTTTGCATTGGATTAAAATAGCCGAATCATTGAATATTAGCTGGTGGATGACCAGTATGCTCGAATCCAATATCGGCTTGAATGCCATTTGCCAATTGGCTTCCTATTTAAATGTAAAAATGCCTCAAGGCTTGGGGACAGGGCAATTATATCACAACAATATTGCCTCCCCCATCAGTATAGCGAATGGCGAGACTTTTTATGATCTTAAAAAGGACTGGGGGGAATTGTGATTTATTAATTTAAATGGATGGTTAAACTAATTTATTTAAGACTTGGTTTAAAATGCAATATCTAATTTTATGTTTAATGAAATTTAATTAATTTAATGAAATGAAGACAAATATTGTTAAAAATACAATTCATGAACTAATTGACAGGATAGAGGATGAAGAACTCTTAGAAATTTATATGAGACTATTACAAAAAGAAGTTTCACATACTGAATCTTCTGATTTTTTTCAAAACACTGAACAACAATTAATAAATAGAGCAAAAGCGTCAATTGAATCTATTGAAAAAGGCAGAACTATAAATATTTCAGATTTCAAAACAGAAATTGAAAATTGGAAAAAGAACAGAAGTACACAGTAGAAATTACCCCTGAAGCAAAGTTTTATTATTTTGAATTATTGGAATATCTCTATAAAACACATAGTCCTGAAAAAGCGGATTTGAAATCCAATGAAATAATGAATTTAGTATACACTTTGGATAAGAATCCATTTAGAGGAAGAATTGAATCAAAGCTAGACTTTCTTGAAATAAAACATCGTTTTATTTTGTGCAAAATCACCAATAGAAAGGAAGTAAAAATCATCTACACTATTAATGAAAATCAAAAAAAAATAATCGTCACTGATTTCTTTGGAACTGAAATGGATGATAAAAAAATTGAAAAAAGAAGTTATTAATTCTTCCTGAAAATCTCTTTAATCTTTATAGTTAATACCCCAAAGCTTTCTTTATAGCCATCACATACCCCAAATGCAAACTTTCATGGATATTGTTAAACTGCAAGGCATCATTGAAACTATTTAAAGTAATTCCAAAGCTGGTCTCATACTTTTCATAATCACCAAATCTCATTTCCCTAATGTCATAACTCAGCTGCTCATCAGCGATTTTTCCCAATTCAAATATAGTTTCTAATTCAATTTTGGGATTTACTTCATCTGATGGAAAAGTACCTTTTCTATATTTTTTGATAAAATCTGTTGGAAGCGTAAAATCCAAACCTGACATTCCATAAATCAAAACATTCTGCGTGGCCACAACATGCCCAATATTCCATAAAATATTGTTGTTAAAACCTGCCGGGATTATCTTTAAATCAGCTTCATTTACTTTTTCTATTGCCTTTTCGAAGTTCTTTCTGATTGCTTTATGATTCGTGATGACTTGCATATTCTTTCAATTTTGTGACGAAAATACAGAGAAAATCACGATATTTTAATCCTTTTAGAAAAGATTATATAAATTGCTTATTGTTCTGCATGCATACTAAATTTATTTATGGCACATTCAACTTATCCGCACTTATTTGAACCTTTAGACTTAGGTTTTACTCAATTGAAAAATAGAGTTTTAATGGGCTCTATGCACACCGGGCTAGAAGAAGCTAAAGGTGGTTTTGAGAAAATGGCTGTTTTTTATTCCGATAGAGCCAGGGGTGGAGCTGGATTGATTGTGACTGGTGGAGTTTCTCCCAACTGGCAAGGATGGTTAAAACCTTTCTCCATCCGGATGACCAAAAAAAGCCATGCAAAGAAGCATAAAATCGTCACTGATGCAGTTCATGAAGCGGGTGGAAAAATATGTATGCAAATACTTCATGCTGGCCGATATGGATATCATCCATTTAGTTTGGCACCTTCAGCCATAAAGGCTCCAATAAATGCTTTTAAACCTTTCAAGATGTCTGGTAGAAGGATAAAATCTACCATTAAGGATTATGCAAAATCAGCTCAATTGGCTAAAGAAGCGGGTTATGATGGAGTAGAAATCATGGGTTCTGAAGGATATTTGATCAATCAATTTATAGTTAAACATACCAACAAAAGAACTGACGAATGGGGTGGAAGTTATGAAAATAGAATAAGACTTCCGATTGAAATAGTAAAAGCTGTTCGAGAAGCTGTAGGAAAAGATTTCATTATCATTTTCCGTTTGTCTATGCTTGATTTGATTCCAGAGGGAAGTTCTTGGGAAGAAGTGGTGAAATTAGCCAAGGAATTAGAAAAAGAAGGAGTAAACATCATCAACACAGGAATTGGTTGGCATGAGGCAAGAGTACCTACTATCGTTACCAGTGTGCCTCGTGCGGCATTTACTTGGGTGACGAAAAGAATGAAAAAGGAAGTCAAAATTCCTTTAATTACTACTAACAGAATCAATATGCCGCAAACGGCTGAGGAAGTTTTATCTTCAGGTCAGGCTGATATGGTTTCCATGGCACGTCCATTCTTGGCAGACCCAGAAATCATCAATAAATCAGAACAAGGTAGGGAAGATGAAATCAATACTTGCATTGCGTGTAATCAAGCTTGTCTAGACCATGTATTTAAAAATATAACCAGTAGCTGTCTGGTGAACCCTAAAGCTTGTCATGAGACAGAATTGGTAGCCCAACCTCTGAAAAAAGCGAAAAATATTGCCGTGGTGGGAGCAGGTCCAGCAGGATTGGCATTTAGCACAGAAGCAGCTAAAAGGGGCCATCAAGTCACTTTATTTGATGCGGCCAAAGAAATTGGTGGTCAGTTTAATATGGCAAAGCAAATACCTGGGAAAGAGGAATTCTATGAAACGTTGCGGTATTTCAAAAAGCAGATTGAATTAACAGGAGTTACTTTGAAATTGAATTCTAAAGTTTCGGTTGAAGATTTGAAGGATTTTGACGAGGTGGTGGTTGCCACAGGCGTTAGCCCACGTGACCCAAAAATCCCTGGACAGGAAAATGAAAAAGTACTTTCTTACATAGATGTTTTGAAAGCACATAAGCCAGTGGGTAAAAAAGTAGCCATAATAGGAGCTGGAGGAATTGGTTTTGATGTTGCGGAATATTTGACTCATCCTGAGGAAGAAAATCATGACGATTTGCAAGCTTTTTTCAAAGAATGGGGAGTGGATATGGATTTCGAGGAGAGGGGAGGAATAGAAGGTAAACCGATTAAAATTGAACCTCCAAGAGAGATTACGATGTTACAGCGCTCGGAAGGCAAAATGGGAGCAAAGCTTGGCAAAACCACAGGTTGGGTTCATAGAAATTCTTTGAGAAACCGTCAGGTAAAAATGATAACCAATATTCAATATGATAAAATTGATGATAAAGGTTTATACATCATCAAAGATGGAAAACAAGAATTGCTTGAGGTAGATAATATCGTTTTGTGTGCTGGCCAATTGCCCGAGAAAAGTCTTTTTAATGAATTGACTGACAGAGGAATTAAAACACATTTAATTGGCGGAGCTTTTGAAGCGGCAGAGTTAGATGCTAAAAAAGCTATCAAACAAGCAACGGAACTAGCATTGGAGATTTGAGAAAGATTTAAGGTTCAAGAATCAAGATCAAAGACTTCTGAAAATCAATTAATGAAGTTAAATGAAATGATATTAGAAATTGAAAATGTTTTTAATAAATCTATTGGCAATTTTTTCTATTGTAGCACTTTCGTAATAAAAGTAAACAAAATTAAGTTTCAAATAATCGAGTCAAATAAATAAATGTTAAATCTGTAGACTTTTTTTAGGACGAGTCAGAGTCACTCGCCAACATGCCAACCCGCAAACCTAATCACGCGCCAATTTGATAACTTGCCAACTTGACAATCTGTCAACTTATTTGAACCATTCCAACCCTTTGTCAGTTACCTACGTCTTTCAGGCGATTTACATTAAGATAATACCATTATTTAAGTGTTTTTCGATAAAATGTAAGATTTTGTAGTTGGTTGCTTACCATTTAAATAAATATATTTGTATTTTTGAAAATTAAAATAATGGATACTGTAAGGTAAACAGATGATTACCAAAGTATTTAATGATTATTGTATATGAAGAAATTTTTACTTTCGATAATATTTTTTGCTGGGGTTGTTCTAAATAGTTATTCAGCATTATACAAAGCTGTTAGTGATGGGGATTGGAATAATTTAGGTATTTGGGAGGTTTACATTGGGCCAGGGGCTCCTACAGATCCAGCTGCTTGGGTTGCTGCATCAAGTACGCCAGGGGCTTCAGACCAAGCTTTTACGAACGGGTTTAGGATTAATGTGACAGAGCCTACTTCAATAGGTGTTTTATCGGTTGAAAATAATGTTTCTGATGCGATAACATGCGTTCCTGCGATTGATGAATTTTTTGGTACAGAAACACCTTCACCGTTGACTATTAAAAATTATTTGAGATCAGTTTCTAGTTTTGCTGGCAGTGTACCAACTGCATCAATCATAAATACTAATGCAAATACGATATTGATTTTCGATGGAACTACGAGTGCAGGTACCACGGGGATAATAAGAAATTGGAATTCAAGTGCCGCCTTATCCAATATTGAAATTGATGCTTCTGGTACATTAATCATCAATCAAAATGTTGCGATTTCAGGTAATTTAATTGTCAGAAATGGTACACTAGAAATATCTTCTGGAAGGCAAATTACAGATAATAATGGAACTTCGATATTAACTATTAATTCAGGTGCTACATTAATTAATAGAGGTACTATTACAGGAAATGGCACACCAACCTCTTATTTTGATGAGATAAATGTTAACGGAACATTTACGGCTTTTAACTATAGTAACTTCACAACAGTTAATGCAGGGTCAACTGGAACAATAGATGTAAATTTTGTAGGTGCTAATCAGACGCAAGGATGGTGGTATCAGACATCTGCACCAACATTTTTTAATTTAGATAATAACTCAACTGTTAATTATGCGGCAAATACAACTCAAAACTTTTTTGCACTTTCTTCAGGCGGAGGTTATGGTATTCTTAATTTAAGTGCTTCTAGTGCAGTTGATAAAAACTTAACTGGAGCTGGACAACTTTTTGTTAAAAATCAATTGAATATCTCTGGTGCATCAAATTTGACATCTTCAAACGGAAACCCCATTATATTACAGGGTAATTTATCGAATAATGGGACCTGGAATACAACTCAACCAGTATATTTCACAGGTAGTAATAATCAAGTTATAAATGGCTCATCACCAATTACAT
Organism: Marivirga sp.; assembly: GCF_035704835.1. Classification (GTDB taxonomy): domain Bacteria; phylum Bacteroidota; class Bacteroidia; order Cytophagales; family Cyclobacteriaceae; genus Marivirga. The sequence continues at coordinate 5,166 of NZ_DASSWQ010000022.1, read as the reverse complement.
TTGGTCAAGAAGTAAGAATTGATAAATCAGGTGGTATTGTTACATTACAATTGGTTAATCAAAATATTAATGCGAATTTAAGAATATTAAATGGTACTTTCAGACCTTTAGCACAAACTGTAACATTAAATGGCAATATCATTAACGATGGTACAATCGAAGCTACCCAAAATGGTGCTGGTGGTTTCATTTTTACAGGTAATACAGAAATATCTAGCCCAGCTGGAACGGGAGTAACCCAATTTAGAAATGTAACCATAAACAGCGGAGCTTCTTTAGCTCAGGAGATAGGCGGAGAATTTGAAGTAACTACCAATTTTACCAATAATGGTACCTTCAATCATAATGATGGATTAGTTAGATTTAGACAATCAGGAACTAAAAACATAGCCGGAACTTCAAAAACTTCTTTTTATGATTTATCGGTAGAAGGTGGTACTGTAAATATTGATGGTTCAGTGGATTTAGAAAATGTAATGACTTTTGCCGGCAGTCCAACTATTGATTTTGATGGTGGAGGAAGTGGAGTTTTTACTTTAAAATCAGTTGCAGGTAGAGATGCCGCTATTGGAAATGTAGGAACTGCAAGCTTTAGCGGCAACTTGAACGTTGAAAGATATTTAAATAGAGAAGATATCACCGATGAAGGTTTTCATATTATGAGTTTTCCCGTTGTTGGTGCAACCGTAGCAGATATTCAAGCTGATATACCTGTAAATGGAAATTTCACTAATGCAAGTGGTTATACTGATGGTACTTTTAGTGCAACGAATCCGTCTATTTATAGATATATTGAAACTTTGGGAGGTGGAATAAGAGATAGATACTCACCATGGCCGACTACAGATAATTCAGCAGCTTTTAATGTTGGAGAGGGGTATCATGTTTTTACTTATGATGGGTTTTTACCGGTTTCCGTAATTGGAAATGGTACCTTATTTAAAGGTGACTTTTCTATGCCTCTTTCATATACAGGCTCAGAACCTGATGCAGGTTGGCATGCTATTTCAAATCCTTATCCAGCTCCAACAGACTGGACACAATGGGGCAAAACAAACGTGAATGGTGGCACTGCTCATTTATATGATCCTGAAACAGGTAATTACATACCATTAGATGGTGTTGGTCAAGATCTTATCCCTCAAGGGCAAGGCTTTTTTGTTAAAGTAAATGCTAGTGGATCTGTTTCAGCAACTGAAGCAACAAAAGTAACGGGTAGTACACCAATTTTTTATAGAAATGCTAATAGTCCATTACCTAGGTTTGAGATTATCCTGAGAAAGGATTCTATTGAAGATGTTGCTATTGTTAGTTTTAATGAAAATGCTACTGATAATTATGAATCAGCTTATGATGCAGATAGATTATTAAATGTTAGGGAAACACTTTCAACTTTAACAAAAGATGGAAAAGCGGTAAAAGTCAATAGATTAGCTAATTTCGGGGGTTCAGAGAATTGTTCTCGTTCATTCTTTTTGAATTTGGAACAGATGGTTACAGGTCGAGATTATGAACTCGATTTTAGAGATTTGGAGAATATTTCTTCTCAATCATTTACATTGATTGACCATTATTTGGGTAATGAAGTGAACGTTTCGACTAATTCTCCATATGTTTTTAATGTTACGACTGAAACAGCTTCTAAAGGTTCTACAAGATTTGAATTAATCCTTAGTAATAAAGTACCTGAAAATATTTCAGTCTTTGCAGAAGATGTATGTCCCAACGATGCATCAATTTTAAATATTGAAAGAAGTCAGGATTTTGTAGACTATTTAGTATTTAAAAATAATGAATTAATAAGCTCCATTAAAGGAAATGGTACTACTCTTGATATTGAAATTGATAACTCCTTTATCACAGATTCTGCATCAAATGATTTTGTAATTAAAGCTTTTGTTAATGGATGTGACACAGTTCAAGTAGGAAGTGCAACTGTCCAAGTTTTGGAGACCTTAAGCCTTAATAATGAGGTGATTGGTTCGAAAATATGTAAGGTAGAAAATGAAGCGTTTTTTAGTGTAGCTACACAAGTTAATGCATCTTATTTTATATTAGATGGGCAAGATACAATTGGTACATTTCAAGGAAATGGAAACTTATATGAAGGTTTCATTAATTCAACTGAACTGGTGGATGGAATAAATGAATTTGTTATTGCTGTAGACAAAGAAGGATGCCAAAGTGGTACTTTAAATCAGAAATTACAAATAGAAGTCGATAATCCAACTATAGACCAAACGATTGCTTTCAGCACCATGAATTCATGTTATAAAACTCCATCTACTGTAAGTTTCACTGGTCAGGCTGGTGTTCAGTATGAAATTTATAAAGGAACTTCATTGGTTGCTAGCACTACTGGAGATGGAACAGAACAAGTGGTAGAAATTCCTGCAGGTAATTTATCCTTAGGAACAAATGATTTCAGAGTAATTGCCAAATATGGAGAATGTGCTGAATTAGAATTTGCTGAGCCAGTTCAAATCTTAGTGGAGGAAAATATCAATCCTAACCTAAGTTTGGTGACAGAGAACATTTGCGGAAACAATAATACTTCCGTTATAGTGGAAAATGCTCAGGCAGGAAAGATATACACTTTAAAAACAGCTGAAAATAATATCAGCACTTTAACGGCTACAGAAAGTGGAACTTTAACATTTAATCTAAACTCAAATCAATTAATAAATGGATTAAATGAATTTGATATTCAAATTGAAGGTGAATATTGTGGTGTTGTGAATTCTACTAACAAGGCACAAATCACGGTTTATGAACCTATCAATACGAGTTTAAACTATGCAGTCAACAGCAGTTGTAGTGTGGCAGAGGTATCAGTAGGGATTCAAAATGCGCAAGCAGCTAAAACCTATTATTTATATAGTGGGGAAACTTTAGTTCAAACAGTAGTAGCAGCAGAAGCAGGAAATATTGTTTTCGAAAATGCCAATGATTTCTTGACTATTGGTCAAAATGAATTTAGAGTTGAAATTGAAGGAGAAGGTTGCGGAATTGAAATTGCTCCTCAAACCATGAAAGTTAGCTTATTTGAGGAAATCAACGCTCAGCTAGAATTGACTTCAACTGATGTGTGTTACGGAGAGAATGTTGTGATTGAAATTGCGAATCCTCAGATTGATAAAACCTACAGCTTAAAGAATGCTGATGGGGTGATAACTTCAAAAGTAGCAGCAAGTACAGATGCATTAAGTTTCACGATTTCTTCTGAACAATTTGCGTTAGGCACTCAAGATATTGCGGTAGAGATTTCGGATGCTAATTGTGGAACGGTCGTGGCTAATTCCACTTCATTCACCTTGTACGAGCCAGTAAACAATGATTTAATCTATTTGGCAGCGAATACTTGTAATGTTTCTGAAGCGGTAGTGGGTATTCAAAATGCGCAGCAAGGCAAAACCTATAAACTTTATAAAAATCAGGTTTTGGTAGAAATTGCTCAAGCAAATCTGGATGGAGAGCTTGTCTTCCAGCAAGCTAGTGATAATCTGGAAATTGGACTCAATGAATTTAATGTCGAAATAGAGGGAGAATCATGCGGCATACAAACTGCTCTTGCACCTATTCAGTTAGAGTTATTTGAATCAATCAATACAGATTTGAATGTGATGGCAACAAATATTTGTAAAGGGGAAGATCAATATATTGAGATTTCAAATCCTCAGGTAAATAAGACTTACCGTTTGATTTCTGCCTCAGGAATGGAATTGGGTTCTAAGGTTTCTGGAAGTGAATCACCTTTATCTTTTGTATTGCCTGCAGACCAATTTGAATTTGGTTATCAAGAACTTCAGATTGAGATTGCGGATGATAATTGTGGAACATTGTCTGCAAACTCAGCCGTAACTTTTGAGGTATTTGAATCTGCAATCATCAATTCTATTGAGAATCAAAACATATGCGTTAGTGGATCTGCTACTATAGATTTATCCGCTAATGTACCGATGGCTAGTTATCAATTATTTATAGGAGATGAATTAGTGTTAGATGAAAATACGACTGTCTTAAATCTTTCACCAGCAGAATCTACTACCTATACCTTAACTGGAATATCTGCTAGCGGATGTGCTGTTAATTCTCTTAATTTCACAGTAGAAGTAACAGATTTGGCTACACCTGGTATATTGGTTTCTGCAAATGTGCTGGAAAGCTCAGTTGAAGGAGATAGTTATCAGTGGTATTTGGATGGTGTAGTGTTGGAAGGAGAGACTGGCAAAGTGTTAGTAGCACAACTATCTGGAGATTATACAGTTGAAGTAGGAAAGGCTAACTGTACCAAAGTAAGTGACGCTTACACCTTTAGTGAGGAAGTACTGAATGCAAATAAAGCTTTGGCAAATGCCCTGAATTTATATCCAAACCCTGTAGTGGATAAGTTGACGGTTGATATGGAAAATATCGATGAAGTGGAAGTTTCGATTTATACAGTTTCTGGTCGATTTATGGACAGAATAGAGTTGGATAAAAAGAGTGGAAACACCATCGATATGTCAAAATTCGGAAAAGGAGTTTATTTACTTCAATTGAATTCAGGAAAAGGAAGTGTTACGAAAAGAATAATAAAGCAATAGTATAGCGAAGCCACTGCTTAAATGAACTGGGATTAGGAAATGAAAAAAATTATAAAATCAACTTTAATATTTAGTATATTATTTTTTGGAATTTTAAGCTTAAATGCTCAACCGGGACCACCCACAAATCCAACTGACCCTACGCCAGGTGATAATCCTGTTCCCATTACAGGGATTGAATATTTGATTGCAGCAGGTGCGGCATTTGGAGCTAAAAAGATATATGACAAAAAGAAAAAATAGGGTTGTTAACTACCTGTATTTTTAACATTATTGACCAAACCCGCAAGGTTTTCAAAATCTTGCGGGTTTTTTCTTTCCCAAAATATTCATTATTTATTTTGCAATCCCACCAAAACTCATACTTTTGAAGTAATATTTTAACCAAAACTTTACATTATTACTCCCCATTCAACAAAATATTTCCCAAGGATTATCTTGATATGGCTATTGCTGTTCGCTGAATTATCTGTTTTTGCACAAAATGCAGCTAATCCTGTGCAGGTAACCTCTAACCTGGTGCAGCCTTATAGTCTGTATTTATCAGATTATGGCGATGCTTCTCTTAACAAATGGAACA
>NZ_DASSWQ010000083.1:0-6618 GCF_035704835.1 Marivirga sp. | reverse complement strand
TTGGGTTTTACGAAACTTACTTACGGCTGACTAATGCAACACAGCCATCATTATTTTAACAAACCGCCCTGTACCGAACGGTACGCAGGGTGGTGTGAGAGGACGGATAGGGAAATAATCCCTATCTTCCTACTCGATTGTTCTTTTTAAACTGAATTAGTCAAATACAGTGGATTATTAAAAGTTAATATTAGACCACCCCGTCCTTCGGACACCCCTCCTTTCCGTAAGGAGGGGAGCTACTTCGAGCAAATAGATCCTATATATATCTGAAATTGAGTATTTTATCTATTTTTTAAGATTAAGTTTTTTTTTCTTAGGCAAACTGCTAATTTTTAGCACGCTCTGCTGCTCCCCTGTTTTAGGGGTGCTGTCCGAAGGACTGAGGGGTTTAATTTCACATTGCGAGGTCGTTGCGCCTTTGCGGTTCCCGACTAAAGTGCGGGACAAGTATTGCGAGAGTCAACTCAAGCCTTTGGCTTGTTTTGGTTTTCGGCTTTGCCCAAGCTTAGAACTTTTTAGAAATGTTAATTTTGATTAGCGCTAAACCTTCTCTTTAACTTTTCCTTCGTTTATTTTGATTCGCTTCACCCCTCCATACATATAAATCGTTGCCACGGCCATCATCACATGACTCAAGCATAAAAAATTAAACCACTCATGGATATTAAATTTTGTGGCAAAGGCCAATGCAGAAAGCGCAGCAAAGCCAATTCCTGCCATAATATATTTTGAAGCCTCATTTTTGGTTTTATAGAGTAGTAAAGCCTCAATTGTAAACACTACAAACATTAATCCATATCCTGAGTGAAGTTGAACGTAGAAAAAATCTAAGGTGAAAAGTACTAATCCTAAGAAAATTAGAAACTCAATGATGTTGACTATCCCCATTATTTTGACGTACTTTTTATTGAGCACAATACGAGTATGTTCAATCGCGCCTCTTTCAATAAGCATAATGGCAAACATGCTGATAATCCATCCTACTAATTTCCAGGCTTTGCTGAATTCGTAATAAAAAGCATGACCAATTAATCCTCCAAATGTGGTGGCTAATCCCATAATTAAAAAATAGTATTTGAAATAGGTGAAGACTTTGCCTTTTTTGTGAGACTTTGCCATTTTGTAGAAGTAAAGAAAGCAAAGAAAACTTACTAAAAGGTCGGTAAGGGTAACTATGGGTTCGTCAATTCGAATTCCCCATAATTCAATTTGCACAATTTTATCCATGTAGTATGTATCGAAAAAGTTCAAAAATGGTTACTTATCAAAATATATCGAAATTATTCAATTATTATTTTAATGACCAAAAGTAATAAGACATATTTTTTCCGTTATCTTACAAAATTTTTAATTTGCCCGAAAACTATTAATGGTAACTCCCTCTGAAAACCCATTTATGGGTAATGCTTCTTCCTTTTATCAAAGCAGGGCTGCTTTAAAGTGGGTGGCACTCGCTTTTTCCGTGATTATTGGTTTTGCTTCCGTATTGTATACCAACAGCATTGTGGAAGAATTAAAGGAAAGAGAAGAACGTTATATTGAGTTGTTTGCTAAAACTTTAGAATTCACTAGCGATCAAGACAATAGTGAAAACTTAATTTTCATTTTTCAAGAAATTGTAACCCCTAATAATTCAATTCCAGTCATAGTGGTGGATGCTAATGGCAACCCAAATGTTTATAGAAATATAAAAATGGATAGCAGTAAGCTGAATGAAGAGGAAATTCAGCAGGTTTTGAAAAAAGAACTTGCTATAATGGAGCAAGAATATGAACCAATTGTTATAGCTGGTGCAGATCCTGAAAACCCTGCTGATAATCAATACATTTATTATAGAAATTCAGATTTAATTTATCGACTTCGATATTATCCATACATTCAGCTTTCTGTTATAGCTGCATTTGTGTTTTTCGGTTATGTTTCCTTTTCGTATTCCAGAAAAGCGGAACAAAATCAAGTATGGGTCGGACTGGCAAAAGAAACAGCGCATCAATTAGGTACGCCATTATCATCCTTAATGGCGTGGTTAGAAATTATGAAAATTGATGAAGATATTAAAGATAAAGAAGTCACCACGGAATTAGAGAAAGATATTAGTAAGCTTGAATTAATCACTGCAAGATTTTCTAGTATAGGCTCAGTACCAGTTTTAAAAGATGAAAATATATCTAAAATTATTCAAGGGACAGTTAACTATCTTCAAAAGAGAACCTCTAAAAAGGTTACCATCAATTTTATTTGTAAGGATGATCTGATTGCTGCCGATATTAACAAACCACTTTTCGACTGGGTAATAGAAAACCTTTGTAAAAATGCAATTGATGCGATGAGTGGAGAAGGTGAGATCAATATTACCTTGAAGGAAGGGAAATATGGTGATGCGCTCATCGATGTACAGGATAATGGAAAAGGGATTCCATCAGGCAAAATAAAAGAGATATTTCAACCAGGGTTTTCCACTAAAAAACGAGGCTGGGGTCTTGGACTGACCTTAGCCAAAAGGATCATAGAAAATTATCACAATGGAAAGATAACGGTGAAAGAGTCTGTTGTAAATAAGGGAACAACCTTCCGAATAATATTAAGGAGATAATATTGGTGTCAAGTATTGTACTTAAAATGAAAAGATATTCCTTCTGGCTTTAGTGCTTAATAAGAATAGTAATTTTTTGAATCCCTGAAAAAAGCCATGAGTTTAGTTTGGAATCAACATCATCGCAAATAATTATATTGATATTCCTGAATTTTAATTACTTTTGCTTTCCAAAGAATGAAAAGAACACATAACATAACATCCATAAAGCAAACAGGTAGTCTAATATTTGGGCTGGCTATGGTAATGTTATTGTTTTTTCAACAACCTTATATTTCAGTAAATTCTGATAAGGTAGAAAAAACGGAGCAAAAAGAGGAACAAAAGCCAAATGCTGAATATCGCGTTTTAGCCTATGAAGTGCTTTTGCCAGTTATGCATTTTAATTTATTCCACTCGTTTGACCTTTTATTAGAAATTTCGATTCCAATTAGTGAAGGCTTTACGTTGCTGGGGTTTGTTGAAAAAGCTTACCATAATTATTTTCACACGCTTTTCCAGCTTATAATATCCCCTAACGCACCCTAATATTCTTACTAAAGCGAAATCCAAAACTTTTCGCTCCGCACAATTACAAAAATAATAACCGATTAAATTTCACTAAATACTAATAGAGAATTGATAATGCGCTGCATTACAATTTTTAATCAATAACCTAAATACTAAAATGACCATGAAATGAGCATAAATTTTAGAATCCTCAACATATCAAATGAGGAGGAATAAAATTTATCGAATTCCATGTGTCAACTTAAAATTAAAACATATACACATGAAAAATAATGGATTTATTGTGTTTATGACAATCTTAGTTACAGTTTTATGTATCTACTATTTGTCATTCACATTCGTTTCGAATAGTATAAAAAATGATGCCATAGCCTATGCAACCGGTGAAGATGGCACAGTAGATTTTTCTAAAAGGCAGCAATATTTAGATTCAATTTATAATGTTCCAGTTTATAATCTTTTAGGTGCTGAATTTACTTACAAGGAAGTTCAGGAAATGGAATTGAATCTAGGGCTAGATTTGCAAGGTGGTATGCACGTGACTTTGGAAATTTCTCCGGTGGATATTATCAAAGGCCTTAGTGGAAATAATCAAGATGAAGCATTAATTAATGCGCTGGAAACTGCAAGAGAAAGACAAAATACAAGTCAGAGCACTTTTGTAGATTTATTTTACCAGGCATTTCAAGAGCAAAATCCTAACAAAAAACTAAGCGAATTTTTCGCTACTTCTGCCAATAGAGATAGAATCAGTTTTGAAACAGAAGATAGTGAAGTATTAAGAATTATTCGTGCAGAAGTGGATGATGCAATTGATCGTTCTTTCAATATTTTAAGAACTAGAATTGACCGATTTGGTACTTCTCAACCTAATATTCAGAAGTTAGAGAATACAGGTAGAATTCAAATTGAATTACCTGGTGTTGACAATCCAGAAAGGGTGAGAAAATTATTGCAAGGTGTTGCCAAATTGGAGTTTTTGCAAGTTGTGGAAATCAATGAGGTATCAGAAGCACTAGCTGCTGCAAATGAGCTATTAGTTGCTGAACAGAAAATGAAGCAAGCGGAGGAGTCATCAACAGATGAAGCTACTACGGAAAGCTCAGAAGAAGAGAGCGGAAGTCTTGCAGATTTATTGCAAGCCGATGGAGAAGAAGGACTAGAATCTGATTCCACTGAATCTAATCTTGATTCTCTGGAAGGAAGCGAGAATGTTTCGCCACTTTTTAGTCTTTTAAAAAGTCAATACGGCCTAGTATATGATATTACAGATACAGCACAAATTAATGACATCATCCAAAGAGAAGATGTACAGGCATTATTTCCAAGAAACACGAGATTGCTTTGGGATGTAAAGCCAAGAACCCTAGATGACGGAACTGAGCTTTTGGAGCTGTATGTAGTAAGAACTCAACGTGGAAATCAAGCATTGTTGACAGGTGAAGTAGTAAATGATGCCAGACAAACTTTTGATGATGTAGGACAACCAGCTGTTGATATGAGCATGGATGCGACTGGTGCTAGAAAATGGGCGAAAATCACTAGAGAAAATATTAATAATAGAATTGCAATTGTTTTAGATAACTATGTGTATTCTGCACCTATTGTGAACCAAGAAATTCCTAATGGTAAATCAGTCATTTCGGGTAATTTCACGATTGAAGAAGCTCAGGATTTAGCGAACATCTTAAAAGCAGGATCTTTACCAGCGCCAACAAGAATTGTTGAAGAAGCCATTATTGGGCCAACATTAGGTAAAGAAGCTAGAGCTCAAGGTATTCTTTCTATCGTAGCAGGTTTGGGAATGGTATTGATTTTCATGGTAGCCTATTACGCGAAAGGTGGTTTGATTGCCAATATCGCACTGGTGTTTAACGTATTCTTTATCTTAGGAATTTTAGCACAATTAAATGCTGCGCTTACCTTGCCGGGTATTGCAGGTATTGTTTTAACGATTGGTATGTCTATTGATGCGAACGTTCTGATTTTTGAACGGATTCGAGAAGAGATGAGGGAAGGCTCTCCTTTATTGAAAGCGATTACGTCTGGATATTCAAAAGCCTACAGTTCTATTGTAGATGCTAACGTGACTACTTTCTTAACTGGTGCCATTCTATATTGGTTAGGCCAAGGTCCTGTTAAGGGATTTGCGATTACCTTAATGATAGGAATTGCTTGTTCATTCTTTTCAGCTGTATTTATTACGAGAGTTATCGTAAGCTGGATGAGTAAAAGAGGAGACGAAAGTAAAATTTCTTTTTCTACTCCATTCTCTAAAAACGTATTGAGTAATGTTTCATTCAACTTTATAAATAAAAGAAAGATGGCCTATATCAGTTCTGGTATTATAATTTCAATCGGTATCGTATTGATGGTCACTAAAGGATTGACTTTAGGTGTAGATTTCACTGGAGGTCGTTCTTATATTGTAAGATTTGCTGAACAAGTTGAGACTACTAAGCTTAAAGTTGCACTAGATGGAAAATTGGAAGATGCTGGAACCGAGGTGAAGACTTATGGAGCTAATAATATTCTGAAGGTAACTACTTCTTATTTGGTTAATGAAGAATCAACTGAGGCGGACAATACAGTGAAAACAAAAATTATTGAAGGAATTGCGGAAGCTACAGGAAAAGAATATGTGACCACTGAATCAGCTATGGGTGATAATAATTTCACCATCAGTGGTTCATCCAAAGTTGGTGCAACCATTGCAGATGATATCAGGAATTCTTCACAAGAATCTGTAATTTTTGCACTAATCGCTATTTTCATTTATATCTTAATTCGATTTAGAAGATGGCAATTTGGTTTAGGAGCAGTTGTTGCTTTATTCCATGATACGTTATTCGTATTATCAGCTTTTGCAATTGCAAAATTATTTGGCTTCTCATTTGAAATAGATCAAGTATTTATTGCGGCTATCTTAACCGTGATTGGTTATTCAATTAACGATACGGTGGTGGTTTTTGATAGGATTAGAGAAACATTGGGAATTAAATCAAAAGCAACTAATGAGGAAACCTTCAATATGGCAATTAACCAGACAATCAGTAGAACTTTGATGACTTCAATTACTACTTTGTTAGTAATTTTAGTACTATTCATCTTCGGTGGAGAAGTATTAAGAGGATTTTCTTTTGCTTTATTGGTTGGTATAGTAGTAGGAACTTATTCTTCTATTTTCATTGCAACCCCTGTTGTTCTAGACTTAGCAAAGAAAAAACGAAAAGTAATAGAAGCTTAATTTATAGTTAACTAAAATAGAAAAGCCGAATTAGAATTATCTGATTCGGCTTTTTTTATGCTTCATGATTTTTGACAATTTTTCCTGACTTCCGCACTCATTTTTGAATAATTTCATAAGTTAGTGATATACAGAGGTTAAGGTGTTTTTGATTTGGTATTTTGGGTGTTAATTTTATTGAATATCTTTGGTTTCTATGTTTTTACGCAAACTCAAATCGAAGAATGGTAAGACCTATTTTCAGGTAGTTGATAAGAGTTCAGGC
>NZ_DASSWQ010000084.1:0-89409 GCF_035704835.1 Marivirga sp. | reverse complement strand
TCACAGAATTGATCTAAAAGGAGAGTCACTAAGAAAAGGAATTTTGAAGAATGAATAATTAATTTTTACTACTTTGCATCATCTTTTACAGTGGCACCATTTGACCGAAATCACTGGCATGGTCTGACCGAAATAGCCATCTATCAATAAAACATTGAAATAAATGAAAACATTCACCCATTATTACCTTTTACTATTTATTGTAGTTGTTTCATGCAATCAAAAAGATACGCAAAAAATAGATTTTCTTTTACTCAATGCCACAATCGTGGATGTCAAAAATGACATGACACTTGAAAATCAATACATTGCCATTAAGGGTGACAGCATATTTGAGACGGGTCCCATGGATGAGAAACCCGAATTTGACTCTAAAGAATCAATGGATTTACAAGGGAAATATGCTATGCCTGGTTTATGGGATAATCATGTGCATTTCAGAGGAGGAGAAGAGCTAATAGCTGAGAATAAGGATTTATTAAGCTTATTTCCAAGATTTGGAATTACCACAGTACGAGATGCTGGGGGTGATATGGCTCCTGCAGTTCTGGAATGGCAAGAAAAAATAGTGAACAAGGAATTAGTAGGACCCTATATTTTTACATCAGGACCTAAACTAGATGGACCGAACCCAGCCTGGGCAGGATCTATCAAAATTGAAAATATGCAGGATATCAATAATGCTTTAGATTCACTTGCATCCCTCGATGTTGATTATGTAAAAATTTATGATGGCAGTCTAAATGAAGAAAACTTCTATGCTATCATTGAAGCAACAGAAAAAAGAGGAATGAAAGTAACGGGTCATATGCCCATGTCTGCTGATTTCAAGAAAGCAGTTTCATTGGGTATGGACGGAAGCGAACATATGTATTATATCATGAAAGGCAGCTCTCCTAAAGCTGATAGTCTTACTAAACTAGGTTTAGGATATGGTATGATGGAAACCATTACGGATACCTATGATGAAGAAATGGCAAAAGAATTATTTACTGAACTAGCTCAAAAAGAAGTGTATATCACTCCAACTTTATACATTGGAAAAGTACTTTCTCAATTGGCAGATGAAGATCATAGTTCAGATTCTTTATTGAATCAAATAGGAGTAGGTATACAAAAAACTTATGAAGGAAGAGTGAAATCTGCAATTAGAGCTAAATCATCAGGGAGTCAAATGCGAGAAAAAGTCTCCACTTTAGCCAAGAGCATGATTCGACCTATGTTTGATGCTGGAGTTCCTATTTTAGCAGGCTCAGATGGTGGTCCGTATAATTCCTTTGTTTATCCTGGTGAATCTTTGTGGGGTGAATTATTCAGCTTAACAGAAGCAGGATTAAGTCCTGCCGAAGCGCTAAAAACTTCCATGATTTATGGTCCAGCTTTTTTTGGAATGGAATCTCAATTTGGAAGCCTTGAAAAAGGGAAAGTAGCAGATATCATTATTTTGAATGAAAATCCACTTGAGGATATTCAGCATTTAAGAAGTTTAGAACAGGTAATTCTAAAAGGCAAATTGAATTGATTTAAATGGTACATTCATAAATCTAGTGCTGTAGCTATCACTGGGATTGGCCTTATTCATTTTAGATATTTTTTAATTATAATTGGATAAGAAACAAAAATCGTTTGACCGAAGGAAGTTTTTTTGTTTCCCAATTATAATTTCATAATAGCGTTAAGAAATGATTACAGCCCTGCCTGCGGCAGGCCGGCTTGAATTTCCCCATCGGGATGCCTATGGCATGGTTTCTTTTGTTTTAAGACAAAGGAAAAAGTAGTTCATCTAACCTGTTAATAATTTATAAGTTCTATTTTTATAGACATCAAAGATCTCCTTCTCCATTAAATTTATGGAATTCTTTACTTCAAATTCCTTTTCGACTCACAATTTTCTAACTTTAAAATCTGTTTAACTTCCGAATCAAATTTCAAATGAGCAATACACCTGAATCAGATAAAAAATTATTTCTTCTAGATGCCATGGCGCTAATTTATCGAGCGCATTTTGCATTCAGTAAAACGCCAAGAATCAATTCTAAAGGAATGAACACAGGTGCAGCTTTGGGGTTCACTAATAGCCTTCTGGAAATACTGAAAAAGGAAAAGCCAAGCCATATTGGCGTTGCTTTTGATACTTCTGCTCCAACTTTTCGCCATACAGAATTCCCGGCCTATAAAGCCCAAAGAGAAGAGCAACCAGAGGATATCCGTGTTGCCATTCCTTATGTAAAGAAAATCGTAGAAGCTTTCAATATTCCTGTCCTTATTATGGATGGATTCGAAGCAGATGATATAATCGGGACTATTGCAAAGCAAGCTGGTGAGGATGGATTTAAGGTGTATATGATGACGCCTGATAAGGATTACGCTCAGATGGTGACGGAAAATGTATTCTTGTACAAACCTGCCTTTATGGGTAATGGAGTAGATATTTTAGGCATTGAAGAAGTTAAAAAGAAATTTGATATCGATAGAGTTGAGCAAGTAATTGATATTTTGGGCTTACAAGGAGATGCTGTGGATAATATTCCCGGAATTCCAGGAGTAGGAGCTAAAACGGCTATCAAATTCTTAAAGGAATATGGTTCTGTAGAAGGTTTGTTGGAACACTCTGGTGAGTTAAAAGGAAAAATGAAAGAAAAAGTAGAAGCCAATAAAGAGCAGGCTTTACTTTCCAAGAAACTAGCTACTATTAAAATTGACGTTCCTTTGGATTATGATCCTGATAAACTGAGGTTAGACGAGCCTAATGAAGAAGCTTTAAAGGAATTATTTGAAGAGCTTGAGTTCAGGACATTAATGAAAAGAGTATTAGGGGAAGAACCCGCTGCTCCCTCAAAATCTTCGGCTAAGGTTGATCCTGCTCAAATGTCGATGTTTACGGATACTCCCGAAGAAGCAGCTGAAAAGGAAGAGGAGCCACAAGAAAGAAGAACTATTGCCAATACGGTCCACCATTATCATTTGATTGATACTCCAGAATTAAGAGAAGATTTAATAACTTATCTGTCCATTCAGGATGAATTTTGTTTTGATACTGAAACCACAGATTTGGAACCAAAAGATGCGGAATTAGTAGGGCTTGCATTTTCCTATGTGGCTGGTGAGGCCTATTATGTCCCTTTTCCTGCTGATCAAAAGGAAGCGCAAAAAATAGCAGATGAATTTAAAGAAGTCTTAGAAAATGAAGACATCATCAAAATCGGTCAAAACTTGAAATATGATATTCAAGTAATGCGAAATTATGGGGTTAGAGTAAAAGGAAAAATGTTTGACACTATGTTAGCACACTATCTTCTAGACCCTGAAACTCGCCATAATATGGATGTAATGGCAGAGAATTACTTGAATTACAGTCCTGTTTCCATTACAGAATTGATAGGCAAAAAAGGTGTAAAGCAAGGGAATATGCGTGATGTTCCGGTGGAAGATGTAGTGGAATACGCAGGAGAAGATGCAGATATTACTTTGCAATTGAAGCATATTTTAGAGAAGGAAATCAAAGAAAACAACCTTGAAAACCTATTACATGAAGTGGAAGAACCGCTTTCCTATGTTTTAGCCGAGATGGAATATGAAGGTGTGAAAATTGACAAAGACGCGCTTTCGAAAATGTCCAAAGAATTGGAAACTGCAGCTTTGGAAGCTCAAGAAAAAATCTTTGAACTGGCAGGACAAGAATTCAATATTGCCTCACCAAAACAATTGGGCGAAATCCTGTTTGACAAAATGAAATTGGTGGATAAGCCCAAGAAAACCAAAACCGGGCAATATGCCACTGGAGAGGAAATTTTATCCAAACTAGCCAATGAACACGAAATTGCGGATAAGATTTTGGAGTTTCGTGAATATCAGAAATTGAAATCTACTTATGTGGATGCCCTTCCGAAATTGATAAGCAAAAAAGACGGAAGAGTGCATACTGATTATCGTCAGGCTGTTGCCGCCACTGGCCGATTGAGCTCTAATAATCCTAACTTACAAAATATTCCTATTCGGACAGAAAAAGGAAGATTAATTAGAAAAGCCTTTGTGCCAAGAGATGAAAATTACCAACTCATGGCTGCGGATTATTCTCAAATTGAACTTCGAATTATGGCAGCTTTTTCTCAAGATGAAGCCATGATGGAAGCTTTCAAAAATGGTCGAGATATTCATGCTACCACAGCCGCAAAAGTATTTGGAGTTGATTTGGAAGATGTAGACCCGGGCATGAGAAGAAAAGCCAAAGAAGTGAATTTCGGAATCATTTATGGAATTTCTGCTTTTGGTTTAGCTCAAAATCTTAATATTTCAAGAACGGAAGCTTCCGATATTATCAAAGCTTACTTTAAAGAATTTCCTAAAGTCCACGACTATATGGAAAAAATAAAAGAAGATGCTCGAGCTAATGAATATGTCACCACTATTTTAGGCCGAAAAAGATGGTTGAGAGATATTAATTCCCGTAATCAAACCATTCGGGGTTATGCGGAGCGAAACGCTATCAATGCTCCTATTCAGGGGAGTGCTGCTGATATGATTAAAGTTGCCATGATCAACATTCAAAAATGGATGGATAAGGAAAATTTGAAATCGAAAATGATTATGCAGGTGCATGATGAATTGATTTTTGATGCCCATAAAGATGAACTTGATAAGCTTAAAGATAAAGTAGTGGATTTGATGAAGAATGCCATGAAATTGGATGTTCCCATGGAAATTGGGGTTGGCATTGCGGATAATTGGAGTGAGGCGCATTAAAAAGTTAGAAGTAGGGAGTTAGAAGCTTGAAGTGGTAAAGTGCATCAGTATAGAATTATGAAATAGAAATTAAGTAGAAATAGAAAAGAAACAAG
Source organism: Marivirga sp. (assembly GCF_035704835.1). Taxonomy (GTDB): domain Bacteria; phylum Bacteroidota; class Bacteroidia; order Cytophagales; family Cyclobacteriaceae; genus Marivirga. The sequence continues at coordinate 84,571 of NZ_DASSWQ010000084.1, read as the reverse complement.
GTTGAAATATTTGGAAGTAAAATTGAAAGAGATTGTTAGAAAACCTCTAATCAAAAAGTTTAACGCTATTTAGGGATATAAAATAAACCAATTACTTAATACTTATAACTTATTACTTAAAATTCAATCAGAATAATTAAATTATAAAAAGTCTTGATTCTTGGTTCTAGATTCTAGACTCTCTAAAAATGGCTAAAGACAAAATCATATTAGGGCTTGACCCAGGAACAACCGTGATGGGTTATGGCGTTATCGAAATAAAAGGTAACAAAATGGTGATGTTGCAATATGGGGTGATTCATTTATCTAAATATGCCAATCATGAAATAAAGCTTCGCAAAATCTTTGAGCGCGTAACCAACCTTATTGAAGATTATAGCCCAGATGAAGTGGCCTTAGAAGCCCCCTTTTACGGGAAAAACGTACAATCCATGCTAAAATTAGGCCGTGCTCAGGGAGTAGCCATGGCAGCTGCCCTAAGATTAGATTTACCGATTACAGAATATGCTCCTAAAAAGGTAAAAATGTCTGTAACAGGTAACGGAAATGCCTCTAAAGAACAAGTAGCTGAAATGCTGAAAACCTTATTGGGCATCAAGGAAATTCCTAAACTATTGGATGCTACAGATGCATTAGGCGTTGCGGTATGTCATCATTTTCAAGGCGGTAAAACCACTAGCGGGCCCAAAAGCTGGAAGGCTTTTATCAATGATAATCCGAGTAGGGTTAAGAAATAATATGTTTACAGGTTTACATGTTGTCGGGTTGACAAGTTTCTATTAACCATTACACTAGGAGCGCTATTTCCATATTTTCTGTGCTTTTCAGTGTGCTTAAACACTTCGCAAAAGCTCTCACAGAATACACGGAATACAAAAAGCTATATTTGTAATTTGTTTTTCTATTTTACTTTTATCGAAAAACCATATTGAGCATGTTAGAGACTAAAATTTAATACCTATTTCTTTTTTCTGTGGCTTTCTGCGTCTTCAATTAACAAAATCTAAATACTTGCTGCTAACTATTAGATACTCCCAATTAATTACTCGTAAATTTTTCCTTCAGCTTCTTAAACCAGCTTTTCTTATTGCTAGTATCGTCCTGGAAATTTTTATTTCCAATAAGGAGCGCTACTGGTTGTAATGATTCGTATTCTTCACATACAACCTTTAGCATTGCAGCAAAAGGCAGGAATAGCACCATTCCAGCAACTCCCCAAATAGCAGCCCCAATAATCAAACTTAAAATAGCGGCAAAAGCATTAACGTTTACACTATTCCCCACTATTTTTGGGTTTAGGAAATTGCTTTCTAATATTTGAATAACCCAAAATAAAATAGCCACAGCAAGTGGAACCCATAATTGGTCATGAGACATAAATGCATATAAAACAGGGATTGAGGCTCCCAAAGTCGTTCCTATGAAAGGTATAATAGATAAGGAGGCAGCCAAAAAACCAAATAAAAATGGACTATCAATTCCAATAATCCAGAGGCCCACACTATTAACGGTTCCTAAAATCACTATTAAAATTAACATTCCTGAAAGATATTTTTGACCTACCTGCTGAACACCTTTCAGCATTTCAAAGAACTGTCCTCTTTTCTCAGATGGAGAGAATTTCAAGAAAGCTCTTACCAATCCTTCATGATAAATCAGAAATAAAAACAAGTAAATAAACATGGTAACCAAGCCAGTGAAGAAATTCGCGGTACTACTAAAGGTTCCACCCAAAAGACTTCCTGCTGAATTTTTCATCCACGATTTTAAGTCTTTTAATAATTGGTCTTTATTCAAATCCTCTACTAAGCTGACATTTTGGTTAATGTAAAAGATAACATCAGCATACAATTTGGATAATTTTTCACCAAAATTGCTTATTTCATCAGACAGAGCGATGATTTCTGCGGAAAAAAAAGTGATTCCTCCGCCTATAATTATTACCAAAACTAGTATCGAGAGAAAACCAGAAAAAATATTCCCCACTCCCCACTTTCTCAGTTTCTTGTGAATAGGAAATAGAATAAATGCTAGGAGCAACGCAATTCCTATTGGAATTAAGATGTGTTTGGCTACTACCATAAAGGCAATCAGTAATCCGACAAATGCCAACGTAAAAAATGAGTTTCGAAATGATAGTTTCATGTGTTTATGTTTTGTTTTTAAGTTAACACATGGAATTCGCTATAAATATTTTTTAGGCGGTTGGTATAAATTCACCCTTGAATATTTATGCTCATTTCATGTGTCTGTGGTTTTAATGGTCACAAAGAATTCGCGATAAACTTATATATACTCCCGCAGGTAAAAAATAGTATTTCTAAGTTTGAGCTCATTTCATGGTTCGTTTGAGTTAAAAAATATGTTTAAATTCAGCTTCAATAGCCTTTAACGCTAATTTATTTTGTGGTGTATAAGCTTTTACGGTTCTTTTGTTTAATCCGTTTCTATTCAAATGCCATTTCCAAATAAAACCACCTTGCCACCATTTAGTTGAATTAAGTGATTCGTATAGCGCTTCAAAGGCAATTTTTTGATTTTCAAAATTAACATTTAAAGTATCTTTAGATAATTTCCAATGCCCCATAGTATTGTAATCTATGCTTTCATATCCGTATTCAGTGAATAAAATTTGTTTATTAAATTTATCTGAAATGTTTTTCATTTCTTTCATCGGAAGCTCCCAGGTATTAATTAATTCATCTTTTGTGGGAGATTTTTCATCACTTAATGGGAAGTATGCATCAATTCCTATATAATCCAATTCATTCCAAAATTTGATTTGATTGTATTCATCCCAATTGGCAGCATATGTTATTTTTCCTTTATAATGCTGTCTAGTATTTGATATTAAATGATTCCAGAAATCATTTCTGGTTTCTGTTGATTTGCGAATTTCTGTACCGATACAAAATATTTCTACATCTAAAGAATCAGCTATTTTTGAGTAGGTATTGATATATTGAGCATATTGCTGTTCAAAAACATGCCAAAGGCTATCTGATTTAAATTCTAAATCTCCAGCCCAGCCCTGACCACCGACCCATAGGTGTGGCTTCAACATTACTTTCATTCCTAGTGATTTCGCCATTAAGATAGTTTCTTTTATTCCTTCAGGCTTTTCTCCCCACCATTGACGAGGCCTATCATAAAAGATTTCAGCAGTTTGAGCATTACAAAAAGCGTAAGGCACAACGGAGACCCATTCTGCCCCAGTATTTTTTACACTTTGCAATGAATCAATTGGAAAAGCTTGAGGAGGAGCTACTAAATTAAAGCCATTGATTCGGTTTGAATTCTCTTGTTCTTCATCAAAAAAGATAATATTACCAAATGCTGCAATAGTAACTAAAACTATAAGACCCACTAAAATTTTCCATTTATTCACCTTCGTCCTCCTTTCCGAATCCCATTTTTTGCCACAGATTTTTATCCTTTTTCTCTTCGTTCTCCACTTTTTCTAATTTCTCAATTCGTGATGCTTTTCCCATTCCAACGGTAGATTGAAATCCTGAAACCAAACTATTAGACCAATAGCTAAACATAGATTTTCGAGTGTCTCGTGTAAACTGAATTTTGCCAACTCTATACCTTCCGTTTTTTTTAGGATTTTGTTGTGATAATGCAATATTGGCTAACCAACTTAACGCGTTGTCTCCTTTTTCATCTTCATTTAAAACTTGATGAAATTGAATTTTGAAATCAGAATATTTAAATTCCATTTCACCACTAACCGCTATATTGCCACCAGAATAATTAAAAAATAATTCATCTACTTGTCCTGAAGTTATCTCTACAGGATATGATTTAGACAGATACTGATTAATAGCCGCGAGAGGCATAGGTTCTAAGCTACCCGCAACTGTGAAATATCCATAGTTGGAATTTAAATTATAACGAATATCAGCTTTTAATTTACCTTCATCATATAAGTTACCACTTGCATTTATTACCAAATTTTCACCATATTTTGCTATACTATCCTTTCGGTTAGTGATGTTGGAGATGTCACCCTGAATATTAGTAATAACCACTGTTCCCGTCTCTTTACTTCCATCGGGGATTTCAAAGTAATTCAGATCCATGTTTTGAATAATACATTGTCTGACATCAATTGACATATCACTTTCCTTAAGAAGTTCCACTAAAATCGGTACATATCGGTCATCTGGAAGAGGATAATTTTTATCCTTCCTCACTGTTAAATCGATTTCATGGGTGAAAATTGTATGGATGCTCACCATACTATCACCCTGCCATTGTATGTCATTGAGCTGAATACTATCTAATAAAACATCAATATGATTTGCTTGCTCTCCCTTTAGTTCTGCAAATTTTTCAGGGGAATGAATGGATGAAAAATGAGCTTCATTTATAGTTATATTCTGTTGAAATAAGTTAAATGCTAGTTTGCCAATTTCGACCTTGTGAAGGTCATCTTTTAGAAAATATTTCAGATCATGAAACTCTAAAAAGATATCTTTCGCTACATCTTGGAAAGTTTCTGGAATAGTGCCTTTTTTGAATATTAAATCGTGAGCAATTAAATTGTATTCAGCATTAATTCTTCCTGTTTTGGTGTCTCGTTCATCATAAAAAAGAATTTCTCCACTATCTACAACAAATTCTTTTATTTCAAGCTCCAGTTTTCCCTCGAATGAAGGTCGTGAAGCTTTTGTTCTTTTAATTTTTTTAAAATCAAATGGAAGCAAAAGTCTTGCTTTTTGAAGTTCTAAGGTGTTGAATTTGTAGAGTTGATTATTGAAGGTCTCCCAATAGTTATCCCAGGTGATACTTAAATTCGGTAATTCTAAACTGGCAAGGGTATCTTTTTGGTCAGCAATTAAATTTATTTTAACCTGTTCTAATATGATTTTTTTTTGTAAAAACCGGAATGAGATATCTTCAGTTTCAAGATGCACAGAATCCACAAAATAGTGATTAAACTCGCTATGCAATGTTTCCACTACATAGGATTTAATTTTCAATTCCTTAAGCAATTGCCACGCTATAAAAAGTGCGATAATGCTGCTAAAGAAAATGAAACCAGTTCTTTTTAAGGTCTTCTTTTTCAGCATGTAATTAAAATGGGGTAATAGTTTGGTTGAAAATACGAAAAAAAACTGATGATTTAGGTATCAATCATAGAATCATTATTTTACATGAAGCTACTCATTATTTATTTCCAGCATACTGTTAATCGCATTGCATTATATCGCTAAAGCAGTTGGAAACTTCTGAACTAAATTTTCAAAATAGTATCAAGACATGAGCTTGGCAAATTTCTTTCCTTCTGGAAATTCATTCAAAATCGTTTTAAAAAGTACTGTCAATGGAATTGATAAAATTAAGCCAGGTATTCCCCAAATAAATCCCCAAAACATCAGCATTACTAAAACTACAATGATATTTATCGAAAAAGATCTTCCCATGAAAATAGGTTCTAAAACCGCTCCAAACACCACCTGAGCTCCAGTAAATAAAATGGCCGCTAATAATAATGTTCCAGGACTTTCAATTTCAATAAATGCAAACAGCATCACAAAGACGGTAGAAATAACTGAACCCACCATCTGAACAAAGTTGATGACAAAAGCAAATAGCCCCCAGAAAAGCGGGAAACTAATGCCTAATGACCATGCAATAATTCCAAAGGCTACTCCTGTTAAGAAACTCACGAAAATTTTAACTTTAAGGAACTCAGAAACACTTCGCTCTACTTTCATAAAAGTTTTTACAGATTGAGTGCCACCAGAAAATAAGGTGCTTTGTAATATGTCTTTAAAGTTAAGTGAACCCGCCAATAGCAACATTAAAAAGAAAAGGGTCATTAAAATATTAACCACAGTACTCTTTATAAATGATATGGTAATACTGAAATTGCCTAAAAGAAATCCTTCTATTTTATCACTTTTTAATAAGCCTTTAATGGTACTTTCTCCATTATTTGTGTTTAGTCCTAAAGTTTCAGCAAAAGGAGTAATCACTTTTTCTACTTTGTTGTCCAGTTTTCTGAAAATTTCTGATTTACCTTCTTGGATTTGTTTTCCAGACATCTGCACTATTTTTACAGTTGAAAATCCTGTAAGAGTTAAAATAAGTATGACAGAGCCTAATGCTATAAATTGTGGAACTTTTCTTTTTTTCATCCAACGCATCATTGGAGTGAATAAAAGTGCAATAAAAATGGCAAACATTAAGGGTATAAAAATAAAAGATAGTAACTGCAGACTGTAGAAAATCACTGGAATTACTAATACTAATAATAATTTGTTGGTGGTTGAACGCTCGTTTAATTTCATTTGTATAGTATTGATTTTATATCTTTTTTTGCCTCAAAGATAACTTCCTATTTAGGATCTGCTATGAATTTTTTTATTATGAATTTTATAAAGATGCCTTTGAATATTGAAGCTTACCTCATGAATTGATTAATCTTTGTGCAAGCTAACGAAGAAGTTTAATTTTGGATATGTGAAGTTGAAATATTTACGTAAATTTTAGTCTGAATATAATAATCCCATGAGACAAACAAGCTTATCTAAAAAATCTGTAAAATTTTCTTCTTACCTAATTGGCACTATGAGACTCGGCAGCTGGGGAGAAAATTTTAATACTAGCCAATGGATAGATTTTATTGAGAAATCTTTAGAACTAGGACTAAGAGATTTTGATCATGCGGATATTTATGGCGATTACACTACAGAAGCGGATTTTGGGAAAGCGCTGAAGGATAGGCCAAATTTAAGAACTGAAATGCAAATTACGACCAAATGCGGTATTAAAATGCCTTCAGAAAGTAGGCCTAAATACGCACTTAAATCATATGATAGTGGGGAAGAACACATTATAGAATCTGTAGAGAATTCCCTTCGAAACCTTCAAACTGATTATATAGATATTCTTTTGCTTCACCGACCGGATTTTTTGATGAATCCAGCGGAAATTGCAACAACTTTTTCAAAGCTGCAGGAAGAGGGTAAGGTAAAGTATTTTGGTGTTTCCAATTTTACACCATCTCAGTTTGAAATGCTAAATACAATGATTCCTTTAGTTACACATCAAGTCGAAGTCTCTCTGAGCCATCTTTCTCCTTTTGAAAATGGGACATTAGACCAGTTACAAATGAAAAACATACAGCCTACTGCGTGGTCACCGCTAGGAGGAGGTCATTTTATGCATAAAGGCAATACAAAGTCAGAACGGAATTTGAACCATATTTTGAAAAGATTAAGTGAAAAATATGAGTTGAATGCTGCTCAGCTTATGTTGCTATTTTTGAAAAAACATCCGTCCGGAATTATTCCGGTTTTAGGTACTTCCAAAACTGATAGATTAGAAGAAGCTTTAGCAGTTAAAACAAAAACCATCGAAAAAGAGGACTGGTATGCATTATATTCAGCAGCTAAAGGGGAGGAATTGGCTTAAAACAGAAATCCATTTTATTATCCCCGAGAAATGATGAAATTTGCATCATGCTAGATCATTTGAAGGAAACCATTATTGCATTATCTACAGCACCAGGAGTGGGGGCTATTGCCGTTATCCGTCTCTCAGGAGATGACGCAATAAATATTGTTAATAACGTATTCAGTGGCAAAAATCTACTGCAGCAAAAAAGCCATACTGCACATTTTGGTGCCATACGGAATGACGAAGGAGAAATTATAGATGAAGTATTGGCTACTTTATTTATAGCTCCGCATTCTTTTACGAAGGAAAATATAGTCGAAATTTCCTGTCATGGTTCGCCTTATATTGTTCAACGACTTATTAAATTATTTTTAACCAAAGGAGTTCGTTTAGCAAAAGCTGGGGAATTTACTCAAAGAGCTTTTTTGAATGGTCAATTTGATTTAGCGCAAGCAGAAGCAGTTGCAGATTTGATAAATGCTGATACAGAAGCTTCACATAAGGCAGCTTTGAATCAAATGCGTGGAGGATTCTCAGAACAAATTAAAAACCTGAGAGCGGAACTGATTCACTTTGCCAGTATGATTGAATTGGAACTGGATTTTGGCGAAGAAGATGTGGAATTTGCCGATAGAGATGATTTGAAAAAATTGGTCAATCAGTTGCTAAGCGTAATAACCGCCTTAGTCAGTAGTTTTGATTTGGGAAATGTCATTAAAAATGGAGTCCCTACCGTAATTGCTGGGAAACCTAACACAGGAAAATCCACTTTACTCAATGCCCTTTTAAACGAAGAAAAAGCCATTGTGTCCGATATAGCGGGTACTACTAGAGATTTTATAGAAGATGAAATTAATCTAGAAGGCGTAGTTTTCAGATTTATCGATACGGCTGGTTTACGAGAAACAGAGGATAAAGTAGAAGCTATTGGAGTTTCGCGCACCAAAGAGAAAATGAAACAAGCTTCATTGATTATTTATATGTTCGATTTGAAAAATGACACCTTGACTGAAGTCAATCGAGATATCAATATGTTGGAGAATTTGGGTCTTCCATTTATTAAAGTTGGGAATAAGATGGATGAAGCCCAGCCAGCATTGTATGATGATATGAAAAAAGACCCGAATACCTTATTTATTTCTGCCATCAATAAAGACGGTCTAGAGGCTTTGAAAAGTAAATTGGTGGAAACCGTAAATCTTGATAATTTTAAAACTGGAGATACTGTGGTGACCAACATCCGTCATTACGATAACCTGGTTCAAACTCAGAACAGCCTAAGCTCAGTACTAAGAGGATTAGACAGCAATATCACTGGTGATTTTTTAGCTTTAGATATCCGACATGCACTTCGTTTCTTAGGTGAAATTACAGGTGAAATTACCACGGATGATTTGTTGGCTAATATTTTTAGCAAGTTTTGCATTGGAAAGTAATTACATTTCCCTTGATACGCTAAACCATTCTTTTTCTTGCTTTTAGGCTGTTTTTACTTCCTTTACTTGTTGCTAATTTTCCTATTTTTTCCTATCTTTCGTTTCTAATTTGTTGCTGACCAATCAATATTTGTTGTTAGCAACATATTTTTAAGATAGTGGCGAGATGATGTTACATAGAGATACATCCTGATACACTCTGATACAGAAACAAGCCGAAAAAGGAAACACCATGAGCAGCAACATTCGAGTTCCCAAAATCTGTCAGCATTGCGGTACTGAGTTTATCGCCAAAACTACTGTAACTAAATTCTGTGGTGATAACTGTGCCAAGCGTGACTACAAGAAACGCAAGAGAGACCAGAAGGTACAGGAGGTTGCCCCTATCGTGGTACAGAGAATTGAATACAATCAGGAACAGTTAAAGCACAAAGATTTTTTGAGTGTTGATGAAACCTGCAAGCTCTTAGGTGCAAGCCGCATGACAATCTATCGGCAGATAAAAGCCGGAAACATCCGAGCGGCAAAGATTGGCAGTCGCACAATCATCAAGAGAACCGAAATCGATAAACTGTTTCAGATATGAAGGTAACACTAAGACAACGCAACCAGGGCGGACAGACCAGCTTATACCTCGACTATTATCACAAGGGAAAGCGGAAAACCGAGTACCTAAAATTGTACCTCGACCCCAATGCAAAGACCAAGGAGGAAAAAGAGGTCAACAAAAAGACCATGCAATTAGCCGAAACCATCCGGGCGCAAAGACAAATCGAAATCCAAAACGGTGTTTATGGCTTTCGTGATCAGGAGAAGCAAAAAGGCAGCTTCCTTTCCTACATTGAATTGCTTGCGCAGCAAAGAGACGACAGCCCCGGCAATCATGGCAATTGGACCAGCATGATTAAGCACCTGAAAGCCTTTTGCACCTATGATTTATCTTTCACCGAAGTTGACAGGCAATTTGTCCAGGACTTCAAACAATACCTTGATAAGAAGGCCATAGCCCATGGAAATCAGAAGCTATCCCAAAATTCCAAGTACTCCTATTTCAACAAGCTTAGGGCAGCACTAAAACAGGCCGTGAAAGATGGCATCATTCCAACCAATCCTTCTGAAGGTGTAGAAGCTTTCAAGCAAGGAGAACCTGAAAGAGAGTTTTTGACACTGGATGAGCTGCAAGCAGCAGTAAAGGCAGAATGTGAAATTCCCATCCTGAAAACGGCATTCATTTTTTCATGCCTTACAGGGCTTCGCTGGTCAGATATAAATAAGCTCCTTTGGTCTGAGGTGCAGCACTCAAATGAAATGGGCTACTACATCCGATTCAGACAGAAGAAAACCAAAGGAGCGGAAACCCTACCCATTTCAGAACAAGCCTTCGGCTTGCTCGGAGAACGTGAGGAAAGAGAAGAAAGAGTTTTCAAAGGTTTGAAGTATTCGGCATGGCACAACCTGAAATTGCAACAATGGATGATGAAAGCCGGAATCTCCAAAACAATCACTTTCCATTGCGCCCGTCATACCTACGCAACATTGCAGCTTACAATGGGAACCGACATTTACACGGTTTCAAAGCTCTTAGGCCATAGGGAGCTAAAAACAACTCAAGTCTATGCGAAAATCATAGACGACAAGAAAAAAGAGGCAGCCAGTAAAATCAAACTTGACCTATGAGCAATCAAACAAAAATACTTGACGATATTCTCTACCAGGGGCTTCGCCCTTGGTCAGAGAAAAACAGCGTGGACGAAAAGTTTGCTCCAAAGTTCCGTTCCCTGAAAGAAGTCTCCACCGATTACCCATTCCGGTATGAAATCAAATTTGAAAGACCATTTGACAACAAAACCAAATACTACTCAAAGCTGATTCTGAACACCCTCAAGACAGACGTTGAAAGGCTCTACAACCTCATCAGTGAAGACGATACAGAAAACCTCATCCGCTATTGGCTGGACGACACCCTCAACAAGCGTTTAAAGACCCGCTTAAAAGACATTGGAAAGCTGATTAAAGAGAAGGACTTTGATTTGACATACATAGATCCCAAGAAAGCTTCCATTGAGTTTGACCAGGCACACAAAGCCAACACCTATATCATCCAATTGCTAAAGCTTGCATACATGCAGCTTTATCTTGAAATCCAAGATGCTTTCAGCACTTGGATTGATGACAATTTGGTGATAGAGGATTTTTACACTCAGCTACTACATGAACCAATACCGCAGAAACCATTATTGACCGAGATTCAAATCATTGAGGTTGAAGCAACGGAGAAACAAGTTAAAAAGCCGGAACCCAAACCAAAGGACATTCCATTCAATTCATTTACCTACAAGCAACTCAATACCGCTCAAGAGAAGATTTCCGATTTGTGCAGCAGCTTAAAGTTCAACAACCTGATAAGCCAAGACACAACCATTCCAAATTTCAAACGAGTATTTTCTAATGCTGAAATCAAAAATCCTGTAGTCTGGACAGGCACAATCAGCGAACTATTCTATTTCATAAAACTCATTCACACCGACCTGCAATTGGTTGAGAACTTGAAACAGAAACAATGGGAAGTTACTTGCCAATGTTTCGTTGATGCTGACGGTAAGCCCTTTGAAAGAGCAAAATTTAGGTCGCAGAAGAAACCGAAACTAACAGCTCAAAAAATTGAAAAGTCCGTTTCCAACCTGAAATAAGGTACTCTGCACTTTACACCTTCTATCTTTTTTCTGTTTTTGTTTAGCCCTCTTTTACTCAAAAAGGGGGCTTATATTTTTCATACCCCACTCTGCACTCTGCACTCTGCACTGCACCTTGCTTTCTGCACTCATAACGCCCTGTTAGCCATTCTAATTTAGCCCTGTATTCGACAATCGAATATGACATTTGGCCAGATGTCCATTTCCTAATTCATAATTGATTAAGTCATGGACGAAATAATTGAACGTCTTGAAAATCTCCAACGCCTAATTGAGAGCCAGGGGATTTACACAAAGGAAGTTTTAAACTTCAATGAAGCTTGCCAGTATCTGGAGCTTTCCCAATCTCACTTGTACAAGCTGACAAGTGCAGGGAGCATTCCGCACTACAAGCCCAATGGAAAGAAGCTCTATTTCAAAAGAACCGAGTTGGAAACTTGGTTGCTACGCAACCGCAATTCCACTCAGGAAGAAATAGACCAAAGGGCAGCGGATTACCTAATTAAGAAAGGGAGGGTGAAGCTATGAACGAGATAATGGATATGATCTTGACGCTAACTCAAGACATAAAAACAGTCAAAGCCTACCTCCTCAACTTCCATAAATCACGCTTGGAGCAATTCAGCGAAGAATGGATTGATGGACAGGTAGTGATGCAAACGCTTCACATCAGCAAAAGAACCCTCCAATCCCTTCGGGATAGTGGGGTTCTTCCCTACAGCCGAATCAATGGCAAGTTCTACTACAAGGTTTCTGATATAGAAGCCTTGCTGGAATCCAATTACTCACCTTCAAAATCAAAGCACTATGGAGGTAAGTAGAAAAGCCATTCTCGACAAAACGCACTACGGCTTAAATATCTACGCCTATGTGCTGCGACACTACTATCCGGGTGAAATCGCCAAAAGCGATTCGAGCACACCTAATAAAAACAATTCAGATGGTGCTCAAACAGTCCTTTCCCTTTCGGGAAGGGACTGCAAACCTGCGAAGAATCCTTTCAATGCGAACAAGCCTACATTGTTGGTAAAGGTTGTTGAGGGTTGTGCTACGCACACCGATTCAGAAGAAGCCATTGCACAAGGCAATGTCTTTGATTTTGCAGCATTGCATTTCAGCCTCGAAGGGCAAGCCCTTCTCGATAAGCTGAATGAAGAACTGCATTTGCGTATCGGTAAGCAACAGGGTTTTTATGCTCAGGCAGAATCGCAACCTGCGGTTGCTATTCCTGAAATAGTCAAACCGGCTGCGCCAGTTTTCAGCTATTTCAATAAGCCTGTCACCAATGTAACACCAAGTCGGCAAGCCTCCTTGATTGAGGTGTACAACCTTATCAAAGGCAATGAATTTGCTTCGTGTACAAGTACACTCCGCAACATTCCCGACCCGAAAGAAGCCAGAAAGTACAAGGCTCAAAATTTCGATTATGTGACCTTCTCAGGCACTTTCTCAAAGAGAAATGATGCAAACCTTCAAAGACATTCAGGTTTGCTCACAATCGATTTTGACCACATTCAGGACATTCCTACACTCAAGGCTGCACTACTCAACGACCACTACTTTGAAACGGAACTACTGTTTGTATCTCCTTCAGGTGATGGCCTCAAATGGGTAATTCCAATCGACTTGACGCAGGCAAAACACCAGGACTATTTCAAGGCAGTGGCAAACTACGTTTCCCACACCTACCAACTCGAAATAGACCAATCCGGAAAGGACATTTCAAGAGCCTGTTTCCTTCCGCATGATTCAGAAATATTCATCAATCCTAAATACTTGTAGGACATGGAAAGAAACCCAAATCACACCTCTAAAGCGAAGCCATTAAACAAAAGTGATTTGGGTTCTCGAATACCATTAAAAAAATAAAAGTGACATGAGAAAAAATTTCAATCCGCAGGATTGGCTTAATCAGCCAGCCCCGCAACCGAAAGTTACAGAGCAACAAACTTTCAATACAGATTCTCAAACAGACGAAGTAGAGCGCATCATCCAAAGCATTGAAGCCAACGGAACAGATATTACCTCCACGTACAGCGATTGGGTAAATATCGGTTTTGCCTTTGCAGATGAGTTTGGTGAGAACGGCAGAAACCTATTTCATAGGGTGAGCCAGTTCTATCCCGATTACTCCACTACTGAGTGCGACAAGCAATTTGACAATTGCCTGAAATCAAAAGGTCATGGCGTTTCACTAAAGACCTTTTTCTACCTCGCCAAAGATGCAGGGATTGATATTGCACCTCCACGAAAGGACCCGGAAGAAATGCGCCACCATAATTCAAATAAAGAATTTGGCGCATTCGATAGCACCGTTGAAAAACAAACAGAGGATAGCTATCAAATGCCAACCTTTCCAGATTCCTTGTTTCCTGAACTTCCTGAATTTCTGCAAAAGGTTGTGGCGGTTGCCACCTCCAATGAGGAACGGGATATTCTTCTCCTTGGCTCTATTGGTGCTATCAGTGCATGTTTACCCAAAGTATCGGGCATCTATGATGGCAAACGTGTATTCCCTAATCTATTCCTATTCATTACCGCTCAGGCATCCGCAGGTAAAGGCCGCTTGGTGCATTGCCGCCAGTTGGTCAACCCCATTCACAAAGAATTGAGGGAACAAGCCAAACTCCACAAACAGCACTATGAATTGGAAATGGCAGAATACAACTCAAAGAAGGGAAAGGAAGACGGTATCGAGAAGCCAGCCAAACCACCTGAAAAGATGCTGTTCATTCCAGCCAACAACAGTTCAACGGGAGCTTATCAGCTTTTGGGCGATAGTGATGGCAGAGGGCTGATATTCGAGACCGAAGGTGATACCTTGGCCCATGCCTTCAAGAGCGATTACGGAAATTACAGTGATGGCTTTAGAAAAGCCTTTCACCATGAAACCATTTCCTACTATCGCAGAACCGACCGTGAGTTTGTGGACATAGAAAGCCCCTGTCTTTCTACTGTCCTTTCAGGAACGCCAAAACAAGTTTCGGCATTGATACCCAACGCTGAAAACGGCTTATTCAGCCGTTTCATCTTCTATTTCATGAATGTTCGCCCGGTATGGAAAAATGTCTTTGCAAGTCAAACAGATAACGGACTGGACGATTACTTTGAAGCCCTGGGCAATGAGTTCTATGAACTCTACAAAGTCATCATGCAGGATGAACCCCGCCAGTTTCACCTTACAGCAGACCAGCAGGAACAATTCAACCAGTTTTTCGGACAGATACAGGAAAAGTACATGAACCTTCAAGGGTTGGACTACATGGCTACTATCAGAAGGTTAGGTTTGATTGCCTACCGCATCTGCATGATATTTTCCGCTTTGCGGATCATGGAAATGCGCCACATTAAATATGATAAAAATATTGGCGCATTCGACAGCACCACTGGAGAAATATTATCCAATAGCTGTCAAACAGGCGACACTTCCCATAAGCTGATTTGTGAGGAAAGGGATTTTCAAGCTTCGCTTTCAATGGTCAAAGTACTGGTGAAGCATTCAAGCAAAGTGTTTAGAGAACTTCCACAGGAAGAACCCAAGCCATCTCGAATGAATAAGAAAGAGAAGTTCTTATATGCCTTGCCACATACCTTCAGCCGTCAGAAATACCTCGAAGTAGCAAAAGACATGAGCATTCCGGCAAAGACAGCCGAAGGTTACATTGCCAACTTTGTGAAATCAGGGCTTATTCACCGAGAGGCACACGACCAGTACATCAACACCTCACTTGAGGAAAACAAGGAAGTTGAGGATTCTAAGGATTTATAGGAAATACAGTTTAAACTTCCGCAGTTTCGACCACACCTTTTAAAAAACCAATTAACCAGTGGTCAATCTCAGGATTCTAAGGAAATCAAGGAAGAATTAGCCCGTTGGGCTTTTCTTCCGAAGATTCGACCAGACCATTGAAATCAAACACCTTTGGTCAAACTAAGGACGAATAATCCTTAGTTTCCTCTATTTCCTTAAAATCCTTAAACTTAAAAAAGTACGCTTTCTTCTCTTATTATCTTTTTCTTTTCCTATATTGTCCTAAATTTGACAAGTCACAAAATAAAAAGTCATGCACTTTGGTGAAAGGATAAAAGAGCTAAGAGAAAGCCAGGGGCTTTTACAGCGACAATTAGCGGCCAATCTTGAAATAGACACTCCAATGTTTAGCAAAATTGAGCGTGGGGAGAGAAATGCAAAGAGAGAACAGGTCATAGCTTTGGCCAAATTACTGAATGCCAATGAAGATGAATTGTTAACAATTTGGCTGTCCGATAAAATCATTGAGAACGTTGGGGATGAAACAGCTGCATTAGCAGCACTTAAACATGCCGAACAAGAATTAAAAAAGAAATCGAAATAATTGAGCAATGGCTATAGAAATCAAAAAAAACGGTAACAAGATTTTTGCCCCATTGATCGGCAAAGAATTAATCTGTACCCCGGAAGAAGAAGTCAGACAGGAATATATAATTCACCTAGTGAATAAATATGGCTATTCCCTAGATCAAATGGCTCAGGAAGTAAAAGTCAATAATTCCAAAAGAGGTCAAGGAAAAGCCAGAGCAGACATCGTCATTTGGAAAACGAAAGAAGATCGCAACTCGGATAACAGTCCGGTGATTGTAATTGAATGTAAGGCCGAACAAATTACAATACACGAAGAAGATTACTACCAAGGCTACAACTATGCTTCATGGGCAGGTGCTGATTTTTTTGTTACTACTAATCTAAAAGACACCAAATTCTTTAGAGTTGTAAAAGGCAAAATGCCTAAAAAGCTAGAAGAGGTAGTTGAAATTCCAAATGCCACTGAGCTTTTTGATAAAAAGAAAATTGAAGAGCTTTTAACCAAAACAAAGGCATTTACTAGGGACGAGTTTAGTAAGCTGCTTTTCAAATGTCACAACATCATCCGTAATAATGACAAGCTTTCACCAGAAGCCGCATTTGATGAAATCAGCAAAATTCTATTCATGAAAATTCGCTACGAAAGAGAACAAGCCAAAACAAAAGCGCTGTTTTCCAGAAAAGAATTTGAAGATTTGAAATCTGCCTATGAAAAAATTACGGGAAAGGATTCCCTTCCCTTCTACCAGCACTTTTTCGAAAAAACAAAAGAAGTATTCAAAACAGATGAAATCTTCGATCCCAACGACAGTATAAAAATTAGGGAAACAAGCTTCCTACAAATCGTGAAGGAATTGGAGAAATACAATCTCTCTGATACATCTGATGATATCAAAGGTATTGCCTTTGAAGAGTTTTTGGGAAGAACCTTTAGAGGTGAGTTAGGTCAATTCTTTACACCACGAACCATTGTGGACTATATGGTTGACGTGCTTGATCCAGAAGAAGGTGAAATTATTTGCGATCCTTGCTGTGGTAGTGGTGGATTCCTCATTAAAGCATTTGAATATGTTAGGGAAAAAATTGAGAGGGATGTCCAAAAGCAAAAAGAAAAAATAAAGGAGCTTTACTTTGGTCAAGATTACGAGAAGTTACCAGAAAAGAAACAAGAGGAAATTGCTAAGCGAGTAGATGACTTATTTGTCAAGCTAAATTTTGAATTAGACATCCACAATCCTAAAGGCCGCTTAAAAACGCTCTCATACGACTGTATTTTCGGTACAGACGCCAATCCAAGAATGGCTCGAACCGCCAAAATGAATATGATTATGCATGGTGATGGTCATGGTGGAGTGCATCATCATGATGGATTGCTCAATGTCAACGGCATATTTGATGGACGTTTTGATGTCATACTTACAAATCCTCCTTTTGGTTCCAGAGTCAACAAAACATTGAAAGTAACTCCCTCTGATGTTCCCAATGAGGATAAAATCAGATTTTATGAAGATCGTTACGGAAGCCATTACAGACAGACTGTTGTTAAGCAAATACAAGATTGGGCAACCTATGATAATGGCCACGGTAAAAGCCGAGGAAAAGCCTTATTAGACATTTTTGATGTGGGTGCATGGAGTGGTTTGACAGAAGTGCTATTTATGGAAAGATGCCTTAACCTTTTAAAACCAGGCGGTAGATTGGGTATTGTATTGCCCGAAGGAGTTTTAAATAACAGTGCCCTTCATAAAATTAGAGATTACATTGAAGGAAAGGCCAAGATTATCAACATCACTTCTATCCCTCAGGATGTATTCATTGCCTCAGGTGCTACAGTAAAACCAAGCTTACTATTCCTTAAAAAGTTCAGTGAAGAAGAGTTGGCTACCTATCAAAAAATCACAGAGGAAACCACCAAAGAGATTAAAGACAAATACCAGCCAAAACTGGATGAATTGAAAGCGACTTTCAAAAAAGAAGAGAAGAAATTGAAAGAAAGTAAATCAGCCAAAGACCTTCGGGAGTTGAAAAAGAAATATACAGAAGATGTAAGGCAAATTGAAGACCTCATTGCTGCGGAAATTAAACCGCTTGTGAAAGAACGTTTCGATTATCCTATTCCGGTTATTGAAGTAGAAAAGGCAGGCATATCCAGTACCGGTGCGCCCTGCGAAAATGAGTTGGAAGAAGTGGCTGTAGAGTTTAGAGCCTACAGGAAAAAAGCCAAGCTCTGGGCTGAACCTAGAAAAGAAACACAATATCCTGTTGATGATGATGGTAACATTTCAAGACTACAGTTGATTGATGGCAACATTGTAAGTGAACCTGAAATATTTTATGGAGCATATGCGCACTGAGAAAGCCTTTAAATATCTCAATGAAGTACGCTTCATGACCCTCTCCAATTGGAGCGTGGGTTCTATTCTGAGCGACAAAGTTTTTTATAAAGATGGGTTCAAACTGGAACCTATCGGTAATCTCATTTTGCGTAATCGGGACAAAGAAATACTCGAAGATGATAAAGCGTACAAGCAAGTAACCATCAAGTTGTACGGCAAAGGCGTGATACAGCGAGGTGATGAACTGATTTTTGGTAAAGACATTGGCACAAAGAATCAGTTCCGCATATCAGAAGGACAATTCATTATGAGCAAGATAGACGCCCGTAATGGAGCATTCGGTATTGTACCTGCTGAACTTGAAGGGGCAATCACCACGCAGGATTTCTTGAGTTACAACATCAATATTGAAAAGATTCTACCCGAATTTTTCAACCTGATCACAGGCACAAAACACTTTGCAGAACTATGCCAAAAAGCCAGTTCCGGTACTACAGGTCGTCAACGGGTGGATGAAAAAGCTTTTTTGGGATTTAGGATTCCTGTGCCTCAAATCGAAATTCAAAGAGAAATAGTAAAGCAACACAGGAATAATGTAGAAAAAGAAATACAGCTCCAATCTAAGCTGATTACTCTTAAAAATGAAATAGACTTATATCTCTATGAAAATCTTGGGATTACCAGTTACAATTCGCAAGAGCCAACAAAACGATTTAATGTAGTTAGGTTTTCGAGTTTATCAGAATGGGGTATTAATAGCCCTATGGCAAGAATGAGAAATTTTTACTCAAACCTAAAATTTAAAACCTTGCCTATTAGTGCTTTATGTAAAATTAGCAGTGGAGGAACCCCAAGTAGGTCAAATAAACAATATTATGGTGGTGAGATACCTTGGATTAAAACGGGAGAAGTCAGGGAAAATATAATCACTGAAACTGAGGAATATATTACCGAATTAGGGCTGAAAAGGTCAAGTGCAAAATTGTATCCAAAAGGTAGTTTAATAGTAGCCATGTATGGTGCTACGGCTGGAAGAAGTGCTAAACTCGGAATTGACGCTACCACAAACCAAGCCTGTGCGGTATTGCATGACATAAATTCGGAGTTGATTTTAACTGATTTCCTTTGGGTTTATTTAATTAGTCAAATTGAAAATTTCAAATTATTGGCTTCTGGAAGTGCTCAACCAAATTTAAATGCTTCGAAAGTTGCTAATTATTTAGTGCCTATTCCAAGCATTTCAGAACAGAGGAAAATTCTCAATGATATTGACGCCATCAAAAATAAAATCTCTAGGCTAGAAATAGAAATTGAGCAAGTAATTGAGCAAACTAAGAGCCAGTTTGAATCAGCAATATTCAATATCGATTAACATGAAAAAATCAGTAATTGCCACATACGGGCCATCGAGTCAGGGCAAATCGAAAACGGTTCTTGAAACAGCTAATTTATTGTTAGCAGGTTTTCCAAACCACACACTTCAAGCAATTAACACAGGTGCAGATATTACTTATATCGTTGAAATCAATGGAATAAAAATCGGAATAGAAAGCCAGGGAGATCCGAATAGCAGAATGTTTCAGAGTCTTCAAACATTCGTAGCTCAGGGATGTGATATTATCATTTGTTCGTGCCGTTCCAGAGGTGCTACGGCAGGTGCGGTAGAAGATTTACACCGCCATCATCAATACGAAATCATTTGGTCAACCAATCACCGCTCATGGCATAAAAACCAAATGCAATTGAATCAAATAGCTGCCAGTGAAATTCTGGAATTAATCAAACTAATTATGAATGGACAGTTATGAGAATACATCACTTATATATCAAGGAATTTAAATCATTAAAGGACTTTACAATTAACTTTAATGAACCTGTTTCACTCTTTATAGGCAAGAATGGTTCGGGTAAATCTACACTCTTGGAAGCCATTGCTTGGATATTTCGCTCGGCTCACCTCACTTATGTTGAGGAAAAACAGGAAAACACACCATTTGATTTTGAAATCACTTATGAACTTAGAATTGAAAAAGTGCTATCAGAGTCCAGCACTTTCAGTGAAACAGCTACCGACTACATTGGTGTTACCTTAAAAGGCGATAGAAAAAACAAAAAATTCTGGTCAATCGATACAGATAATAACGCCTATAGTATTGATGATCTCATTAAAAGACATACGATAGAAAAGCTGTTACCATCAAACTTGGTAATCTATTATGCAGGATGGTTTGAGTCAATGGAATTTATCTGCAGCGAACACGAAAAGATATACAAGGAAAGACTACTTGAAGCCAAAACCGATTCAGATATTACTACCTCTTCTGAGGAGTTATATTCAAGAATTGGAGCTTTACCATTGATGTATATCGAAAAGCATCATTTCGAAATCCTACTGGCTTCGCTTTATTCTTTTGAGTTCAATGATCGTGTGGATCGCTTTTTTGCTGAAGATCTCAAAATCACTAAGCCCGATAAGAACCCACTAGCCTTGTTTGTCAAAAAGAGACAATGGAAATCAGGAGCTGGTGCGGATGAATTTTGGGGAGCTAAAGGACTTCTGAGAGGCTTTCTTGATGTAGTGAGAAGGTTTGCATACAATGAGACCGCAAACTACATGGATGAAGATCAAATTTTATTCAATTTCCATATCCATGACTGGTACGCATTGAGAGAATTTTATGGAGAAGAAAAAAAGTTGTTTTACCTGCTTCACATGCTTCATGCATCGGAAATGCTTGGAGGAATACAAATCTTCATGGATTTGCCAGAAATTGCAATTTCCCACCATGATTTAAGCGAGGGACAGCAACAACTTATTACCATTAAAGCTATCAATGAACTCCTTGTAGACGAAAACTCTCTTTTGCTTCTTGATGAACCAGATACTTACCTGCATCCACAGTGGCAAAGTAGTTTTCTGAAAGGAATTTATGAGGTAATTGATTTGTACAAAGCTTTATCGATTCCGCCTCCCCAATTTATTATAGCATCTCATTCAACAATAATGCTATCCAATCTTTCAAGTGGTGACTTATTCAAAATGAGCGAAGGCAAGGCAGTTCCAATAGATAAAGGATACTACGGTCGTGAGTATGGATTTAATCTTTCTGCCATTATGGGGGGCAATGAGAGAGTTCCTGAAGTACAGGAAGAAATTGACACATTATTTGAACTCATCGACAGTGAACAGTTCGAAAAAGCTATTAAAGTGCTGGAAGACTTAAAGCAAAAGCATACAGATGATCCAGAATTGACCCGTGCAGAAACAATGTTGGCTTTTTTAAAAGGTGAATGAGTGATGAAGTTTATTGTCAAAGGAAATGAGCCAGCGGCATGGAAAGCTTATAGAGAAACGTCAGGAGTTGATTTTGACGCAATCCCTGAATTGAAGGAAGCATTGCTAAGTGATCAAGGGTATATATGCTGCTATTGTATGAATGGAATTAAAGAGGAAAATATGAAGGTAGAGCACTATAAACCGAGAAGTACTTACCCTGCTTTAAAAATGGAATACACTAATCTTTTTGCGGCTTGCAAAGGAGATTTTTGTACGGATAAGCATTGTGATACCAAAAAGGAAAACACTGAATTAAGCATTCATCCAGCTGATCCGAGAAACAACTGCGAAGCAATTATTGGATATAGCACTAATGGTAAATTGACATATCCAGATAAGTATAAAGTAGACATAGAAGAAACACTTAACCTGAACAATTCGGTGTTGATTTCAAATAGAAAAGGAGCATTATATGGTGCTGCTTTAGCATTAAAAAAGATTGGTTACAAGAGCATTAGCATTAAAAAATTAATTGATCAATACAAAACTAAAAGTCCTGAAGGTAAATTTCAACCTTACTGTAACACGGTTCTATGGCTTTTAAATAAAAAATTAAGTGCCAATTAACAAATATGGAAAACAGTCTTACACCAAATCAAAGTGAATTTTTGCTCTATGTCTCCCAAAGTGGAGATATAAAGGTAGATGTATTGCTACATGATGAAACCGTATGGCTCACCCAAAAAGGTATGCAGGAGTTGTTTGAAAAAGCAAAATCCACCATATCAGAGCATATCAAAAATGTATTTGAAGAAGGTGAATTGGATGAAAAAGTGGTTGTTCGGGATTTCCGAACTACCAG
Source organism: Marivirga sp. (assembly GCF_035704835.1). Taxonomy (GTDB): domain Bacteria; phylum Bacteroidota; class Bacteroidia; order Cytophagales; family Cyclobacteriaceae; genus Marivirga. The sequence goes on along the minus strand of NZ_DASSWQ010000084.1, from coordinate 62,212 downwards.
TCCGCATGGAGCCATAGAGGGTAAAACTCAGGAAAATACGGTTAAGTATTACAATCTGGACGTCATTATTTCGGTAGGCTATAGGGTAAAATCTCAAAGGGGTACACAATTCCGTATTTGGGCTACCAAAGTACTTCGGGAGTACATTATAAAAGGCTTTGCCATGGACGACCAGCGTCTCAAGCAAGGTTCAGCACTCTTTGGTAAAGATTACTTTGATGAATTACTGGAACGTATCCGTGAGATACGAGCCAGTGAAAGACGCTTCTACCAGAAAATAACTGACATATACGCTCAATGCAGCATAGACTATGACCCTAAGGCAGAGATTACCCAAACTTTTTACAAAACGGTACAAAACAAACTCCATTGGGCTATCACAGGCCATACAGCAGCCGAAATTATCAAGGAAAGAGCCAATGCAGCTAAACCTTTTATGGGTTTAACTACATGGAAAAATGCCCCCCAAGGTAAAATCCTAAAAACAGATGTTTCGGTAGCTAAAAACTACCTGAACGAAAAAGAGATCCGGGACCTCAACCGAATAGTGACCATGTACCTCGACTTTGCCGAGCTACAAGCCGAACGGCAAGTTCCAATGAAAATGACAGATTGGGTAGCTCGTTTAGATGCATTCCTTCAATTCAATGAGTACAATGTATTGAAAGACGCAGGTAAAATTTCAGCCACCATTGCCAAGCAATTAGCTGAAAAGGAATATAACAAATTCAGAGTAGTTCAGGACAAGAATTTTGAATCCGACTTTGATAAGGAAGTAAAGCGAATCACTAAAAAGGGAAAAAACAAAAAATGATGTAAAATGCCTAAGCACTGTTTCAACATACTAACATTCAATCATCCGAGCAATTCGCTCACCTTCTATTTTTCGGATAAAGAGGAAGAAGGAACCACACGCATATTCCATGAATTGGTTCCTGATGAGGTCATTGATAAGTATGGGAAGCAAGAGCATTACTACACTTCGTTTTGCCAAGAAAAAGAAGGATTCATTCCGGTCACTAAGCCAACCATACCAACCTATGAGAAAATCACTACCGAAGAAGGAATTGAGAAAACCGTTCCGGTTTCCAATTCCGCATTGTCTTCATCTATTCTCAAACGCTACTACAATTCATTAATCCATAACCATTTCAAAACTAAGGGCTGTTTGGTCAAACCTAATTTTGTAAGCGATACAGAAGTTTGGTTGCCAAGCGATACACAAGACAAAGAAGGGATATACAAAACCTTTGACCGTTTCTCTTTGAGAGTGCAGTTCAGGACAGTTTCAAACAGCCTTGAATTACTGGTCACATTTGAAGGCAAGTCAAAGATTTTTAAAACCCCTGTATCAGAACTTTTTGAAGAAGTACCTGTAAGGGCATTCAATTGGGTGGTCTATGAAAAAGGACTACACCGCTTTGATGAATTGCCGGATGATGGTAAAAGAAATTACGACAAGGTTTATCCTGTTTGGAATTTTGAAATAAGGGATGCTTTGCACCAGGAAACAGAAGCCCCGGACAAGACGAACAAATACAGGAAGTTCAAAACGGCCATTGATAAATTTTACAGAGAGCAGCTTAATACAGCAGAGTTCAAAGCTATCATTCCGCTATCCTCCAAGGGGTTTATTCTTGTAGATGAAGTCCGAATTGGCTCAATTGAAAAGTCCAGCAACAAACTGGTATTTGGAAATCAAAAGCTGCACCATGTACCGTACTATGGTATTACTGAAAATGGCCCTTTCGAGTTAAGCCCATCATCTAAGATTCATTTCTTTTTCATTCTCCATGAAGATGATAGAGAAGTAGCAGCCAAGATTCACAACTACTTTAATGGCAAACTCAATGGCTTTAGGGGTCTATCAAAGTTCATTCATACACCGTATCATCCAGATAAAGAACTCGCAATCTATTTTAAAGACAGGGATAACCCTTGGCCAGAGCTGTACGAGCAAATCAACGACAAGGACTTTGATACCGACATTCAGCACATAGCTATTTACATTACCCCAATCAGCAAGAATGTTCCAGTTAAATCTCAGAGGTTGATTTACTACAAGCTGAAGGAGCTTCTACTAAAAAAAGGAGTTTCCTCTCAGGTAATAGATCCTGATAAAGTGAGTAGCAACGATAAGTATCATTTCAGCTTGCCAAACATCGCAATTGCCATTCTCGCAAAGCTCAATGGCACTCCGTGGAGGTTAGACACAAAGCTGAAGAATGAATTGATTGTTGGAGTTGGAGCATTCAAGCACACAGAAGTTGACATCCAATATATCGGCAGTGCTTTCAGTTTCTCCAATACAGGGAAATTCAACCGATTTGAATGCTTTCAGAAAGACCAAACAAAAGAGTTGGCAGGTTCAATTCTAAGAGCGGTTAAAGACTATGTGAATGTAAATACAGGAATCAGAAGGCTTGTAATTCACTTCTACAAAGACATGAGTAGAGAGGAAGTAGAACCGATTGAGAACGGCCTGAGAGAATTGGAATTGAACATTCCGGTATTCATTGTATCTATCAACAAAACAGAATCCTCTGATATTGTTGCCTTTGATTTGGACTGGAAAGATTTGATGCCTGTAAGTGGCACATTCATCAAATTAGGTTACAACAGGTTTTTATTGTTCAATAATACCAGGTATTCCGCATCGGAGTTCAATTTCAATGACGGGTTTTCATTTCCGGTAAAGCTCAAGATAAATTGCTCCAATCCCGAATTGGTTGATGATTACAAAACAGTAAAAGAGCTTATCGATCAGGTATATCAGTTTAGTCGCATGTACTGGAAATCAGTAAGACAACAAAATTTACCCGTAACAATCAAGTACCCTGAAATGGTGGCAGAAATGCTACCTTACTTTGAAGGCAACGAGATTCCTGATTACGGTAAAGACAATCTTTGGTTTTTATAATGGATAGAGCAGAAGAAATATTTCGAATAAAGAAGGTGAAGCCCACCGCAGTAAGGGTTGTAGTATTACGCCATTTATTGGAGCAGAACCAGGCACAATCACTTAAAGAAATAGAAGAATCATTAATTCAAACCGATAGAAGCTCCATATTTCGTACATTAAAAACCTTTGAACAACATAAAGTAATCCATAGTATCGAAGATGGTTCTGGCATGACAAAATATGCAGTATGTGTTGAAGGTTGCAATTGTGACCCGGAAGATCTCCACTATCACTTTTATTGCACATCATGTAATCTTACCTACTGCCTTTTGGATTATCCAATTCAGACTGTAAACCTTCCAAAAAATTTCAAAATGGAACAGGCCAATATGGTAATCAAAGGATTGTGCGATAAGTGCAACCGTTAACCTTTGCAATCGGGTTGCAGGCCCATTGCCCTACCTTTGTCTAAAATTCTGAGAAATAACAATCTGAAATGACAAAGATAATTTTATCATTAACCTTATTTACATTTTCAACCTCGCTTTTAATGGGGCAAAACATCACCCTAAGCATAAAGGTGCTGGATGAAAAAAACAAAGAAGAACTCATCGGTGCCACTATTTATATTCCAGAATTATCTAAAGGGACTGTTACAGATTTAGGTGGTCTTGGCATTTTTGAAAACATTCAGGAAGGCACTTACGGAATCGAAATTTCCTACATCGGGTTTGAAAAAATAACTGACACAATTACCGTGTCATCCACTTTAAACATCTTTACTTATTATTTAGATGAATCGGAAGCGAGTTTAAATGAAGTGGTAATTCAAGCCACACGTAGCACCCGTACTATTGCAAACATTCCAACACGAGTTGAATTTATCGGAGGGGAAGAATTGGAAGAAAAAGCGATAATGAATGCAACAAATATCTCTATGGTTTTAAGGGAAAGTACAGGCATTCAAATTCAGCAAACAAGTCTGAGCAGCGGAAACAGAAGTATAAGAATACAGGGTTTGGATGGAAGGTACACCCAATTATTACGTGATGGATTTCCCTTGTATGGTGGCTTTTCCGGTGGGTTAAGCATTATGCAAATACCACCCTTAGACCTTGCACAATTTGAAATCATAAAAGGTAGTGCATCCACTCTATATGGTGGGGGTGCAATAGCTGGTTTGGTAAATATGGTCTCCAAAAGCCCCCATGAAGAACCAAGTTTGGATATATTGTTGTCCCAAACCCATGTGGCAGGCAGCAATGGTAACGTATTCTACAGTAAAAGGGGCGAAAAATTCGGAGTTACTCTTTATGGAGCAGGCCACTACCATAGCCCATATAACCCGGACAGCGACAATTTCACTAATATTCCAAAAACCACTACACTATCCATCAATCCTAAAATATTTTATTACCCCTCAAAAAAATCAACATTATGGTTGGGTGTCAATGCCACACTGGACAAAAGAGAAGGCGGAGACATTGAAGTGGTACAGAATGAAATCGGAGGCATTCACCAGTATTTCGAGAAAAATGAATCCAATAGAATAAGTACCCAGGCAGCTTATGAGCTCTCACTAAGTGATGATCAGGATATTAACATTAAAAACAGTGTGTCATTTTTCGATCGATTATTAACAGTTCCCGGTTACACCTTTGATGGAAATCAAACAAATACTTTTACAGAAATATCGTATGCGAAAAGACACGACAAATCAGATTGGATTTTCGGTACCAATCTATATACCAACTCATTCGTAGAGAACAGGGATGTATTGCCAAGAGATCAGAGGGATATAACTTATGGCATATTTGGAAATAACACAACAGATTTATCTAATTCTCTGGCTCTCGAAACAGGTTTTAGGGGTGATTACTCTGTAGATTGGGGCTTTTTCGCTTTACCCCGTATTTCCCTTTTATGGAAGGTAAATCATAAATTCTCAACTCGCCTTGGTGGCGGATTAGGGTATAAAATTCCTGATCTGTTTACAGAAGAGGCGGCTACTTTACATTATCAGGATGTAATGCCAATAGATAAAAACTCTTTGGAAGCAGAAAAATCTTATGGTGTCAATCTGGATTTCAACTATCGAACTCCTTTATCAGACAATTTATTCCTTTCTGTTAATCAACTTTTTTATACCACCTATATTTCCAATGCATTGCTACTGGAATCCACTCCTACAGGTCAATATGCATATGGCAATGCACCGGAGAACATTCAGAGTTTAGGTAGTGAAACTAATTTGAAACTAAGTTTTAATGACTTTAGATGGTTCCTCAACTATGCCTTAATCGATACCAGGTTAAACTATCTACCCAATAGTCCGCAAAAACCATTAACCCCAAAACATAATGCTGGAACGGTCTTAATGTATGAAAATGAAAAATGGAGAGTTGGTTATGAGATATACTATACCGGAAAACAATATCTCTCAAATGGCATCCAAACATCTGATTATACAACAATGGGTTTATTAATACAAAGGCACTTTAAATGGGGCAGCCCTTACATCAACTTTGAAAATTTCACGGATAGAAGGCAAAGCAGATATTCCCCGGAAGTAACAGGCACGATACAAAATCCTGTTTTTCAGGAAATATATGCCCCGACAGATGGTTTTGTTTTTACCGTAGGTATCCTCATAAAGCCATTTGGTGGTGAGGAGGATGAAGATTAAAACAATAAAGAAGCTATGAAAAAGTCAGTTTATAGAATACCCCAAATGGATTGTGCATCCGAAGAACAGTTAATTAGGATGAAATTGGATGGCAAGAATGAAATTAAAAATCTTGATTTCGACATCCCCAAAAGAACACTGACAATAATTCATACCGGAGATAGCAAGGAGATTGATAAAGAACTTAAAGAATTAAATCTCGGATCTGAACTTGTTTCCATTACAGAAACAAATGATCCCGTAAATGTAGTAGAGACCAATAAAAAAGAAAGAAAAATGCTATGGGCAGTGCTCATCATCAACTTTGTCTTTTTTGTTGTTGAAATGTCATTCGGCTGGATTTCCAAGTCAATGGGTCTGGTAGCAGATTCATTAGACATGTTGGCAGATGCCTTAGTGTATGGATTAAGTCTTTTAGCCGTAGGAGCCGCCACAGTCCGTAAAAAACGAGTGGCTAAGATTAGTGGATATTTTCAAATAACGTTGGCATTATTTGGCTTAATTGAAGTCTTTAGACGGTTCTTAGGTATGGAATCACTTCCCGTATTTCAAACCATGATAGTTGTTTCATTATTAGCATTAGTTGCCAATTCCATTTCACTTTATTTAATTCAGAAATCCAAAAGTAAAGAAGCCCATATGCAGGCATCATCAATTTTTACCTCAAATGATATTGTCATAAATATTGGGGTAATAGTCGCTGGTGTTCTGGTTTACTTCACCCAAAGCAAGTATCCGGATTTAATAATTGGTATAATCATTTTTGGAATAGTAATTCGCGGAGCATTAAGAATATTAAAATTGGCAAAATAATAATCTTTAAGTACCCACCCTTGCCATGTGCTTCCAGTAGGTTCATTTCGTTCGTTCGTACCTCACTCTCTTCATTCACCCACTTCCAGCACCGCACAGCAAGAGTAGCCCGTTATTCCATTCCGCTGCGCTACATTCCATACCGTGCCACACTTGCTTTTCCCAACGCACCCCCCAACGCAGGTAAAGCGGTGTTCGTCAGTCGTTCCGTTTTGTTCCGCAAAAACATATCTGCAAGGGTAAAATGCACTCCCTACGGTCGCCCTTGCATATACCGTTCACTTACCAGTTCGTTTGCGCTCCAGTAGGTGCTCACTCACTGCCGTTCACTTGTTTTGCTTCACACACTCTCTCCTTCCTCACTCGCAGCTATTTCATCCCCCCAAACCCCTTCTAAGGTGTTCGCTACACTCACAATATTTTTAATTGGGGGTCTGCCGCTGCTTATTGTTTTTGCTCGCCTGCGGGTCGCTGCGGGCTGATCGGGCTGTCATGTTTTTTGCTTTCCCCAATGTGCTTTCAGTCGCTTCGTTTCAGTCATTCGTTCCTCATTCCTTCAACTCAGCCACTTTCAGCACCGCTCACAAGAATAGCTCTTTCACTTCACTACACGAGCCAACGCACCGTCATTCCGCAATCTGCCTGCAATCCCCCTCCAATGGGTTTGTACTGCAATCAAAAAATACAAACCCTACCAAAACTATTGCAGGCAGTTATTGCTCCATTCCTTTCCAACAATCGTTTCGTTCCGTTCAGTCGCTACCCTTGCCTTTGCCGACCCTGATGCAAAAAAACACGCCAGCCCTGCCGTAAACGGTAGGCGTCTGCCGCCCTCATTCTTCGGGCTTTTGCAGCCACCACCCTTGCTCCGCTCGCAGGCGGCTCGCAGAAATGACTTCGCCTGGGTTTACCTGCGTTCACACACCTATCGTAATGAAGCTTATCTCTGATTGATATATTTAAGTATTTGCTTAAATATTAAACTCTTTTTCCTTTCTTTGTATTTATTTAAGTAATCTCTTAAATACGATTCTATATGACGAAATCTTGTATTAGAGTTTATGCTGATGCACAACAGATCATCCAGTGTAAACAAGACATTGAAAAAGTAGAGAATACAATAAACCAAATAGCAAGAACACTTAATCTTGCTGGTAATGAAGTACGCCTAAAGATTCTGTTTCTATTGGAAAAGGAATCCAAAATGTGTCCATGTGATCTTAGCGATATTCTGGGCATGACAGTTCCTGCTATTTCTCAGCATTTGAGAAAGCTAAAAGATGCAGGTCTGGTTGAAACAAACAAAGTAGGTCAAACAATATTCTACTCTATTTCCGAATCCAACAACCTCATTCTGAATCCAATATTTGGGCTATTAACACCAGAAAAAGAATCAGCATTATGAAAAACAAGAAATCAAGCTCATTAGCAATGACAAGCGTATTGACGGCTATTAGTGCATCGCTTTGTTGCATTACACCAGTGTTGGCACTACTTGCAGGTTCAAGTGGAGTAGCTGCAACATTTTCTTGGTTAGAACCTTTTCGCCCTTGGTTGATTGGAATAACTGTAGTCGTTTTAGCATTTGCATGGTATCAGAAATTGAGGCCAAGAACGGAGGAAGAAATTGCCTGCGTTTGTGATGAAGAAAAGCCCTCTTTTTGGCAGTCAAAGAAATTCCTTGGTATAGTGACGGTATTTGCAGCGATCATGCTTGCATTCCCTTATTACTCAGATACTTTTTACCCCAAAACCAAACTATCAGAATCAGAAAATGTCAATTTCGAATCAACCTACGAAATCAATATTGTTGGAATGACCTGTACGGGATGCGAAGAACATGTAAAACTTGAAATTGGTAAGCTTCCTGGTATTTTAGGATTAGAGGTTTCTTATGAAAAAGCAAATGCAGTGGTAACGTTTGATGAATCTAAAACAGACATTGAGCAAGTAAAATCAGCTGTTAACAAAACAGGTTACAAAGTAGAATCGGTAAACAAATCAAAATGAGTGAAGTAGTCCTTAAATCAACAATTACTTGTCCTAAATGTGGACATGAGAAAGAAGAAACCATGCCTACAGATGCGTGTCAGTATTTCTATGAGTGCGAAAATTGTAAGGAAGTACTTAAACCCTTACAAGGTGATTGTTGCGTTTACTGCTCTTATGGTACAGTGGCATGCCCACCAATCCAAGAAGGTGGTAACAGTTCATGCTGTCGGTAAATCAGACAATAAATAACTCAAACATAAAGCAAAGTTACAGGCGTGCGGATGCGAGAGCTGCAAGGGTTCGCTTCGCCTGTTAGGAAAAAAAATCTCCACCCTACGGGTAGTATTTTTTTTCCACAGCCCTTGCTGCAATCGCACCGTCCTGTAGTGTGAGGGCATTATGTTTAAGTTATTATTCAGAGTCCGTTTCGGCAGCCGGTGGTTGTTGGCGGGCGTTCGCACCTCAGGTCTCCCGTTTCATGCAGGCATTCAGCGTTGTGGCATCACAGATTATACGCTGCGTGTTTTTTGGTTCGAGTTGTGCCTTTCAGAGCTTCCTTTTTAGGGGGCTCTTTTTTTTACTCGTTAAGGGAAAATTTTAAAAAGAGAAAAGCAAAGATAGGCGGGTTCGCACATGCCCATCGCACTTTCGGACAGTCAAGGTCAAGCCCTACGGGTTTTGAAAAAAATCTCCACCCTGCGGGTAGTATTTTTCTCAAAAACCTTGACAGCCGACCTCCGCCCGCCTTTTCAAGAGCTTTCTCTTTTCTTTTTTTCCCTTTTTTCTTTTCTCTTTTGAAAAAATGTATGCGAAGCGCAGCGAGCAAAACTTTAATGGCTCACTGTATGAAATCGTTTCGCATCAAAACACACCGACTGGAAAGCAGCTACCAACAGCCGCACTTCTTTATCCTGAATAAAGGATTGAACAGCGGGAAACCGCTCAACAACGCTTGCCCGAATTGCTTTGTTTGCCTCACCGACAACCAAGAGGACAGAGAATTTCTCTACTGGCTTTGCTTCGGATTATGGAAATCAAAATCCTTCCACTATTTCCTGAAAGGCTCTGTAATTCCTTTCGTCACCATTGGCGAAACTCGAAAACTAATCCGAGAAAGCTCAATCAAGGCAAGCAGCAAATCCCAGGCATTTGAAAAGGCAATTCAAGCCCTTCAACTACTCGATACCAACGAGCAAAAAATCAAAGTCACACTAAAGATGATTGATACTGCCAGACAAGCCATATTTTATGACTTGATGAAAGAAGCAGATGCAGGGTAACTTCCTGCCCTGCCAAAAAAACAGGGCGACAAAAGCAAAATAAAGCACACCACCGCAACAGCACCCAAGAGAGAACTACCGCCTAATTCTTGAAGTAATTTAGTTGGCGAAGGGCAAATCCATGGTAAGTCCGTGTCAAGTCCAAGCAAATGTTTAACTCCTTAAAAATCGTAAAGAGATGGGAAAAATTAATCAAGGTATTCTCGGTGGCGTATCAGGCCAAGTAGGGAATGTAATCGGTGGAACTTGGAAGGGCATCGATTACCTGCGCATCAAACCTTCCAGTGTAGCGAATCCAAGAACGGAAGGTCAGGTTGACCAGCGTTCGAAATTCTCAACTGTCCTAAGGTTCTTGCAGCCAATGACAGACTTCCTGAGAGTCGGTTTCAAGTTGTATGCAAACCGTATGACCCAATTCAATGCGGCTATGTCCTACAACCTGAACAATGCAGTTACTGGAGCTTATCCAAACTTCATGATTGACTATGCAAGTTCATTGGTTACTCGTGGTAACTTGACAGGTGCGGCCAACGGTGCAGCTACTTCTCCAAGTGCTGGAAACGTAGAAGCAACCTGGACAGACAACTCAGGAAGCGGAAGTGCTCAAGCAACAGACAAAGCTCTGATTGTCCTTTTGAACACTACCCGAGGAGAAGCAGTGTTCACCACTGCGGGACCAGCAAGGTCTGCTGGATCAGCGACCATTCCAGTGCCTTCTGAGTACTCAGGAGAAGACGTTGAAGTCTTCTTAGGTTTTGTATCAGAAGACGGAACTAAAGTCGCCAACAGCGTTTATTTAGGCTCTGTAACAGTTGCGTAAAGCGATTGGTGTTTTCCTTGAAAACCGCTTCCTTTGTGGAGCGGTTTTTTTATGCCCGTACCCCTCGATTTTTCCTTTATTATCGCTTAGTTTGACATTCCTAAGCGTTTTTTGTTGCTAATGCGTTTCTACACTTTTAGCAACATACTGATTTACAGTAATTTAAAAGCATTTAAAATATTTTGTATTGGGAAGTAAAATTATATCTAATAAATATTCTGCAACATTTTAAAGTTTGAATCACACAAACCACCTTCAAATCTATTTGGGCTATTATTTTAATAGATTAGATTATCTAAATACAAATTCCGCTAATTGACTTTATTTATATTCTCGCTATCAAATAATTAATTTCTTTTATCACCGCTTTTGAAAGCTGCCTGTTATCTTAAAAAAACAGGAAAATAAATCAAACATTTTGAAAAACCGAATTTACATTCTATGTTTGTAGAACAATGTATCAAAACATAGAACATGAAGCTATCTGAAACCGAAGAAAAACTGATGGAGTTGATTTGGCAACACAAAAAGGTGTTTATGAAAGAGCTTATTGAGCTCCATTCGGAACCTAAACCTGCTAAAACTACAATTGCTACATTACTTAAGCGCATGCAGGAGAAAAAATTTGTGGGATATACAGTATTTGGAAATTCTAGGCAATACTTTCCCTTGGTTGATAGACAAGCCTATTTTTCAAACAGAATTGGCAAAATCATTAAAAACTATTTTGATGATTCTGCCCTTAAGTTTGCTTCCTTTTTCGCCACTTCGGGAAAAATGACATATGAGGAACTAGACCAATTAAAAAAAATGATTGATGATAAAATGAAAGAACAGAAAAATGATTGACTATTTAATTGACTTTACGCTTTGTTCCTCGCTCTTCTTTATAGCATATCTCTTGTTATTACAGAACGAAAGAATGCATAAGTTTAATCGGTTTTATCTGCTCTTTAGTTTAGTCCTTTCATTGCTGATACCGACTTTAAGCTTAGGTACCGACATTATAATAGTGAATAAAATGGATTCGTATTTATATGCTGAAGGAGGAATATCGACCGAATCCACAAAAATCATAACAGAAAAACAAACTCAAAATATTTCACTATCCAGTATTTTATTTTATTCCTATTTCCTAGTATCTACTTTGCTCATTTTACGATTCATATTCCTCAATTTGCTCATTTTTAGAAAAGTTATAAGTGGGGAAGTAATTAACCTAGGAAAAGGGAAAATTATCTTAAATAACGATACACATTCTCCTCATAGTTATTTGAACTATATTTTCATAAATAAGTCAGATTACAACAAAGGAATTGAAGATGGAATTTTGCAGCATGAAATTGCACATGTTTCTCAAAGACACACCTTAGATATTCTCTTTATAGAATTATTGATAGCACTATTTTGGTGTAACCCAGCACTTTATTTCTACAGAAGTGCAATCCGTTTAAATCATGAATTTTTGGCGGATAGGGCAGTAATTAAAAATTCTAAAGATTTGCCTAAGTATTTGGACTTAGTTGTAAATCAAATATTTCATGCCAACAGATTTCATGCACGTAAAACTTTAACGAGCTCTTTTAACTATTTTAAAACTAAAAAAAGAATAATTATGATGACCAAGAAATATAATAAAACCAGCATTCAACTAAAGCAACTTGCTATTGTACCCATAATTATCCTTGCCATATTGCTATTTGGTAAAACTACATTGGCTCAAGAAGGAAATGAAAACAAGAAGGCAAACAATGATGCAAAAAGCCAGGAAATAACCCCTGATCAGGATTTACAATTATCTTTCGATGAAATAATGGATAAATATGTTAGCGTAAATGAAGATGGGATGTTAAGGGTAAATATGAGCATGGATAAGTCAGATAAAGAAGAGCTAAAATCAATTTATTTGAAGATGTCTGCTCAACAACAGGCTATGCAAAAGATTAAGTTTGCCAGTAGAAAATATGATAAAAATACTCCTTCCAATGAGAATTTGGATCAATGGAAAGATTCAGATAAGTATGGCGTTTGGATTGATAGTAAAAGAATCGAAAATGCTGAATTGTCAAAGTATTCTAATGCCGATTTCTCAGATTTCTTTGTCAGTAAATTAGCTAAAAATGCAAAAAATTACGGTAAACATACTTTTCAAGTTGATTTAACATCAAATGAACTTTTTGAAAAACGCAACGGTAGTCAATCACTGATTATGATGCCCAATAATTGAAGAAACTAGTTTAGCTTTATGATTTTTTAAATCAGTTAAGAGTCAAAAACATTAGAACATACCACCAACCTCAGAAGACGCTCAGGTGAAAGACTTGTTTTGGCTATTTATTTCAATGGCCGATAAAAGCTTAAATTCTTCACTATAAAATTTGATAAATGAGCCCGAACTAGATTCGGGCTTTTTTTGATCCATCTAAAATGAATTAATTTAGATCTATAACTTACTTCTTTTCAGAAGCTATAAAGTCAGCTATTACAGGTAAATGGTCACTTACTTTACGCATCTCTTTGATAGTGAGTAGGGTTGGAACCTTCACGGATCCTTTTATCAATTCAGGTGCCATATTATCATTGACCAATAAATAATCGAGTCTGCGTTTTGGATCATCAGCAGTATGTGTCATCACCTCAGCAGGAAGAGGGTCAATAAAGGAAATCCCTTCCACCTTTTCTTTAAACGACTGAATTTCTTGACTATCAGGGTAGCTATTTAAGTCACCAGCCACTACAATATTAGCAGTATTATGCTCCTTGTAAATACGTGCATATTGCTCCTTCAAAAGTGAAATCTGTCCAAGACGCATGGATTCATCGCGCTTTCCTCTACCAGCTTTAAGATGCGCTCCTGTAAGATAGAAATTATAATCCTTATCAGCTATTACTTCAATCGTCCATAATCTTGTATTGATTTTGCTTTGTGTTTCATACTGTTCTTCTCCTTCCTTATCGGTAAAAGTCACGGGTGAATGCACTGAACCATAACTGTACAAAACACCTAGCGGCAGACGACTCATCACTACTACATTCTGATACCAGTTAATACTTGCTGCATCAGCGAAGAAACTATAATTCAATTCAGGAAATAAATCTTCAGATAATTTCTTAGCTAACTGTATGTGCTCAATTTCCTGCAAAACTACCACATCAGCATCTGCTTTTTTTAAAGCCTTAGCGAATAATTTTATTTTCTCTTGGAAGACTATGGAGTCAGGATTATTTTCTCTTTTATTATTCACATAGGGGTTATCATAAAGATCTACAAAATGTTCTACATTCCAGGTCATCACTCGAAATGTGTCTGAAGTCATCGCTTTATAGTCTTCAGGATAAACCTGAGCTTCTGTTAAGAAAGACCTATCAGTTGGTTTGCAGGAAAACGCCAAAATGATTAGTAATATGAAGCCGAATGGATTTTTCATATGAATTTTTTCTGCAAATAAGCTAGAATAATAATGAATACCAAAAAACAATAAGTTATCAAATTATGAAGAAGAAAAAGTCAAAATGATGAAGGTAAAATATTTGTTAGAAAGTGGTTTTTAAGTTTTATTTCACTCCTTCAAACACCAACTAATGCAGTTCATCAAACCACCATCTATTCCTATGGCGTCAATGTTGATCGGAATGATTTTCCTTTCAGGAAATGTTTTACGTACAATTTCTAATGCTTCCTTATTTTTCTGTTTAGGGTGGTCAAAAATAGGAAATAAAATAACATCTGCTATTTCCAGATAATTCACATAAATCCCAATGGCAGAAAAGTGATTTTGTCTGTCATCTTCAAAAAAGGGCATATCAATATATTGGAATTGGTGCTTTTCTAGCATTTGCTCGATGCTTTCTCTAATCGGCTTGTATTCTTCGCTTAATCGATTTCCGATTAGGGTATTTTCATTGACGAATCGAAGCATGCCGTCAGCATGACCCGTCATGTCATGCTTTTCTGTATGCGATTTAATGACAATAACCTCAGTTTGCAAGTCTTCAGCTATTCTTCTGAACAGCAATTCATGGTTGTTTTGGTAAGTATGATTTTCGATGATTACTCGATCTGTGATAATGACTTTGTCTTTCCATTTTACCACGTTTCCACCATCTAGATTAATATGGTGTTCTGAAAAAGCAGTTCGCAGTTTATTAGCTTTTATTAGTTTATTGGGAGTTGACCATTTAGCTCTGGGTTCGTAACTGGGTTGATAACGAAATTTCACCAATCTCTTTTCAGCAGTTTGAATCGGCATATAATCTCTGGCCCATTCGTCTTTAGTGCCTTTTAATAATTTCACCTTGATATAATGAAAAGGAGCAAGAGCATCGGAAATTTGCTTGAATTCCTCAGGGAAATTCTCTTTTAACTTCTCAGAGAAGTAAACGGTATTGCACTCTGTATCTAAAATCATCTTGTCGAAAGTATAAATATAATTTTTCAATCACTAATAACCTGAGTTCGATTAATAGAATTACCGTCCCGGTAAAAACCGGGTAAGCTATGCCGGAAAATTATGACTTAATTTTTCAAAAATCTTAATTTATACTGTATCTCTCGAAAATTGCCATTTTGAGCCTGTTTTGCAGGAATTTAAAGTCGAACTTAGGTTATTAAGTATCCATTTTCAGTTATCGTAACTTCTTATTTATTCTTTTAGGAGCATATTTTAAAAGCATAGAAATATAATTAATTTAAATATTCTTCACGACATAACAATGAATAGCGGTAAGATGGATTTAAGAGTGAAAATATCCATAGAAAAGGAAATGGGCACGAACACCTTACATTTGTTTTAACTCCACATCATTAATCCCGTATCTTTGAAGATGGCAAAAGCAAAGAAATATACAGAAGGAAAGATTTTGAATTCTCTGGTTAGTCTGGCTTTTCCAATCATTATGGCTAATGTATTGCAAACTGCCTATCAATTAATCGATACTTTTTGGTTAGGTCGATTAGGTGCGAATGCAGTGGCTGCTGTAAGTTTAAGTTTTCCCATTTTGTTTTTAGTTTTATCGTTGGGAGGAGGGTTGACCTTAGCAGGAACAGTATTGGTTTCCCAACATAAAGGAGCTGAAAATCAAGTAAAAGTAAATTACGCTTCATCCCAAACTGTTTTTGTCATCTTTTTCATTTCCATTTTATTAGCTGCAGTCGGGTATTTTTCTGCTGAACCTTTGATGAAAATTGTAGGGGCGGGTCCTGAAATTTTGAAAGAGTCTATAAGTTACTTTCAAGTTTCGTCCTTTGGTTTTGTATTCCTTTTTATGTTTTTCGTTTTCCAATCGCTCATGCGCGGGATTGGAAATGTTTATCTTCCGATGTTTATTGTTTTAGGTACTGTGTTTTTAAACCTGGTTTTAGATCCATTATTTATATTCGGTTGGGGACCAATTGAAGGAAATGGAGTAGCGGGCGCAGCTATTGCCAGTGTTTTTACGCAAGGTATTTCTGCCGTTATTGGTATGGTCATTCTTTTTAAAGGGAAGAGAGGAATCAAAATTAAGTTTTCCCATATGAAGTGGGATTTCCCCTGGGTGAAAAAATTATTTGAATTAGGTATTCCATCAAGTTTAGACCAGTCGAGCCGAGCAGCGGGCATGACGTTCATGATTATGCTGGTGACCAGCTTTGGGAATGAGGTAGTGGCTGCTTATGGGGTAGGAGCAAGAATTTTGAGTTTAGTAGTGGTACCTGCCTTGGGTTTTGCCATTGCCACCACGAGTTTGGTAGGACAAAATATTGGAGCCAATAAACTCAAAAGAGCTGAGAAGATAGGCGATTTAAGTAATAAAATCGGATTTTTTGGTCTGACGGGAATTGGTATTTTGTTATTTATTTTTGCTGAACCCATCACGGCTTTTTTCATTCCGAACGATCCAACCGTAATTAAAAATGGAGCATTATTTATTAAAATAATGGCGCCAAGTTTCGGTTTACTGGGAGTTCAGCAGATTTTAAATGGTGTATTTAATGGGGCAGGATTTACACAAGCCTCTATGTTGATATCTATATTTAGCTTATGGATCGTCCGTTTTCCTACAGCGTTTATGTTATCTGAAAAAACCACTTTAGGATTTGAAGGAATTTGGTGGGCTTTCCCTATTTCTAATCTTTTAGCAGCCATTTTAGCCTTTACATATTACAAAATGGGCTACTGGAAATTGAGAGTGATTAAGAAAAGGCACGAACTTTAAGACAATAGACAATAGACAAATTTCAAAAATACGTCCTCCTGTTCACAACATTATTTCCTTTTATTACAAAATCATCCATGTTATTTCGAATTCATCCATCATTCTACTTGTCAACATGTAAACCCGTCAACTTGCTAACCTATCCACAAAAATTTGTAGATTTGCGCCAAAATAATTAGTAAAATGAGCAAACAGAAACCTTCTACCCCTAAAGGAACACGTGATTTTGGACCAGCTGAAATGGCAAAAAGACATTTTATTTTTGACACCATCAAGAAGGTCTATCAAAAATATGGATATGCACCCATAGAAACTCCTGCCATGGAGAATTTAAGCGTACTACAAGGGAAATATGGAGATGAAGGTGATCAGTTGCTTTTTAAAATATTGAATTCAGGAGATTTTTTGTCTAAAACAAAAGAGGGTGACCGTAATGACTCAAAAACATTACAACCTAAAATTTCCGAAAAAGGCCTTAGATACGACCTTACAGTCCCTTTTGCCCGATTTGTGGTGATGAACCAGCATAATTTAACCTTTCCTTTTAAGCGATATCAAATCCAGCCGGTGTGGCGGGCAGATCGTCCTCAAAAAGGAAGATACAGAGAGTTTTTTCAATGCGATGCAGATGCCATTGGGACCACCTCCATGCTTTGCGAAGCCGAAATTGTACTGATGATACAGGAGGTTTTCAAAAACCTGCAAAGCAAGAAAGCCAACTCTCTGGAATACGCTATTAAAATCAATAATCGCAAAATTTTAACAGGAATTGTAGAAGTGATGGGTGCAGAAGGCAAGGAAACAGATTTTGCAGTAGCTATTGATAAGTTAGATAAAATCGGAGAGGAAAAAGTAAAAGAAGAATTAGTAGAAAGAGGATTTGCTCAATCAGCAATCGATACATTATCACCTTTATTTGCGTTAAGTGGAGATAACGCTGAGCAAATTAATTTCCTGAAAGACTTTCTTAAAGATTCTGAAGCAGGACAAAAAGGACTGGCGGAACTTAATGAGGTATTTGAAATTCTGGAATCATTTGGTGCAAAAGTACCACAACTGGAACTGGATGTGACCTTAGCGCGTGGACTTTCATATTATACAGGAGCCATATTTGAAGTGAAGCCTAAAAATGTAGAAATGGGCAGCATTTGTGGAGGAGGAAGATATGATGGCTTGACCGATACTTTTGGCTTGCCAGATGTTTCAGGAGTCGGTATTTCTTTTGGAGTCGATAGAATTTATGATGTACTGGAAGAACTCGATTTGTATCCTGAAAATGCAGAAAGTAGTACAGAAGTATTGATGGTGAGCTTTGATGAAGCTTGTTGGAAATATTCGCTTAAAGTATTGCACAGATTAAGAACGGCCAATGTTAAAGCCGAACTTTATCCTGAACCTACAAAGCTTAAAAAACAGATGAAATACGCCAACGATAAACGAATTCCTTATGTGATTTTGGTGGGTTCTGAGGAGATGAAAACGGGTGATTTGACTTTCAAAAACATGAAAGAAGGAACGCAAGAAAGCTTAAATGCAGAAAGCATTTTAAAACGATTCTTAGGATATGAATAACTTTTTCGTACTTGGCGACCACGACTTAACGCTATCTGAAATAAGAGATATTTTAGCCGAAGATAAAAAGCTAAAACTGGCAGATAAGGCTGTGACCGCAATAGTAAATTGTCGGAAATTTTTAGACGAACATATTCAGTCTTCCGATGACCCAATTTATGGAATCAATACAGGTTTTGGCTCACTTTATAGCCATAATATTTCCAAACCAGATTTAGAGCAGTTGCAATCTAATTTGGTCATGTCACATGCTTGTGGCACTGGACCAGAGATTGATAAGCGAATTGTAAAAATCATGCTTTTGCTAAAAATTCAATCTCTTTCTTACGGACACAGTGGCGTTCAATTAGTGACTGTAGAGCGACTGGTGGATTTCTATAATCACGATATTCTTCCTGTTATTTATGAATCCGGTTCTTTAGGTGCTTCAGGAGATTTGGCACCCTTGGCGCATTTATCTCTACCATTAATCGGAAAAGGCGAAGTCAATTATAAAGGGGAAAAAGTCACTGGAAAGGATCTCTTAATCAAAATGCATTGGGAACCTATTCATTTGAAAGCGAAGGAGGGATTAGCTTTACTGAATGGTACGCAATTCATGAATGCTTTTGGAGTTCACGCAGTTCTGGCTGCAGAAGATATTTTCAATTGGTCGAATACTATAAGCGCCTTATCACTAGATGCTTTTGATGGTCGACCGGAGCCTTTTGATTCTAAAATTCATAAAATCAGAAACCAAGATGGGCAAAAAATGGTGGCTCAAAAGATTTTAGAACTTGTAAATGGCAGTGAAATCATCAGTCAAAATAAAATGCATGTTCAGGATCCTTACAGTTTTCGTTGCATTCCTCAGGTTCATGGGGCTAGTTATGACGCTATCAATTATGTAAGGAATATTATAAGTAAAGAGTTGGCTGGAGTTACCGATAATCCTAATATTTTTCCGGAGGAAGGTGAAATTGTTTCAGGCGGTAATTTTCATGGACAACCACTGGCACTTTCACTGGATTTTTTGGCCATAGCATTAGCTGAACTGGGAAGTATATCGGAAAGGAGAACTTATCAATTGATTTCAGGGAGTCGAGGTTTGCCAGATTTCCTCGTGATGAATCCAGGGTTAAATTCTGGCTTGATGATTCCACAATACAGTGCAGCAAGTTTGGTGAGCCAAAGTAAACAGTTGTGCACTCCTGCATCTGTGGATAGCATTGTTTCCTCAAATGGACAGGAAGATCATGTGAGTATGGGTGCAAATGCAGCAACCAAACTCTTTAAAATCGTTGAAAATACCTATCAAATTTTGGCAATAGAATTAATAAATGCCTCTCAAGCCATAAAATTTAGAAGGCCACTGAAAACAAGTATATATTTAGAAGAAATAATTCGTAATTTTAGGGCGGAAGTTCCGTTAATTGAGGAAGATAGAATTTTGCATTATGATATTGTGAAAGCTGTTCATTTCATTAAAACTCAAAAAGCTTGAGAAAATTATTACTACTATTTACACTAATTTCTGGTGCATTCGGATTGAAAGCTCAGGGGAACTTTCAGAGTGAGAATGGTTTGTTTTCTGTTAATTATCTGAAGGGATGTGTCGGAACTGAGATTGAAGTAACGGAGCGGAATACTCAAGGTGCCTCCCAATTCATTTGTTTTGATGCCGATTTATCTGATATCCCAAGTAATAATGGTTGTTTAGGTAGTGCTGTACAAGATCCTGAAGATTATCGATTTACTTATCAAGAAGCAGGGACTTATAAAATTTTATTTCTAGACCAATTAGGAGATAATCAAACCTATGACAGTATTACAATAGAAATCATTGAACCTTCCGCCCCTTTTGTTGCTATTTCAACTTGTGATAATGAAGTGTTTTTCGATATTAATGCGCAAGAAGAAGATTTTGATATTTATAATATAAATTTTGGAGATGGCACCGTTCAGGATTATTCCATCAATCAATTTCCTTTTAGTTATCAGTATGCAGACCCTACAATAGAATATACACTTTCAGTGGTTGGGAGATTTGATAATTCTGGTAATAATAATTGTAATAATGATTCTTTTACGAAAACTTTTATACCCATCGATCAAACAGAATCTGCGGCCAGTATTAATTCTATAGTAATGCTTTCAGAAAATAGTTTTGAAATAGCTTATGAAACAAATGAAAATCAAATCTATCAATTGCAGATAAAGCAAAATACAAATGGAAATTATCAAACCATTGAAAACATTTCCAATACAGGAGGAGGAACGCTTACATTTGAGAATAGAAATTTGCTATCTGCCTTTTATTGTGCAAGAATTATTTCAACTAGTCAATGTACAGGTGATGAGTTAATTTCAAATGAAGTATGTACCATTAGATTTTCCGCCCAAGCTAATGTGGATGGCAATTTATTAGATTGGAATCATTTTACCTTTCAAAATTCTGATCTACTAAAGAATGGAGAGGTAATTTATTCTGGAAATGCGCCCTATCTTGACGTGAATGTTCTTTGTGGACAAGAGGATATCTATCAAGTCCGAACTATTGATAGTGAAGGAATTGAAGTGATTTCCCTTCTTCAATCAGTTTCAGCCATTACTGGTTCACCAACAATTCCCATTACTCAAATTGCCACAAATGTACTTTCGGATAGCGAATTAGAACTGACTTGGGAAGTACCTCAAGGGCTTCAGCCTGAGGGATTTATTATTTTTAAGAAAAGAAATATTGGAGATGAATTTTTTGAAGCGGATACCGCTACTACCAATTCATATGTGGACGTAGGTATTGCCTTTTATGACAGGCTTTTTTATTATTCAGTTGCTTATGTGAATAGTTGTGGAGGGATTTCACCTTTACGGACGACTGCTGAAAATATTCTACTTCAAGTAAACCAGAATGAATCTGAGCTTACTTTTGCCTGGAATGGATTCGGTGGCTTCGATTCTTTATTGAGAGAATATGTAATTATTAAGTATGACGAGAACATGAATGTGATCAGTGAAGAAAACGTGGGGCTAAATGAATTCTATGGCGAGAACATTGCCCAAAGTGATGATCAACTATCATTTTATCAAGTGGAAGCTTATTCCGATAATGGCTTGGTTGCTTATTCTAATTTGTTACGTTACAAAATACCTTCTTCCTTTTTTGTGCCATCAGGATTTACTCCAAATCAAGACGCCCTGAATGAGGAAATAAAAGTAGTAGGCAAGTTTATAGAAGAAGTAGAATTTAGTATTTATAACCGTTGGGGTACCTTGATATTCAGAAGCAATTCTATAGAAATTGGCTGGGATGGATATTTGCCTAATCGCCCAGCACCGGCAGGAACTTATACTTACACTGTGCGTGTAACAGATGAATACGGTGAGGTTTATAATAAAAGTGGAGTTTTTAATTTAATTCGATAGTTATGTTTGATATGATGAAAATGATGGGGCAGATTAAAGAAGTACAGGGCAAAGTAAAACAAGCTCAGGAAAATTTAGTGCACATCACAGCTGAAGGAGAAGCCGGTGCAGGAATGGTGAAGGCCAAAGTAAACGGTAAAAAACAAGTGGTGAGCATTGAAATTGATGATTCACTTGTAAATGAAAATGATAAAGAAATGATTCAGGACCTTACAGTAGCTGCGGTAAACAAAGCCATGGAAGAAGTGGATGTTTTAGCTAGGGAAGAGATGAAGAAAGCAACTGATGGTGCTATGCCGAATATCCCTGGAATGGATTTAGGTAGTATGTTCAATGGCTGATAGCGTTGCAGTAGTAATACTTAATTTTAACGGCAGGAATTATCTCGAAAAATTCCTGCCGAATGTTATTCAAAATTCCGATCCTTACGAGATAATCATCGCTGATAATGCCTCTACAGATGATTCTGTTGAATTCTTAAATAATACATTCCCCAAACTTAGACTTATTGAAATTCCTGAAAACCTGGGTTATGCAGGAGGGTATAATTATGCTCTAAAGCAGATTGAGTCCGATTATTATATTTTGCTTAATTCTGATGTAGAAACAACTCCAAACTGGATTGAGCCAGTTATAAACTTGATGCATCAGAATGAAAATATTGCAGCTTGCCAGCCAAAAATTAAATCTTTTCATGATAAAGACTACTTTGAATACGCAGGAGCTGGTGGGGGTTTTATTGATCACTTAGGTTATCCTTTTTGCAGGGGCAGAATTTTCTCTCATCTGGAAAAAGACAAAGGACAATACGATGATAATATTCCAGTATTTTGGGCGACTGGTGCTTGTCTTTTTGTGAAATCAAAAGCTTTCCACGAGTTGGGTGGATTGGATGATAAATTTTTCGCTCATATGGAAGAAATCGATTTTTGCTGGCGCGCTAAAAATGCAGGGAAAGAAATTTATTATTGTGGAGAGAGTACCGTATTCCATGTTGGAGGCGGAACTTTAAAAGCAGAAAGTCCTTTTAAAACTTACCTTAATTTTAGGAATAATTGGTTGTTACTTTACAAAAATCTCAGTAGGGGAGAGTTTGAGTCCATTCGAAAAAGAAGAAAAAGATTGGATATTTTGGCTGCTATTCAATTCATAGCAAAAGGAAAAAGAGCTAATTCTAATGCAATTTTAAAAGCACATCGTGACTTTAAACAAATGAAAAATGAATTTACTCAAAGTCAAAAAGCAGGACTTAAGCATCCAGAAGTTTACAAAAAATCGATTATCAATGAGTTTTTTGCAAAGGGGAAAAAGAAATTTTCAACTTTGAAATTTTAGGTAAACAGCTCTTACTCATCAATTGCAATTTGAATTGTAAAACTCCGCCATCTCTTCAGGGATATCAAAATATCCATCATACATTCTATTGACAAGCTCAGAACAGTCCGTAAAAAGATTTGCTAAATACTTCTTCTTGAATCCCAAAATCCCTTGAGTAACTCTAATCAATTCTTCAGAATTTCTCTTTTTGAGAAAGGGAATAGATTGTTCATAGCCGCTGTCGGGGTCTCGATATTCATCCCAATATAATTTCACATTTCCATTTACCGCTAATCTCATAAATACTTTTTCACCCTTTTCTGGAATGCTGACATGGAATACTGAAAATAATTCAGAGTAAGTATCATACCAAATAGATTCATAAATGCTATTTCCAATTTTGTAAGAAATTAAATCTTTCGGCCCATACTTTCTATCTAAAAACCAAAAGCCCTTCATTTTAACTTTTTTAAAAATTTTTCCGAAAGGCTCTGGACTTCTGTCTTTTAATTGCCCATAAATGGTGTCGTATTGATTGGTGACCACATAGCCATTTTGATAGTTGGATTGACCTAAAGCAGGTTGGTAAGTAATTGCTACAGAAAATAAAATAGCTATGAAGTACAGTGTTTTCATTTGATAGACATTTGAACTAATCTCATAACATCATCAATTTTAGAATTATCAATCCATCGGGTTACTACTACTAAATCGTTGGCTTCATCAATAATGATATAATTCCCTCCAAAACCAGCCGCATAATAAACTTCTTTTGAAACACCTTCCCAGCCTCCCTGGCTATTGTTCCACCATAAATAACCATAATCAGATTTTGCTTCAGAAGATCGTTGAACTTGTTTCACCCAATTCTCAGAAATTAATTGTTGGTCATTCCATTTGCCATTTCGTAAGAAGAGTAATCCAAATCGGGCATGGTCTAAAGAATTGATAAATATTCCGCCTCCAAAGTGCCCACCACCACTTACTGATTGAACTTGCAATCCATCCACATTCACATAAGAATTATGATATCCTAGCCATCTCCAGGTAGTGGAAGCGCCAATTGGGTCCATTATTTCATCTTTCAAAACCTGAGGAAGCGATTTTCTCCAAACTTGCAAAAGTGAATAGGCTAAAACATTTACTCGCACATCATTATATTTGTAGTGAGTGCCTGGCTCATATAGTGTTCTTGCTCTCCATTCATCAATACCCCCTTCTCTAGGTGGTCTGTCAGCCCAATCATAAAGGCCAAACTGCTGGCCTGACCAGTCAGAGGATTGTGTAAGCAAATGGTCCCAGGTGATTTTTTGATTATGTGCTCCATCAAAAGTGCCATCCCAAACATATTTAGATGCTTTATCATTAATGTTATGAATTAAGTTGCGATCCAAGGCCAAGCCTGCAACAGTAGAAAGATAACTTTTAGCAACACTAAAAGTCATGTCTACTCTTTCAATATCTCCCCATTCCGCTATTATATAACCGTCTTTAATAACCAAACCAGCAGGACCACCTCTTTCCCTAACTTCGCCCAAAATTTCAAGATAGGGCTCTCTTGCAAAGGCTTCCATAATGGCTATCCTCAAATCTTTATTAACAGAATTTTCATATTGACTCGCTATACTGACTGCGCTATCCAATAGTGTTTGATCCATTTTTAGTGATTTGGCTGATTTTCTTTCCCATTCTACATCGGGATAATATTGCCCGAAAGAATTAAGAGACAAGAAAAGGAAGTTAAGAATTAGCGCGTATAATATTTTCATGTGTAAATTTTTTATTTTTTAGTCGTCACATGGAATTTGCAATAAATATTCAACTGGCAGTCTGTTTAAATTGGCCTCGAATATTTATGCTCATTTCATAGAAATCATTTTAAGTTAAGAATGGAAATTTATCAATTTATATTTTATTTAGCAGTTGTAAAACTCATTTTTTATGGGCCTCTCTGTAATGATGTTAGAAAGATTAAATTGGAAAAGGTCATTTGCAAGTTGAATTTCGGTTCAATCTTTCCTGTTGAGATCTAGAGATTAGCTTTATGATTTTAGAAATAATTCCTTAATTTGAAGATTCATTTTATAACTCTAGTGATGAAGCAGGTATCCCTAACCTATCTTTCTTTAATTCTAATATTCGGTTGTCAGCCCAAAGAATCTCAAGATCAGCTTAGCGCCCATGAAGGTAAAATAGAAGTTGAAGGAGGCGAGATTTGGTATAAAGTGATGGGAGAAGGAGAAGGAATTCCAATTTTGACACTACACGGTGGCCCGGGCGGCACACATCGCTATTTCTATCAACTAAGTCCCCAAAATGAGGATAGAAAAGTAATTTTATTTGACCAATTGGGTGGAGGAAGATCAGATTACCATACAGACACCACTTTGATGACCGTTGAGCATTTTGTACAGCAAGTGAAAGCCGTAAAAGATTCACTTGCACTGGAAGAGTTTTACTTATTAGGACATTCCTGGGGAGGAGCATTGGCATTAGAATATTACTTGCAATATCCCGAAGGTATAAAAGGAATGATTTTAAGCAGTCCTTTGATAAGCACACCAAGATGGGAAGCAGATGCCGATACTTTAATTAAAACCTTACCGAAAGAAACTCAGGAAATCATAAATGCAGCCAATGAGAGTGGAGAATATAATTCAGAAGCGTATCAAAAAGCAGATGCTTATTACTGGAGTCAGTTTGGCTTGCGGTCATCCAAAAAAGCGCATCCTTTAGATACCGTAGAAGTTTCAGGAAATGGCGCGATTTATAATTATATGTGGGGACCTAGTGAATTTAGATGCACTGGGACTTTAAAAGATTTTGACAGAACAGAAAGTTTAAGCAAGATTTCAGTGCCTACTTTATTTTTAACAGGCGAATACGATGAAGCCCGACCTCAGACCGTAAAATATTTTAGTAAATTAACACCCAATGCTACTTTTGAAATGGTGGAAGGAGCAGGGCACTCCACTTTACATGACAATCAAGAGGGGTATAATCGAATTTTAAGCCGATTTCTTGACCAAATAAACTGATTTTAATAATAAGTTGTTAAATTTATATCAACACAATCGTATGAAAACTTTAACAATAAACTTTCCGGAAAGCTTAGGCTTAGATGATAAAGTAGCTAAAATGGCTTTAGCTTCTAAATTGTATGAGATGGGTAAGCTTTCACTCGGACAAGCAGCAGATTTAGCCGGATATTCAAAACCTACCTTTATGGAATTGCTGGTTGATTATGGTGTTTCACTAATTAATCATTCTCCAGATGACTTAAACGATGATTTGAAAAATGCAGAAAACTATAGTATCTGATACTAGCTGCCTAATATTATTTTCAAAAATCGATAGGCTTGAGCTATTGAAAAATCTATTCTCTGAAATTCTGATAACAGACATAGTCGCTCAAGAATTTAACAAACCTTTGCCACGCTGGATTAAAATTCAAAATCCTAAATCGAATCTGCATTTAGGATTATTCAATATTTTAGATATTGGAGAAGCTACTGCAATTTCCCTTGCTACGGATTTTAAAAAATCTCTTATTATTCTTGATGAACAAAAAGGGCGAAAAATAGCCAAAGACTTGGGACTTGATGTGCCAGGCTCCTTAGGAATGTTTTTGTTGGCCAAACAAAAAGGACTTATTTCTAGTGTTAAATCAGTTATAAATCAAATTCTAGGGACTAATTTTAGATTTCTGAGTCCTTAATAGATAGAACTCTTGAACTTGCAAATGAAGCTAAATAAAAACCTATGAAAAAAATATACCTAATACTCCTTTCTATCGCCTTCAGTTTTGAAGCTTTGAGTCAATTAAATAGACCGAATGACCCACTAGCCCATACCTATTCCATTGTTGCCCGAGACGCAGCAACTGGTGAGATGGCGGTTGCTGTGCAAAGTCATTGGTTCAGTGTAGGTACTGCCGTTTCCTGGGGAGAAGCAGGAGTAGGAGTGGTTGCGACCCAGTCTTTTACCAATAAATCTTTTGGCTTGCGAGGATTAGCAATGCTGAAAGCAGGTTTAAGTCCTAAGGAAGCATTGGACAGTTTATTGAATAATGATGAGGGAAAAGCATTTCGTCAAGTAGCTATTTTAGATGCAAAAGGTCGAGTAGCTACTCATACGGGAGAAAAGTGCATAGATGAAGCGGGTCATGCGAATGGTGATAACTTTTCGGTTCAAGCCAATATGATGTTGAATGACACTGTAGTGCCTGAAATGGAAAAAGCCTGGAAAGAATACAGTGATTTACCATTAGCTGAGCGAATGGTTAAAGTATTAGAAGCTGCCCAGGCTCAGGGTGGAGATATTAGAGGGAAGCAATCTGCCGCACTTTTGGTGGTAAAAGCGGAAGCTACCGATAAACCCTGGAATGATAGATTACTGGATTTGAGGGTAGATGACCACGAAAACCCGGTTCAGGAATTAGGACGATTAGTGAAGGTCTATAGAGCTTACGAGCACATGAACCAGGGAGATTTTTTCGTGGAAAAAGGAAAAATGCAACAGGCCATGAACGAATATAATTCAGCCATGGAAATGTTCCCGCAGAATCTTGAAATGCAATATTGGACGGCTATCACTTTAGCAAATGACGGAAAAATCGATAAGGCAGTCAAAATGCTACAAAAAATCTACTCAGAAGATGCCAACTGGAGAGAACTGACCAAAAGATTACCAAAAGTAGGCCTGCTAGAAGTTTCTGAAAAAGAGTTGAAGAAATTAGTGAAATAGCATCTTACTTTGATTTTAAAATCTTAAAAATTAAGTTTGAAGCTTCATTTCCTTTAATCAAAACGAAATACTATGCTTAGAGTACTTTCTGTTATCATTTGTAGTTTTCTTATCATTTCTTGTGGAGGTAATAAAGAATCACAGGAATCCACTTCCAAATCCATCGAAATTGATTTGGATAATCCTCAAACCCTAAAAGTCAGTGAGTATTTCAATCTTAATGATGTAATTTATTTTAGTGACAAGCATGTGGTAGATAACCTGCTGAAAGTATCTACTTACAATGAATATTTGGTGTTGCATTGTGGTTGGGGGTTAGATTACCTTCTCATCAAAAATATGAATTCAGGTGAAGAAGTCGTGATTTCAGCTAAAGGAGAGGGACCCGAGCAATATCAGAAATTGAGTAATTTTTTCATTAATCCGAAAGGGCAAATTGAATTGCTCGATGGAAATTCAGGAAAGATTTTAACCTTAATTTGAAAGGTGAACTGATGTCGGTTTACCAAAACGAGCAATTGCAAGGCGTACAAAGTTTACTGAGTTTAAACGGAGAGGATTATTTTCTTTATGGAGGTAATTTTTATGCGCCAAAATATGGATATCAACTTTTGGTTTGGAATAAAAACCGAAATGAAATATTGAATACTTATTTCCCATTTGATGAGAATAAAGCTGGTTTTATGCTTTTTATGGAAGCGCGAAATTTCATGAGAGAACCTGCTACTTTCTTCCAAACCTATAATCCATTTGTTTATCGATTGAATGAAACTTCAATTGTTGATTCTACTTATTTGAATTTCGGAAAATATAATATTCCTGAGGAGTTGTTTGAAAAATCATATCAGGATGTCAGGGAATTTTCTCAATCGATGGCTAAAAGTGGAAATGCTTATGGTTTAAGTAATTTTTTATCAAATGATTTGATAATGTTCTCATCTGCTCTAAAAAATGAAAATCAATTTCATTTCTACGCTAATATTAAAAGCAATGAGACAAAGGTTTTTGATGAGATAGAGAATGATGTTTTTGGCTTAAATGTAAAGGAGAAAATCAGCTATCCTCATCGACCAACGGCAATAGATGAAGAGCATATTTATTTTATTGTAAACCTTGAAGCCCAGCACGAAATGCTTGAAAATGCAGACCTACAAAAATCATCACAAAGCAAGTTGAATCAAGAGTTGCTCAAAAAGATCCAAAATTTTAGGGATGGAGATAACTTGGCTATTGTGAAATGTGAAATCAAGGGTTTCTGAATGTATGTTTTAACATATAAAATAACTTATTAAAAATATTTTGTTTTAAAAATCCTAATTTAATCCACTAGGAGCTATTTTTTAACTAAGTCCTTGGGGACGGATTGAAAAATAACTTGTACTATATTTGGGGGGGGTGAATTTTTTAATAGGTTTACGCATCAACTAAATACTTGTGCTAAAGAAATTGATTTTAAATCACTAAGAGAAATGAAAGCTTAGAAAGTGAATAACTATTCTTCCTATCCTTAAGGCGCCACGGATAAAGAATATTTTTTCTTTAAATACACATGAAAGTTGAGTTGGTATTAAATCAATTATTAACAATTTAAATTTTACTTAGGTATGAAAAATTTATCGAAAAAAGCAAAACTATCTTTACTTGCGCTCTTATTATCACTTTTTATCTTACAAATTCAGTCCGAAATTAGGAGTGATGTGGTAACTGCTGGTACATTTCTAGGAACAGGAACCGAAGTTAAGGAAAGTGAATGCATATTAGGTGTCAAAGTTTTAACCAAGCAGGCTAAATTGTTTGGATTTAATTTAGGAGATTCATGGACTGAAACTGAAAGTTGCTAAATATCTAAAGTAGGCGATTATTTTTTATAATCGCCTACTTTGACAAATAAAGTGTTTATATGAAGTTTATTACATTTATTTTTGCAATATTATTTCCTCTTAATGCCAATTCCCAGAGTAACTCTTTTTATATCTTCAATGAAAAACGTAATCCTGTAGAATTTGCCTCTATTGTAAATCAAAACAATAAGAAATTTACTTATTCAAATGAGAGAGGCGAATTTACATTAGAAGTGAGTGAAGGAGATACGCTAGTTTTTTCTCATGTAAATTATGAGGATTTGAAAATCAATATTCTATCGAAGAATAAAATTAGTGATACCATTTTTTTAACTAAAAAGTCTCATGTTTTGAATGAGGTAATAGTTAAACCTTCAGAGACAGAAGTTGCACAGTACGGAAATATAACTGAAAAGAAGTCAAGCTATGCCCTAAGTTTAAATACCTCTTATGCATTTGAAGTACAAACTCCTCAATTAAATGGATATTTATCAAGTATTGAAATACCAATTAAGACTAAAAGGAGGTATCACAGTGAAGGGTATTTGGTTATTCAAGTATTCAGATATTTTGATCAAAAATCTGGGTTTACCGGACCAATTGGGTCAATTAAGTATTTCAATATTGAAGATTTATTGAAGGAAAATGCAATTAAATTTCATCTTGGTGTTGAACTTAGCGATGAAGCTGAAAATTACTTTTTATACCTTAATAGAGTTGTACCTGATAAGGTTTTTGATGAACGTGAAGAAAAGTTGAGTGTAAATCCATTATTATACTACGACAATAAAAAGTCAGAATTAAAAGGTTTTGTTAAGCATGCTCTTTTTGATGATTGGTATAGTTTGGAAAGTTGGTTTGAAAATGTGCCTATTATTGATATCAGATTGAATGTTGAAGTTTCAAAATAAACATGATTATTCTTATCGTTTGTCTAACTTAAATAAACTCAGGATTTATACTTTATTTCCACCCACCACCCCCAACATCCACCGTTTTTATAATTCTGCTGATTTTCTCCAAAAAAGCCCTTATTTTACGTCAAATTTAAATGCTACAATTATGAACAAAATATGGGCTTTTCCACTTGCATTGGCAGTTTTTGCATGCAATAGTGAAGAAAAAAATCAGAAAATGGAGATAAAGGACTATCCTGAAACGGCTAAAGTCGATACTGTTGATACTTATTTTGGAACAGAAGTACCCGATCCTTACCGATGGTTAGAAGATGACCGCTCGGAGCAAACAGCTGAATGGGTAGAAGCACAAAATGAAGTGACGTTCGGCTATTTGAATAATATTCCTTTCAGAGATAAAATAGAATCCAGACTGACTGAACTTTGGAATTACGCAAAAGAAGGTTCTCCAAGAGAGCATGGCGATTATTATTACACTTATAAAAATGACGGACTGCAAAATCAGTGGGTGGTTTATCGTAAAAAAGGCTTAGATGGAGAAGAAGAAGTATTTTTGGATCCGAATACCTTTTCAGATGATGCTACTACTTCCCTTGCAGGAACATCTTTTACAAAAGATGGAAGCCTTTTGGCATATTCTATTTCAGAAGGCGGTTCTGATTGGCGAAAAGTAATCGTCATGAAAACGGAAGATAAATCCATAGTGGAAGATACTATTCAAAATGTGAAATTCAGCGGAGTATCCTGGAAAGGAAATGAAGGCTTTTTCTACAGCAGCTATGATAAGCCAGAAGGAAGTGAGCTTTCTGCTAAAACTCAGGAGCATAAATTATATTATCACAAACTGAACACGCCTCAGTCAGAGGATAAACTTATTTTTGGTGGAAGCGAAACCCCAAGAAGATACATTGGTGGTTATGTGAGTGATGATCAAAAGTTCTTATTTATTTCTGCGGCTAACAGCACCAGTGGAAATGAATTATATGTGAAAGATTTATCCGACTGGAATAATCCGATTGTTCCAATTGCAGAAGGATTTGATAGCGAGCATTCTGTTTTGGATAATGATGGCGACAGATTATTGATTGAAACAAATTTGAATGCGCCCAATAAAAGATTGGTTGAAGTAGATGTCAAAAACCCATCTACAGAAAACTATAAAGATGTAATCCCTGAAACAGAAAACGTATTAAATGTGAGCACAGCAGGTGGTTATCTTTTTGCAAACTATATGGTGGATGTGAAAACTGAAATCCATCAATTTGATTATGATGGCAAAAAAGTTCGTCAGGTAGAATTACCAGGAATTGGTACTGCAGGCGGCTTTGGTGCTGAGAAAGAAGATGAAAAATTATATTATAGTTTTACTTCTTTCACTTATCCTTCCGCCATATTCGAATACGATATCGAAAAAGGAACTTCTGAATTATACTGGAAACCTGAAATTGATTTCAATCCGGAGGATTATGAAACAGAGCAGGTTTTTTATGAAAGTAAAGACGGAACGAAAATTCCGATGTTTATTACTTACAAAAAAGGATTAGAGAAAAACGGTAAAAATCCAACTGAGCTTTATGCTTATGGTGGATTTAACGTGAGTTTACGTCCAAGCTTTAGTGTTGCGCGTTTGGTGTGGTTGGAGCAAGGCGGAGTTTATGCTCAACCAAATCTTAGAGGTGGAGGAGAATATGGAGAAGAGTGGCACAAAGCCGGTACTAAAATGCAGAAGCAAAATGTATTTGATGATTTCATAGCTGCAGCAGAATATTTAATTGATGAGGGATATACTAGCTCTGATAAGCTCGCTATCTCAGGTGGCTCCAATGGAGGATTGCTAGTGGGAGCAACTATGACGCAGCGTCCTGATTTAATGCAAGTAGCATTCCCGGCTGTGGGCGTAATGGATATGTTGCGTTATCACACCTTTACTGCAGGTGCAGGTTGGGCTTATGATTACGGAACTTCAGAAGATAGCAAAGAGATGTTTGAATATTTATATGGTTATTCTCCAGTTCATAATGTAGAAAAAGGCGTGAAATATCCAGCTACTTTGATCACTACTGCTGATCATGATGACAGAGTGGTGCCAGCACATTCATTTAAATTTGCTGCAGAATTGCAGGAAAAGCATGCAGGAGAAAATCCTGTTTTGATTAGAATTGAAACTAATGCAGGACACGGAGCTGGAAAACCAACGGATAAAATCATTGATGAAATTGCTGATAAGTATTCGTTCGCATGGTACAATATGGGTGTGGTTCCTTTTGACGAAGAAATGTAATTGTTGAGATACTAGAAGCTAAAATCTAGAAATAAAACTGTGTAATTAAGACTCTGATTTTCTTTAAATGGGAAATTGGAGTCTTTTTTTGTTGATAGAATTAAATTTAGCCTTAAACGATATTCAATCATTAAACTTTAAACGATTTTTGAATTAGATTTGAATTTATTTTAGGCAAATGAATAAAAGAACTCATAATTATGGACTCTTTCAATGGATTGATATTGAAAATCCATCAGAACTAAGTCTTTCAAATCTGGATTTACCGTTGAAAGTGGACTTAAATTTTTTGGAAGATGCACTCGAATCTGGACATCTTCCTAAAATTGAGAAAACTTCTGATTATACATTTATGATTCTGAGGGCTTACACTGCCTCTGAAGATGAAAAAGCCATAGAAGTCGGTCAAATCAGTAATAAAATTGCCTTTTTTGTAAATGAGCAAGCCATAATCACGATACACCGAGCTCCTTTTTCTTTTTTGAATAATTTGCCTGAAAACTTCAAGTCTTCAGATGAGATGGTTTTGTATATTATAAATGAGTTACTCAACACTTTTGAAAAGCCTATCAAAACACAATCCGAAAGAATGGATGCTTTAGAGCAAAGCATTTTTCTAAAAGCTGGAGACAATTTATCCATAGAAAAGCTCTACTTCGAAAAGTCTAAAGCTAGGTTAACCAAAAAGATATTAGTTATCATGCAATCTGTTTTTAATCATTTTAAGGTTAAGGAGTCATTGCATACCAACCTGCAAGATGTAAAAGACACCATATTAGATTTGACCCTAAGGACTGAGGAGGTTGTAGAAGATGCAAACTCTTTGCTCAATTCATATATGTCTTTCCAAGCTAAAAAAAGCAATGATGTAATGAAATTATTGACTGTATTCCCTGCGTTTTTCTTGCCTCTGACTTTTATCGCGGGTCTTTATGGAATGAATTTTGAAAATATGCCAGAACTTCGTACAGATTACGGATATTTCATTACGCTATTATTCATGCTAATAATTGCAATAGGTATTTTTATTTGGTTTAGAAGAAAAAAATAATCTAATTGTCAAAAAAGGAGTGATGTCAAAAACTGCTTTCCTACTAATAGTAAAAACTGTTTATAGAGATTATGGAAACGAATATTCCTACCGATCTATTTACAACTTTACTTGATGTGCGTTTTGGTGAAAAAATAACCTAAAACATAAATATATAAAGCCAATCTATTACATTTAGGAAAATGTAAATGTCATGGTAATTCAAATTTTATTGGTTGTCGTTGGATTTGCTTGTCTTGTTTTTGGAGCAAATTGGCTAGTGGATGGTGCATCTTCTTTAGCAAAAAAATATAACGTTTCGGATTTAGCCATAGGCTTGACCATAGTGGCTTTTGGAACTTCCGCACCCGAGTTGGTAGTGAATATTGTTGGTTCTATAAAAGGCTATTCTGATATAGTAGTCGGCAATATATTGGGGAGTAATAATTTTAATTTGTATATCATATTAGGTATTTCTGGACTGATTTTGCCGATCACTGTGCAATCTTCTACGGCATGGAAAGAAATCCCCATATCCTTACTGGTAGCAGTTTTAATGTTGTTTTTCATTAATGATTTTAGCTTTTCGGAGCCCACAAGTTTGAGTAGAATGGAAGGCTTTTTTATGTTGGTTTTGTTCGTTCTGTTTTTGTATTATGTCTTTAGACAAATGAAGAATGAACAGAATATTCAATCAAATATCGTCCTAAAATCTACACCTAAGATTTGGGGTTTAATTGCGATTGGATTAGCAGGATTAATAATTGGAGGTCAACTTGTGGTGACCAATGCGGTTAATGTTGCCAATAGTTTAGGGGTTAGTGAGAAAATAATTGGATTGACTATAGTTGCAGCTGGCACATCACTACCTGAATTAGTAACTTCCGTTGTGGCTGCTACCAAGAAGAATAGTGACATCGCCATAGGGAATGTGGTGGGTTCAAACATCTTTAATATTTTATTGATTTTAGCAATCAGCAGCATCATTGCTCCTATTGATTATAATCCAAAATTTAATCTAGATATCTACATCTTAATCGGTGGAACAATTTTTTTGTTAGTAGCTATGGTTACTGGAAAAAGAAGAAAATTAGACCGATGGGAGGCTGCGCTTCTTTTAGCATTTTATATTGCGTACACCGTTTATTTAGTGATGAAAGAAATATGATGAGCTTGTTTTCAGACTAAGAAATAAAACTTTTGAAGTTAGACATCAAATTTTAAAAAAATGGATAAGGTAAATCTTGAGGATAAATTCGCATTGTTTTCAGAACATTGGTCGCCTAAAATAGTAGGTGAATTGAATGGACAGCATGTGAAACTGGTAAAACTTAAAGGAGAATTTATATGGCATAAACATGATGAAGAAGATGAGCTCTTTTTTGTGGTGAAGGGCAGTTTCAAAATGGAGTATCGAGATAAAACTGTTCAGATTAATGAAAATGAATTTCTAATTGTACCAAGAGGAGTGGAGCATAAACCTGTTGCAGATGAGGAGGTCTGGATCATGTTATTTGAACCTACCACAACACTAAACACAGGAAATACTAAAAGCGATATGACTAAAGCGGTTTTAGATAAAATTTAGCATCAGTGTTTTAGATTATTCATTTAAATACTTTGAATGTCAGATATTAAGAATGTAAAGTTGAAGATTAGTTGTCCCAAATCGAAAGAATCGATGGACAGGACAGCGGATGGATACAACTGTTCGACTTGTTCTAAGCAGGTAATTGACTTTACGGAAAAAACGAATGCTGATTTTCAACGAGTTATGAAATCTTCTGACTCTACTATTTGTGGGGTTTTCAGACCATCCCAACTCAGCAAGACATTCCTTAGATATGCGGCTGCAACTGCAATTGCGAGTAGTTCTTTTATTTTGAGTGCTCAAGCTCAGCACGCAGTCAAATCAGATTCCGCTGAACATGTCTGCAAAACAGTAGGAGATGTACTTTTTGGTGAAGTAGCAGGAGGAGAAAACGAAGAAGATTATTACTATCCTGACCCTATTGACGGGATGGAGAAATATTATGCTGCGCTAATGAAGAATGTCAATTATCCTGATTCTTCGAATTGGGAAGGCCGTACATATCTTCAATTAACTGTGGATACAGCCAGTAACATTTCTGCGGTAAAAGTATTGAAAGGATTTAACAAGCAGGCTGATGAAGAAGCCGTTAGAGCTGTAAAAGCAACTCCTTTTCCATTTAAACCAGCTAATAAGAATGGAATTCCGAATGCATCGAAGTTGATTATTGTGATTAATTTTCAAAAAGAATAATGAGGTACAATTCATTTTTGAAAGCTTTGAGTACTTATTTAATAGCTCAATTTATTTAGTCCATTCAGACCAAGGAATCACAAAAGGTAAAACCAAACACCAAACTAAAAAGAATATAGCCATTCCTACAGGGAATTGTTCTTTGTTAACAATCGCTGGAATTGCCACCACTAAAAGCCAAGCGCCTTTATAAATTAATTGCAGCAATAAAAC
Organism: Marivirga sp.; assembly: GCF_035704835.1. Lineage (GTDB taxonomy): Bacteria > Bacteroidota > Bacteroidia > Cytophagales > Cyclobacteriaceae > Marivirga. The sequence goes on along the minus strand of NZ_DASSWQ010000084.1, from coordinate 25,918 downwards.
AGGAGAAAATGTTACAGGTCGCCATAGACCGAAAACAGATAAGATGGCAATAGCTAACCATAAGCAGCCCACTAATCTTATTAAATCAGTGGTTTGATAGCTATTTTGAAAAATGGTAGCCGATGATAACTGAGGGAAAAATAATGAGGATATGCCAATCCATCCAGCAACAATGATATTGGCTATGTAAATTAATTTTAATGCTATCATTTTCCTTCTGCAATAAGTTTAATGTCATTCATCACACTTGGGAGCATTTCTCTATAGTTTTTACCAAGCTTCTTGCCGAGGAATTTCTTCAATATGCCTGTAAATTCCACATCATGTGTGAAGTAAGTTAACCCATCTTTCTGATCTAGTGTTCGCTTGATTATCAGCTGTCCAAATGGTATTTTGGTTTCGAAAGTGTAAGATTTATTAGGGATGAGTTCAGTAATGACAAATTTGGATTTAGGTCCTTTGTCAGGAATTAATTTGCCTTTACTCCCCACCACAAAATCACCTTCTAGCATTGCTTCTTTCAAGCCCTTATCCCATTCTTTCCAGTTGGGGACATCCGTCCAAACTTCCCATATTTTGTCACTACTTGCTTTTGTACTATCGGTATGACTAAAATGATAATTTGATTGTTGAGCAGTTGCCTTCATTGCGAATAGGATTGAAATGATTAGAAATAAATGCTTCATCTTTTTGTTTTTAGGATGAGCCAAAATTCCTGCTTTCTTATTTCATTCTACTGCACCTATGTTAATTTCTTTTAGTGGGAAGTATTTTTTTTCTAATTCTACTTAATGATTGAGGGGCAATTCCAAAATAGGACGCTAAATACTTTAAAGGGACTCTTTGTATGAGTTGAGGACTGGTTTCAATCATTTTAATGTAGCGATTTTCAGCTGTTTCAGTCTGAATTTCTTGCAAGATTTCTTCCGTAAAATATTGAACTTCCTGAATAAGTTTGCGAATAAAAGTATTCCAGCTTTTTAATTCTAAAAGGTCATTGGCTTGCTTCAAAGTTGTCTGCCAAATGATTGATTTTTCAATGGCTTGTATATTTTCATTGGCGGGTTTAGCTGCAGTAAAGCTAGCTTGAGAAGTAAAACAATAAGGAGCTTCGGTAAAGAATTTAGTAATATCATCACCCTCTTTATTGATAAAGTATCGCAGCAAACCACTTTCAATAAAATAAAGATGTCTGCAAATTTCACCCTCTTGTAAAAGCATTTCCCCTTTTTCAAGAAATCGCTTTTCAAAACAAGCTGAAATCTGTTCCCAATCAGTATCGGAAATTGAGATATAATTTTCTATAAATGTTTTAAAGGGATTCAATTACATCTTAAAATTTTTACAGTACTAATTAATCAATTTTGAATTGATTATGTTTTTTAATTTTTTATTTCCTTATTCTTTTTCCATTTGTGAACCTATAAATGGTATTCTTGGAGCTAAGAAATAGCCTGTTAAACTCGCAAAAAGAATCGGGATAAAATGACCAAAACCAGTTAATGTGGCTAATAAAATGGTAGTACTCATAGGCGTTCTTGTAACACAAGCATTAATAGCCGCCATACAACTTACAATGGCTAAGGTGAGATTTATTGCCGGGAAAAGTTGATGAATAATCAATCCTAAGGTGGCACCAACAAAGAATAGGGGGATGATAAATCCACCTCGCCAGCCGGATGTTACGGTGATAGAAATAGCTATAATTTTAAAAATTAATATTGCGCACAAAAAAGGCAGAGTAAAATCCTTATTCAAAAGTATATTCATCTCATGGTGACCAAAGTATCGAGTGATGGGTAAGTAAAATGCAATGATTCCTAATAGAATTCCCCCTATAAGTGTTTTGATATAAATGGGAATAGGTTTTTTTTCAAAAACAGATTTGAAAAATTTAGTACACAATATAAAAGCCCATCCAAATAAAGCACCAACTATGGCAAATAATACAGCATAGCTAAAATCAAAAATTCCTGAATATTCATATGCAGATAAGTCCCAAATCGGGCCAAGTCCTAAATGTATAATTAAAGCAAAAACCAAATAACTAAAACAACTTGCCACAAATGCAGGAATAATTGCTTTATAATATTCTACTGCATGCTTATGGTGTAGTATTTCCAAAGAAAACAGACTACCACCCAAAGGAGCACCAAATAAGGCAGTAAAACCTGATGCCATTCCTGCAATACTTACAGAGCGTAATTCCTCTCCTTTTAATCTGAATAATTTCCCAATCCATGTACCTGTTGAGCCTGTTACTTGCACTAAGGGTGCTTCAGGTCCTAGGCTTCCTCCCGATGCAACGCATAATAAGGAGGATAAAATCATGGATGGATTATTTTTTGGGTCGAGTTTACCTTTATTAAATCGAATGTTATTGACAATCAAATGGATTTCTCCTGGGTCTCCGATATAGTGAATTATCAGACCCGCCAAAAGACCACATAAGGCCATTACAGGGATTACTTGCCAACCATTAAAAAATGCTAATTGATGCGTCAGAAATTCAAGACCAATCCAGTAAATTCCTGCTATTATTCCGCCTATTAATCCCAGTAAAGCCCATAATAAAAACGTCCGACTAAAAACGAAAGGGTTAAATCGAATGGGTTGGTCTAATATATTTAAATAAGTGACTAATTTTCTTCTACGCTTTAATTTCACTTTTTAGCAGATGTTATGAGTTTGAATTTTTATGTAAAATGTAAAATTAAGAAAAATTATGGTAGTTGACATAAATGCCTGGCCAAGTGTATAAGAATACTAGTATAAAAAATGAATTTTAATCTGGGTAAGAATTTTAAAATTTACTCTAGGGGTATACAATAGCTCAAGATTTACCACTTAAGTATCCGTTTGATTCTGAAGTGCTCACTTTCTTAATTATCTTGATGCTATTTTAACAACTGTATAGTACTTCATGTTAAATACAAAAATTCATTAATTCTAGCTGATCAATTTTTTAATTATCCATATTGCGAGAGCAATGAGCACTACTACTATTATAACCCCGACCCATATTCCAGCTTCAAAAATGCCTCCAATTATTTCACAGCTACTTAAAGTGAATGATAGGATAAGAAATAGGACGATTTGATAAGGTTGTATTTTTTTCATTGTTAAAAAGTTAGGTTCTATGAAATTGATTTTATTCAATTTTAAAAAGTATGAAAATAAAATAGCCCGTATAGTCCAATCATTATTTATTGATTTTAAGCTAGTTATCCATCTTTAGTCTTACGAGTTTGTTTGGTATTAGTTATTTCTAATTCCTTATGGTTGTAAAATAGAATCTTCAGGATTCCATTTTTCGATAAAAAAATTTATTCAACTACATTATTTACTTAAGAAAAGTTTTTTCCGTCTATTTCACTGCATTTCTTATGTTTTACTGATGATTATTTCAAAGTCTTAGGTAAAGTATTTATAGACTCTTAAAAATAAATGAAATTGAATTGATTAACGCATGCAATCCTATCGCCCAGGTTAAGCCATTTTTCAATCTCAAATAGCCAAAGGCAAACCCAAATAAGATTTGTGGAAGAATTAAAAATGGAAATAGAATGATTTGTATTCCGTCTAAAGGAACAAAATTTAGTAGGTGTAATAGTCCAAATAAAAAGGAGGAAAAAATGTAGTATTGGAAAAGACTGGATTTAATGTTGCTAACAATTTTCTCACTAAAAAGAAAGGTGATTAAGGAAGAAACCCCTAAAGCTGCCAATAATTTATAAAGTGTTAAGGTGTCTAGCTCTGAGTAAAAATTACTTACCGTCACAATTGAAAATATAAAATAGCAGAGGACAAATATTGAAACCCATACCTTTAACTTATTTGGTTTTAAAAATAATCTAAACCCTATTTCTTCCACAACTGGTGCGAGTAAAACAACTAAAATCCAGTTTTTTACTGCTGTATTATAACTGTTATTAGATTGATTAAACTCACTACCTGACAGCCAACTAATGATATCCCAAATTATTACTGAAATGAACATTGCAGCCAAACAGAATAAAAAAGCATCTCCCAATAACTTAAATTTTTGCCTATTATTTAGCTCGAAAAATTCGTTACTTCTGATTTCTTCGACTATAAATCTAAATTTCATCTGATTATATTTAATTTTCAAAGGTAAGTTGGATTCTCACAGCATTTCCCTATGTGACACAGTAATTCCTGTTCGATTTCATCAAATAAAATTAAAAATTTTTGTTATAAACCAACAGACTTGGCATTCACTTCATCCAGGTCATCTTTTAAAATTTTCAAAGCAGTATTTAGAAATCCTTTTACATTTTTAAGTACTAATATTTTTATGATGTCTCGAGCCAAAAAATTTTAAGGGACTATTTTGTAGTTCCACTCAATTTTAGTTTTTCCGTTCCCTAAATCTGTAAATACCCAATCGCCTTCAATTCTTTTTGCCAAAAAACGTAGTTTCGAAGTAAAATTATCACTTTCATAAGAAAATGAAGTGTGAGGCACTACTGTTAATAATTTTTCACGGGCAGTTGTGCCATCTTCAAAATAAACTGTTCTTGTAAGCCCCGGCTTGATCCATTTTTCCTTTTCATCAGTATTGACAATTGCAGGTAAATTTTTATACCCTTTGAAAATGTGCGACAAATCAACAGGAACTATGTAATTAAAGGCGCTCTCCACAGTGGCATCAATTGTAATGTTGACCTTTACATGACGATAATTTTTAGCCTTCTGCGCAAAAGCAATGCCTGTCAAGCTAAATATCAATGTTAATGTGATCCAAATGCTAGTCATCCTGTTATATTTTTAAGTTCAGCCATAAATTTCGAGACTTAAGAACTTTAAATATTTGCCATTTGGCGAAAAGCAAATTAGATATTGCGCCTTATCCAACTTAAGGAAGATTGGGTAACTAAGTAGGTTGCCCTCATAGAAAGCGGAATTCTATTGGCCAATTGAGTAAACCTTTCAAGGAGATTGAGATACTTCTCTTTTGCACTTCCCCCAATCATCGGGCTAATCCATTGTACTTTCTCGACCAATGATTTTTCAGTAATCTTACCTATAATATTATCCCAACCGATAATAGTTAAAGACAAATCTTTTAAGGCATCCGCTGAAAAAACAGTTAGAGTACAATCTGTCACTGCTTGAATGTACTCTGTTGATGGCAATTTTGATGTATAACTATTCAAATCTACTGCAAAGTTATTTTCATCAATAAAATATTTGGTTATTTCCAATCCCTCATGATTGTAATAGGTAACTCTCAGAATCCCGTTTGTAACAAAAGCAACTTGTTTAGCTACTTTACCCGCTTCTGAAAAGTATTTGCCTGTTGTTAATATCAATTTTTTTGCTTTACTTTTTACTAGAACAATTTGTACTTGACTGAGCTGTCCATATTGAAGTAAATAATTGATGAGCGCTTTCATTTTGGCAAGTTGTAAATAGTATTTGATTAAAAATTTGTCATTTGGCAATTTTTGAATAATGAAAGATAAATTTATTTTTTTACCATAAGTTAGTGACATGTATGGATATTAAGTAAGGGTTTTAGAGTATGGGAATGAGTGTGATTACTTTGTATTTATGATATGATGGTTTAGGTGGTAAAATGAAAAGAAACAGATCTAATTAACCCATCAGTATGGTACTTAAGGATAATGGGAAAATTATTTATGATCATCTATGATGAATGCTGAAGTGCCTAAAATTCTGAAAATTTGATGTTAATTAGCTTACATATTTTGAATTGTAACTCTTCTTTTTTCTTTCAATTGCTTGAAGTGAGAAGGTGTTAAACCAGTAGCTTTTTTAAATTGGGTTGATAAGTGGGCAACGCTGCTATAATGTAATTTATAGGCAATTTCTGAAAAAGTATCTTCTCCAAAAATTATTAATTCTTTAATCCGTTCGATTTTTAATGAAATGATGAATTGTTCTAGAGTAGTGGCCTGAACTTCTGCAAAAAAGTTAGCTAGGTAGTTGTATGATAGATTTAATTCTTCGCTAAGCAATACAGAGAACTTGAGATTAGGTTTTTTATCAGATTTGTAAACATAATCAATTGCTACTTGCCTAATTTTCTCAATTAAAACACCTTGCTTTTTTTCTAATAGTTCCAATCCTGCTTTTCTGATTAGGTTATTTAGTGCTGTTTTATCAGTATCAGAAACATCCATACCAGTTTTTATTTCACCCAGCTCAACTGTTGCTGGCAAAATTTTAAGTTCTTCTAAAGCATCTTTAACAAAAATTTTACAGCTTTCACAGACCATATTTTTGACGTATATTATCATTTATTATTATTCTTTGGTCGAATATTTCATTGCGAAAAGTTAGTTGATACTCTTTTGTCAATTAGTACAAGTACGTCAACGTATCTATAATGTAATTAGTCTGAAAATTATACAAAATTAAATGATTTGGTGTTAATTTGGGGAAAGATTTCTTATAAGGATTACGAGGCTATTCCATGTAATTAATTAAAACCCATCGAAACGAAAAAAGCCTCAGAAGCAATTCTGAGGCTTTAACTGGTGGGCCCACCTGGGCTCGAACCAGGGACCACTTGATTATGAGTCAAGTGCTCTAACCAACTGAGCTATAGGCCCTAAAAAACGTAGTCTTTTGACTAGCTGTTTTTCGGATTGCAATGTTACGGAATTGCACGTAATTGCGCAATATTAAATGAAGGAAATACTAAATTATTTTGATTTTTCTTTCTTTGGTGTCAATCCGTATACCAGTTGGTCTTTTAGTTTTGAAGGGAATTTATCCATATCATCAAACCCTAATTTTTCATCTCTACCATCTCGTGGAATATAATGAGTACCAAATAAATAATCCCAGATGCTTAAGGATATCCCAAAATTAACGCCCGTTTTAGTAGGTATATACTTTGCATGATGCCATATATGCATTTGAGGATTATTAAAAATATATTTAAAAGGTCCCAGCGGCACTTTAATATTTGAATGATTGAAATGACCGATTGCTAAGGCAAACAAATGAACCAACAAAAATTCTTGAATTCCAAAACCAATCATGGCTAAAGGTAAATATTCTATAGTTCTATAAACTATGGTTTCCATCCAGTGGAATCGTAAATGAGCTGCAAAGCCCATTTGCTCAACAGAATGATGCACTTTATGGAATTCCCATAAAGCAGGAACTCTATGTAATAATCGATGCACATTCCAGTGAATGAAATCTCTTAAGATAAACAATGTCAAAAGCTGCGCCCAGACTGGCCATGTGTTGATTTCTATTGCAACCAAGTTCGTTACGCCAAATAATCCTAAAAAGTCATTAAAAAGCTGAACAAATACATTCGAAAAGGCATAATAACCCACTAATGAAAAAAGGAAGAAGTTGAAAAACATGTAGAAAGCATCCAGCCAGAAATCTTTTCGGATTTTAGGTTGGTCTTTTCTCCATGGTCTGATCAGTTCTAGTGCATAAAAGAATAGAGATATACCAATTAACCAATATAAATAATTGCCCCAATGAAAATTTAAAACTTCATTACTCACATAGCGAGCGTAGTCTTTAAATGAGGTTATAAATATATCTAGGTATTCCATTTTGCTAATTTAAGAACATTAACAAAGATGAGGCTAAAGCTGTTCAAAAAGCTGTAACCAAAGTTACATAGAGAATCGATTCATATGAGTTCGACATAAAAAATAGCTTCAATAGAAAAAGCCTCCAATTGGAGGCTTTTAAATTTATAATGGAATATTTCCGTGTTTTTTCTTTGGTAGTTTATCTACTTTGTTTTCCAACATCGAAAAAGCTCTAATCAACTTCTTTCTGGTATCAGAAGGTAAAATCACTTCATCTATATAGCCTCTGTGAGCTGCTCTGTATGGGTTGGCAAATTTCTCAGTATATTCTTCTACTTTTTCAGCTAGTTTAGCCTCTTTATCATCTGCTTCTGCTATTTCCTTCCGGAAAATAATTTCTGCAGCGCCCTTGGCACCCATTACTGCGATTTCTGCCGTTGGCCATGCGTAGTTCATGTCTGCACCAATATGTTTAGAATTCATTACATCATAAGCTCCACCATAAGCTTTTCGGGTAATTACCGTCACCCTCGGAACTGTTGCTTCACTGAAGGCATATAATAATTTCGCTCCGTTAGAAATGATGCCATTCCATTCCTGGTCTGTACCCGGTAGGAAGCCTGGAACATCTTCAAAAACTAATAGCGGAATATTAAAACTATCGCAGAAACGAACGAAACGTGCTGCTTTTTTGCTAGCGTCATTATCTAAAACTCCTGCTAGAGAAGCAGGTTGGTTACCTACAATTCCAATGCTCCTCCCTGCTAAATGAGCAAATCCAACCACTATATTTTCTGCATAATTTTTATGTACTTCGAAAAAGCTATTATCATCTACAGTTCCTTCGATAACCTCTCGCATATCATACGGCTGATTGGGATTATCAGGAATGATTTCGTTTAAGGAGTTTCTGCTTTCATCTTCTTTCAATTCATAAGGAACAGAAGGAACCGGATCTTCACAGTTTTGAGGAACGTAGCTCAACAGCCTCTTAATATTATTGATACATTCCAATTCATTAGCGCATGAGAAATGCGTTACACCACTTTTAGTGCTGTGGGTGCTGGCTCCACCTAATTCTTCAGAAGTTACATTTTCTTGTGTTACGGTTTTTACTACGTTAGGACCTGTTACAAACATATAACTTGTATTTTCCACCATCATGATAAAGTCTGTCATGGCAGGGGAATAAACTGCTCCACCAGCACAAGGTCCCATGATAGCAGATAATTGAGGAATTACTCCTGAAGCTCTCACATTGCGATAAAAAATATCAGCATAACCGCCTAATGAAACTACGCCTTCTTGAATTCTGGCACCACCTGAATCGTTTAAGCCAATTAATGGGGCGCCATTTTTCATCGCCATATCCATGATTTTAACAATTTTCTCAGCGTGAGTTTCTGAGAGAGATCCTCCGAAAACTGTAAAATCCTGACTGAAAACATAAGTCAATCTTCCTGATATGGTTCCATATCCTGTTACTACTCCATCTCCAGGATAATGCTGTTGATCTAATCCGAAATCCTTACATCGATGCATCACGAATTTGCCTATTTCTTCAAATGAACCTTCGTCCATTAATAAATCAATTCTTTCGCGAGCAGTAAGTTTACCTTTTTCGTGTTGGGATGCAATTCGTTCCGCACCACCACCAAGCAATGCTTCTGCATTTTTCTCAGCTAAGAGTTCGTTTTTTCCTTTATTAGTTGGTTTTGTATAAACAGGTTTCTTCATAACTTTTTTCCTATAGTATAATCGAATTATAATCTTTCAAAGATAGGATAGCTTAAATGAAAAACGAATTTTTTATGCTCAAACTGTGAATTTCAAACATATAAAAAGGCCATTCTTTTACGAATGGCCTGAACTAAATTTGGTTAAGCTAGATTATCGATCAACTTTATTTAAATCTACAATCTGAACTTCAACTCTTCTATTTTCAGCTGCGTTTTGTGTATCTGCTCTGGTGGAACCATAGCCTTTTGCAATAATTCTTCTTCTTACAACGCCTTTGTAGTTAAAGAAATTCACAACTTCTATCGCCCGTTTATTGGATAGTTTTCTGTTAAAATCAGGGTCACCTTCCGCTGAGGCATAACCTGATATTTGAATACCGAGCTCTTCATGTTCTTGAATTTTATCATAAATTTCCTGAAGTTGAGCCTTGTATTTCTCCTCAAATTCAGCTTCACCTACACCAAAATAAATCTTGTAAACTGGCTCCAATAATGATTTGTCGTAAGTTGCTTTTGGCTTTTGAGCTTTTTCTTTTTTCTGCTTTTCTGCTTCTTCTGTAACATACATAGTCGGAAGTGAGTAAATAGTTTCTCCTTCAACCACTCTACTTTCTAAAGTAGTGGTGTCGCTTTCATCATAATAGTATGTTCTAGAAGCAATTTCCATTGCATCCTCATTTACTGTGAAATCTACATCATCAATTGGATTTACTGAATACATTAAATCCATCAAATAGTTGAAAGCAGCGGTATCTTCAGCAGCAATGATCGCGTCCATCATATCGTAAACATCTAAACTATCACTTTGCACCAACATGGCTTCATTTGCCTGGCGTGGTGAATATGTCCCATTTTGCTCGGTATCATAAAAAGCATTATTAACGGATACTTCTTGTCCAACCACTACATCAAACTGCTTTATCAATTTCAAATTGATTTTTTGATATAGTTCATAAAAATAGGTTTGATTGGGTACGTTAATATTTAGCGTGTACGGTAAATAACCTTCCGATTCAATTATCAAATCATAATTCTTACCTGGAGGTAGAATTATTAAGTAGTTTCCTGTATTTGGGTCAGGATCGTATACATAATCTACCTTAGTGTTGTTCTCATTATCAATCAATTTGATTTTTGTCGGCACAGGTTGTTCATCTTCTCCGGCTGTGATTTTGCCTTTAAGCATGGTCAAAGGAATATTAGAATACTTTTCAGGCATGTCAAAAAAGTAAATGTCCTGACCTCCATAACCACCTGGTCTGTCAGAGGAAAAATATCCTTTACTTCCATCCGCAGAAAGCGTAAAATAATTATCATTTAATGGTGTGTTAATAGGATACCCCATATTTTCAGGGCTAGTCCAATTGCCACCAATTAGGTTAGTTTTAAATATATCTCTACCACCCATCGATTTATTTCCATTGGAAGTGAAATATAAAGTTTTCATATCGGGGTGAATAAAAGGAGCATCTTCATCATATTTTGAGTTCACTTCTTTACCAAGATTTTCAATATCCCCCCAAGTTCCATTTGCTTGCTTTGTAGCTACCCATATATCCATTCCTCCAAATCCGCCAGGTCGGTTACTTGCGAAATATATCTTTTTGCTATCGGGAGTGATGGATGCAGTACTTTCTAAATCCCTTGAGTTTAGTCCTTCCAAAACGGCAGGTTGGCTCCAGCCCTCACTCTCTTTCTTCATCATGAATAAATTACCTTTATCTGCAGAACCTATGAAAACTAACATTTGCTGTCCATCTGGTGAAATACCCGCTGTTCCAACGTTTTCACTAGTATTTATCGCAATTTTATTTGGTTGACCCCAATCTCCTGATTTTTTGAACGTAATGTAAATTTCTTCCGAAGATTGTCCAGTTCTTTGATCAGGTCTCAATGAGGTAAATGCCATGACTGACTGGTCAGCAGAAACAACAGGATTATATTCTGTAAACTCTGTATTGATAGGAGGTGCCATTCTTTGGATGTTAATATCTTTCTGTTGGCTTAGTAAACGTTTAGCATTTTCACTTTTCATCATCTCCAATTCCACTTCTGCTCTTAATTTGCTATCAGAAGCACTTAGTGATTTCATGTATTTGTCATAATATTTTGAGGCTTTTTCCAGCTGCAAATTTTTATGAAAGGCTTGCGCCATATAATAATTTACTTCTTTGGGTAGTTCGGAGATGGCATTTGCATTTTCAATTTTTTCGAAAATAGCGGAAGCTTTTAGTTGTTCTGTGGCGCTAGGCATTTTTAAATAGGACACGCCTAACATATAATTTACATAAGGCTCATTAGCTCCAAGTTTAACGGCTTCTTCTAATGATTTTTTAGCATCTTCATAATTTTGAATTTTAAAAAGATTTTCTCCTCTGTAAATTAAGTTATCTATTTTATCCTGCTGCCCCAAAACCAATGTTGAAACGGTAAATAAGAATAAAAAAACAATTGATTTTTTCATGGTATTCTGAATTTAAAATTTAATTCCACTAAGAATTTCAATAAAGTATTTCAATATAGTGAATTTATATTTTTTGTTATAGTTTAAGAAATGTAATCATTTATAGTGGTTTTGGTATTATTATGCCATAAAGATAAATTTTTTCTTTAATAAAATATAATCCCTACTTATGCTTATCGATAGCTTTTAACCGCTGCAATAAAGGCGGATGTGAGTAATGAAAGAATACGTAAAGTTTATGAGGTTTTAAATTACTCAAACTATCAATAGAAAGCTTTTTAAGCGCATTTTGTAATGCTTCTCCTTTGTAAGTAATGGCTGCAAATTCATCAGCTTGAAATTCATGTTTTCGACTAATGTAATTGGAATACAAGGATAAAAATAGACTTATTGGCGTATAAATAATTCCAAATGCAATGAAGTTTACTGGGAAACTTAGGTGCTCAGCTCCTAAAGCTTGGCTAAGTGCAGGATTGAAAATCATAAAAGACATGATAAACAACATTGCGCCAGTTTGAATTACACCAGTAATCATTCCAATTATGGTATGCTTCTTTTTGTTATGTCCAACTTCATGTGCTAATATCGAGACTAATTCTTCATCTGTGTGTTTTTCTAGCAATGTATCAAACAAAACGATTTTTTTTCGTTTTCCAAAGCCCGAGAAAAAGGCATTCGCTTTTGATGAACGTTTAGAACCATCCATGACGTAAATATTTTCAATTGGAAACTTAACAGATTTCCCATATTCAAAGATTTTTTCTCTCAAGCTTCCATCTTCAAGAGGAACTAACTTATTAAATAAGGGCAAAATCCAGCTGGTATAGAAGAAATTAGCACCTATCATAAATACAACAATGACAAGCCAAAATATCCACCAAAACGATTGACCTATCCAAGTAATTAGAAAGACCAAAACGCTTAATAAAATACCTCCCACTATTGCGGTTAGTAAATAGTTCTTTAGTTTATCTTTCCAAAAAAGTGAAGGAGTCATTTTATTGAAACCAAATTTTTCTTCTATATGAAAAGTAGAATACCATTGCCACGGAATATTCCAAATGTCATTTAAAATGTAGATGATACCAAAAAAGGCTAATGTTTGAGAAATAACAGAATCGAACTGACTTCTTACAAAAGCATCCAGATCTCCTAAAACACCAAATAATAACACAAGAAGCATTATCAGGAAACTTGAGAAGCCGCTCCATAGGCCAAATTTCGTATTCACTCTTTGGTACTGAATCGCTCTTTGATATTTTTCTTCATCAAAATAATCTTTTAAATCTAAAGGAAGTTTTGAATTAGCTTTTTTTAAATTCAATAAGTCTATTATCGTATTTAATGCATAGTCTAAAACCACTACCAATATAATGATAGTAAAAAATTGATCTGCTGGTATTAACATGAAAAGTATTAAAATTTAGGACAAGGTATTCTCAATTTGTCGGCTGGAGGCCTTCTTGGATCAGTTAAGGAAAGCACATAAGTAATTGAAATCTCGTGAGCTCCACCACTTCTGATGCCTAGGTCAGATAGCGTGTAATCAAAACTATAACCCACTGAAAGTTTTTCATAAGAATAGCCCAATAAAAGCACAAGTGACTCAGATGCAGAAAAACCATTGGGAGACTGAAAAGGAATTCCTCTATACCATAATCCAACTACCATTGGCTCAAGTGTACTGTAAATCCCTAAATCCAATTGCTGGAAACCGCCTTGCATTTTGTATTGTGCAGTTGGGGTAATGCTTCTTTCATCTCCATTTCTATTATATCCTTTTCTGTAACCAGTATTTAAAGGGATTTTGTAGCCAGCATGAAATGAGTGCTTCATAGGTAAAATACTTTCCTCGCCTAAAACCGATTGATTGGGCTGGTTTAAGTGGAAAACAGAATATCCAAACCAGAAATTCTCTGAATATAAAACTCCTCCAAAAGATAAATCTAAGAATGTTTTACCAGGGCCTGTTGGTGTTTCTCCTGATGGGTTTTGAAAAGTTTGTGTTTCGGGATCCCACTGGTCACCAAATGTTAAATTACTGAAATTTAAACTTCTGTTGTATACACCCACCTGAACACCAGGTCGGAAAGTTAATTTATCACTTAGTCGTAATTGATAAGCATATTGGGCGCCAACTGATGTAGACCGTAATCCTGCAAGACCTTCCTCGTCTCTTGAAATAATTAATCCAACGCCACTCTGTATTCTATCAAAATAATGATCGAAATAGGCAGAATACGTAACAAAATTTGCATTAATACTTGGCCATTGGTTCCTATAATTGATTCCGAACCTACTCATCTGAGTATTTCCTGCAAAAGCTGGATTTAAATATAGTGGTGCCGCATAGAATTGTGAAAATTGAGGATCTTGCGCCTTCAAGTCTTGAACACTAATGAAAGTAATACTTAAGATTACCCAAACCCGAATCGTTTTTCCTTTTAGTATATTATACACAACACAAATTGAATTCAAAATTTATCGAAAGATATAAAATTTGTCATAAAGAGATGTATTCCTAATAAAAATTTTATCTAATTCTTTTAAAAATCTGAAAAAGAGGAAATTGTTCCTTAGTTTATCTATTTTATTTTTAAATTTCGATTTAAATTACAACAACGTTAATATTCCTTACTTCATATATTTTCATATAAAGAAAATTTATTTTATCGATTTGACGTTAAGCATTGTAAGGTAGACAACACCCATTTGTATGAATAATAAAGTAATTAATCTCCTTCTAATAATTCTGACCACTTCATTTACCCAACTGAATGCTCAGGATTTTTCTGAATCCTTCTGGTTTTTTGGAAATAACAATAGTGCAATTCAATTTGATAGGAATGAAGAGCGTATAGCACTCTTAATAGAAAGTCAAAACCCAGCTTTTGGAAATAATGGTGCTGCAGTAGCGGTGAATGCCGTAGATGGTCAATTGTTATTTTATACCGATGGAGAGATAATTTATGGAAAAAACCATCAGCCATTACCAGGTGGAGGTATTGCAATAGGAGGAAATAACGAATTGCGAAATCCCGTTGCTATTGTGCCATCCAATAATGCAGACGATAATATTTATTATATTTATCTAAATAATAACGGTCAGCTTCAAATGTTGAGTGTAGATATGGCTTTGGGAGAATTCGGGGAGGTAACTTCATCCGCAGCCAATACCAACACTAGCTTTAATAATCTTTCAGATTATATTAATGCTTACCGATTCGGGGATAATTTTTTCCTAATATTTCAAAATGAAAACAGTCTGCGATTAGTTCAAGTAGAAAATGATGGTAGCTTGACAGCAATAAGTAATCACGAATTTTCCATTGAATATTCAGTTAATAATCTTTCATTTCAAAACAGTGAAAGTGATACATTAACAATGGCAATGAGTTCGCAGAATGTAAATGGTAGTCCTAAAAACCTTATTCTTCTTGACTTAAATGTGTTAGATGTTAATAACCCAGTTTTTCAAAATGAAAATGTGTTAGCGAATACGGGGTCAGTTGATCAACTTATTACAGATGTAGAATGGTCCGCAGGAGGAAATAATTTGTATTACACCAAAAATAATACGGTTTCTGGAGAGGCTCGTTTAATTCAACTGAACTTAGACAGTGCAACATCAGAGAATATTCTGGATAGGTCAATTTCAAACTTAAAAGCGCTCCAAAATGGACCTGATGGAAGTATGTATTTCCTTTACAATAATGGAACAGAGGATTTCTTGAGTCGCATACTGCAATCAGATTCCATAGCAGATTCTGTATCAGTAGACTGGAATTTATTCGATGGACAGTCTTTTACTGAATCAAATAATTTTCCAAATATTGCACCACCAGCCTTGATCGAGGCAGAAATAGATTTTGATTGGTACTCTTCCGAATTAAATCAGTCCATCTGTCAAAATAATCCGATTTCATTTTTCCCTGATTTCAGTGATTTAGAAGATGTAACATCAGTTAGTTGGGATTTCGGAAATGGAGATATTTCAACTGCAATAAGCCCGAATTATATTTATGAAGAACCTGGTGCGTATCCGGTTGTTCTAAGAGTAAATTCTGGTGGAAACGTATTCACGTTCTCTAGAAATGTAGATGTTGAAGAATTTGGTTCAGAAGTGCAATTGCAAGATACAACCGTATGTCAATTGCCTTTAGAAAATTATGGACCAACACTAGGAGATGGCGAGGAGCCTGACGAAGTGGTTTGGATTAATCCAGACCCAGAGAAATTCACCGATAACGGAGACGGAACGGCTACCTTTTTAGAATCTGGTGTTTATACCGCTGCTGTTACAGTCGGAACTTGTACGGTTACGGCAAGTTTTGAATTAACACTTTTTGAGGAGGAGAAACAAAAGTCTAATTTCTGGTATTTTGGAGATGGAGCAGGTATTGATTTCAATAATCCAGACGGTCCTGTGGCGGTAACTGATGGGAATATTGAAGCAGAAGAAGGTTGTGCCACCGTTTCTGACGATAATGGTGATTTACTTTTCTACACCAATGGGGATGTGGTTTGGGATTCAGAGCACGAAGTAATGGCAAACGGAACTGATTTGGGTGGCGACCCTGCTGCCTCGCAAGGTGTAATTGCTGTAGCCCATGCTGGTGATCCATCGCTTTATTACCTTTTTCTCAATGAAGATGTTAGCTCCGATTCCAATGCTTTTTCCTATGCAATAATTGATATGAAATTGAATGAGGGATTAGGAGATGTGGTCCTAAAAAACAGAAAGCTTTATACTAAGAGTACGGAGAAGGTAGCGGCTCAAGGAGTTGAAAATACTAATGTATTAACACATGAATTAGGAAGTAATAGCTATAGACTTTATCCTGTAAATATTGATGGAATAAATGCACCGGAATATATTTCACAAGGCAGCGACTATCTTACTAATTCTTCCGCTATTGGTTATTTGAAATATGCAGCTGGTGGGGATAAGGTGGCTCAGGCTTATAACTCAGGAGGTCAATTTATTGATTTCTTAAGAAGAGATAGTTTGGAAAATTGGGAAGAGGCTCTGATTGATGTAAATTTTGGAGGAATAGTTTATGGAATTGAATTCTCCCCAAATAGTAATTTATTGTATGCAACAATCAATAATGGTCAAAATTCATTATTGCTACAAATTCCAGTAGATGATGATTACACTATAGAAGAAATTGAAAACCCTGATAGCGTTACAGTTGCCGAATTAGATTTTGAAGCTGGAGCAATCCAAACAGGACCGAATGGTCAGATATATATTGCAGCTAATAATAGTAGTGAAATATATTCGATTGGAACTCCTGATCTACGATATGTACCTGAAGATGCGGAACTATTAGCCAGCACATTGCAACCTTTTGATTTGGCAGGTCGAACTAGCAGACTTGGATTGCCTAATTTTGTTCAAAACTTATCTACTCCTCAGCAGGAACCATCCATTAATGTAATTGCTAACTGTACTTCAGAACCTGTGATTTTAGAAGGTAATGGTAAAACAAGCTTCGATCAGTTTAGCTGGACGATAATTTCATTAGCCGATAACTCCAGTGTATATACCTCTAGTAGCCAAACAGACACGCTAGACATTGAATTGGAGCCAGGAGCCTATGAAGCATCTTTAAGAATAACTAATGAATGTGGTTATGATGAACTTTTGGTTCAAAATTTTGAGCTATTTGCAAGTCCTGATGTGAGCAATGTTTTAAGTGAGCGATCATTCTGTGGTAGTTCATTAACATTAGGAGAAGATATAGTAGATGAACCTGGTCATACCTATTTATGGAATACAGGCGATACCACTCAAACTATTGATGTGGAAGAAATTGGCAACTACAGTGTAACCATCACTAGTGAGTCGGGTTGCGTTTCTGTTGCTGAAATTTTTGTAGGACCTCCATATCTCGCTGATTTAGGAGGAGACAGATCAGTATGTCAAGAGGAAACGCTAAGGTTAGAGGCTAGCGGAAATGCTACTAATTATCGTTGGTTTGTGGATGATGTATTGCAGACAGATGCTACAGGACAAAATTTCAATGTAAATACCAGTCAAGTAGGAACATTCTTAATAAGGGTGGAAATTCCTTCTCCCGCTGACACAACTTGCTACGCAGAAGATGAAATTGAAGTAATAGTAAATGAAAATCCAGTCATTTCTGTCGATAATACGGTTAATCCAGCTTGTGGAGTTTCTGATGGTGAAATCGAAATTTCAGCAAATGGTGGTTCTGGAGATTTTAGTATTATTTGGACAGGTCCAACTGCCGTAGCTGATGATTTAACAGAAGCAAGCGGTCTTGAAGCTGGAACTTACAATGTCACCATTACGGACAACCTGACAAATTGTAGTGCAACTGAGACAGTGGTTTTAAGCAATCCCGAGTTTACGGTTGAGGCTGTGCAAAGATTAGCTGATTGCACTCCTGATAATCAATCTATTGAAGTGACACTAACCGCATCTGCAGGAACACTAACAAATGACTTTCAATGGAGAATTATTAATCAATCTGGAACGGAGGAAGACAATGGCATTGCATCAGTAAATCCTTTTGATGTAACAGGTTTGAGTGAAGGAACTTACAGCATAGAAGTAATTGACGACAGTGGCAACGGATGTTTAGGTGTAGCTGATTTCACACTAAATTTACCAGATTCCGTTAATTTCAATCCAGATGATGTGGTTTATGGTTGTGGAGCAACTTATGATTTAGAGACTTATTTGAACGGATTTAACAATAATGCAACATATACCATTGTGCCAGATCCGCAAGATAGTAGTGCTGTTCCTGCTGGGACTTACGAAGTAACGGCTGATGAACCTGGCTTATGTTCTTCAACAGCAACTATAGAAGTGCAGCTTAGTCCACAAGCCGATATCCTTGCTATTGAACCTGCCACAAATTGTGATGGAGGGACGGATTTGACAGCTATTTTAGATGGTCAAAATCCTGCTGATTTCAACTTTAACTGGAGTAACGGAGCGCAAGGACAGACGATTACCGTGACTCAGGCAGGAACTTATGAAGTTACGGTTACGCCAATTGGAAATGTTACTTGTGGGAATTCAATGGAAGAAATTGTTGAAGAAGACGAAATTTATGCAGCATTAGAGGCCACTTTAAATTCAGAAGTAAATTGCGAAGACGGTACGATTCTATTAATTGCCACTATCAGTGGTGGTCTTGGTGATCCTCAATTTTCTTTAATAAACAATGGTGGCGTGAATGTTACTCCAGTTAATACTGAAAATGGAGTGGTTGAATGGATTATTAACGAATCTAGCCGATATACCTTAACTGTTAATGATGATAGCAATTGCGAACCTGTAGTTATTAATAGAGAATTAACTGTTCAGGAAATTTTTGAGCCACAAATTCAAGATACTTATTTTATTTGTACTACGGGTTTAGAAACTGAAAGAAGTGTAACCTTGGATCCAGGTTCGTTTGGTAGTTACTCATGGACTTTGCCTGACGGCAGTACCTCTACCAACAGAGTTGTAGTGGCTAATCAGCCAGGAGAATATAGCGTTCTACTTAGAGCTGCAGGTTGTGAGTACAATATTTCTACCACCGTATTAGAGGACTGTCAGCCTAAAGTGTTTGCACCAGATGCCATCAGACCGAATAGTGCAATTGCTCAAAACCGAGCATTTAGAGTTTTTGCAAACGAATACGTGGCAGATTTTCAAATCATTATTTTCAATCGTTGGGGTACTATTGTTTTTGAATCTGGGGATAAAAATTTTGAATGGGATGCAACTGATTTAAATGGAGTTGAAGTGCCACAAGGTTTATACGCATACATCATTAATTTCCGAAGTGATGATGTAAATTCAAGAATTTACGAACAAAGAGGAGGGGTAAATGTAGTCAGGTAATAATATCTGACTACTGCACTTTCTTTAAAAAGGACTTAGGCATTTGCGCAATCTTTCGTTTTTCGTAATCGAAGAATATAATTCCAGTTTTGCCTAAAGCAGCAAGAGTACCATCTGATTTGTTGAAACGGTAAATAAAATCACATCCGTATTTGTTAAAATCTTTTAAGCCGACTTCAATTGTTAAATCTTCGAAGGCAAATACCTCAGCTTTGTAGGTTATGGCAGCGTCAGTCTGAATATTTCCAAGCCCATCAAAATCCATTTCATCTTTGTAACCCAAAGATTTTATAAATTGTACTCTGGCATCATGCATAAAGGAAAAAATTCTATCATTTCCCACATGTCCGCCATAATTTAAATCAGTTATTCTAGTGGTTATTTTTGCTTTAAATAAATAATTATCTGGCTCATCTATTTTAATTCGGCTCATTTTTTCTCTTTAATTGATTCTTTCTTAATTCAGATATTAAATTCTTTGCTCTGGCAGTGTTGAAAATGACTAGTAGTTTTGAAATCCCTTTTTCAATAGGGGAGATGGATAATGCTAAAACTACATTTATAATAAAAGTATAGACTGGAGAATCATCAACATATCCGGCTAAGTTATTTTCAGCGATTGTGGCCAAAAATTCTAAGAATAGAATTAAAGTGAGAAAAGTAAAAGTTTTAGTAAGATATGAACTCTGATTAGTAGTATTTAGGCGAATTGAAATCAATATTAATATACTAAAAAATATAATTTCTAATAGATAAAACCACCAAGTTCGCCAATAAGGAGGTAAAATTTTGAAATCTAAATTAAAAGAAGTGGTTTCATTATCGAGTATGGTTCTTGCTTTCACTTGTAATTTATAATCGCCTGTAGGGATGTAGGGAAAATCTATTTCTCTGCTTTTCGACCACGATGACCAATCATCCATCAAGCCTTTAACATAATATTGATAAATCACATCTTCTTTAAATAAATATTCAGGTGTACTCAAGATAATTTTCAGGTTATTTTGCCCATGATTTAGTTTTATAAGATCATTATTTTTTAACCATTTATGATCCACTTTTACCCCATCAATAAAAGTCATTGGGGTATCATAATCTTTTAATAAACTAGATTTCCATTGTACTATACGTTCATTAGTAGTGAAGAAAATTGTGGAATCATTTAATACGTTAATATTTTTGATGGGGGGTACAATGTGTAGCCATTTTTTAGCTTGATTAGATAATTCACCATTTAAAGTACTCCATTCATTCTGAGAAGAAAGTATCCAAACTTCTTCGTTTTGATCCTTTAAAAAATAATTAAGCGGATTCTGAAATAATGAATCTATTTTAAACTCATTGGAATTTGTGCTAACAGATAAAATAGCTTCCGAACTTAAAAGTTTTATCTCGCCCTCATTTGTGAAAACCGCCATTTCCTCAGAATAATTATTGATGATATTCAGTTTTCGAATGGTTTTCAAGGAGCTATTATTTATCTCAAATATCTCTAGCAGATTTGCACCAACAGCAATTAGCTGATTTTGGAATATTAAAAGGTCGTGATAAGCATGGGTCGAATGTTGCTTAGGATTGTAGTTTTCGGATAGCAAATCAAAACTGAATAAACCCTGTTCATTAGTGACCCATAGGGTGGTTGAAACAGATGAGTAAAGAAGTTTTTTTACCATTCTTAGGTTGGTGATTTTATTTGCTTTTCCTGCTTTTATCAGAAATACGCCAGTATTGCTTCTTGCGATTAAACCATGTTCAGTTGAAATTAGTGATTCAACATGCTGGTCGAGCTGTTCTATTCTTTGATATTCAAAGTCTATAGATTTTAATCTGCTGACATTTATTGTTTTTACAACCGACCGATATTTAAGAGGTGATGTAGCGTTTTTATTTTTCTTTTTGTCTACGTTTTGAATTGAATCTTTTAGTTCCTGTTCCTTCTCGTCCAATTTATTTCTCAATTCTTTAAATCGTATTCCCTTTTCCCGATAAATGGATCTGTATTTTTTCAATTCATTTTTTATGAACTCTTCTTCTTTCGAATCATTGCCGAAACTGAATAAATCCCCAAAAATATTCCCGGTTTCATCATCACCCTCAGCAGAAATGCTTTCTGGATTTGATATTTTTACTTTTTGGATTAACTTTTTTTGAAGTGTTTCATAGTCTTTCACCTCTTTCAAATAAAATAATCCCTCGGTAGTGCCCACCCAAAATGTATCTTTTCTTACTAAAGTGACTTCTGGTAGACCTTCCAAGCCCGGATAGAACTGAAAATCGGACAAAGGAATATTCAAAGAAGCGCGTGATATTCCATAAGGATGCGCTAGCCATAATCCGTTTTGAAAGTCCATGGTAAGAGCAGTTACTTCATTCGTAGGAAGGCCATTGTAATTCTGAATGGTTGAAATAATTTTTCCGGTGCTTTCTTCAGCTAAAACTACTCCACCACTTAAGGTCGAAATGATGATTTTTTGATCAAGAAATTTTCCTGATATCGGATAGTTTTCTTTAAAATATTGATTGAGTTCGCTAGAATAAGGCTCGAAATCCTTTCCATTAAATGAGTAAAAATCGCCATTATCGTAAGCGAAGTATAAATTATTGTTTCCTTTGACGGAGAATAAAAAATCAGTGTTGTCTGGCGCAAATAGGTTTAAATCCACCCATACTCCATCAATGTTTTCTAGAAGAAAATTACCAGCAAAGGCATAAAGCTTACTATTAAAAACGAAAATATCTTTATAACCAAGTTTCGATTCGTAAGTATTAATTTTATTGAAATCTTGGTCTAGCACGGTAATCAAATCATTGGCTAGCAAATAGTATTTTCCTTTATTGTAAATTAAATCCGCGACTACAGAGTTGATGGGGATAGCATGAAGAAGTTCAAACTTTAGTTTATTAAAGTTGTCTTCACTCATTTTATATATCCCATCTTTAGCCAAAAGATATTTTTGATTATTTATATTTAAGAATTTGATTGGACTACTATTAATTTCAATTTTTAACCATGAATTGCCATCAAACTGTAGAATTCCTTTTTTATAGGCAGCTAATAATCTTCCTTGGTTATCTATTGTAAGGTCATTGAAGATATAATCTTGTGGAGGAAGAGGGACTTCATAATGATGTAGTGGGACATCTCCTTTTTGAGACATTACAATTTGACTGCTCAATAATAGTAAAAACAGGAGAATAAAGTGTTTCATCAATACAAATGAAGTTTTATAATCTGTAAAGATATTCAAATAATTCAATTTTATGATTTTACAGCCATTTTGGTTTTAGTAATAATATACTGCGATGTATTTGATATATGCATTTTCTGACATATTTAAATTCACTAAATAATCTGAATCGTGCCAAAAAGTCTTGAAAAGATTAAACTTTAACTTAAAATAAGTCATAAAGGCAGTACTGGTAGAATGGTAAATTAATTGCTAAGCATTAAGTGTTTTAACAACCAAATCATAAAGGAAATGAACTTAAACGAATATACTATAAAGGCACAGGAGGCTATTCAAAAAGCAGCTGAAATTGCATTGGCCAATGGTCAACAAGCGATTGAAACTGGCCATATATTAAAAGCTATTCAGCAGACGGACGAGAATGTGCTATCTTTTGTGAATAAAAAATTGAATGTTAATAAAGCATTTTTAGATACTAAATTAAGTGAGATAGTCGAAAGCTATCCAAAAGTGAGTGGTGCACAGCCTTATCTTTCAAATGATGCCCATAAAGCGTTAACAGAAGCTAAGAAATTCTTGAAAGACTTCAAGGATGATTATGTGGCTATTGAACATTTGATTTTAGGGATTTTAAAAGCAGGGGATAAAACAGCAACACTTTTAAAAGATGCAGGATTCTCTGAAAAAGATTTAATCAAAGCAATCAAAGAATTAAGAGGAGGAGATACAGTTAAAGACCAAAATGCAGAATCAAAATATAGGTCTTTAGAGCGCTATTCTATTAATCTGAATGAACAAGCAAAAGCTGGAAAAATTGACCCTGTTATTGGTAGAGATGAAGAAATTCGTAGGGTACTTCAAATTCTTTCTCGAAGGACCAAGAATAATCCGATTTTGTTGGGTGAACCAGGTGTAGGAAAAACGGCAATAGTGGAAGGTATGGCGCAAAGAATTGTAGATGGTGATGTTCCTGAAAACTTGAAAGAAAAGATATTAATTTCCTTAGACATGGGACTTTTGGTCGCTGGTGCCAAATACAAAGGTGAATTTGAGGAAAGGTTAAAAGCGGTTATCAAAGAAGTAACCGATTCAGACGGACAAATCATTTTATTTATTGATGAGATTC
The DNA here is from genome assembly GCF_035704835.1 of Marivirga sp. Lineage (GTDB taxonomy): Bacteria > Bacteroidota > Bacteroidia > Cytophagales > Cyclobacteriaceae > Marivirga. The sequence continues at coordinate 1,972 of NZ_DASSWQ010000084.1, read as the reverse complement.
ATACGTTAATAGGTGCTGGCGGAGGTGAAGGCGCTATGGATGCTGCAAATCTTCTAAAACCTGCATTGGCAAGAGGTGAATTGCATGCAATTGGAGCCACAACACTGAAAGAATATCAAAAATATGTGGAAAAAGATAAAGCCTTAGAAAGAAGATTCCAGTCAGTAAATGTGGATGAACCTTCGCAAGAAGATGCTATTTCAATTCTTCGTGGAATTAAAGATAAATATGAAGTCCATCATGGCGTAAGGATTAAAGATGATGCTGTAATTGCCGCAGTAGAGCTTTCAAGTCGATACATTTCTGACCGATTTTTACCAGATAAGGCCATTGATTTAATGGATGAGGCTGCTTCTAAAATGCGAATTGAAATTGACTCATTACCAGAAGAGCTGGATGAATTTAATCGTAAAATTATGCAACTGGAGATAGAGCGAGAGGCCATGCGTAGAGAAAAGAATAAGGATAAGGAAGCTGTTGTAAATCGTGAGCTGGCCGACTTGGAAGAAAAGCGTAAGGATTTACGAGCCAAATGGGAAAGTGAAAAGGAAGTAATTCAGGGGATTCAAAAGCAAAAAGAGCATATTGATAAATTGAAATTGGAAGCTGAGCAAGCCGAGCGTTCTGGTGATTTTGGAAGAGTTGCTGAAATTAGATACGGGAAATTAACCGAAGCGGAAGCTAAGCTGAATGAGTTTCAGACTAAGATGACGGAAATGCAAAATTCTAGCCATACGCTTCTGAGAGAAGAAGTTGGTTCGGAGGAAATTGCAGATGTGGTAGCACGTTGGACCGGTATTCCCGTTACTAAAATGCTGCAAAGTGATAGAGAAAAATTATTGCATCTAGAAGAACAATTAGGGAAAAGAGTAGCTGGTCAGAAAGAAGCGATAGTTGCTTTATCTGATGCGGTAAGGAGAAGTAGAGCTGGTTTACAAGACCCACGAAAACCAATTGGTTCTTTCATATTTATGGGAACCACTGGCGTTGGTAAAACGGAATTAGCCAAAGCGCTTGCGGAATATCTATTTAACGATGATAATGCCATGGTCCGAATTGATATGTCAGAATATCAGGAGAGACATGCAGTCAGCCGTTTGGTGGGAGCGCCTCCGGGCTATGTTGGATATGATGAGGGTGGTCAGCTTACGGAAGCTGTTCGAAGAAAGCCTTATTCAGTTATACTATTGGATGAAATCGAAAAAGCCCACCCTGACACTTTTAATATTTTATTACAAGTTTTAGATGAGGGTAGATTAACTGACAACAAAGGAAGGTTAGCTAATTTTAAAAATACCATTATTATTATGACCACTAATATTGGTTCTGCACTGATTCAAGAACGACTTAGTCCGGAGAACTACAGGGGCGATGAATGGAAAAAAGATCAGATTTTAACGGAGACTAAAAACGAAGTATTCGAATTGCTTAAAAAGTCGGTGAAGCCAGAGTTTTTGAATAGGATAGATGAAACGATTATGTTTGAACCACTGAATGAGCAAATTTTAAGACAGATTGTAAATATTCAATGGAAAGAAGTTCAGAAACGATTGAAAGAAAACGGTATCCAAATTGATGCAACTCAAGATGTGCTTGATTATTTAGGTAAAATAGGATATGATCCGCAATTTGGAGCCAGACCTTTGAAAAGAGTTATGCAGAGGACTATACTTAACGAACTATCAAAGCAAATTCTCAGTGGAGAAATTAGTAATGATAGTACGGTACTGATTGAAATGGAGAATGAGGAAATTATTTTTAGAAATGTCGAAAACGTAGAAATTAAATAATCTTCTTTGATAAAAACTAGAAAACCGTGGGAGCTATACGTTCTGATCTGACCCCAAAAAGTTGGACGGATTAAAAATTAATTTATTTGTGAATGAGTTCTGTATTTCACAGGACTCATTCCTTTTAGTTTACTTTTTATTCGATAATTGTTGTAATAGTCGATATAGGCTGTCACTTCCTT
>NZ_DASSWQ010000040.1:0-18712 GCF_035704835.1 Marivirga sp. | reverse complement strand
TTGGGTTTTACGAAACTTACTTACGGCTGACTAATGCAACACAGCCATCATTATTTTAACAAACCGCCCTGTACCGAACGGTACGCAGGGTGGTGTGAGAGGACGGATAGGGAAATAATCCCTATCTTCCTACTCGATTGTAGTTAAAACCTAGAATTAATTCGACAAAATGAATTAATTCTTAGATTTATTTTATTTTTGCGATAGATGTTTACAAAGTTTTACCAATACATAAGAGCCTTTAGTTTGGATGTGGTGGCAGGTGCTGTCATCAGTGCTCGCTGGATTGGTGACTATTTTGATGCCGATATTCCTTCCTCTGCCATTCTCGCATTAGGGCTCACGGTTTGGTTGATTTATACTATTGATCATTTATTAGATGCTAGAAAAATCACTTCGCAGGATGCCTTGTTTCGACACCTGATTCACTCAAAAAATGCCCCCTATATTTTTGGACTAATAACCATAGTTACTATGGTTCTTGTTTTTGTGATCCTAAACCTCAAACCATTTCTAATCTTATATGGATTTGGATTAGGCTTTGCTGTTATTTGCTATCTAGTGTTTATACATTTTATAAGAAAAAAAGTTTACTGGGGAAAAGAATGGTTTATTGCTTTAGTGTACGCAACAGGAATTTGCTTGCCAACTTATGCTTATATCCAAACCATACCACCAATTCTTATTTATTTTTGGGTTCAACTTTTTTTGTTGGCGAGTATCAATCTGATTATATTTAATATGATTGAATATAAAGTGGACAAGGAAATGGGTTTTAATTCTTTTGCAACTGTTAAAGGAGCTGATTTTTCAAGGAAAATCATTTTGTTTCTACTATTTACTTTTGTTGTGATTTGGTCTTCTTCTTTCTTATTTTTTGATGCGAAAGAATTACTCGATTATCAGGCCATATTTATTTTAATGGCTTCCGTTTTAGCTATGGTTTTGAGTAAGGAAGTAGTTTTGCGTCAAGAAGAGTGGTATAGAGTAATAGGAGATATTGTTTTTGTTCTTCCCCTTATTGAGATTATCTTTATTGATGGCTAATTTCAATCGAATAGCTCGAACTTATGATTTCTGGAAATGGATTGTATTTGGAAATCAACTTGAGAAAGCTGCCAATCATTTCTTAAATCACATCCCTTCGAAAAGCAAAATTCTTATTATAGGTGGTGGCACGGGGCAAATCTTGAAGAACTTTGATATATCCCATCAAATAAAATATCTAGAGCTTTCGTCATCAATGATTAAAAAGGCAAAATCAGTTGAGTTTGATGCAAAAATAGATTTCATACAGGCAGATGTTTTAGAATGGCATTCAGATGTGAAATTTGATTTTATTATCACCCCCTTTATTTTGGATTGTTTGACTGAAAAGCAATTGAATTTGATTTTTCCAAAACTTAAAAATTTAATGAATAAGGATGGGAAATGGATTCAAACAGATTTTTATCCTAAAACTAAAATCCAGAGATTTTTAGTGAGGATGATGTATAATTTTTTTAGGTTTACAGCAAATTTAAAAACGAATCAACTTATTGAATTTGATTTGTTTTTTAAAAAGCATAGATTTATCTGTCAAAGAAAAGCCCTTTTCTACCATAGCGTGGTAGAAAGCAAAATTTATCAAAACATTGATTGACCAACTCCTTTCGATTTCGGATTTATCATCTTAATTTTGCCCAATTTATTTAGCCCCGAAAACAAATAAAAAGCTCATGCCTAAAGACAAAAGTATTAAGTCAGTACTCATCATCGGTTCAGGTCCAATCATTATCGGACAAGCTTGCGAATTTGATTATTCTGGTTCTCAAGCTTCTCGTTCTTTACGCGAAGAAGGAATTGAAGTCACCCTTATCAATTCCAATCCTGCTACCATTATGACAGACGAGGTAACAGCCGATAATATTTATTTGAAACCGTTGACTAAAAAATCAATAATTGAAATTTTAGAAAAGCATGACATTGATGCAGTTTTGCCTACCATGGGAGGTCAAACTGCTCTGAACCTAGCTATCGAATGTGATAAAGCTGGAGTTTGGAAAAAATACAATGTAAGAATGTTAGGTGTGGATGTTGCCGCTATTGACACCACAGAAAACAGAGAATTATTCCGTTTGAAAATGATGGAATTAGGAGTAGGCGTATGCGATGGGGAAACAGCAACTTCTTTCTTACAAGGAAAAGAAATTGCTCAGAAGATTGGATTTCCATTAGTGATTCGCTCCTCATTTACTTTAGGTGGATTAGGCGGTTCTATTGTAAAAGATCCTGCGGAATTTGATAATGCTTTGAAAGATGGCTTGCATTCTTCTCCTATTCATGAAGTATTAATTGAGCAAAGTATTCTAGGATGGAAAGAATATGAACTGGAAATTCTTAGAGATAATATAGGGAACGTAATTGTCATTTGTTCTGTAGAGAACTTTGACCCAATGGGTGTTCACACAGGAGATTCAATTACAGTGGCTCCAGCTCAAACCTTGCCAGATACAGTTTATCAGGAAATGAGAAATTTGGCCATCAAAATGATAAAGGGTATTGGTAATTTTGCTGGCGGATGTAATGTTCAATTTGCTGTAAATCCTGAAAATGACGATATCATAGGAATTGAGATTAACCCAAGGGTTTCTCGTTCATCAGCCTTGGCATCTAAAGCCACAGGTTATCCGATTGCCAAAATAGCTGCTAAATTAGCAATCGGTTACAATTTGCATGAGCTTAAAAATCAGATTACTAAAACTACTTCTGCTTATTTCGAGCCTTCTTTAGATTATGTAATTGTAAAAATTCCTCGTTGGAATTTCGATAAATTCCCTGGTTCTGACAGAAGGTTAGGATTCTCGATGAAGTCTGTAGGGGAAGCCATGGGAATCGGTAGAAACTTCCAGGAAGCACTTCAAAAGGCTTGTCAATCATTAGAGATTAAAAGAAATGGATTGGGAGCTGATGGGAAAGAACTTAGAAAGCAAGACGAATTATTATACAGCTTAGAAAACCCAAGCTGGAATAGATTATTCCATATTTATGATGCCTTTAAATTGGGTATTCCTTTCAAAACGATTCAAAAGTTAACCAAGATAGACAAATGGTTCTTGGAGCAAATCGAAGAACTTTTGGTGTTGGAGAAAGAAGTGGAGAAATATTCCATCGATAATATTCCGAAGGAATTGATGATGGAGGTAAAGCAGAAGGGTTATGCTGATAGGCAAGTTGCACATTTGGTGAGATGCTTGGAAAGTGAGGTTTATAAAAAGCGTCATGAAATGGGTATCAAACGAGTTTATAAGTTGGTAGATACTTGTGCTGCAGAATTTGAGGCGCAAACTCCTTATTACTATTCTACTTTCCAGGAAGAAAATGAGTCAGTTGAAAGTGGTAAAAAGAAAGTCATTATTTTAGGTTCGGGACCAAACCGAATCGGTCAGGGAATTGAATTTGATTACTCTTGTGTGCATGGTGTACTAGCCGCAAAAGAATGTGGTTATGAAACCATCATGATTAATTGTAATCCTGAAACGGTTTCCACTGATTTTGATACAGCAGATAAGTTATATTTCGAGCCTGTTTTCTGGGAACATATTTACGACATCATTTTACATGAAAAACCGGAGGGCGTAATTGTTCAGTTAGGTGGTCAAACTGCCCTGAAATTAGCGGAGAAATTAAATCGCTATGGCATAAAAATCATTGGAACATCTTATGAAGCCTTGGATTTGGCAGAGGACAGAGGTTCGTTCTCTAAACTATTAGCTGATAATGATATTCCTTATCCTAAATTCACGGTAGTGGAAGATGCTGATAATGCTTTGGAAATGTCTAAAGATATTGGGTTCCCAATGTTAGTTAGGCCTTCTTACGTTTTAGGGGGGCAAGGGATGAAAATTGTGATTAACGAACGTGAACTGGAGGAGCATGTGGTGGATGTATTGAGAGATATTCCAGGTAATAAGGTATTGCTTGACCACTTCTTAGATGGAGCTATAGAAGCAGAAGCAGATGCGATATGCGATGGAGAAGATGTATATATCATCGGTGTAATGCAACATGTAGAACCTGCTGGTATTCATTCTGGGGATTCGTATGCTGTATTACCACCGTATAATTTGGGCGATTTCGTTTTAACACAAATCGAGACTTATACTAAAAAGATTGCGTTAGCTCTGGAAACTAAAGGCCTTATCAATATTCAGTTTGCCATTAAAAATGATATCGTTTATATCATTGAGGCAAATCCAAGAGCTTCTAGAACGGTACCATTTATTTGCAAAGCTTATCAGGAGCCATATGTAAATTATGCAACCAAAGTGATGTTAGGTGAGAAAAAAGTGAAGGATTTCAAATTTAATCCAACTCGAAAAGGATATGCAATTAAAGAACCCGTATTCTCTTTTAATAAATTCCCGAATGTAAATAAGGAATTAGGACCTGAAATGAAATCAACTGGAGAGTCCATTTATTTTATTGATGATTTGATGGATGATTATTTCCTTAAAATCGTTTCAGAACGAAACCTATATTTAAGTAGATAGTAAAACTAAATAGAGCCTATTAGGCAATTACTTGAGGAAATTTTTATACTATATTAATATTTAGTACCAAATGACTGTCGTTTGAGTTGTTGAATATCAGTTTTATAAAAACAAATTCCTGTGGTGAGTTTTGAAACTTTCGCCACAGGAATTTGTTGTTTCCAGTAGTATTAAATTAATTTTGGCAATAGCCATAAGAAACAGATATTATGTTAAAAGCATTACTTACCATCTTTTTAATTGGTTATTTTTTATATAAACTAGGAGGGTTTCTTTTTAGGTTGTTTTTAGGGAGAACTTATAAAGCAGCTCAAGAAAGGCAATACAAGCAAAATAATAAAGGAAGAACTACTAAAGATGGTATCAATATTGACCATGTACCCAATCAAAAAGGAAAAAGAACAGGAGGGAATTTCACAGGTGGTGAATACGTTGATTATGAGGAGCTTTAAAAGCTAGGCAAATACTTTTTTGTTGGACCAAAAAAATGCTAGAATTAATCCAGCTATGATATGCCATATTCCCCACCAACCGGCTATGATTGCCATTCCGCCAATACCATCGAAGAAATTAAAGATTAGAACTAATCCAAGACCAGAGTTTTGAATTCCTGTTTCAATTGAAATGGCTTTTCGCTCACTTTCTTCAAGGCCTCCCATTTTTGCCATCCAATAACCACTCAAGAAGGCTAATCCATTATGGAATAAAACGATGACGAAAATAATATGAATATACTCTATGAAATAGTTGGCATTCTTCATGAAAGCAATGACCACAAAGGCTGCAAATATCACTATTGATATAATATTAACTGGCTTTTTGATTTTTTGGGCAATCAATGGTTTATACTGTGCAAAAGTGACTCCTAAAACAACTGGTATGACTATCAAATAAATAATAGTAGAGAACATATCCCAAATATTTAGAGATATGCTGCTTTTCAATCCTTCTGCACTATCAATGAATGATGACCAAAATGCAAAACTAAATGGGGTCATGAAAATAGCTGCTGAAGTGGTTAAGGCAGTTAAGCTTACAGATAAAGCAGCATTTCCACCTGCTAATTTGCTGATGAAATTACTAATATTTCCGCCAGGGCAACAGGCAACTAAAATCATACCCAATGCCATGCTGGGTCGAGGGTCAAATATAAAAATTAATATCAACGTGATGGTGGGCAAAATCACCCACTGAGAAATTAAGCCTATAATAGAGGCTTTTGGGTTGAGAAGAACTCTTTTGAAATCCACTACTTTCAAGTCTAGCGCTACGCCAAACATGATAAAGCCCAGCAAAAAATTTAACAGCAATAAACCTTCACTATTGAAGTTAAGCGATACTTCATCCATATTCATGTGTATATGATTATTTTCAACGACCACATGGAATAGTCAAAGTTTTAAAGTGATGCTTAACAACCTTCAAAGTTTTACTTTACTTTTCCGGTTGGGAAGCTTAGGTTTGTGACTATTTCATAAAGCAATATAAAAAAATTATTCTGAGGGCAGCGAAAAAATCATTGGTTTCAACCCTCTAATTCTGTTTTCAGGAATTTCCCGGTGTAACTATTGTCTAACTTTATAAGTTTCTCTGGAGTTCCTGTAAAAACAATTGAACCACCACCAAGTCCACCTTCAGGTCCTAAGTCGATTATGTAATCAGCCACCTTGATGACATCCATATTATGTTCAATCACCAAAACAGTATTTCCCTTGTCCACTAATTTTTGCAATACCTCCAAAAGATGTTCAATATCTTGAAAATGCAATCCTGTGGTAGGCTCATCTAAAATATAGAATGTATTCCCTGTATCCTTTTTTGATAATTCAGTTGCCAATTTTACTCTTTGCGCTTCTCCACCAGATAGGGTAGTGGCATGTTGTCCTAAAGTGATATAGCCCAATCCTACTTCAGATAATGTTTGAATTTTCCTTAAGATTTTTGGTTGATTGGTAAAGAATTCAACTGCTTGCTCAACCGTCATGTCCAAAACATCCGAAATAGATTTTCCTTTGAATCGAACTTCCAATGTCTCCCTATTATACCTTTTACCTTTGCAAGTCTCGCAAGGAACATGAACATCTGGCAAGAAATCCATTTCAATCAATTTCATGCCAGCTCCTTCGCAAGTTTCGCATCTTCCACCTTTCACGTTGAAAGAGAATCTTCCGGGCTTATAACCTCTTATTTTAGCTTCAGGCAAATTGCTGAACAAAGAACGAATATCTGTAAATACTCCCGTATAAGTTGCCGGATTTGAACGTGGTGTTCTACCAATAGGAGATTGGTCCACTTCAATTACTTTATCCAAATGCTCTAAACCTTTGATGGATTGATGTTCCATTGGGTCTTTTTTGGAGCGATAAAATTTCTGATTTAAAATAGGGTAAAGCGTATCATGAATTAAGGTGGATTTTCCACTTCCTGAGACACCTGTTACACACATCATGGTACCTAAAGGAAAATCAACACTAACATTTTGCAGATTATTCCCTTTAGCTCCTTTTAGTTGTAGTTTTTTGCCATTCCCTTTTCTTCTTTCTTTAGGGATTTCAATTTTTAATTCACCTGTTAAATATTTAGCAGTCTTACTTCCTTGCTTTAGAAATTCTTCTGGAGTTCCTGCGGCTACAATCTTTCCACCATGTCGACCAGCTCCTGGTCCGATATCTAAAATGAAATCTGAAGCCAACATCATATCTTTATCGTGCTCCACCACCATCACAGTATTGCCTAAATCTCTTAAATCCTGCAAAGCAGAAATAAGTTTAGTATTATCTCTCTGATGTAAGCCGATGCTAGGTTCATCCAAGATATATAGAACACCCACTAATTGAGTTCCTATTTGAGTAGCTAATCTAATTCTCTGTGCTTCACCACCGGAAAGTGTTTTTAACGGTCTATCGAGTGATAAATAATCCAATCCAACATCCAGCATAAAACCTACTCGCTTTCGGATTTCTTTAAGCACTTCAGCCCCAATAAGATTTTGCTTTTCAGAAAGCCTTTTTTCAATATCTTCAAACCAATCTCCTAATTTGCTGATGCTCATTAATGCCAATTCAGAGATGTTTTTTCCATCTATCAAGAAATGAAGCGATTCTTTTTTTAAGCGTAGACCTTCGCAATCAGGACATTTTTGAATGACGGTATATTCTTCCAGCCAGTCCCGCATTTTGTCTGTGCCGCTTTCCTGCTGTTTCTGCAAAAATTTGATAATTCCTTCGAAACTAGTACTCCATTGGGTGCCAGGGTATTTTTTGGAGCTCACTTCTACCTTCATTTTGCTACCATAAAGCAACACATCTAAAACTTCCTCAGGAAATTTCTCGATTGGCGTAGTCAAATTGACATCGGTATTTTTTAATAAGGCATCTATTTTTTTAAAAATCCAGATGTCTCGATATTCACCCAAAGGAGCAATGCCACCTCGGCTAATACTTAATTTTGGATTTGGGATTACGGTTTCCTTAGTGATATTTTCCAGCTCTCCTAAGCCTTTGCAAGTTGGGCAAGCACCATAAGGCGAATTAAATGAAAAACTGTTTGGAGCGGGTTCATCATATGCGATTCCTGTTTCAGGATCCATCAGGTTTTGAGAGAAATGCTGTATATTACCATCTGTATCTCGCACCATCATGATACCATTTCCATGTTTCAAAGCTGTTTTGACAGATTGTGTGATGCGGTATTTATCTTTTTCATTGACTACAATTCTGTCCACCACAATTTCTATGTCGTGCGTTTTGTATCGATCCACCTGCATGCGAGCATCAATTTCCAGAATTACACCATCCACACGAGCTTTTGTAAAGCCCATTTTTCTAATCTGCTGGAAAAGCTCACGATAATGCCCTTTTCTACCTTTTACTACTGGCGCTAAAATGCTCAATTTGGCATCCGGGAATTCACTTATTAAATGCCCGATAATTTGGTCTTCCGTTTGACGCTGCATTTTCTTACCGGTTTTGTAAGAAACGGCTTCACCTGCACGGGCATAAAGCACTCGCAAAAAGTCATAAATTTCGGTAAGAGTTCCCACAGTTGAGCGTGGGTTTTTCGAGGTTGTTTTTTGTTCTATGGAAATAACAGGAGAAAGTCCGTTGATTTTGTCCACATCAGGGCGTTCCATATTGCCGATGAAAGAGCGGGCATATGCGGAAAAACTTTCCATATAACGCCTTTGACCTTCTGCATAAATGGTATCAAAAGCCAAACTTGATTTGCCACTACCGCTAATTCCAGTGACTACGACTAGCTTATCACGCGGAATTGAAATATCTATATTTTTAAGATTATGCTCCCTTGCGCCAATTACTTCGAGGTATTCTTCTTGGCTGGCCGTGGTTGCATTTTTGACTTTATGATCTGCTTCTTTCGTTAAACTCATTCTCTAATTTTATAACCTGCTAATTTACAAAATAGCATAGAGGATTGTTTGGTTTTGGGAAAGATTTATTTTGGAATGATGATTGGATGGTTTTGAGTTTAAGGGTTTACGTGCAAATATTTGCTAAGCACACGCGACACGCGTGCGCTAGCTTTCAATTTATTTAATAAATTTAATAAAATTGAATTTTAATTAAATAACAATTAGTTTTAAGAATAGGATTCATTTAGAAAATTGAAGAATGAATATGGAAGAAGAAATTAAAAAATTGAAAAAGGAAAATAGGCGATTGAAAATATCAAATGGGATAATGTTTGTTTACATTCTGTTGTCATTGATTATCATGCTTGTAAATTACTATTAAAAATGACTCATTCTAGCGCGCGTTGCGAAGCAAAACGCGTGCTTCTTAGCAAGTTTATAAAAATTATAATAATCACTTTTTCCGCTTCATCCCAAACCAAATAAACTCCGTTGGCGCACGCGTGTCGCGTGTGCCAGATACCAATACAGCTAATAATATTGAATTTTGTATTTATTTCTGTTCACTCTTTCCTCTTCACCCCAAACCAAATAAGAACAAAGCCTATTATAACATAAGGAATACTCAGCCATTGACCCATATTCAGCACCATATTGGCTTCGAATGCTGATTGATCTGCTTTCACGAATTCTATGAAAAAGCGGGCGATAAACATAAGAACCAACAATAATCCTAAAATAAATCCCTTTCCAAATTTTCGCTTTTTATCCAGCCAAAATAGAATTCCGAATATTACTAAATAGGAGAGGGCTTCATATAATTGTGCTGGGTGACGAGGTATATTATCAATTTGCTGAAAGATAAAAGCCCAACTCACATTTGTAGGATTTCCATAAATTTCTGAATTCATTAAATTACCCAAGCGAATACAAACGGCAGCTAAAGGAATTACTAAGGCAATGGTATCCAAAATCCAGAGTTTGGAGATTTTTTCTCGCCATGCGAAAATTAGAAGGGCAATGATAACGCCTACTCCTCCGCCATGACTTGCTAATCCTTGATAGCCAATAAATTCGAATGAAGGAGTAAACCTAAAGGGGAGTAAGATTTCTAATAAATGGTTTTGATAATAATCCCAATCATAAAAAATACAATGTCCTAGTCGGGCACCAATGATCGTTCCTACTACCAAATAAACTGCGAGATTATCTAGTAATTTTATATTGATATTATCTCTTTTGAAACGCCATTTCACGAATTGATAGCCTAAAACAAATCCTAACCCAAAGAGGACGGAATACCATCTTAACTGGTAAAAGCCAAAATCTATTAGAGTGCCATCAGGATTCCAGATGATATAATTAAGCATCTATTTTCTATTAAGTTGAACTTGTCTATTTATACTTTCCTCCAAAGATATAAAAGTCTCTGTTCTTTCAATTCCTTCTATGGGTTGAATAAAGTCGTGCAATATATTTTTTAAGTGATTGGTGTCACGGCAAACAATTTTCACAAACATAGAATAGGCTCCTGTGGTATAATGGCAATCCACTATTTCGGGTATTGCTTTTAAAGCGGCAACCACCTCATCATATAAAGAGCTTTTTTGCAGGTAAACTCCCAAGAAGGCAGTGACATCCAAACCTAATTTAGATAAATCCACTTGTAATTGTGAGTTTTTAATCAAGCCTAGTTTTTCCATTTTCCGCATCCTAACATGCACAGTTCCAGGTGAAACAAAGACTTCTTCTGCTACTTCAGTGAAAGGTCTACGTGCATCCTGCATCAGGATGTTTAATATGGCTAAATCGGTATTATCAAGTTGATAATTTTCCATGGCTTTGAAAGTGTGAAATTATTGATTATTTAAATATAGTAATATAAAATTACGATTACTGTATTTATTATCAAATAATATTAAATAATATTTAACTTATTGATGTTTTTATTACCTTTGAAATATCAGAAAGGCAAAAAGTGCTGGGAAGATTAAATATTGTAAGGTGATGGAATTGGCAAACATGCCCTCCTATCTCGGGGGTGGAGGTTTGGGATAAATCCCGAGTAAGCGCTATAATTTACTTCTAGTAGTTTATTGTGATTACTCGGGGCTAACTACTCCTTGGAGGTTCGAATCCTCCCCTTACAGCTAATTATCTATAAAGGTAAATTCCGTTAAAATTTGATTTGCTCATCTTGCAAGTCTGAACTCCCTGGGCAATAAAATTGAATAATATTTCCTTGGCCGTATCCATATCGCAAATCTGATAAAATATTTCTTCCTGCACTTCCAGTCTTGAAACTCTCTCCAAAGATGCAATTCCTATTTTCCATTCTTTTATTGGGGCTTTGCTTAATTCGATCTGGTTGCTGAATTTTTCGATGATGTTGGTTTTATCCACTGTAGTTGTATGCATGATTTAGTGATTTTGTCTATTGTAAAATTCGCTATAATCAGTTTTAATTCAAAATAAGAATATATTTTATCGTTTAAGTGCAATAAAAAGACTATCAGTGTGACTAATAAAAGGATGTATAAAGCAATTTACAGATGTAAGTTTTGGTGGATTTAATGGAATTATGGTTGATAGGGTAGTGGATATTTTAATCTTTGATTAAAATGGATAGATTCCTGCCTTCGCAGGAATGACGTTCTAAGGTGATAGAATGCAATGGAGCAAAGTAGGAGAGTTCTAATGAATATTATTTGTAACTATTTTGTTTCTTTTTAACCACTACAAATTATTCCGTGCGTCATTCCTGCGAAGGCAGGAATCTTTTCTTATTGAAACGAAGTTTCAATAAACTTTTTTACGGGATATATTTTCGCTTTAGTTTTTAGTCTTTGAAAACCTCCAATGGTTATTTTAATCAGAGATTAAAATCGATAGATACCCACGATCGTGGGTATGACGCCTTGATTTAAGTGATTAAATGAAAATTTAGCAAAAAAAAAAGAGGCTTAATCAGCCTCTTTTTTATTTTCTTGGTTAGTGTCCTCTTTATCTTGGTCTTTTTTACCTTTCTTATCTTCCTTTTTCTTTTTCTTCGACTTGATAAAGAGTGTTTCACTCTTCCCATCATGATCTGCAATGATGGATTCACCAACTTTTATATTTTCATTTAAGATTTCTTCCGCAACTAGATCCTCCAAATATTTTTGAATAGCTCTGTTCAATGGTCTTGCACCATATTGCTGATCATATCCTTTTTTGGATAAGAAATCTTTAGCAGCATCCGTTAAATCAATATCATAACCAAGCGACAACATTCTGTCAAAGACTTTCTTCAACGAAATATCAATGATTTTATGTAAATGCTCTCTTTCAAGGCTATTGAATACAATTACATCATCCAATCTGTTTAGGAACTCAGGACTAAATGCTTTCTTCAATGCATTCTGTATTGTTGATTTCATTACCTCATTAGAATTATCATTCTTTGCTGAGGTAGAAAATCCTATTCCTGCTCCGAAATCTTTCAAATCACGAACTCCAATATTAGAAGTCATGATGATGATAGTATTTCTGAAGTCAACCCTTCTTCCTAGTCCATCAGTTAAAATTCCATCATCCAATACTTGTAGTAATAAGTTGAATACATCTGGGTGAGCTTTTTCAATCTCATCCAAAAGAACCACTGAATAAGGTTTTCTCCTAACTTTTTCAGTTAACTGTCCACCTTCTTCATAACCAACATAGCCTGGAGGCGCTCCTACCAATCTCGATACAGAGAATTTCTCCATATATTCACTCATATCGATTCTGATGAGTGCATCTTCCTTATCGAATAAGTAAGTAGAAAGTACTTTTGCTAATTCAGTTTTACCTACACCGGTTGGACCTAAGAATACAAAAGAACCAATAGGTTTCTTAGGGTCTTTCAAACCAATTCTTGTTCTCTGAATTGCTTTTGATAGTTTACCAATGGCCTCATCCTGACCAATCACTTGTCCTTGCAAGTCAGTTGCCATTCCTTTAAGCTTAACGCTTTCATTTTGAGCAACTCTTTTGGTTGGAACACCCGTCATCATAGCGATTACTTCAGCAACATTATCTTCAGTTACAGTATATCGCTTAGCTTTGGTGTCTTCTTCCCATTTTCTTTTCTCTGTCTCTAATTCCTCAATGAGTTTTTTCTCAGTATCTCTTAATCGAGCTGCTTCTTCATATTTCTGACTTCTGACAACTTGATTTTTTTCTTTCTTGATGTCTTCAATTGAAGCTTCTAACTTCACAATTGCATCAGGAACATGAATATTATTTAAGTGAACTCTCGCGCCTGCCTCATCCATTACATCAATGGCTTTATCAGGTAAGAATCTATCTGAGATATATCTATCACTTAGTTTCACACAAGATTCAATGGCTTCATCTGTGAAATTAACATTATGATGTTCTTCGTATTTATCTTTAATATTCATTAGAATCTCCTTGGTTTCTTCCGGAGTGGTAGCGTCTACCATTACCATTTGGAAACGTCTGGCTAATGCACCATCTTTCTCAATATATTGACGATATTCATCTAAAGTTGTAGCACCAATACATTGAATTTCGCCCCTCGCTAATGCTGGTTTGAACATATTGCTGGCATCCAAAGAACCAGAAGCGCCACCTGCACCCACTATGGTGTGCAATTCATCAATGAACAAGATAACATTTGGAGATTTCTCCAACTCATTCATCACGGCTTTCATCCTCTCTTCGAATTGTCCTCTGTATTTTGTACCAGCCACTAAAGAAGCCAAATCTAAGGTTACTACTCTTTTACCAAAAAGAACTCTGGATACTTTTCTTTGCACAATTCTCAAAGCCAAACCTTCAGCAATGGCAGTTTTACCAACTCCTGGTTCACCAATTAAGATCGGATTGTTTTTCTTTCTTCTTGATAAGATTTGTGCTACTCGCTCAATTTCTTTTTCACGACCCACGATAGGATCTAACTTATCTTCTTCCGCCATTTTCGTCAAATCGCGTCCGAAGTTATCTAAAACAGGTGTCTTGGACTTTTCGGCAGTTTTAGACCCTCCTGTGCCAGAACTAGAGCCTGTCTCTCTTGAGCCACCTCCAAATATTTTTCCTGAATCCTCATCACCATCTTCAGTATCTGAAGATGCCATCGGATTTTGGGTTTGATACTCTAAAAGTTCTTTTATCACATCGTAGTTTACATCAAATTTCTCCATCACTTGAGAAGCGATATTGTCTTCATCTCTTAGTATGGATAATAATAAATGCTCTGTTCCGATTAATTGACTTTTAAATATTTTAGCTTCCAAATAAGTAATTTTCAATACTTTTTCAGATTGCTTTGTCAACGGTATATTGGCGAGATTTTTTACATTATTCGTAGCCGTTCCTCTTGTGCTTCTTTCTAATTCCCCTCGAAGTTCATCGAGCGAAACGCCAAGCTTTTTCAAGAGACTGATTGCTACACCTTCTCCTTCTCTTACCATTCCTAATAGTAAGTGCTCTGTACCAATATAGTCATGGCCTAATCTAAGTGCCTCTTCACGGCTCAAAGAAATTACCTCTTTAACTCTGTTTGAAAATTTTGCTTCCATATGCTTGCTGCTCGATATTCTAACTTATGTCCTAAGACATATTTAAATGTAACTATTATAAAAACTAAATAAAAAACCTAAGGTTTAATTTATTTATAATTTGACTGATGAATGATAATTTTTGAATTCGGACCTTCATTCATTAACAAATCTATTACGCTTAAGTTCGATTCAAAATTGTTGCCAAAACTCTGACCATAAGCTGTAGGTTTGTAAAATGTTTCTAGATATTCAGGTTTTTTAGGGTGTATTAACGATCTGGCATCCACTACGTTTCCCGAAACTTTTTTTTCATAACTGCCGCTTTCGGTAATTTTTATTTTTTTATCTGTTATTTTCAGACAGATTGTCAGTAAATCTAAGTTTAAGTCCCAGAGAAATTCATATTCCTTATCATAAACAGGTTTGAATTCATCAGCAAAAAATTCAAAAAATGGTGATTTACCGTAGCAAGTCTGGATGCTTCGCCAGTGCTTTTTACTCCAATTTTGGCTATTATCTATTTTTATATCTTTTGATTTTATTTTTTTATTAGCTCCTTGAAGCGGGACAGTCAAAATCTCAATCTGCTGAGATGATAACAAATGACATCTGTTTCTGTACGTTTGCTTCTCAAAAAATTCATTTGCTTCCAAAATCAATTCCTCTTTTCCCTCAAGACATGAAAAAAATGCTACTGAAGGTAGATACTGTAATTCTATTAAAATGGATTTATGCATTTAAGAAATAATTCCTAGAAATTTATAAAATGATTTGACCCAGTCCTTCTCTAACGATTTCCGCAGGCTCTTTAGTGCAATCTATAACGGTAGAAGGATTATTGTTTCCGTATCCTCCGTCAATTACTACATCCACCAAGTTTTTAAAGGATTCATAGATTTCCTCAGGGTCAGTTGGATACTCCACTATATCATCATTATCTTTAATTGAAGTCGTGATAAGTGGATTTCCCAACCCTTTTACTAAAGCAATAGGAATATTATTGTTCGGAATTCTTATACCTACCGTTTTTTTATTGGCATTTACAATTTTTGGGACATTGCTATTCGCTGGTAAAATGAATGTAAAGGGTCCAGGTAAATTTTTCTTCATCAACTTAAAAGTAGGAGTCGAAAGATTTTTCACATAATCTGAAATATGACTCATATCTTCACAAATGAAAGATAAATTGATTTTTCCTGGTTTAATTCCTTTTACCCAACACAATTTATCAATGGCTTTTCGGTTGGTTAAATCGCAACCTAACCCATAAATCGTATCGGTTGGATAAATTATAACACCACCATCCTTTAAAATGTCAACGATTTGTTGGATTTTCCTCGGGTCAGGATTTTCTTCGAATAATTTGATAAATTCAGCTGCCATATACAATATTAATCAATTTGAAATTAATTAGAATAGTTCAAGCCCAAACAAAATCCTTAAATTTGCATTTTAAATTAAGTCAATAGTAAAGTATATGAAGACAAATAAATTTTTAATTGGTTTCGTGGTTGTGTTTTCCATCCTGATAACTTCTTTCGTTTTCTATTTTTATCAGGTTTTTTTCTCTGAAAATATTTTGGTAGAAAAAGGAGATGAAGTGATTTTGATAGAGGAGGACATGGATTTTCAGGATTTGCAAGATATAGTGTACGATAGGGGAATTGTAAATGATATGTTATCATTCAGTTTTGTAGCAAAGCTTTTGGATTATCAAGAAAACATGAAACCTGGCCTGTACCTGATGAAAAAAGACATGACTAATCTTCAAGCAGTTAGAATGTTGCGAGCAGGAGAACAAATACCAACTACCACCACTTTTAATAATGTTCGCTTAAAACCAGATTTGGCTGGAAAAATTACGGATAATTTGCAAGCTGATTCAGTTGAATTTCTGAGGCTTTTGAATAATGACTCTTTGATTAGTGCTTATGGATTTACACAAGAGAATATTCTAAGTATGTTTATTCCGAATACTTATGAAGTGTATTACACCATTTCTGAACAAAAATTATTTGATAAAATGTATGCCGAATATCAAAGATTCTGGAATGATGAGAGAAAACAAAAAGCAAAAGCGCTGGGGCTTTCACCAAAAGAAGTGAGTGCTTTGGCTTCCATTGTGCAAGCAGAAAGTGTTCAATCAGATGAGCGGCCAAAAATTGCTGAGGTTTATCTGAATAGGTTGGAAAGAAACATGAGGTTACAGGCAGATCCTGCCTTAGTGTATGCGGTTGGTGATTTCACTATCAAAAGAGTATTGAATGTTCATAAAGAGGTAGATTCTCCTTACAATTTATATAAATACAAGGGATTACCTCCAGGTCCTATCAACTTACCTGAAATTGAATCCATAGATGCAGTTTTAAATCCTGATGAGCACAATTACATCTATTTTTGTGCAAAGCCAGATTTTTCAGGATATCATGCTTTTGCCACAAATTTGAGACAACATAATATCAATGCAAGAGCATATCAAAATGCTTTGAACCGCTCAAATATTTACAAATAATGTATCAATTTGAACATAAAATGCGGGTTCGCTATGCAGAAACCGATCAAATGGGTTACGTTTACTATGGGAACTATGCCACTTATTTTGAAGTCGCAAGGGCGGAATCAATCCGTAGCTTAGGATTAACCTACAGGGAAATTGAAGAAGCAGGTGTAATAATGCCGGTGTTGGAAAATTATTCGAAGTACTTGCGACCCGCTCGTTATGATGATGAACTGACTATTAAACTATTCATACCTAAATTTCCAGATACTAGAATTCGATATGAATATGAGGTTTTTAAAGATGATAAATTAATACATAAAGGATTTACGGTTTTGGTTTTTGTAGATAGAAATACAGGGAAACCTTGTCATATGCCTGAAATTTTAGTTAAAATTATGAGTTCTTTTTTCGATTCGAATGAAGTTTAAGCATTTAAGAATCATACTGTCAATTGGCTATTTGAGAAGTATTATACACTTCTTAAAAAGAAAGCGCTTGAAAAGGAGTGGAGTTTCTTATTTCGATCTAATCAAGATTTTTATTGATGAATTAAGTGATCATAATTTAATGGAGAGAGCAAATAATGTAGCTTTTCAATTTACCCTAGCTATATTTCCTGCTATCATATTTTTGTTTACTCTTATCCCTGAACTTCCGATAGCCAATTTGACAGAAGAAGTAATGGATTTATTGCAAGAAACTATGCCACCTTCTATTTATCAAGAAGCGGAATCCACCATTCTTGATATTCTATCAAAATCAAGAGGAGGATTGTTGTCTATTGGGTTTATTTTCGCACTTTATTTTGCAACTAATGGCACCAGTGCTTTAATGTCGGCTTTTAACCAAACTTTTCGCACCAAAGACAGAAGAGGGTTTTTGAAAGCGAAAGCAATAGCTATTGGACTTACATTTTTATTGGCCTTTGTTTTATTTCTTTCGATAGTCTTATTAATTGTAGCGCAGCAAATGATTTATTTTTTGGAGGATTTTGGAATTATTAGTGATAAATTTGAAGTATATATATTTATTGGCTTGAGGTTTCTGGCTATATTCTTTTTGTTTCAAATTGCAATTTCAGTGATTTATTATTGGGCACCAGCCATTCACAAAAGGTGGCATTTTTTCAATCCAGGGTCTATTTTGGCTACTTTTTTATGCTTAGCGGCTTCTTTTGGCTTTTCTTATTATATCAATAATTTCGGAACCTACAATAAGCTCTATGGTTCAATTGGCGCCTTAATAGCCATTATGATTTGGTTCTCATTTTTATCATTATTTCTAATTGTAGGGCTTCAGTTGAATGTGAGTTTGGAAAAGGCAAAGAAGAATAAAATTAAAGCATAATAATATTTTTTTATAATTCCGTTTGCGAGGAAAATATTTTCACCTACATTTGCAATCCGATTTGAATACATCAAATCATTTTAATGATTTAGAGGCGTGGCAGAGTGGTCGATCGCGTTGGTCTTGAAAACCAATGTACCGCGAGGTACCGGGGGTTCGAATCCCTCCGCCTCTGCATAGTTAGCCCGTAATTACTTTGATTATCAAGTAGTTACGGGTTTTTTTATTCTAAAAAAGTCAAATAAAAGTCAAATACAGGATCAATCTGAAAATCTGGGGAGAAGTATTTTTCAAGCATATATTTTAGAGAGTCTGTAAAGGAAAAAGGATACGTTTTTCACACCTCTGAATTGGGAGCGAAAAGCTTTTATCTTGGCATTGAATGATTCAGCTGCTGCATTGGTGCTTCTTCTTT
>NZ_DASSWQ010000034.1:0-29822 GCF_035704835.1 Marivirga sp. | reverse complement strand
TTGGGTTTTACGAAACTTACTTACGGCTGACTAATGCAACACAGCCATCATTATTTTAACAAACCGCCCTGTACCGAACGGTACGCAGGGTGGTGTGAGAGGACGGATAGGGAAATAATCCCTATCTTCCTACTCGATTGTCTTGATTTTTTCTTTCTTTTTGATCAAGCAAAAAGGAAAAGTAGAAACTACAAAATATAGTTTCGGGTATGAATCTATATTTAATTTCTAAAACCTCAGATTTCCTATATAACAACAAATTCCAAGGGTTTGTTATGATAACATTTCCAAAAAAAAGAGTTTTTATTTTCGTTATAATGAAGATTAAGCCTTCTTTTTAATTTTCAAGAGAAAGCTAGGTAAAAAGTAATATTTCTGTGAACGGGAAATCATAAATTCTACACCACCAACTTCCAATCATCACTATTGAGAGCGTGATTACCTCATTATACTATATTATAATGAGGTTGAATTCTGATACTATTGAAACTGAAAGTAAATGGAAACACTATTAGTCACCAACTGGTCTATTGGGCTACTATAGCTATTTTGTCTATCAAATAAAGCATTAGATAATCCTCTGGAAAAGCGAATTTCTGGAGAAAACTTAAATAATTCGTAATAGATGTCTACTCCAAATCCTATTTCTAATGCGAGATTGAACGTATTAATTAATAAAATATCCTCATTAGTCTCCGATGGTCTTTTACCACTTACTTCAAAAGAAGGTTTTGCTCCCCCAATCATATAAGCTCTAAAATTTTTCCTACGTTGAGATTTGTATTTAAATAGAAGTGGCAATTCTGCATAAAATGCTTCCTTCTTGCCCTGATAAGTAACAACTTGCGCTTGGTCGAAAGTATTGTAATTTAAAGTGTATTGATAAAGACCCACTCCTGGTAATGCTCTGAAGTCTAAATATTGAGCAAGTCTAAGATTAAAAATAAAACCAACCGTAAAGCCTGGGGTACTTTCTGGAATTACAGAGTGTAAAGAGTCAAATTCATTGGTCAAGTAAGCTTCATTATACCTAACTTTCAAATTAGCAGTATGTCCACCTAAATAAAAACCATAATGAAGTAACTGGTCATCATAATTAGGTAAATTCTCCTTTTCGTAATATTGAGCAGAAGCTTGAAAGCTAAATAATACCCCTAAAGCGAATAAGATTATTTTATTCCCGTGTAAATGGAGCTTATGCCAAATGTTAGTGGTTTGCATACAGTGTTTTTGAAACCTAATTTATCCAAAATTGAAGTGAAATCCTTTCCATCGGGAAATGACTTTACTGATTCAGGTAGATACGTATAGGCTGCATTATCTTTTGAAATTGTTTTGCCTAAAGTAGGTAAGATATTCTTGAAATAGAAATTATACAGTTGCTTAAATGGAAAGCTTTTAGGCTTAGAAAATTCTAATACCACTACTTTTCCACCTGGTCTAAGTACTCTAAACATTTCAGACAATCCTTTTTCCAGATTCTCAAAATTCCTTACCCCAAAAGCAACGATGATGGCATCAAACTTATTATCTTCAAACGGAAGGTTTTCCGAATCTCCTGAAATCAATGTGATTCTATCGTCCAGTTTTCTTTTCTTCAATTTCGCTCTCCCAACATTCAACATGCCTTCAGAAATATCAACTCCAGTAACATGATCGGGATTTAATTTCAAAGCTTCAATGGCGAAATCACCAGTTCCAGTAGCAATATCCAAAATTTGCTTCGGCTGAATATCCTTCAACAATTTGATACCTGTCTTTCTCCAACGAATATCTATTCCTAGGCTTAGAAAATGGTTAAGGAAATCATATTTATGGCTAATGTTATCGAACATATCTGCCACTTGTTGCTTTTTGCCTGTTTCCTTGTCTTTGTAGGGTAATACTGTCATCTGAAAATGGATTTGCTATAGTATGGCTAACAGCGCGTTTTGAAGAAATGTTTGTTTTGGGTAAAAATAAAACTGCTATGCATTAAATATCTAGCATAGCAGTCTTATTTCAGTGATTTCAATATTAAATAATTAACATAGCATCCCCATAAGATAGGAATCTATATTTATTTTTAATCGCTTCTTGATAAGCTTTCATTACGTTGTCATACCCTCCAAATGCAGCAGCCATCATCAATAAAGTAGATTCTGGCATGTGGAAATTTGTTAATAATGCATTACAAATTTTAAATTCGTAAGGAGGAAAAATAAAACGGTCAGTCCAACCTTCATTTTCTTTCAAATGATTGTTAGCAGTTACTGATGATTCCATAGAACGCATAGCAGTAGTACCCACGGCACAAACTCTTTTCTTGCTATCCAATGATTCATTAACCAACTCAGCAGTTTTCTTCGGAACTTTAAAGTTTTCCGAATCCATTTTATGCTTGGTCAAATCTTCAACATCTACAGGGCGGAAAGTGCCTAAACCAATATGCAATGTAATTGGACTGGTTTTGATGCCTTTTAATTCCATTCTCTTCAATACCTGTCGAGTAAAGTGCATACCTGCAGTTGGTGCTGCAACAGCTCCTACTTCTTCAGCATAGATTGTTTGGAATCTTTCCCTATCAGCTTCTTCAACTGGTCTTTTGATATATTTTGGAAGAGGAGTTTCGCCCAAAGAATCTACTAATTTGTAGAAATCTTGATCATCACCATCATATAAAAATTTAATGGTTCTTCCTCTTGAAGTGGTGTTATCAATAACTTCCGCTACTAATTCGCCATCTCCAAAATACAATTTGTTTCCTACACGAATTTTACGAGCCGGGTCAACCAACACATCCCACAAATGCATTTCCTTATTGAGTTCTCTTAATAAGAAAACTTCAATTTGAGCACCTGTTTTTTCTTTGTTTCCATAAAGACGTGCAGGAAATACTTTGGTGTTGTTGGTCACAAGTATGTCACCTTCCTCGAAGTAATCTACAATATCCTTAAAAGTTTTGTGTTCAATTTCACCGGTATCTTTGTGCAAAACCATTAGTTTTGCTAAGTCCCTGTCTTCTGCCGGATGCTGTGCCACTAATTTAAGTGGTAATTCGAATTTGAATTCTGATAATTTCATACTTAATATTACGGTATTAAGTGGTTAGATTTAAAAATTTAAGAGGGCAAAGTTAAGAATAGTTTTTGTAATCTTGTAGCTTTATATTTTTATATTTACATATGATTTACTTTCATCTGCTTCTGGAGAGTTTTCGCTTTGCTTTAAGTGCCTTGCGAGCCAATTTATTAAGAACGATTCTTTCACTCTTGGGAGTGACGGTAGGGATATTTTCAATCATCACCGTTTTTACGCTTGTAGATTCATTGGAAAAAAATATAAAAGATAGTCTTAACTTTCTTGGAGATGACGTAATCCGAATTGAGAAATTTCCCTGGATATTTGGAGATGACTATCCTTGGTGGAAGTATGTTAACCGTCCAAAGGCACAATTTAGTGAATATCAATTTTTGAAAGAGAATTCTGCTAAAGCCAGTGCTGTTACTATTTTTGCCGAAAGAAGAGGTGTAACTGTTAAACATGAAAGTAATAGTTTAAGCGGAGCTATAATTTCTGGAATTGCTTATCAGCATAAAGATGTATTTGAAATCCCTATAGAAACGGGTCGTTATTTTGGGTTGCAAGAAATAGAAAAGGGTGCTAATGTAACAATAATTGGTGGAGAAGTAGCAAATACGTTATTTCCAATGTCTGACCCAATTGGCCAAGAAGTTAAACTAAGGGGCTTAAAGTTTAAAGTAATTGGAGTAATGGAATTGCAAGGAGCAAGTATCACCAATGCCCCAAGTGCTGATGATTATTGCTATGTTCCTTATAATGCTTTTTTTAAGATGTTTTCAGGTCGTGGCAACTGGGGAGTTGAATCGGTCATCGCTTTAAAAGGTTATGCCGAGGATGAAGGACTAAAAAATTTGGAAGGAGAAATAACAGGATTACTTAGACAAAAACGAGGATTGCGCCCTAGAGAAGATACCAACTTTGCCATCAATCGTCCTGAGGCTATTGCTGATTTTCTTGATTCCATATTTGGAGTGATTTCACTAGCCGGCTGGGTGATTGGTAGTTTCTCAATTTTAGTAGGTGGCTTCGGTATTGCTAATATCATGTTTGTTTCCGTAAAAGAGAGAACGAATATCATAGGTATTCAAAAATCATTAGGTGCTAAAAGGTCTTTTATATTATACCAATTTCTATTTGAAGCTGTTTTTCTGTCCGTACTTGGCGGGCTTTTTGGGTTGTTTTTAGTGTATTTATTGAGCTTTATTTCATTAGGAAGTTTAGAACTCACACTTTCTTTGGGAAATGTATTGCTAGGAATCATTGTGTCAGTGATAGTCGGAACTGTGTCAGGGATTGTACCTGCTGGAATGGCGGCTAAACTAGATCCAGTAATTGCTATAAGAGCGTAATTTTTTTAATTTCAAAATAAAGAACTAAATGATTAAATCTATTGGGTTACTATTTTTGATGTTTTTCTTGTTTCAAGATCCAGTTTTAAAAAAGCAGAAACTAACTGATTATTTGACCATGGATGTTTCCACAGATTTACAGGAGATGACTCAGCAGGAACTTTCATCAAAGTTTTTAGGTGCTAAAATTCCGGATGTAGCGCTCACAAATAGTCAATCAGCAGTTGAATTTACCATAACAGCATCGCCAACCTTTTGGCAAAAAGGTGATATTGCGCTATTAAAAGATTTTTATGATTCAAGTATTCCCAATTTATTTGAAGAGATTAAATTTTTTCAAAAGGAATTGGTCACCATAAATAATAAAGAATTTATAGCCTATCAATTTGATGGAAAACCTGAAACGGAAGGTGGTCGAGTTGCAGAGCAGCGCTATACCTATCTATTATATACCATTCATAAGAACGGCTTGGTCACTATTAATTTTTCTTGTCCTCCGTACTTGAAATCCAAATGGCAGCCGATTGCTCAGGAAATGTTTGAATCCACTGAATTCAGGTAAACATAAAATGGAACTCACCGTTTATTCTGACGAGCACTTTATGAAGGAAGCCCTTCGTCAGGCTGAAATAGCCTATGAAGAAGGAGAAATTCCTGTTGGTGCTGTCGTTGTTTGTCAGAAAAAAATTATTGCTAAAGCCTACAATCAAACTGAAAGACTGAATGATGTTACTGCCCATGCGGAAATGCTGGCGATTACATCAGCCGCTAATCATTTAGGAGGTAAATACTTAACAGATTGTACGCTTTATGTCAGTTTAGAACCTTGTGGAATGTGTGCAGGCGCTTTGAACTGGTCGCAAATAGACCAAATTGTTTATGCTTTGTCGGATGAGAAAAGAGGGTTTACAAAAATAAATCCTAATATAATTCATCCTAAAACAAAAGTAAAGAGCGGTTTGATGGCAGCTGAAAGCAAAAAACTAATTGATAATTTTTTTGCTAAAATGCGAAACAAATAGAATTGAATTTTTAATTAATGTTTAACCTATAACTTATAAATATTATGGCTTTTGAATTACCAGCATTACCATATGCAAAAGACGCTTTAGAACCACATATAGATGCTAAAACTATGGAAATCCACCATGGAAAACATCATAACGGATATGTTACTAAATTAAATGCAGCTGTTGAAGGAACTGATATGGCTGGCAAGTCTTTAGAAGAATTGCTTAAAAATAATAGTGATAATAATGCTGTTAGAAATAATGGTGGAGGTCATTACAATCACTCTTTATTCTGGTCAGTAATGAGCCCAGATGGAGGTGGACAACCATCAGGTGCTTTAGCTGACGCAATTAAATCAGCTTATGGTTCTTTTGATAAATTTAAAGAAGAATTTTCTAATGCCGCAGCTACTCGTTTCGGTTCAGGATGGGCATGGTTATGTGTTCACGCTGGTGGAAAAGTAGAGGTTTGTTCTTCTCCAAATCAGGATAACCCAATCATGCCAAAAGTTGGCTGTGGAGGAACTCCAATCTTAGGTCTTGATGTATGGGAACATGCATATTACTTAAATTATCAAAACAGAAGACCTGATTATATTGATGCATTTTTTAATGTAATCAACTGGAAAGAAGTATCTAAAAGATATGAAGCAGGAAAATAATTAAGTCTTATTAATTAAGCTTCACAAGCCATGTAATTCATTTTGCATGGCTTTTTTTGTTTGTTAAGAGTTCTCTGTAATAATTTTAAACCACTTTTACACTAAATTCTTTCCCACACCTCATTTAAGTTTTGTATTATTGCTGATTGTAATCTATGATACTGGAGTTAAAAAAATATCTAGAAGCTCGGTTAGCACAAGAACTACCTGGAGATAATGCCCATCAGCAAATGATGGCGCAACCTATCGGTCAGCGCTTTAAAATGCAATATGAAAAACCACCTAAAAAAGGAGCGGTTATGATTGCGCTTTATCCCGATGAAGGTAAAATCTATTTTCCTTTGATGCAAAGACCACCATATCAAGGTATACATGGTGGGCAGATAAGTTTACCAGGTGGAAAGATGGAAGATTTTGACGATAGCTTAATTGAAACTGCCATAAGAGAAACTTTTGAAGAAATTGGCGTCAAAATTTCAGATAATGAAGTTGTCGGGAGCTTATCTGATTTGAATGTAACGGCCAGTAATTATATAGTAAAACCTGTGGTCAGTATTTTACACAGAAAGCCTGAATTTATTAAAGATCCTCGTGAAGTGGAGCATATCTTTAAAGCGGAAGTTCAACATTTGATTAACCCGAAAACTCTGCAAGAAACAGAACTCACAGTAGCTCAGGAAGTCAGATTAAAAGCCCCATTTTTTGATATTGAAGAGAAGGTAGTTTGGGGCGCTACTGCAATGATTTTAAGTGAATTTGTAGAAATTTTGAAAGAACATTATACATAATGGAAAAACCACTAATCACCAACGATGCCGTAGTTTTAGGTTTGCTAATGTTAATATTGGCAGCCATTTTTATCACTGCTTCTAGCAAGAAGGCAGGATGGCAAAAATTTTACCGTTTCATCCCTTCGGTTTTATTATGTTACTTCATTCCTTCTCTTTTTAATACTTTTGGAATCATATCAGGTGATGAATCCAACCTCTATTTTATGTCTTCGCGCTACTTATTGCCTACCGCTTTGGTTCTATTGACTTTGAGTATTGATTTAAAGGCAATTGCCAGACTAGGGAAGAAGGCTATTATCATGTTTTTGGCAGGTACGGCTGGAATTGTTATTGGTGGACCATTATCCATTTTAATTGTTTCTTCTTTTGCTCCTGACATTGTAGGGGGAGTAGGCCCTGATGCCGTCTGGAGAGGAATGGCAACCATAGCCGGCAGTTGGATTGGTGGAGGTGCCAATCAAGCAGCCATGTTTGAAACCTTCGGAGCGAGTGAAGATTTATTTGCCACCATGATTACCGTAGATGTGATTGTAGCTAATATATGGATGGCCTTTCTACTCTACGGAGTTGGAATTTCTAAGAAACTGGATAAAAGATTAAAAGCAGATGCTTCATCAATTGAAGAAGTTAAAAATGGTATTGAGAAATATCAGGCTTCCATCATGAAAATACCTACGTTGCCCGAAGTCATGACTGTTTTAGCCATTGGTTTTGGAGCAACCGGAATATCTCATTTTGGAGCAGATTTAATAGCCCCTTGGATTGGCGAAGTTGCTCCTCAACTAGATAAATTCAGTTTGACTTCCTCATTCTTTTGGTTAGTAGTAATTGCTACAACTATTGGTTTATGTTTATCATTTACCAAAGCTCGAAAATTGGAAGGCGTGGGAGCTTCGCGTCTAGGTAGTGTCATGATTTATGTATTGGTTGCTTCTATTGGAATGCTGATGGATGTGACTGCTATTTTTGATAATCCTGGTTTCTTTATGGTTGGCTTGATTTGGATGGCTGTTCATGTGATTGTATTGCTTGGAGTTGCCAAGATAATTAAAGCTCCTTATTTCTTTGTAGCTGTGGGGAGTCAGGCGAATGTGGGCGGTGCAGCATCTGCACCTATAGTGGCAGGAGCTTTCCATCCCAGCTTAGCACCAGTAGGAGTGCTTTTGGCAGTATTGGGGTATGCACTTGGTACTTACGCAGCCTACATTTGCGGATTGTTAATGCAGGTGGCTGCGGCTGTTTGATGAGTATAAGAATTTAATATTTCAAATTTAATTGCTTTCTGTATACACTATCTTTTGCTCCATTTTTATTCCAATAATCTAGCAGGATACGCTTTTTGAGGGTGGCTGTAGTTGTCATCATTTCTCCATTTTCAGGATAAGTTTCTTCCCACTTTTCGATTTGGTAAGGATGTTGGGCTTTATAGAATATTGATAATTGACGTTCTAGTTCTGGAATTTCAACTGTTAATTCGTTTAAATTATCGTTTGTTACCATACTGATTTTTGCAGTAAATGCTTTTAAATCTTTATGTTTAAGTCGTAAATATTGAGTTGAAGGAAATAACTGTATTTCTCCTTTTGGAATTTGATTAGGGTCCAGACGTAATAAAGTCCAAAGTTCATCTTCCAGCCAAACTTTATCAAGTTTCATATCTACATCTCCTTCGCTTTCAAAATAGGACCGCAGTAGTAATTTATAATCAGTACCCATATTATTCAATTGCATAAATACGTGTCCGCACCATTCTTGAACCGAAGTGGTGATTTTGCGAGCGTGCATATCATTTTCAGGATAAATTGGTGAGAATATTGAAGTCATAATTGAATAAGGATAAATACCAGTACTGAATTTTTTGGTAAAGTTGAGCTTCAGAACTTTTTCAGCATCATCGCCAGCCTCTTGTGGGTTGTCCAGTTTTACTTGCTTGCTTTTTGAAAAGTCTTCCGTTACGAAAATAAGGACAGCTTCTCCGTCTCTTTTTTCTCCATATCGAACTTGCTCCAAATCATAGGAAGTCAATTCTGCCTTTCCTTGATACCAGTAATCGCCAAACTGTTCATTTAGGTTTAAATTGACTTTATCCTGTGGGGTGTTATTAGTTTTTTGAGCACATGCTTGAAATAATACCAGAGAAAATAAAAGGAGTAATGTGTTTTTCATAACATACAAATTTGGTGACTATTTTTGCTAACGGAATATGGTTAAAGCCGTTCATGGGTGATACTTTTAATGTAATTGAAGCGGCTAAACATTTCTTCTTTATACCAATTTTCTTTTTTAACCTTCCCGATAATTTCTTTGTGTATGTCAGCATAAGCATATTCTTTCATGGCTTGCTCATTTTCCCAGATACTGAACGTAGCTTGCTCAATTAAAGGCCATTCGCCTATGCCTTTGGTGTAAACTAATCCTTTGGCATTTTCAATGGCTTTACTGGCCTGGGGTACGAATTGCCAAAATCTTGGGAGCTTGTTGATATTGATTCTTGCTCTTGTAATGACGGCTATTTTTCCTCCTGAATAAGCTGCTTTTTCAGGGAACGGATTTTGACCGTACCAGCTGCCATGAGCTCCTAAAGATTCTAGATGATGAGTTTCAATGGACACAGATTTATTTTTCAATTCACTGAATTCACTTGAATGTTGGAAAAACTCTTCTGCACGATTTTCATTGTCCCATTTCATCAACATAGCGTAAGTTGAGAAATCAGGCCATAAACTAAAGCCGAATCCACTACCCGTTCCCAGTAACTTTGCAAAATTACAGCCATTGACCTTAGCCAATCGAGGAGGCAGTAACTGCATCTGCTTAAATGCCCAGTATTTATTTTGAGTGTAGTGTATTAAGGATATGGTTACCATAGATTAATTTATGTTCACAGTAACTGAAAAGGAGGTGAAGGGTTTAATGGAAATTAGTAATGTATAATTAGCTATTCTAAAATCCGCTTATTTCTTTTTATCTTCCGAATAAAGGCAAAAATAAAAACAGATCCTACATGAAGATATAATACAAAAACGATTATAGCCACTCTTCTCAATCCATAGCCATCATGACCTAAATATTCTAATTGAGAATTTGTAAAGTAAAATAAATAGGATAGAGTGAGAAGGACATTTATTGCAAAGAATATCCAAAATCTATTCCAGTAGTAAAGCCATTTTACACTCAAAATCCATAGAACTAAAATTGGTGATATAATTAATAGTATGATGTCCAAAAACTTGTAAAGAATATTTAGCTTAATTAAGCTACAAATTAATCAAATTTAATGATACGGGCTTTTCTTAGGAAAAAATTATATGATGCTTACAGTCTAAAAATGCAAAAAGCCTATTCAAAAACATTGAATAGGCTTTATTTTGGTGGGGATAGTAGGATTCGAACCTACGACCCCCTGCTTGTAAGGCAGGTGCTCTAAACCAACTGAGCTATATCCCCATTAATTATTTTTGATTTTTACAACCTTTTGTTGTGTTTTGGGAATGCAAATGTAGTATTGCTTTTTATATTTACAAATTGATTTTGAAAAATAATTCAACTTTTTTTCTTTAAAATATTTATGAAACTGATAGTCAATTGTTTAGATCTGTAAAAAAAATAAATTTGGATTTATATCTCTTATTCACAATTTTCGTTCATCCATCAAACGCATTACTTTGAAGCGCATTAAAAAGATTATTCTTTACCTTTTTCTTTTTTTGACCCTGCTTTTTGCCGGTGGGTCAGCATACTTGTATTACAATCAAGACCAACTTATTGAAAAGATATTGTCGGAAATCAATAAAACAATTCAGACACCAGTAAAAGTTGGTGCCGTTGATATCAATTGGTGGACAGATTTTCCAAATATTTCTTTACGATTTCAGAATGTTTTTATTCAAGAGTCCTTGGAGAGAAGCAGTTTTCCCTTGGCCAAGCTAGAGGAGCTGGCACTTTCCTTTAATACCTTACATTTTCTGAAGGGAGATTATTCATTTGAGAAGATTATATTGAAAAATGGAGAGGTCACTATCCGCACTACAAGGTCTGGTGAAATAAATTATGATATAATTAAAAACTCAAATTCAAATTCGCAGCAGTCTGTCAATTTTGATTTGAAAAATGTTCAGATTCAAGGAGTGCAGATTAATTATGTGGATGAGGCTTTAAAGCAATCCTATTTACAATTTGCAGACCAATTAAATGCTAGTCTTTACAAAAAGAAAAATGTTTATTATATCAATGTTGAAGGCAAAATGAATTCCAAGGCAATAAAAATTGGGGAGTATGATTATTTTGAGAATAAAAATTTAACATTGAAAACTACTCTCAAATATACGCAAGGTGCAGAAACAGTAGAAATTCTACCTTCTCAAATTCTTTTATCTGGAAATGATTTTCAAATTTCGGGAAACTATGAAATTGAGGACAGTTATATGAATATTTTGGTGAAAGGAATCGAATCAGATTTCACAACACTGATTTCTTTATTGCCTGAGACGTATAGAAAGCAATTGGCTGATTATGAAAGTACTGGGAATTCGCAGTTTGAAGGAAGTTTGGTTGGAAATTTAACATCCAAAGAAAGTCCTAATATCAATTTCAGCTTTAGCGTGGATAATGCATCACTATTTCAGCCTGAATACAATACAAGATTCGAGAATTTAAGTTTCCATGGAAATTTCAATAATGGAGCAAAACAAAGTCTAAAAACCTCACAATTGGTTCTGAAAGATATTAAAGGAGTCTTAAAAGGAAAACCATTTACGGCAAATTTAGGAATTAAAGATTTTGAGAATTATCTCATTAATCTTTCGACTGAAGGTCAGATTTCAACGCAGGATTTAGTCACCTTTTTCCCTGATAAAGAAAAATATTCACAGCTAGATGGTTTAATTGATTTCAATTTGACTGTTGCTGGCTATTTCAATGACTTTAAACAGGCTTCAACGGCAACACGAATAAATAACTCTGGAGAATTAATTTTAACTAATTTAAGTGGAGTTTATGCAGATTATCCATTACCCATTAATGATGTAAATGGTAGATTAATGTTCAATAAGAATGACATTGCTATCAATCATTTGAAAGGGAATATTGGCGACTCGGATATTGAATTAAGTGGATTTTTCCTTAATATAATTCCCTATTTCTTGAAGGAAAATCAAGCGCTTTTAATAGAAGCAGAAACTGTTAGTGAAAATATCAATCTCAATGAGTTGCTATCTGGCTTATCTAATGCAGATAACTCAATCGAAAAACAGGAAGAATCTTTCAAATTTGCCTTAAGCCCAAAATTGCAATTGGATTTAACCTCACATATTTCAAATCTAACATTTAAGCGATTTGAAGGAAGAAATATCTCAGGTAAAATCAAACTATCCAATCAAATTCTTGAGGCGTCTCAATTAGGTTTAGAGAGTAATGGAGGTAAAATGACCCTAAATGGAGAAGTGAATGCCAAAAAGAGTAATGAAATCCGAATCAACACAGCGGTTAATTTTAAGGGAATGAATGTGGATAGTATATTTTATACTTTCGAAAATTTCCAGCAGGATTTCTTGACTGATAGACATTTAAAAGGAAAAATTGATGCCAAAGTAAATGCTTTTATTTTACTGGATGAAGGTTTGAAATTCCAACCTGATGCTTTTACTGCCACCATTGATGCTACTATTGAAAATGGGGAGCTGAATGATTTTCAGCCTATGCTAAGTTTGTCGGATTACGTGAGGGAGGACGAACTAACACATTTGAACTTTGGCGAATTGAGCAATACAATCGAAATCAAAAATAAAGTGATTTATCTTCCGGAAATGTCTATCAAGTCCAATGTATCTGATATATTATTGCAAGGCACACATACCTTTAATCAGGAAATTAATTATAGATTATTAGTACCTTTAAAAAACTATAAAAAGGAGGACAGCGATGCTGCATTTGGTGCAATTGAAGAGAGTGGGGGATATTCCAATCTCTATTTGAAAATTATAGGTACCACGGATGATTTTGAAATTAGTTGGGATAAAAAACGCTCCTTGCAATCCGTTGCAGATAGATTAAAAGAGGAAGGAAAAACCTTGAAGAAGATTATTAAGGGACAAGAAATTGAAAAAGAGAAAAAAGAAGTTGAATTAAATGAAGAAGAATATTTTGATTGGTAAAAAAATAAAGAATTATTGCCTGATAATGACTGTATTGATTTTCACAGCTTCTTGTGGAGATAAAAATGTGACTCCAAAATTAACTGAGCTTAACACTAATACAGATGCCCTCATTATCGGTTTGCAGTCATTTAATGATTCCATCGTCTGGGCTAGTGGAACATATTCTACCTTACTAAAATCTACCAATGCAGGGGATGATTGGCAAGTTTTTACCTATCCTGAAATTGACAGTCTGCAATTCAGAGATGTTCATCCAATCAGTGATAAGGAAGCCATTGTATTAAGTGCAGGCGAGGGTAGATTGAGTCAAATCTTTTATTTTCATGAAGTCACAGGCTGGCGAAAAGTTTTTCAAATGGAAAATGATAAGGGCTTTATAGATGCGGTTCAATTCTGGGAAAATGGACAAGGATTAGTCTATGGAGATGCCACAGATTCATTGGCCTATATTCTTAAAACAGCTGAATTTGGTAGAAGCTGGACACGAATTCCGACTGCTCCTTTGGCAAATGATGGTGAAGGTGGTTTTGCTTCAAGTGGGAGCAATATTTTGACTGGTGAAGAAGGGAAAGCATGGATAGCCACAGGTGCAAATGGAAGCGCTAGGGTTTTTTACACAGAAGATTATGGCAGAAGCTGGGAAGTGAAAAGCACCCCTATGATGACAGGTGAATTTGCGGGTCTGACAGCCATTAAGAAGTCAAATGATAAATTATGGATTACAGGTGGGGATTTGGGAATTTCTGACAAGCAATTGGAGAATGTTTACTATTCCGAAGATAATGGTGAAAACTGGAAAGCTCTCCCTGAGCATGCAACTCTAGGTTCTTTCTACGGGATGGCAGTCACAAATTATTTAGAAAATGAATTCGTATTGGTTTGCGGTCCAAAAGGAGCTGAAATTTGGTTAGGCGACCAACAAAAATGGAAAACTTTAAGCGAAGAAGACATTTGGACAGCCACTTTCATTGACAGCCGTACTGCTTTGATGGCAGGTAGGGGTGGAAAAATGTTTAAGGTGGAATTGGAGTGAGGTTCTAATCTGTCCTTTTCCAACTCATTCTATTCTATGCGTCATTCCCACGAAGGTGGGAATCTAGTCTATTGAAACGAAGTTTTAATAACTCTTATCTCCCCTCCAATTTAACCAAAAATGGCACTATCTCTTCCAAAGCATTTTTCCTAGAGCCTTTGATTAAAATCGTACTTGCTTTCTTCAATGGCTTGGCTGTTAAGTGTTCTATCAATTCATTTTTAGTCTCGAAGTACTTGCCAAAATTATCCTTTTTAGAAGCAGATTGAATTTGTTTGCCGCAATAATATCTTTTGCTAATACCCAAATCCACGCAAAGCTCCCCTAGTTTTTCATGTTCCAATTCTGCAGTATCCCCTAATTCCAGCATATCTCCCAAAATCACTACGGATTCAGTATTTTCTATAGCGCTCAAGCTTTTAATGGCTAGTTCCATCGAATCAGGATTAGCATTGTAGGCATCTAGTAAAATAGTGTAATTATCCGTTTTAATCATTTGCGAACGCATATTTTCAGGCATATACTCTTGCGTTGCCTTAATGGCTTTTTCCATCGAAACGTCAAAATATTTACCAATGCATAAAGCAGCTGCCACATTAAGATAATTAAACTGACCAACTAAATGTGTTTCTATATGACTGAAACCTTCAGTGGAATATTTTAAAAATGCCGAGCCTTTCTCTGGTTGAAGTTCCAAGTCGTCTCCTTCATTTGGGAAGGTGACTGCATTGGAAAATCGTTTTTGCATATTTTTCAATACAGCATCTTGAGTATTGATAAACGGAATGCCATTGTTTTTCTTAAGAAAATCGAACAATTCGCTTTTACCGATAATGATATTTTCAAAGCCTCCGAATTCCCCAATGTGGGCTTTACCGATATTGGTAATCAATCCATGAGTAGGTTGAGCTATTTTGCAATAGGAAGCTATTTCACCCACATGGTTGGCCCCCATTTCTATGATGGCAATTTCATGCTTTTTATTGATGGAAAGTAAACTCAACGGCACTCCAATGTGGTTATTCAAATTACCTGAGGTAGCAAAAACATTGTATTTCTTAGCCAAAACCACATGAATTAATTCCTTGCTCGTGGTTTTACCATTTGAGCCCGTTATACCAATAATCGGGATATTGAGTTGCTGCCTGTGATGAGTGGCCAAAAGTTGTAAGGTTTTCAAAGCATCATCCACTAAGTAATTATTCTCATCATTTTTGTGGTATTCCACTTCATCTACCAAAACTGCTAAAGCACCCTCTTCAAGGGCTGACTGGGCAAATTTGTTTCCATTGAAGTTGGGACCTTTTAAAGCAAAAAATAGATTGCCTTTTTCAAGCTTGCGGCTATCTGTGCAGATTCCAGTACTTTTTAAATATATTTCGTAGAGCTTTTCTATCTCTGTCATTTTTCAATAGGTTTTTACAAATCTATAAAATTGTAAAAGCTTATTATTGTTTATAATAGGAAAAATATAAAGTACGTTAAATTTGCAGTATGCGATTTTTGCTTTTATTTCTTCTTTCAGGACTTTCATTTATTGGTTTTTCCCAGTATCAGTTTGTTCCTTATCAGGATACCCCAATTTCTCATCCGAATGAGGACGAAAAAGCATTTCCTTGGGCAGGTGGCTTAAATGGAGTTCAATATGGAAAAATAGATTTGAATAATGATGGAGTTGCTGATTTGGCAGGATTCGACCGCAGCTCAGGTAGAATTGTATGTTTCCTCAGAAATGGAAATGAATATGAATATGCTCCCCAATTTGAAAAATATTTTCCTGCAGAAATCCAAAACTTTTTTATCCTGGGAGATTATGATGGGGATGGAAAAAATGACCTGTTCACAGCTGGCAATTTAGGAATTACAGCCTATCGGAATTTGGCATTAGGAAACATCCCGCAGTGGGAAAGAGCAGTGAATTTCATCAGTTATGAAAGCCTTTCAGGCAATGAGGTAAACTTACAAGTCAATTTTAACGACTATCCATACATTGGGGATATTGACAATGATGGCGATATTGATATTTTGAATTTTAACTTCTCTGGCATTCAAAGCCGGATTTTATTTTATGAAAATAAAAGTGTTGATAATGGAGGGGGGGCAGATTTAGGGCCTTTTGAAGTTGTTGATAATTATTGGGGAAGTGTGGAGGATTGCGATTGTGGTGTTTTTGCATTTAATGGTGAAGATTGTCAGGATGTTTTTGGAAGGATGATTAGCAATGCTCGTCATGCAGGTGGTAAAAGCGTAGCGATTTTTGATTTTCAGGAAGATGGTAAGCTGGAATTAGTTTCAAGCCATGAGGAATGCAGAGAGCTTTACTATTTCAATAATGTGGCTTCAGCAAATCAGCAGCCTGATTTTAATAGTTTTACTTCCGATTTTCCAAATCAAACGAATCCTGCTCAATTCAATTTTTATCCCAATACCATGATAATGGATGTCATAGGCGATGAAAAGGAAGAATTAATTATTAGTCCGAATATTGAAGCCAATCTTGGAAGTCCTATTGATTTCGCTTCTTCTAATTGGCTTTATCAAAAATCAGAGAATGACTATGATTTGATTACCAAAGAATTTCTGCAAGAAGATATGATTGATTGGGGGGCTCAGGCTAGCCCTGCTTTTTTTGATTACGATAATGATGGAGATTTGGATATGTTTATTTCCTACACGGATTTATATGAAACAGAGGCTCTATTCAGTGCCATTGCGCTTTATGAAAACACAGGAAACAGCCAAACCCCATCTTTTGAATTAATTACAGATGATTATTTCAATTTATCTGAGGAAGGATTAGCTAACCTATTTATCCAATGGGTAGATCTTGATTTAGATGGAAAAAAGGACTTGGTTTTGCAAGGCACCCTCGAGAATAGTAATCAGTTGCGAATTATTTTTCAAAATGAATCAGGTTTAGATTTAAACTCTACAATCTCAGTAAATGATGTTTTCATTGGATTTGGTTATACGGTTCACTTTGCAGACGTAATAGGTAATAATCAACCTGATTTATTGGTGGGTAAATCTTCTGGGGGATTGATTCTATATGAAAATATAGGAGAGGGGAGAAACCCGCAATTTCAATTGGAAGATAATGCGTATTTAGATATTGGTGATAATTTTTTCCGTTCAGCTTTGAGGATACATGTAGCAGATATGGATAATGACAATAAACAAGATTTAATCACTTCTGATTTGAGTGGCAATATCAGAGTTTTTTCAGATATTGAGAATAATGATGGTGAGTTTGATTCTGTGAGAATATACAATTCACTTGAGCAAAATTTCGATGATGCTTATTTTGGGAAAAGAAACAATTTGGCTTTTGCACCACTTTTCAATGATGACTATCCAGCCTTGGTTTTAGGAACAGTTTCAGGAGGATTGAGAATTTTCAGAAATAATAAAGAATTACCTGTTCAAGGTGGTGAAGAATTAGTTTTTCAGGTTTATCCTAATCCAAATCAAAGCAGACAACTTTATGTTAGAACAAATAAAAATGTTTCAATCTCAATAATTACCCTTAACGGGCGGAAAGTATTGACGGAACAATCTTACCAAGCCTTTTCCAATCAAGCTATAGATATTTCAGCTTTAAAAGGAGGGATTTATATTGTCAGTGCTGTTTTTGAAAATGGTGAAAGAGTGAGTAGAAAAGTGGTTTTGTATTGAATTTATTGGTAACTGTATGAAATTGATTGGGTATCAATTGTAATTTTGAGATTAAAATTAACTGGAATTTCTATTGTCACAAAAAAAAATGGCAAGCTCAAAAGAACTCACCATTTCTTAAAGTGATTTTTCTTCAGTAATTAATTTTTACCACCAAAGATAAATGCACCGATTCTAATTCCTAAATAGCTGTTTGCTACATCAAATGTAGCAGGATCACCATTTGAATCAACACCATCAATTTCAGATGAAGGGATGAAATTGTAATCAATGTTGATATTAAAGTGTCCAAAGTCAAACCCAATTCTAGGATAGAATCCAATTTTAGTTTCAGCACCAGCACCAGCACCAGCACCGCTTACAGAAACTGAAGCTAAACTAAAAGCACCTAATCCAAAACCAGCATATGGTCTGAATTTATCGTTTGAGAAATAATACTTTCCATTTAAAGTATAAGAAGAAGTACCTGAAATACTCGCCTCTTCTTCTCCCACAACTCGAGCCATTGCAGCTGATTCCCATCTTAATCCTACTGCAATTTGGTCGTTTATTCTGTAAGCTGGTTCTACATCAAATAAAACACCACCACCACCTTGAGGTACGGTATAGCCTACACCGAGGTATAATTGAAATGGTTTGTAATCTTGAGCAGATACAAAATTGATCGAAATAGCTAGAATAGCTAATAGTAATAATTTTTTCATGAGATATTTGTTTAGTTTTTAAATGTGGGTTAAAACTAATAGGGAATTATTTAAAAAAAAAACTTAAATACAATAGTTTTTATTACTTATGTTGACAGTAAATGTATATCTTTTTAATTACCAATTACTAATTATTAATTATTAATTATTAATTTCAAACCCATCAGCATCCAACTGAGCAGGAAACTTCTCTCTAAACCTTAACAATTCTTCTCCTGATAAAACAACCGTTTTAATTTCCTCTCTATCATCCGCAAAATATAAAGCATTTCCCTTTGGACCGTAAATGGCGGAATGTCCATTGTGCGCAATTCCTTTTCCATCTTCTCCAATTCTGTTTACGCCCAAACAATAGCTTACATTTTCTATGGCCCTGGCTTGTAATAAAATATCCCAAGCATTCACTCGAACAGCTGGCCAGTTGGCTACAAAAAGGATTAAATCGTATTCCAATTTATTTTTATCATTGGATTTATTTCTTGACCAAACAGGGAATCTAAGATCATAGCAAACCAAAGGTTTTATTTTCCATCCTTTTAATTCAACTATCAAATCTTTTTGTCCTGGCGAATAGTGCTCATCTTCATTCGCCATTCTGAACAAATGCCTTTTATCGTAAGTGAAATAATTTCCATCATGCTGCATCCAAATTAAGCGATTGAAATAATTCCCATTATCATTTACAATATAAGAACCTGTAACCACTGCTTTCTTCTGGCTAGCCATCTGCTTCATCCATTTGAAAGTATGCAAATTCATAGGTTCGGCCATTTTTTCAGCTTCCATGCTAAAGCCTGTATTGAACATCTCAGGCAATACAATCAGATCAGTTTCCTCTTCAATCTCCCATATTTTTTCTTCTAACATGGATATATTGGCCTGTTTGTCCTGCCAATGCAAAGGCGTTTGAATAAGCGTTACTTTTAAATCTTGCATAATATATCTGCTGCTTTTTGTAATGTTTCTTCACCCTTGGCAAAGCAAAATCTGAGTAGTTTGTTATCCTGTTTGTTTGAATAAAATGCTGAAACAGGTATGGAAGCTACTCCTTTTTCTTTGATGAGATATTGCGCAAATTCCATATCACCCATATCTGAAACTTCACTAAAATCCAATAATTGGAAATAGGTACCGTAAGAAGGAATCACTTTGAATTTTGAGTCTTGCATGGCTTGCTGGAAGAATTCTCTTTTCTTTTCGTACATCGCGCTCACACCCAAATAATTTTGCTCATTTTGTAAATATTCAGCCATAGCATACTGACTAGGAGTATGCACTGAGAAACAATTGTATTGATGCACTTTTCTGATTTCTTTCATAATAGCCTCAGGAGCTACCATATAACCAATTTTCCAACCAGTGGCATGAAAAGTTTTTCCAAAAGAAGAGACTGCAATACTTCTGCTTGCTAGAAACTCATCTTTTAAAACGCTTAAATTCGTTTTGCCATCAAAAATAATATGTTCATAAACCTCATCACTCAAAATAATCAAATGAGGATTATCCTCTAAAATTTCTTTTAAAGTAGTTATATCATTTTCAGTCAAAATGGCTCCAGACGGATTATGCGGAAAATTGATAACTATCATTCGGGTTTTCTCCGTGATATTGTCTTTTACTTTTTGCCAATCTGGAGAGAAGTCTGCTAAATTTAAACTAACAGGAACCACTTTGCCACCTGCCAATTCGATAGCAGGAATATAGCAATCATAAGCAGGTTCTAGTACAATTACCTCATCACCTCGGTGGACGGTTGCCAAAACGCTGGAAAAAATAGCTTCTGTAGCGCCAGCAGTAACGGTAATTTCTGTTTCTATATTTAAATCAATCCCACCTGTATTTTTAATTTTATTGGCTATGGCTTCCCTCAATTGTGG
The DNA here is from genome assembly GCF_035704835.1 of Marivirga sp. Classification (GTDB taxonomy): domain Bacteria; phylum Bacteroidota; class Bacteroidia; order Cytophagales; family Cyclobacteriaceae; genus Marivirga. The sequence goes on along the minus strand of NZ_DASSWQ010000034.1, from coordinate 9,503 downwards.
AAGGCCAGGCATAGGTGCATATTGATTATGCCCGATTTGCATATTTTGATAAACTAAGTCTATCAATTTTTCTGATACAGGGAAATCAGGAAAACCTTGTGAGAGATTAATGGCCTTATATTCAGCTGCCATTTGTGACATTACGGTAAATATGGTAGTGCCCACATTTGGAAGCTTCGATTTTAGTTCTTTCATATTAAATCTTTTTAATCCTTAATGTTGATATAGAACGGAGTAATCAAGATTGGGATTTTTAAAAACAGTCAAAAAAAAAGGCTGACAAAACTGCCAGCCTCTTTCGAAATCGTTCAAATTCTAATTAAGCTTTGTTCTTAATATCCTGAACTTCAATTCTGATTTCTTGTGCTAAGTTTTTCAACTCTTGCATTCCTTTTCTAACTCGAGTACCAGCTGCCTGGTTTTCTTTGTCGTAGAATTTTTCAAAATCACCTTCTAGACCCATGATAAGGTCTCTTACTTGTTCGAATCTTTTCATTCTTATTTTAGTTTACGGTTGACTAAATAATTTAATTAATTGAAAGCAATATAGGCAAAAACATATAAAAACAACAATTAGGGCAACATTTTTCCTAAAAAATTACTCTTTAAAGGCTTTTGCTAACTCATTTTCCCTGTAATGACCATCTTTTAGCTTACCTTTTATGGCTTCAAATGCTTTAATCGTACGCTCTACATCCTCCAAACTGTGCGATGCGGTAGGGATTAATCTCAATAAAATAGTGTCTTTTGGAACTACTGGGTAGATAACAACTGAACAGAAGATGCCGAAATTTTCTCTTAAGTCATAAGCTAATGCTGCTGCTTCACCTACAGTTCCGTTTAACATTACAGGGGTAACTGGAGATTGAGTTGTTCCAATGCTAAAGCCTTTATCTTGTAATCCGCTTTGTAGGGCATTCACTATTTTCCATAAATTCTTTTTATGCTCAGGTTGGTCACGCAATAATTCTAATCTTTTCAGCGCACCCTCTACCATTGGCATAGGTAAAGACTTTGCAAAAATCTGTGAACGCATATTATATCTCAAGAATTTGATGATATCAGGATCACCGCCAACAAAAGCACCGATTAAGGCCATAGACTTGGCGAATGTACTGAAGTATAAATCTACTTCGTCCATCACATCTTGTTGTTCAGCAGTTCCAGCTCCAGTTTCACCCATGGTACCAAAACCATGTGCATCATCACATAATAAGCGGAATTGGTATTTTTCTTTTAAAGCAATTGTTTCTTTTAATTTACCCATCGCTCCAGTCATTCCGAATACTCCTTCAGTAATAACTAAAATACCGCCACCAGTTTCTTCGGTCAGCTTAGTAGCTCTTTGTAATTGCTTTTCTAGGCTTTCTATATCATTGTGCGGGTAAACAAATCTTTTACCCATATGCAAACGAACACCATCTACAATACAAGCATGACACTCACCATCATAAACAATTACGTCTTTTCTTCCTACAACAGCATCAATAATCGATAGAACACCTTGGTAGCCAAAATTAAGAAGCATTACATCATCCTTCTTGATGAATTCAGCTAATTGTCTTTCTAATTCCTCATGCTGTGAAGTATTTCCCGACATCATTCTTGCTCCCATTGGGTAAGCTAATCCCCATTTGGCAGCGGATTCAGCATCTGCTTTTCTTATTTCAGGATGGTTACCTAAACCTAAGTAGTTATTTAAACTCCAGGTTAAGACTTCTTTTCCTCTAAATTTCATATGAGGAGAAAGCTCTCCTTCTAATTTAGGGAACATAAAATAACCTTCTTCTACGTTGGAATGCTTACCTAAAGGACCACGATCCACTTTCAATTTCTCAAATAAATCCACGTTTATCTATTTTATTGTATCAATGATAATTCTAATCAAGCCACAAAGGTAACAAAAAAGCTGTTACTGAAAAAATAGCCATCCTGCTTTTAAGCCTTATTTTTTAGTAAAAAAGACAATAATTATGTAGCATTGTACTTCAATTTTTATTTGATATTGTAAGACTAATTGATATGCCAGATATTAAAAAAATCTTAATAGCCAACAGAGGTGAAATTGCCCTTAGAGTAATGCGTTCTGCGCGTGAATTGGGTATTAAAACTGTAGCAATATATAGTGAAGCGGATAGAAATGCACTTCATGTGCGCTATGCAGATGAAGCCGTTTGTGTAGGTCCTCCAGCTTCTTCAGAAAGTTATTTAAGAATAGACAAAATAATCGAAACCTGTAAGAAATTAAAAGTAGATGCTATCCACCCTGGATATGGTTTTCTTTCTGAGAATGCCGATTTTGCAAGACAAGTAGAAAAAGCTGGAATTATTTTCATTGGCCCATCAGCGGAATCAATCGAAGTTATGGGGGATAAGCTTTCTGCCAAGGCGGCCGTTTTAAAAAGAAATGTGCCATTGGTGCCAGGTTTGGATAAGGCCATTACTGATATAGCACTTGCAAAGGAAAAAGCAGACGAAATTGGATATCCTATTTTAATTAAAGCCAGTGCAGGTGGTGGAGGTAAGGGAATGAGGATAGTGGAAGACCCAGCTGAATTTGAATCCCAAATGGATAGAGCTGTCAGTGAGGCGAAAAATGCCTTCGGAAATGGAGCCGTTTTTTTAGAGAAATTCGTAACCTCCCCTCGTCATATTGAAATTCAGGTTTTAGGTGATCAAAAAGGAAATGTGGTTCATTTATTTGAAAGAGAATGTTCTATTCAAAGAAGGCATCAAAAAGTAATTGAGGAAGCTCCTTCAAGTGTGTTGACACCAGAAATTCGAGAGCAAATGGGACAAGCTGCCATTGATGTTGCAAAATCTTGTAATTATTATGGAGCAGGAACTGTAGAATTTATTGTAGATAATAAATTGAACTTTTACTTCCTGGAGATGAACACTCGTCTGCAAGTGGAACATCCGGTAACCGAGCAAATAACTGGAGTAGATTTGGTTAAAGAACAAATTAGAATTGCAGAAGGAAAGGCTCTATCCATCAAGCAAGAAGATTTGACTATAAAAGGACATGCAGTTGAGGTTAGAGTTTACGCAGAAGACCCACAAAATAATTTCTTGCCTGATATCGGAAAACTGAAAGTTTATAAAAGACCTCAGGGGACTGGTGTTAGGGTAGATGATGGTTTTGAACAGGGAATGGAGATTCCAATTCATTACGACCCGATGATTGCAAAACTCATTACTTATGCTGACAATCGAGAGGAAGCTATTAGCAGAATGATTCGAGCAATTGATGAATACGAAATTGTAGGAATTCAAACTACCTTAAGTTTCTGTAAATATGTTTTGAAGCATGATGCGTTCACTAGCGGTGATTTCGATACTAAGTTCATTGAAAAATATTTTCAGCCAAGTGATTTGGATGAGAAAGTTTCCGATGTTGAATCAGAAATTGCTGCAGCACTTGCAGTGAAATTGTGGACGGAAAGGCAACAAAAGCAAACCGCAACAGAGACAAGTGGTCAAAAAGTTTCTATGTGGAAAAAGAATAGGTTGTAAAAATAGAACCTATTAGGCAAAACGGGAAAACCTATAGTCATCCTGACGACCAACAGGAGTGATATATTTCCTAATAAATATTTTGTATAATTTAATTTTAGTATCCAAAGAATGGCAGAAATTAGGCCTATTAAAGCTTGGCGTTACAATTCTATGCTGCAAAAGGAAATTGATACTTTGACAAGCCCTTTATTTGATGTGGTATCTCCTAAGCAAAGAGAAGCACTTTACAAAAACCCATTAAATAGTATTCATTTGTCTGTACCAAAAGGTGGAGAAGAATCTGCTAATATGGCGGCAGATAGATTAGCAAAATGGAAAAAGGAAGGCATCATTGTGCAGGATCCTTTACCAGGAATTTATGTCTATTATCAATATTTTACCTTGCCAGGTTCCACTCGGGAGCTTGTTCGAAAAGGATTTATTGCTTTTATAAAGGCGTATGATTGGGAAGATAACGTTATCTTAAGACATGAAAATACAATTCCCAAATCAGTTAATGACAGGATTGAATTATTGGATAAAACTCAATTGAATGTAAGTGCTACTCACGGACTTTATTCTGATCCTGATTTTGAATTGGAGCCTTACATGGATGAGTGTATGCAAATACCTTTAGGAGAATTGGAAGATTATCAAGGTGTGAGAGAAGTGGTGAGTGTAATTCACGATGCAAAAATCATTAAGAGATTCATTGAGAAAATTGCACCTCAGCAAATCATTTTAGCGGATGGACATCATCGTTACGAAGGCTCTTTGCTTTATAGAAAAAAGATGATGGAGCAAAACCCGAATCATACCGGTCAGGAAGGGTATAACTTTCATATGATGTACCTGACCAATTCTAATTCAGATGATTTGAGGATTTTACCCACGCATCGATTAATAAAAGATATTCCTGATTTGTCAGAAAAGGAAATTCTGAAGAAACTAGAGGAGGATTTCATTATCAAAACGCTAGAGAATCCTGAGGACGTACATGAAATCATTTTAGGCAAAAAATGGGCGTTTGGTTTATTGTTTAAAGATAATACGTACAAAATCCGTTTGAAGCCTGAAAAAATCTCAGAGTTGAAGTGGAATTTTCCCGATGAGGTTAAACATCTTGATTTAACGGTATTGCATTACTTTTTCATTGAAAAAATTTTAGGAATAAAGGGAAAAGAACAAAGGAGTTCTGAATCTATTCAATTTGAAAGAAACTTTACAGCTTGCATAAGAAAGCTGTTTAAAGATGAAGTGCAATGTGCACTAATTACTAAAGAAATAAGTATGGAGCAAGTAAAACAAGTCTGCAAGACTGGCTACACCATGCCCCAAAAATCTACTTATTTCTATCCTAAAACCATTTGTGGATTTTTATTTGGCTCAATACAGGAAAATGAATTTGAATTACCCTCTTATTTTAGGCTCTAAATCGCCCCGAAGAAAAGAAATATTAACTAAAGCAGGCTTTGAATTTTTGACTCAAGCGAAGGATACAGAAGAAAGTTATCCTTTAGAAATGCCTCATAATGAAGTGGCCACTTTTTTGGCAGAGAAGAAAGCCAAAGCTTTTGCAGAAGACAATCAATATAATGATAAAATTATCTTAACAGCTGACACTACAGTTTTGATCGATAATGAATTGTTGGAAAAGCCGCAGGACGAAGAGGAGGCTTTCAGCATGCTAAGCAAGTTGAGCGGAAGAGCACATCAAGTAATGTCTGGTTTTTGTGTGTTGTTTAATGGAAAATTTGAAAAATATTCGGATGAGACTTTAGTCCATTTTAATCCGATAGAGGAGGAGGTAATTTGGGATTATATCCGTAATCATAAGCCATATGATAAAGCTGGAGCTTATGGAATTCAGGAAGGAATTGGCTTAACGCATATTGAAAAATTGGAAGGTTCTTATTTTACGGTGATGGGCTTGCCGATTCATAAGGTTTATCAGGCTTTATCTGTATTTGCAAAAAGGTAAGCTTTTGCCACAAAATAAATGATAGCACGAGCTTCTAAACTTGTGCTATATATCTCAACGGCTTGCATATGGATAGCATCTTGGAAACTCACATCGGTAGCTATTTTAAGGAATGCCAATTGTGCCAATGATAAATTCTATTGGTTTCGGAGTAGTGCTCGAAATTAATCCCATTAATAATGCATTTCCCATATGATTGAATACTGATTTTTGGTAATTCCTCTTAATATCTATTTTCCCATCTCTATACACATTAAATAATTTGCCAGGATTATTAGATTTTATAATTAAGTGATTTAAAGACCAGTTTACCACATTTAATAAAAAGCCGGGATTCCCTATATCATCTTTATTTAATAATTTGAATCTTAAATTTTGATATGGAAAATACATCATTCCTTCTGCATGGTCTTTTGTAGCTTTAACGGAAAATTCAAGTTTTTTCATTTCTCCGCTTTTCATTTTTACAAAGAGAATATTGGTAAAAAGAGGGTTTAGTTTTTCAAAGTTCATCTCTTCCAGGTAACCTTCATAGGTATAAAGGTCATCGGGGTGATTCATATCGAAATTGAAAGCAATTTCTAATTTGCTCTCACCCAAAAAACTTGTAACTCCATTTACTATTAGCGAATCATTTTTTGAGTAGACAAGCGAATCATTTGTGATGTTGATAATTTTAAAATCAGTGTCAGTAAAGCTGGTGATTCCAGGTTCTGAACCATCTTTTGAGATCTCTGAGTAAATGATTTTTCCATTTTTAAGGGCGAGTGTATCCAGTTTAATGGGCACTGGCAGGTCTTTAACGAATTTTTGAACAGTGACTGGTTGCCGATCTGGATTTGATTTAACACGACTATCTCTGTAGATACTTCCATCTACTCCGTCAATAAGAATACTTTCTATGATAAATTTTTGATAATTAAATAATTCATCAAAATTAAAACCTTCAACTTCAACTTTTCCTACTTTAACATCGAAGCGATCTTGTGCATAGTCCAGCTTATCTGCATATTCCTCTATTAGGAAAAGTGGTTTGTAGTTAATGCTATCCACATGAATATATTTTTCTGTCACGGAGGCTTTAAGTTTATCTACTCGCAGTTCATATAAGCTGTTGGGGGTGATGAAATTATAATTTTCTAGTAATAAATGGATGTCATCTACTGAGAATATATCAGTAAAATCGCGAGCTTCTAAATCGGCTAGCTGGAGGTTCTCTATCAGTAAGGATAAGTTTTCTAACTTCTGACTTTCTCTTATAGTGTCTTCTTTAAGCACCTCGAAAAGAAAGTTAGCGTCCGTAATTCGTATTCTGTCGATAGCAAAAATACCTACATATTTATCAATTTGGTTTTGAATATCTTTATTGATTTTTTCTTTATTATTATTTTCTTTTTCAATTATGCTTTTTGATTTCTGAGCATCTGATTTTGTTTTCTGCTGATAGTTTAGAACTTTTTTATTTTGTAGAATAGAAAGTTCTGGAGATTCAAGCAATACTTCTCCGAATGTATATTTCCCAGTATTAAAAGCATTGATAAGGTCAAATTTTTCAACAGTAAACTGATTTGCTGTTATCTTAAATAAGTTTGCATGAGCATTTTCTATATTTTGCTTAATGGTTTGATTTTGTAAATCATAATCAGGGATTAATTCAAACAGATTTGCCGTCAAGTTTTTCTTTTTAGAAGAATAAAAAAGGCTATCCAATTTGACAGTATACATGCTGTCAGGAGAGTGAAAGGTGTAGTTTTTAGCCTTTAGTAATACATTTTCAACTGGTAAAATATTTTTAGTATTGTTAATATTTTCTGGTGTCAATTTCAGCTTGTTTATCTCTATTAAAAATCCCTGCAAATTCTGAAAGTTGGTTATATCATCTAATCTTTCCTTATAATCTGCAGTGCCATCAACAAGTTTAATTGATTCAATTGTTATAGGATTAATCCATTTAAATATCTCTTTTTGTGTAGCAGCAGAAGTAGTTTCTTTTTTTTCTGTTTCTGCAATGGATTTCTCCAGTTTCAGTCCTCTACTCACATTTATTTCAGGACTTTTTAAAAGAACTTCTTTAATATTTAATTCTCCTTTTCTGTAAGCATTAACTAAGTCAAAATCGGATATTGAAAAAGTACTAACATTTATTTCTATAGAATCCGTTTCTTTAGATTCTTTCGCTGAACGGGACTTGAAAAAAATATTGTTTACATTCAGCGATTTTCCCCTGCTGGAATATTGAAAAGGACTCAGGGCTAACGATTTTGTATTATTTAGTGTGCTATATTGATAATTGTCTAATTGCACTAAAATTTCATTTATTGGAGCATTTGGTTTGTCTTTATATGCTAGAGCTGAATCTAAATGAATTCCTTTCAGAGAGATCCTTGCATTTTCTAAATGGTGAAGTTTTTGTGCTTTGGAGTCAGTAGGATATTGACTTACATCAGCATTTGATATCAAAAATTCTTGAATGTTTATTTCTTTTATAAATTTGGAAATACTTTGATACGTATCTTTTGCAGAAAAATCACTACCTGAAGATTTTGATTCAAAAGCTTGAGTAATGCTGCTTGTGGAGTTTAAGATTGTAATCTTATCAATTTCCATATTTGAGGTCTGAAAGGCACGGATTAAATCTAAACCGTCCATTTTGATTTCAGGGACCCTTAAATCAATTAGTTGTGCACTTGCTTTTCCAGAATTGTAGCCAAGTTCTTTATTTTTTTTGATGTTAGCGGAGACATCTAATTCCCCTAGATTTAAAGAATTTTCTTTCGTATTCATATCCAGACTAGCCAACCTTATAGTATGAGGATTCTTTTCAGGGCTGAAAAGGTAATCGTTTATATTTAAGGTTAATTGCTGCAGGGGAAGGTTATTTTTTGGATCAAAAACGCTGAGAGAGTCAAAAGAAACTTCTTCAATCAGAATGTCAACATGTTCAATTTTTTGTACGAGTACATTCTTATTTTCCCTCGAATACATGCTAACCCTGCTATGATTTATCTTTAAATCATCAATTTCAGTAACTTCAAAATATTTAGCTAATCCACGATAAACGTCAGCTACGGTCACGTCCAGATCAGGAAGTTCGTAAAGTTCTACATAGGTACTATCTATTAATAATTCTTTTAGATGTAGTTTTTTGCTTTTTAAAGCTTTTATAATTTCTAGTCCCTCCATTTTTAAAAGTGGAACTTGAACTTCAGGAGTTATCATAGGACCCTTCATTTTTTTATGATTGCCTATAGCTGAAAATGATTCCAGTCGGAGTTCCTGTTCGGAAAGTGAATAACTGAATAAATCAAAATTTAATTTATATGCCTTGTTAGAAGTGGTGTACGATTGGTTTTTTAAACTAATAAATAAATCATCCACACTAATCATTTCCTTAATACTTTTTTTATCGAATGAATCAGCTAAAAAATCATTAATGGTTATATTTAATTTTGGGATTTTGTGAACTACTATCGCCTTCTTTTCATAATTATGATAGGAAATTTCAGCATCTTTTAAATTGAAACCACCTATTTTAATGGAATTTAAGATTTCGCTAATGTTTTGTTTTTTATCTCCTTCTTTTTTAGACACAGTGGTGTCCTCAATTACTTTCACACTAGGATGATCTATTAATATTGAATTGATTTGGACTCGGGAACGAATGAGGTAATCCAATAGACTAATACCCGAAATTTCAAGTTCCTCAGTTCTTACGTCAAAAAGCATAGATCCTGCTTGCCCATTTTCTTTCTGTTTTTGATGAACTTCCGAGTCATACTGAAGTCTAATTTCTTGCAAGCTGACTGTAGTAGTCAGCAAATTGATATCTAAATCATCAAAATCAATGGAATAAAGATTCTCAGTTTTTTCGCTTACTTGCTTTTTTAGTCAGCCCTTAAAAACCCCATAATATATCCCTTTTAATGGTAAAAAATTTTGATAACAGATGAAACAGCTTTGATACATCTTTTGTAAATAGAGCCAAAGAGATGATTTCCATATGTTCATCATCCTTTTGAAGTTA
>NZ_DASSWQ010000023.1:0-217326 GCF_035704835.1 Marivirga sp. | reverse complement strand
CTTTTTAACTGAAGTAACCCGGAAATATTCGAGAATCCCTTCTGGCAAAAACAACTCAATTAAACTCTGATCCACTTTGTCTTTTTTTGACAAAGTTAATTCTTCAATCCTAAATCCCCAGAATTATTGCTTGATCCATTTTTTCCTTCTTGGAGCATATTATAATTCAAATTTCTGTGCAAAAAAACTGCACATAAAAAAGCCATTTACATTTTTCAAACGTAAATGACTGATAATCAAGAGCCTCCTGTCGGGATCGAACCAACGACCTACTGATTACAAGTCAGTTGCTCTACCATCTGAGCTAAGGAGGCTTAAAAAAACTTAGAACAAATTCTAAAACGCTTTTTCAGTATTTAACCTTTTGTTATCTCTGAATGCGGATGCAAATATAAAGGCTGTTTTCGTTAATCCAAACCCATTTTCAGAAAAATATTAAAGATTTTTTTAGTCGATAGACCTAACTATTCGTAACTGCTTCTTTAACAGAGAGATTTCCTTCTCAGCATCCTCTATTTTTTCTTCAAATTCTTTTTTCAATTTATCAGCAGTCTTGGATGAAGCAAAAAACTCCATGTTATTTTTCCATGTTATAATGTCATTTTGCAAATCACCCATCTTTTTTCTAATAGAATGCTCCTTCTGATTTAATTTACGATCAGCATTTGGTCCAGCCATGATTTTAGTAAGCTGCGCCATTAGCTTAATCTTTTCTTTTTGCTCATCATTTAATACATCCTCAGATTTATCAATGAAGTTTTGTATAGCATTAGAAAAGTCTTCTTTTACTTTCTGAATCGCTTCTTTTGGAACAAACCCAATTTTGCCATACGCCTGTTCATAAGCTTCCAGTTGCTCTAAGTCTCCAGGCTCTAAACCATTGATTTGTGAAATAATATCTTCTTTTGCTTTAAGATTCTCTTCAAACTCCTTTTGAGCATCTTTAGTACCTGCCCTTTTATTTTCAAAAAATTTGTCACAAGCCGTTTTGAACTCTTTGTAGATGCTTTCTCTAAATTTCTCTGGAACAGGTCCAACTTCTTTCCATTGTCTTTGTAGACCTTTTAGTTGATCTGCAGTTTTATTCCATTCTGTGCTCTCTGACAATTGTCTAGCTTTTTCTACAAATTCCTGCTTTTTCTTTAAGTTTTCTTCTCGCATACTATCAAGACGCTTGAAAAACTCGTGTTTATTAGCAAAAAATTGCTTAAAACTGCTCCAGAAATCCTTATTAATTTCCTTAGCATTTTCTTTAGGAACTTGTCCTGTAGCTTCCCATTCTTTTTGAATCGCTAAAATCTCTTTTGTTTTAGAATTCCAATCCTTGATTCTATCTGAATCAAATTCTAGATATGGCTTTAGCCTTTCAATTATTTCTTTCTTTTTATCAATATTTTCGGTTTGAAGCTCTTTTAAATTCTTAACAAATTCTTTTCGCTTCTCATAGATGGCGTCAGAAGCTGCTTTAAATCGTTGCCAAAGTGGCTCTTGTTCTTCTTTTGGTACCGGACCGATATGTTTATACTCTTCATGCAAATCATTCAAATGCTTTATAGCATAAGGAACATCTTCTGACTTAGATAATTCTTCAGCCTTTACACAAAGCTCAGTTTTAGCTTCTAGGTTTTTCTTTCTATCTAATTCTTTAAGTTCAAAAAGTATACTTCTTTGGTCATAATAACGGTCAAGTAGCGCATTGTAATTTGCCCAAAGTGTTTTGGATTGATTTCCTGGAACAGGACCAACCGCTTTCCATTCTTTTTGTATTTCTTTAATTACGTTCAGACCTGTAATAGTTTCCTCACCATCCACCAAAGCCCGCAATCGATCTAATATTTCTACTTTAGTTTTGAAATTCGCATCTTTCTGATGTTCAAGCTCTTTATAATGTTTTTTTCTTCTATCGCGATATAATTGAAAGTTCGCGTCAAATCTTTCATTTAGCTCATCATGCTTCATAGCAAAATCAGCCTCTTCCCCACCTTCTTCTAAGAATTTTTCTAAGGCTAGTTTTCTTTCAGCTTCATAAATCTCATCAAAAACGGGCTTTAGTTCATTGATGACACGATCCGATTTTTTGAAATTATCACTTTTAGAAATCTCTTTTATTGCTTCTACTAGTTGCTCTTTATTAAATGCTGAATAATCAGGCAATTCTTCATCATCATTATCATCTGAATCTTCGTCTTGAACTGACTCATCATTTGAGCTCTCAATATTTTTATCTTGAGAAGATTTTTCTTCCTTCGCTTCTTCTCCTTTAGATTCAGAAGCTGAATTTTCAACCTCCAGCTCTTCTGGTGATGAATTTTCAGATTGATTTCCTGATGTGGTTTCCACATTTTCCTTCTCTTTATCCATTTCAGAGTTATTTTCTTGAGGATTTTCAGAAGTACCTTTTTCGTCTATCATAATAATTTAGCTTTCTCTATTCTGCAATAAGGTACAATATTAATTAAAAATTGTGAAAAGATTTAATCAATTAAGGTTGGGATCTGAAGGGTAATTGGCATAAATTTTAAATCTCCCTCCCATTTTCTCTAAAATATTCTTCCAGAGGGTATCCGGAGGACTATTAAATATGTAGGAAGGATGCACTCCACGTGCAACAATCCAACTATTATTATCTATTTCTTCCTGTAATTGATTTTCTGACCACCCACTGTAGCCCACAAAAAATCGAGACTTTTCCTTTTCAACTTCACCTCTTAACATTAATTCTTGCAATACCTCAAAGTCACCACCCCAGAAAAGCCCATCTGTAATTTTTTGCCCGCCTTCTTTTAATTTATCAATGTTGTGTATGAAATGGAGCGTGTTCTGCTGCACAGGTCCACCTACAAATAGCTCAGCTTCAAAATTGCCAATTTTCTGTAGCACTTCATCTACTTTAAGTATTGATAATTTATTCAATACAAACCCAAAAGAACCTTCTTCATTGTGCTCGCATAACAAAGTCACAGTCCTGTCAAAATTTTGGTCTGGCAAGAAAGGCTCAGAGAGTAATAAATCTCCTTTCTGTGGTCGTTCGATATTTTTAAATTCAAAAAACTCCATTTAATGAAGAGCTGCTTTTAAAGGTAAGGCTTGTAAAATCTTAGCCTCTGCCTCGTTCATTTCATCCAATCTATTATATACTTCTTCTTTATCAAAATATTGAAGCGCCATTTCTACAAAAATTTCACCATGTTTTGCTTCTGATGCCCATAGCCGATGGTAAAACTTTCGCAAATCTCCCTCAGGCAATGCTTCATAAACCATTCTGAAACGCTCTGCTCCTCTTGTTTCCACTAATGATGCTAATAATAATCGGTCCATAAATCTTTCCTCTCTTCCTGAACGACAAATCTTTATTAAATCGTCTACATAATAGTCTTTTTCAATTTTATGAGGGAGTTTTATTCCTTTTGACTGCATAATTGCATAAACATCACGAAAATGCTCCAATTCTTCTACAGCAGTATTGATCAGCTCAGGAATTATCTCTACTCTATCTGGAAATTTAGCAACAAAACTCATTGCCATTCCAGATGCTTTACGCTCACAATTAGCGTGATCTTGTAAAAAACTATCAAAATCAGCCATTACTGTATCAATCCATTCTTGACTACTTTCTACCTTTAAATCAATCCTCAATTTCATGTATATAAGTTTATTGCCAACGGTCACATGGAATTCGCGATAAATATTCATCTGGCGGTTGGTATAAATACGCCCTCGAATATTTATGCTCATTTCATATAGAAAATATTTTTACTATTTATTACGCAATAATTGGAAACAATTTGAAACAATAATAATTTTAAAAATATTAAGCCACTAATAAATCAGAGGGAAATCTCAAAAAAATAAATGAAAAAATCCATCGCTGACATTCGCAAAGAATATACCGCTTTAAGTTTACGGGCATCAGAAGTAGCAGAACATCCTGTTAAACAATTTTTAAATTGGTTCGATATGGCGCTTAGCGCAGAAATTATGGAACCAAATGCCATGACATTATCCACGGTTGATGGTACAAAACCTTCCTCAAGAATAGTCTTGTTAAAAGGAGTCGAAAATGATGAATTCGTATTTTATACAAATTATCACAGTGCTAAAGGCACGCAGATGGCAAACTCACCCTTTGTTTGTTTAAATTTCTTCTGGCCAGAGCTAGAAAGACAAGTTAGAATTGAAGGTGAGGTTCGAAAAGTTAATGCTGATACCAGCGATGCATATTTTAAAAGCAGACCAAGAGCTAGTCAAATTGGAGCTTGGGTATCGCCACAAAGTGAAAAGATTCAAAACCGATCCATTTTAGATAAAAGATTAGAGGAGATTGAACTTAAATTTAAAGATAAAGAAGTAGAAAGACCACCACATTGGGGTGGTTTCACTGTAAAGCCAAGTATGATTGAATTTTGGCAAGGTAGACCAAGCCGTTTGCATGATAGGATTCAATATACTTTATCGGATGCTAAAAAATGGAACATTGAAAGATTAGCTCCTTGATGTCTAATTTATATTTCGAAAGATACGCTTACCCGAAAAGATTTATCAAAGCGCCTATTGTTAAAGACACTTTTACCATAGTAGTAATCCCTGTTTACAAAGAAGAAAATTTAAATAGTACCTTAAAATCATTAGTCGAATGTGCTAAAACAACCTGTCCTGTAGAAGTAATTTTGGTTATCAATCATCCTGAAAATGTAGCGCAAGAAGTAAAAAACCAGAGTAAAAAAACGGTTTCTGAAACAGAACAATTTATAAATGATAATCCATCTGAACTTACTTTTCGCATTATAAAGGCATTTGATTTACCTTCTAAAAAAGCTGGAGTAGGAATCGCAAGAAAAATAGGAATGGATGAAGCTGCTTTCAGATTAAATTCAATCAATCAGGATGGAGTAATCCTTTGCTTTGATGCGGATAGCCAATGTGATCCTAATTATTTACAGGAAATCGAGAATCACTTTTTGGACAATTCAGATTGCACAGGTTTGTCCATTCACTATGAACACCCTTTATATTTGAATAATGGAGAACTCAATGAGCCCATCATTTTATACGAATTGCATCTACGCTATTATATCCAAGCTTTGAAATATGCGGGTTATCCTTATGCATTTCATACCATTGGTTCAAGTATGGCCGTGCGTTCCTCCATTTATCAAAAACAAGGTGGTATGAATCAACGAAAAGCTGGCGAGGACTTTTACTTTCTTCATAAAATTATTCCATTAGGTAATTTTCACAATATCTCCTCAACCAAAGTTATTCCCTCTGCTAGAATTTCAGATAGAGTGCCTTTTGGAACTGGTAGAGCCATGCAAGAATACCAAAATGAATCTAAGGACTTAAACCTTTCCTATGATTTTGAAAGTTTTAAGCTTGTAAAAGAGTTTTTAGCGAATATTGAAAGTGACAGCTTGATCAAAAATATTCCTAAAGAAATAATGGAATTTTTAAAATTTTCCGACTTACTAAGCGAATTGGAAAAAATAAAATCTCAATCTAAAAATAAAGCACATTTTAAAGTAAGATTTTTTGAATGGTTTAATGGCTTTAAAATGCTGAAATTAGTTCATTATCTGAGGGATAACTACTTTCCTGAAAAAGAATTGGTAGTACAATCAAATATATTATTGGAAGAGATTGATTTTGAACAGAGCTCTAATGTTTCGGCTTTGGAGTTACTAGAGATCTATAGGGGGTTGGATAGGGAAAGCTGATTTTCAACCTATTCAATTGCAGGAGCTAACTTACGATACGTTCTAATCTAAGTCTGTGCATATTCGTGATTAATTACAGATATGTTAGACATTGGAATGTCTGAAATAAGTACTGAACTACCCTCGGACTGACGGTTTGTTACATATTAAATTCAATTCTATCTTTAAAGCATTGAAAATTCTAACGGTTTCGATTTTAGCTATTTTCCAAACCATCTGACCTATAATTCACAAACTTACCTTTAGCGATTAGACGGTTCCGACCGTCAAACCGCAGCACACTAAATTCCTAATTTAAAAATTCGTAATTCGTAATTAAATTAGTCCATTCAAATCCTTAACACCTAAATATCTCTCGACCGTAAAGCCTTCAGCATAATCGACTCCAATAATTTGACCGAATTCCATGGCTCTGGCTTCAATCATTTTCATAAATCTTGGACTTGAGATGTAGGTTTCCGGTTCCTCAGAATCTGGCTTGTAGAATTGTGAATCAAAAGCTTTTATGGAATTCATCTTCTTTTGCCATTGTCCGCTCACATCTACTACAAAATCAGGTTTGATAGGCAAGCTCTGAATATAATGATATACCTTATTTGGCCTATAAGCTTCCTGAACTTTTCCATTATCATCAATAGTTTCGAATTTTTTCAATCCAGCTAAAAATACAGATTCAGAAATTAATTCGGATGCCCTACCATGATCAGGGTGACGGTCAGAAATAGCATTTGCAAGTATAATATTAGGCTGATATTGTCTGATTTTCTTAACTATCTCCGTCTGATGGGCTAAATCATTTTTAAAAAAAGCATCATTAAAGCCTAAGTTTTCTCTAACTCTCAAACCAAGTATATCCGCACTTGCCGCTGCCTCATCTAATCGCTGTTCAGGGGTGCCACGTGTACCCATTTCTCCTTGCGTCAAATCAATAACACCTATATTCTCACCCATTTCCGAATGCTTGGCCAAAGTTCCGGCACAAGCCAATTCAATATCATCTGGATGGGCTGCAAAAGCTAAAATATTTAATTTCATATGTATTGGATTGTCATAAAAACGCTACATGTGATAGTCAAAATTTAATAGTTTGAATCACTAACCTTCAAAATCTCTTATTATTCATTTCGGCTAGAATTCTCCTCTTTAAGACTATTTCATAAAGTAGTGCATTAAAATATCTTATCTAATTACAGTTACATAAGATGTATAAACATTAAACAGTTCAATAAAAAAGGAGAGTGAAAACTCTCCTTACGTATATTTAAGCCTTTTCAGCTACTTCTTCATGTTCTTCTAACTCATCTTCTTTTTCAGATAAAAATCTTTCAGCATCCAAAGCAGCCATACAGCCTGTACCTGCAGCAGTAACTGCTTGTCGATAGATAAAATCTTGTGCATCCCCAGATGCGAAAACTCCTTGAACTTTTGTTTTAGTACTGCCAGGTTTTGTTATAATATATCCAGCCTCATTTAAATCTAAGAAATCTTTGAATATATCCGTATTGGGTTTATGACCAATAGCTACGAAGAAACCAGTAGCTTTAATTTCTGATTTCACACCAGTTACATTATTCACTACCCTAACACCTTCTACCTCATCCTTACCCAAAACTTCTTCCGTTTCAGTATTCCACAATACTTCAATATTTTTAGCTTTTTCTACACGTCTTTGCATGATTTTGGAAGCTCTCATTTCACCTCTTCTCACAATCATAGTTACTTTATTGCAAATGTTGGATAAGTATGTAGCTTCTTCAGCCGCAGTATCTCCCGCGCCAACTACCACAACATCTTGTCCCTTGTAAAAGAAACCATCGCAGACTGCACAAGCAGAAACGCCCATTCCATTTAATCTTTGTTCAGATTCCAGTCCTAACCATTTGGCTGATGCACCTGTAGAAATAATAACGGCTTTAGCTGTTATTTCATGCTTGTCATCAATAATCACTTTATGAGGATAACCACTGAAGTCAACCTTTGTAACCATACCGAATCTTACGTCAGTACCAAATCTTTCAGCTTGCTTTTGAAAATCCACCATCATTTGTGGTCCATTTATTCCATCAGGATATCCAGGATAATTTTCCACATCATTGGTTATGGTTAATTGCCCACCAGGTTGTCCACCTTGATACAAAACAGGTTTTAATCCTGCTCTAGCTGCGTAAATAGCGGCTGTATAACCTGCTGGTCCAGAACCTATAATTAGTACATTTACTTTTTCTTCTGTCATAACGCTCAATAATTTCTGAATAATGTTACGGTCGTCTGCTAAAACAGATGTGAATTTAATTAATAAAATAAAAAAAGGTCTTATATAAGACCTTTTTATGTATGAATTGTTACGAAAAAATTATCCTAAATAAGGTTTTAGAGCTTTACTTCTTGAAGTATGTCTTAGCCTTCTGATAGCTTTTTCTTTAATCTGTCGTACTCTTTCTCTTGTTAAGCTGAATTTTTCTCCTATTTCTTCCAAGGTCATAGAATGCTCACCATTCAATCCAAAGTAAAGCGTGATTACATCAGCTTCTCTTTGAGTTAAAGTAGATAATGCTCTTTGAACTTCCCTTCTTAATGAATCATTCATTAATTCATCATCAGGAGACTCTTCACCGTCATTTTCTAATACGTCTAATAGGCTATTTTCTTCACCTTGCACGAATGGTGCATCCATGGATACGTGACGACCAGAGATTTTCATGGTATCAACTACTTCATTTGAAGTAACTTCTAAAACTTCAGCCAACTCATCGGGAGAAGGCTCTCTTTCAAACTTTTGCTCCAAGGTAGAGAAGGTTTTAGATATCTTGTTCAAAGATCCTACTCTGTTCAATGGAAGACGAACAATACGTGATTGCTCAGCCAATGCTTGCAATATGGACTGTCTGATCCACCATACTGCATAAGAAATGAATTTAAAACCCCTTGTTTCGTCAAATCTTTGTGCTGCTTTTATCAAACCTAAGTTTCCTTCATTTATCAAGTCTCCTAAGGATAAACCTTGATTCTGGTATTGTTTGGCCACAGACACTACGAAACGCAAATTGGCTTTAGTCAATTTTTCAAGTGCAAGTTGGTCACCTTGTTTGATCCGAACGGCTAAATCTACTTCTTCGTCTGGAGTCAACAAATCTACTTTACCTATCTCTTGTAAGTACTTATCGAGGGATTGACTCTCCCGATTGGTGATTTGCTTGCTAATCTTGAGCTGTCTCATTAATTATTATTAGGTTTAAATTTAAACGAACTCTTAACATAGAGAAGGAACCAAACAGTTCCTTCTCTACATCAAAAATGTAAATATTTCACTTAATATGAAATTATTTCTCTTCTTTTTCCGGCTTAGGTAATAATACTTTTCTTGATAATCGAAGTTTTCCGGTCTTTTTGTCGATATCTATTAGCTTCACTTTAATTTCCTCTCCTATCTCCAAAATACCTTCAAGGTTTTCGATTTTCTCATGTTTGATTTCAGAGATATGTAATAAACCATCTTTTCCTGGCATGATTTCAACGAAAGCTCCATAAGGCTGTATAGCTTTAACAACTCCATCATATACTTCACCAACTTCTGGTTTAGCCACAATACCTTTGATCCATTTTACTGCTTGATCTAAAGAATCTTTATTTACAGCAAATACATTAATTTTACCGCCTTTTTCAGTTTCTTCAATTACAACAGTAGCACCAGTTGTTTTTTGAATTTCTTGAACTACTTTTCCACCAGGACCGATTACGGCACCTATCATCTCTCTTTCGATCTCAATGTTAACCACTCTCGGTGCATTTGGTTTATAATCTTGTCTAGGAGCGGAAATAGTTTTCAACATTTCATTTCTGATATGGTCACGACCAGCTTTCGCCTGGTTTAATGCTTCCATTAGAAGTTCAGAGGAAAGACCGTCTACTTTGATATCCATTTGACAAGCCGTGATACCTTTTTCTGTACCCGTTACTTTAAAGTCCATGTCACCAATGTGGTCTTCATCTCCTAAGATATCAGAAAGAATAGCATATTTTCCTGTTTTAGCATCAGAAATCAATCCCATTGCAATACCAGAAACTGGTGCTTTGATTGGGATACCTGCATCCATCAATCCTAATGAACCTGCACAAACTGTTGCCATTGAAGATGAACCATTTGATTCCAAAATATCAGAAACAATACGGATAGTATAAGGTAATTCTTCTGGAGATGGCAATATTTGCTTCAATGCTCTTAAAGCCAAGTTACCATGACCTACCTCTCTTCTACCAGGACCTCTATTCGGTCTTGCTTCACCAGTAGAGAATGCAGGGAAATTATAATGTAATATGAATTTATTGTATCCAGAATGAACCGCTCCATCTACCATTTGCTCGTCCAATTTAGTACCAAGCGTTACGGTAGTAATTGATTGAGTTTCACCTCTAGTAAAGACCGCTGATCCATGAGCAGATGGTAAATAATCTACCTCACTCCAGATTGGTCTGATTTCATCTAATTTTCTACCATCAAGTCTGCTTCTAGTTTCTAAAGTAGCATTTCTAACAGCTTTCTTTTGGATGTCTTGTAAATATTTTTTAGCGAGTGAAACACTGATCTCAGAATCTTCAGGAATAGCATCGATATAGCTTTCCTTAATTTCTTTAAAAAGTCTTCCTCTTTCTTTTTTATCAGCTAATCCTTTTGCTGCAACATCAAAATACTGCTGATAATGCTTATCAAAAATTTGTTTTTCTAATTGAGGATTAGGCTCTTCTTCGTGATTGTATTCTCTTTTTTCAGTTTTGCCAGCTTCTTTAGCTAAATCTAATTGTGCTTGACACTGAGGTTTAATAACTTCATGTGCAAAATTAATTGCTTCCACCATTTCTGCCTCAGAAATTTCTTTCATTTCACCTTCTACCATCATGATGTTATCAATAGTAGCAGCGATAATCATATCTATATCAGATTCAGCTAATTGCTTTGATGTAGGGTTGGCAATAAACTCACCATTTACTCTAGCAACTCTTACTTCTGAAATTGGTCCTTCAAATGGAATATCAGAAGCGGTTAAAGCAGCAGATGCTGCAAATGCAGCTAAAGCATCAGGTAAATCATCTTCTCCTAAAGAGAATAATTGAATGAACACTTGAGTTTCTGCATGATAATCAGAAGGGAATAATGGACGCAATGCTCTATCCACTAATCTAGAAGTTAATACTTCGTAGTCTGAAAGTTTTCCTTCTCTTTTTAAGAATCCACCAGGGATTTTTCCTGAAGAAGCAAATTTTTCTTGGTAATCTACTGACATAGGAAGGAAATCAACTCCTTCTTTTGCCTCTTGGCTGGAAACAACCGTAGCTAAAATCATGGTATCACCCATTCTTACTTCAACTGATCCGTCTGCCTGTTTTGCTAATTTTCCTGTTTCTATACTTATTTCCCTCCCATCAGGTAGGTTAATTGTTTTTTTAATTGCATTTGGTATAGCCATAAATAATAGTCTTTTTTACTGTTTTCTCGTCTTGTTGTTAATTTTTCCGCATTTGCTATACACGTCCTTTAAAAGATGTGGTATTTATAATGAGGTAATAATAATGGAAAAAGGGAATCCATAAGATTCCCTTTTTTAATGAAAAGTGATTTATTTTCTTAAATTCAACTCCGCAATAATTGCTCTGTATCTTTCAATTTCGTTATCATGAAGATAATCTAACAATCTTCTTCTTTTACCTACAAGCTTTAAAAGACCATTTCTTGAAGAGTGATCTTTCTTGTTTACTTTTAGATGCTGCGTCAAATGATTAATTCGGAAGGTAAAAAGCGCTATTTGAGATTCTGCCGAACCTGTATCATTTTCTGCTTTTGACCGACCATGATTTTTGAACAGTTCTTTTTTCTTTTCTGTGTCTAAATACATAGTTAGCGTTTATTAAAATATTTTAAAGGCGCAAATATATGTATAATTCTTGGTTAACAAAAATAACCATTTATTTTTCCTTTTTAAATACTTTGAATATTTTAGAGAAAAACACAACATAGTAATCCGTTTCAAATAATCTTGAATCATTTCTAGCTTGTCTTAGGAAAAATAATCCAAAAGGAATTAAAATAATATTTGAAGCCCAAACCGCCATGAAATTTGAAATATCTCCTGCCCTACCAAGTTTAATTCCAGTGGTATTAATAATATAGGAAACAATAAAAAATAAAATTGAAACAATAACAGGAACACCAAGTCCACCTTTTTTAATAATAGCTCCTAATGGCGCTCCAATTAAAAACATCACTATGCAAGCAAATGCGTCAGATAGCTTTTTATTCGCTTCAATTGCATAGACATTACTTTCAAAATTTCTCTGATCAATCCTTCTATTCTCAGCTTTTAATCTTCCTTTAGCGAATCTTGCTTTATCACCGTAAGAAACAGGTCCATTACTATCATTGACAAATGCCTCATCAATCTTAGCAATTAATACAGAATCATAAGACTGAATAGAATCAAGACCAATATCGCTTTCTCTTAATGAAGCTACTTCAATCGTGTTATCATCAATATTTTCACTATTTAAACGCTCGTTATCTGATTTTGTAGAATCACCAATTTTCGCTTCTTCTTCCTCTTTTCTTTTTTCCCACTGCTCAACCGAAACTGGTTTAATGTTTTCTACTTCACGCAAGTGCATTTCAAAAAACCTAGGAACGTACTTGTGGATGTTTCTTTTAGATTCAATAATATCATTTTGCATTGAATCTACATCATGGCGTAATTCGATTTCATTTTTCATTAATCTGTTAGATGAAAATAAATCTTTATCAGTTCGCTCCATTTCGAATGAAGCTAAACTAAATACTACTTTATTATGCTGGAAAAAATTTCTAATATAATTAGCAGGCTTATTGGGGTTTTTAGAATCTTCCTCGGTGTAGCTCTTTCCATCAAACAGCTCCAATACTAGATATTTATCACCTAGGATAGTGTACATTAAAGCTGAATCAGCAAGAATAATTTCGACATTTCCTTTCTTATTGGAATGATTATAAATAATCAAATCACCTAATGACACATCATTATCGTATTTCTTATTTGCTTTTATACTATACCCTGGAATTCCTCCATAAAACGCACCTTCTTTTATATCGATAGATGGCTTTTTTTGTTTGATATCGTAAAGCAAGCTGTAGGCTTCAAGATTAGCTTTCGGAACAATAAAATTATTGGAATAATAAACCAAAGCACTTAATAGCACTACAAATACAAATAGTGGTCTTAATACCCGCACTAATGAAACACCAGAACTTTTAATAGCTGTTAATTCAAAATGTTCACCTAAGTTACCAAATGTCATCAATGACGAAAGTAGTACAGCAAGGGGAAAAGCAATGGGGGTCATGTTTATGCTGAAATACATAATGAGTTCTACAAACACCTCGAAACCTAAATCCTTTCCTACGAAATCATCGAAGTATTTCAGCATATATTGAGTGAGCAATATAAATACTACCACAAAAAAAGTAATTAGAAATGGCCCTATAAAAGACTTAAGTATTAATTTATCTATCTTCTTCATTCAAAAATTATGAATTGAAATACTAAAATTTATATCTGTTAAAATTCAAAACACAAATAAACAAGAATTGTGCTAAAGAAATAAATAAACATAAAAATCATAATATTTATTTCTGTAAAGGTACTGCATTTCATGAACTAAAGTTGATAATTTACGCCAAAGACCGGCATTATTCTACTAAAAGCATGTTTTGTTACGGTTAAAGACTAGAATTATACTAAATTCTGTTATGAAATGTCTCCAAATCATTATCCTTAAATAAAGTATTGCGAGGCTACTTCTGAGTACATACACCAAAACCTAATAAGAAAGTAATTGAAAAGAAGATTGAGTAAAAAGTAATGGTTGACTTCATCTTGCTGTTCAAAAATATTTTACTAATTGACAAAATATTCTCAAGGATGAACAATTATATTTAAATATGTTTCATTTACTTATTATGTTGAAGACATTTCAAGATGGCGTTATATTAATTGAGTAAATAGCGTTGTATTACGATGCTATAATATTTTAAAGTAACATCCTGCAAAAACTATTCGCAATTAATAGATTAGTATTAAAACTTTATTTCTAATCCAAAACAAAATCTTGCAGAAAGACCCAAGTGCTATCCCTGACTCCTATCCAGTCTTTTGAACGCAGATTTGATGCGATTACATGATTTCCTGAGTTCGGAAAAGCAACTGATTTCTTTTCTTCTGATGATAAGTGACTGAACATTTCTTGCATTGCTGCTACTGAAACTACATCATCTTGATTTTTTTTATCTTTATAATAATAGGCCATAAAAACTGGACACTCGATTTTTTTAAAAGTCTCAGGTTTCATAGTTTCATTTATCATACTGAATAATGAGAAATAAGCATCCAAATGATAATATTCAGACCAAAAAGCAGCTACTGAATCTTCTCTTTTTTGATAATTTATTTCGCCACCCATCACTAATTCAGTCAAATTTTCTCCCCAAGGCCCTAAAACTAATTTTTCATTTGAAGCATCTTTAAGCGCGATGTAAGGTGAATATAAAATTAAAGCTTCAATTAGATTTGGAAACTGAGAAGCCAGCCAAATCGCTTGTGCTGCACCAGTAGAGGTTCCAATTAAAATTATTTTTTCTCCTAATAACTGCCCGACCGAAAGTGCTTCCATCGCTGACATCATATAAGATTCGGCCGTTAGCCCCTTAAAAGCTGTTTCAGAAGCTAGCCCATGTCCTTTCTGACGAGCTAAAAACATGTTGGCATCTAGGCTATCTGCTAAATGACTATGAACCGGAAAACCTTCTTGATGACTAGCGCCAAATCCGTGTAAATACACTAATGAATATTCTGTTGGGGTATGACTTTCATCATTCCAAACAATTTGCGCTTCATTACCCTCTTTAATATCTTTCACTTTACCTTCTTTTTCCTCTATCCAATTTTCTAAGGTGATGATATCGGCTGGAATTTCAGGTAAACTACTAGCGAAATTAGGCTTTTGAATTTTTGGACCTATAAAATAAAAAATTACTAGCGTTACGAAAAGTATAGCAATAGCAATTAAAATTCTCTTAAGTATTTTCATAAGTTTCATCTACTTAATTATTTTTAAAATAATTGCCCATTACCAAAGCTCCTCCTGCTAAGGCAATATCTTTTAGTAAAGAACTCGAGGCTAGTTGATCACCATCAAGCGCTAATGGAAAATGAATAAATAATGCAAAAATTAAAAGCATTATTGCTAAGAGATTTGCAATGAGTTGAACTTGTTTTTTCAATATAATACTAATAGCTGACGCAATCAAAGCTGCACCAGTTAGGTAGACCCAAAAAGTTTGACCACGAATAAAAGAGGGTATTACACTTTGCAACGTTCTTGTGTTTACAAAATGAAATACCCCAAAAATAAGCATAGGAATAGCAAATAAAAACCTTCCAATTTCAGCACTTAGATTCATTTCAATAATACTTGATTAAAGAACCTAATATAGAGAAAATTATCCTCTTATTTGATCTAAAGCACTATTAACTGCTGCTGCATCTGCTTCTGATAAAACTATTTCTTCCTCGTGGAAATTTATTAACTCAGGTTCTATTTCTTTTAATAGATTTTGACCAGCAGTTGTGATAACTACATCTACTTGTCTTCTGTCGTACAAACAAATGGAACGCTCAGCTAATCCTTTTTCGACTAACTTATCTACCAAACGAGATGCGTTAGACATTTTATCGAGCATTCTTTCTTGAATTGATGAAACTGTTAAAGGGTCAGGGAATTTACCTCTAAGAATTCTTAACACGTTATATTGGGGAGATGTAAGTTTGTGCTTTTTGAAAATTTTGTGTTGAACTGATCCAATCCAGTTGGCCGTGTAAATTACATTTAATATTGCCTTCTGTCTTTCAGTTTCAAATTTTGACTGCTTAATTTCTTCTTCTAACTTCATCTTTAAACTTATTTAAAATATATTTTTATATAAAATTAACATTACATTAATATGTATTGTTATTACATTAAACACGATCGTATTCTTTTTGTTTGCATGTTTGAACATTTAATCGACTAATCATCAATTTTGTTTGATGAAATAGGAATTAACAAATCATGGATTAGGGCTGCTGGCCAACAAATTGGCAAGCAAACGATAGGCGCCTGGAACTCCCGCGGGCAATTCTCTAAAAAAACTTAAGCCTGTGTAGACAAATTTTCCTTTGCCGTAGTTAGCAATTAGCAGTGCTCCTTTTGTTTTTTCCTCTCCTGGATCATTTCCAGCCAAAATAGCTAAGTAATTTTCGTCCCATTTATTGGGAAAGTATAACCCTCTTTCTTGAACCCAACCTTCAAAATCTTTTGAAGTAATCTTATTAGGATAATTCAATGCAGGATGCTCTTTTTCAATGAATTCCATATTCGATTCCTCCACTGTAATTCTATCTCGAGATAAGCTCAGAGGATACGGCCAAAAATCAGTATCAGGAAGACTGTAAGTAGTATTATATTGAACCATATAAACACCACCCGAGTTCATGTATTCATTCATTTTACCATAATGAACTTGTAACTCTTTATTAACATTATATGCTCTAATACCAGCAATAATAGCATCATATGTCTTGAGGCTTTCTACAGTTATATCTTCTATGTTTATGTATTCTACCTCAAATCCCATTGCTTGCAAAGCCTCGTCAACAGCATCCCCTGCACCTTCTATATAACCAATTTTTCTGCCTTTTATTTTAACATCAGCAAAAACAAGCTTTTGCTGCGCTTCTCTCAAAATCACCTGATTAGGTATATGTCCATACTGTATTTCCTGTACTTTTTGATCAATGGATTTACCATCAACTTTAGCAATTGCCTTTAAATCAAATTTTCCCTCAACATCACCTGAAGTAATAATGATTTTAAAATCTACGGTTGCATTTCTCGCTAAATCACTGAAAACGTATGATTTATTAGTGTTTTCAGATTTCCACCCATCAGGCAATTTCAGTTCTAAACTTCCTGAAAGATTATCTTTTAATGCTTTAACGGAAATTGTAATTTCTTTTTCTTGTCTTGGAGCAGTGAAAATAGAAACATCTTCTCCAAATTCGATTGAAAGGGGTGGAATGATGTATAATGGCTGAATCATTTCACCATTAATTCTATCTGAGCTTTTGAACTTTAAGGGGGTTTCAAAAGAAAAATCATTCCCATTTATCTTTAAATTAACTTCTGCAGTAATGGCAGGCTCATTTTCAGCTTGTCCTATTAATTCTTGATTATCAACTTTGTATAATCCATTTGCTGATGGGTCCTTCAACCAATAAGGATTTGAATAAGGAAAATCATTAGGAATGGAAATGCTAAACTCTTGCAATTTTACTTGATTATTCTGCAAAGCACCTGAAATGGATAAATGTTCTTCAATAGATTTTATGTTGGCATCTACGACTTGAATATCTGCTGACGAGCGATTAACTAGTTCTAAATTGACATTAATATTATCTCCCGGAGATGCATAAGAATTATCGTGATAAAATAAATGATAAAAACCCGCACAATTTAAAATCAGTTCATTTATTGCCTGTAATTTATCTTCCTTGACAGCAGATTCTTCCAGTTTTTCAATTAGTTTTTTGACTACAAACAATTGATTAATAGAAGCTTCTGGTTGAGTAATTTCAAAATCAGAAATTAATTTATCAATTGCTGAATGAATCTCTTTGCCATTTTCAAAATTATTCCAAGAGTCTTCAAGACCTTCAAATGTTTCTATTTGGCTTTCAGGACCATCCCAATATTCAAAATATTCAATTTCAGCCCCTCTACTTCCAGCAGTACCAAAAGCTTGCGATTTGTGCCTGCTTCTACTCAATGCTGCCATTTCGGTATAAGAAATACCTAAAAGTGGTGAATAACCACCTACATTTTCAGTAACATATTGAGACTTATCAAAATCCTCATTTCTTCGAAAAAACCATGAAGATGTATTCCAGTAAATCTTTTTAGGTTGCCAAGTATCTACTAACTTCAATTGGTCTGGATAGGCTGTTTCATCTCCTGCAAGCTTGAAAGCTTCGTGTGCCAAAATAGCAGAAGCGGTATGATGACCATGTGTTATTCCTGGTGTCTTGTTAAATCGGGTCACGATAATATCAGGCTGGAAATTTCTGATTACCCAAACAACATCTGAAAGGACTTCTTCTTTCCCCCATTTATTAAAAGTCTCATCTGGATTTTTAGAAAACCCAAAATCATTTGCTCTAGTGAAGAATTGTTTACCTCCATCAATTTCCCTAGCCGCTAGTAATTCTTGGGTTCGAATCAAACCTAATCCCTCACGTAATTCTGGCCCTATTACATTTTGTCCGCCATCTCCCCTTGTCAAAGAAAGATATGCCGCATCATACTTTTTACCGTTTTCAACATATGCTATAAATCGGGTATTTTCATCGTCAGGGTGTGCAGCGAGATATAAAACACGGGTTGTGTTTTCTAGTTTTTGCATTTGATGCAGTATTTCAGAGGCTGGAACTGGCTCTTTGACTTGGGCTTGAGTCAGTGAAATAACAGAAATAAAAATAATTATTGATAAAATATACTTCATCATGATGAAATTTTAAAGCGATTTAATGAAATTACATTCCTTGAACAATGGATTATGTTTCAACGGTTTTTATCTGATTTGAATGCTGCCAAAACAATTGAAAATAAGGGAACTAACCATACTAAATCATTCATGAGCAAATGAAACATAAATTTCTTGGTGTATGTGGATTCCATTAGGAATAAGTAAACTAAAATCCCTCCAAATAATTTTGCTAGAAAAGATATTAATATAAACCATTTAAATTTCAAAGGCTTTAAAAAGCCCATGAAAAGAAAAATGGCGATCACTAAAATCCCAATTGCTTGATAAAAAACCCATTGATTTTCAGTTTGTACCCCCTCTGTCATCCATTTGATATAACTCTTCGGACTCCAGAATAGAAAAACCGACCATGCCAAATTATAAACTGAGGCAATCAATAACACCCCTCTCATCCAAGCTTGTATCATAAAATATATTTAAAAAACTTAAAATTAACAGTTAAGGATAGCATATCCTATCTTAAATCTATCTAATTATAATGTGAAATAAGGGTTTTAACTTTACAGAATATTAAAAATAAATAACTTAAAATTATCGATAGAGTTAGCATTAATATGCTCAAAATTAATACACTTAAAGTAAATTCTTTTCTATCCTTACTTCTAATTATTGTAGTCTCATTTTCTTCTTGTCAAGTTTCTAAAACAAAAGATATAACCTATTTGGAGGAGGAATTTAATGAAAAGCTACCAGAGAAAAAGCTTAATATTTTCTCCCCTAGAAAGGCTGAAATACTAAAGCCAGTATTCATTTTTATCCATGGCGGAAGTTGGAATTCAGGTAAAAAAGAATTGTATAACCTATTTGGTAAAAGGTTAGCTCGAAAGGAAATGGTTGCTGCTATAATTGATTACCCATTAAGTCCTGATTATATAATACCAGATATGACTAAAGCAACAGCTCAGGCTGTAAAATGGGTAACGGAAAATATTGAGAATTATGGCGGTGATCCCAGCCAAATTTATATTTCCGGACACTCAGCCGGGGGCCATTTAGCCGCTCTTCTTACTGTTAAAGACGATTATTTTAAAGAACTAAACATCAAAAACCCAATTAAAGGGGCCATTTTAATAGATGCTGCTGGTTTGGATATGTATACTTATCTTAAAAATAAAAATTATCCTGCAGGAACCTCTTATTTAAAAACATTCACGAACGATTCTGAAGTTTGGAAAAAGAACTCGCCAATATATTACCTAGATGAAAATGACCCACCTTTATTGATAATGATGGGAGAAAATACTTTACCAGGTATACTTTCAAGTACTGAACGGTTTTTAGAAGAGTATAAGAAAATTGTACCAGAACCAAACTTTCATCTTCAAGAAGGAAAAAAACATATTCCCATGATTACACAATTTTTAAATAGTAATAACAAAACTTATGATTGGATTGAGACTTTTATCAAGAATAGTGCTAAGTGAGAATCCAAATAGAGAAATTTTAAACTCTTATATTTTGCTGTAATTACAACTTTAATAGATTTGCTTAATCAAATTTGATATAAAAAATTAATGGAGGATATTAATATATTATTGGCTAGTGCATCATCTCATTGTCAACAAGGTGATTTTAAACAGGGAATACATTTATATTCACAATACATTACGCAGAACAATCAAAATCCCGCGGCTTTTTACCAAAGAGGAAAAGCATATTTCAAAATTAAAGATTACCAAGCAGCACAATCTGATTTAACTAAAGCCATCAAACTAAAAGCTGATAGTGCTGAATTATTTGCTGAGCGTGGTCTAATTTACTATATGGCAAAGCAACAGGAAAAAGCAATGGCTGATTTCAATACTGCAGTAGAAATGGAGCCCGAAAACCCATTTCGATATGCAAGCAGAGCATTTATAAAAGACCATTTAAACGACTTAGCAGGCGCAAAAGAGGATTATCAAAAAGCGTTAGAATTAGATCCTGAAGATGCCATTTCGCATAATAATTTAGGGTTAGTATTAGGCAAAATGGGGAATCATAAAAGAGCGGAAAAGCATTATAAAGATGCTGAAAAGCTAGACCCAAAGAATTTTGGGATGAGTAAAACCGAAGTACCAAAAGCCGATTTTACTCCCCAGCCTAAAGCTGAACCTGCTCCCTTACCTGATATTAAGCCAGGCCAACTAGAAGACAAGAAGCCTAGCTTTGGAAGCACTTTAAAATCTTTATTGACTTCAGCTGATGAAAGAAAAGAGTTTTGGCAGTTTGTTAAAGATAAAGTTTTAAAGTGAAAATGATTGTTGGATGACGGGTGATGGAGAACGAGAAATGCTAAGCCTTTCTTGAATCTTTATTCTATCACCAATACCACTTTTCCAACCGTTTTACCCGATTGAAATAGCTTTAGGGCGTTATGCATTTCTTCAAATTTAAATTGATGACCAATATGAGGGGCTTCCATGTTGAGATTCTCCAACTCTTTAAGAATTTGCTTCATCAGGTCTTTTTTATCATAAAGCCAAATAAGATTAAAACCCAAAATCCCTTTATTGCTTTCTATCATTTTCTGTGGGTCAATTTTAGGACGGGTTAAATACAGCCAGGCTAAACGGGGCCAGTTAGGTGAGTTTTTAGTATCTCCATATCGAGCAGAACCATAATTGATAACCCTACCTTGTGGAGCCAGCATATCATATCCAGTTTTGAATATCTTCCCTCCTATGCATTCCATTATCAGGTTCAATTCTCTGCCCTCTAACACCTGCTCTAAATCCTTTTTAAAATGCTTAGAACGAACTATGTACTTCTGATATCCTTCTTTTTTAAGCAAATCTATCTTAGCTGCTGAACCGATTGTTCCGATGGTATAAGCACCCGTTTTCTGAGCCATTCTATTTGCCAAAAGACCTACTCCACCAGCTGCAGAATGAATTAATACAGTATCTCCTTTATGTAAATTACCCAAATGAAACAATCCATAATATGCTGTTAATGCCTGTACCAAAAAAGAGGCTCCTTCTTCAAAATTCCAACCTACAGGAATTTTGTTGACATAAGCAGCATCAATATTGATATGGGAAGTATAACCGCCAAAACGAGTCACCCCCATAACTCTATCACCAATCTCGAAATCTTGTACCTCATCACCTTTAGCAATGATTTCACCAGAATACTCCAAACCAGGAATAAAACTCCCCTCTGGAGTTGCACTATACAACCCTAAAATCGCAAATACATCTGCAAAATTTAATCCGACAGCCTTCACTTTTACTTGTACTTCGTCTGATTTAGGATTAGGCAATTCCTCTTCAACTAACTTGAGTTTACTGAAAGAACCAGCCTTAGCGGTACGGTATGATTTTCTAATGAGCATTGTAAATTATTTTTCTCAAAAATAGTAAATGATGTTGGGAATTTACTGGCAGCACACGTTTTGCTTCGAAACGAGACAAAGTATTCTTGATTCTTATTCTAAATACCTAGCCTCTTAAATCTATTTTAAAAATTGCTATTATTTCCTTTCTAAGCCTTTTATATTTGCAGGCATTATTCAATCACAGACTTTCAATTTATATCAATATGCAAAAGAATTTTATAGAAGAGCTACAATGGAGAGGAATGATCCATGACATGATGCCGGGTGTTGAAAAACAACTAGCTAAAGAAGTGAGCAGCGCTTACGTTGGCATCGACCCTACGGCTGATTCTTTGCATATTGGGCATTTGGTTGGAATCATGATGTTAAAGCATTTTCAGGATTCTGGTCATAAGCCTATCGTTTTATTGGGTGGCGCTACCGGCATGATTGGTGATCCTTCCGGTAAATCTCAGGAGCGTAATCTATTAGATGAACCAACTCTTCGCCATAATGAAGCTTCTATCAAAGCTCAAATCAGGAATTTCCTTGATTTTGATGCAAAAGCTGAGAACAGCGCTGAGCTAGTTAACAATTACGATTGGATGAAGGATTTTAGCTTCCTTGGCTTTATCAGAGATGTTGGTAAGCACATTACCGTCAATTATATGATGGCGAAAGATTCTGTAAAGAAAAGGTTGTCTTCTGAATCCAGCGAAGGAATGAGCTTTACTGAGTTCACGTATCAATTAGTGCAAGGCTATGATTTTCTTCATCTTTACCGAGAAAAAAATTGCAAACTGCAAATGGGAGGTTCTGATCAGTGGGGAAATATCACCACAGGTACGGAAATGATCAGAAAGATGGAACAAGGAGAAGCTTTTGCGGTGACTTGTCCGCTTATTAAAAAATCTGATGGGACTAAATTCGGAAAAACTGAAAGTGGTAACATTTGGCTTGACCCTAAGAAAACGTCTCCGTATAAATTCTATCAATTCTGGCTAAATGCTTCAGATGAGGATATGAGCAATTTCATTAGAATTTTTAGCACAAAAAGCAAAGCAGAAATTGAAGCATTAGAAAAGGAGCATAATGAAGCTCCACATTTGCGAACTTTACAAAAAGCTTTGGCTGAAGAGTTGACCATTAGAGTGCACTCTAAAGAAGCTTTGGATATGGCTTTACAAGCCTCTTCCATCCTATTTGGTAAATCAACCACTGAAGAATTGCAAAGCATAGATGAAGACACTTTATTAAGTGTTTTTGAAGGAGTTCCTCAGGTAACGATTAGTAATTCTGATTTGGATAAAACAGAAAATATCACTGATTTCCTTTCTGAATTGACTCAGGAAGTAATTTTTCCTTCAAAAGGTGAAGCAAGAAAGATGATAAAGGGAGGTGGTGTCAGCATCAATAAAGAAAAGGTTCTCGATGCCAATGCTCCAGTTGATTTGAGTTTATTACAGGATAAATATATTTTGGTTCAAAAAGGTAAAAAGAATTATTTTTTGGTGACTGTGGCGCCCTAACCCGCCAGCTGGTGAGGGATAGGTTGTAGCAAAAAATGAAATGTGGTTAAAAAAAATTAGTTGAAAGTTTTCTAGATACTTGATACTAGCTACTCGAAACTTAATATCTAAAACTTACTACATAATACTCAAGAAAATGCAAGACATAATCATAATTGGTGGAGGAATAGTAGGTCTAGCTACAGCTTTGAAAATCAAGCAGAAAAATGCTAAGCTTTCAGTACTTCTTTTGGAAAAGGAAGATAAATTAGCCCAACATCAAACGGGAAATAATAGTGGTGTTATTCACTCAGGCGTTTACTACAAGCCCGGCAGTCTAAAAGCCAAGAACTGCATAGATGGTTATAATCAATTGCTTAAATTCTGTGACGAAGAAGGTGTTCCCTATGAATTATGTGGGAAGGTAATTGTAGCTACAGATAAAAGCGAACTCTCGACCCTTTCCATGATTGAAGAAAGAGGTGCACAAAATGGATTGCAAAATCTTAAGCGACTCACAAAAGAAGAGGTTCAAGAACATGAACCTTATATAAATGGCATAGCAGGAATTCACGTTCCACAGACGGGTATTATCGATTATACTGCGGTTTCGCTTAAATATGAAGAGAAATTTCAGGAATTAGGTGGAGAAATCTCTTTAGGACAAAAAGTTAATAATATTCAGGAGAAAAATGGAATAACGACTGTCTCCACCAATAAAGAAAGTTTTGATACAAAATTAGTAATCAATTGCGCGGGTTTGTATTCCGATAAAATTGCCAAACTGACCACAGAGAAATTAGATTTAAAAATCATCCCTTTCCGTGGAGAATACTTTATGATTAAGCCTGAAAAGCAATATTTAATCAAAAATTTAGTGTATCCAGTGCCAGATCCAAATTTCCCTTTTTTAGGTGTTCATTTCACCAGAATGATAAATGGAGGAATAGAGGCTGGTCCCAATGCTGTTCTAGCTTTTAAGCGTGAAGGCTATCGAAAATCATTATTCAATCTAGTAGAACTTGGCGAATCATTAGCCTGGCCTGGCTTTCAAAAAGTAGCCGCGAAATATTGGAAAACTGGTTTTGGAGAAATGTACCGCTCTTTTTCAAAATCAGCTTTTACCAAATCACTACAAAAACTATTACCCGATATCACCGAAGATGATTTGACTCCAGGAGGTGCTGGAGTCAGAGCTCAGGCCTGTGATAGAAACGGAGGCTTAATCGATGACTTCTTGATTTTAGAAGAACGTAATGCAATTAATGTTTGTAATGCTCCTTCACCCGCTGCAACTTCCTCCTTATCGATTGGAGACCATGTCAGCGATTTGGCGTTGAAAAGATTTTAAAATTATTCTACCAAAACTATTTCACATTCTAATGCTTTTCGATCTTTATTACAATTTTTCCAGATTTGATTTTTTATATCTAAATGAAAAAAATTAACTGCTTCCAAATCAGTAACAGAAAATGATGGTTCATATCTATATTTATAAGTGTTTCCTTTATATGAAATAGGGTCCTCTCTTTCTATTCGGTTTTGATCAACGATCAGAAATTCAACTGCAATAAAAAGCCCATCTTCAGGGAAAAAGATCACTTCATCATTAAGTTTGATTTTAGTATTATGTCTTCCTTTTTTAGCAGTACCAATAATTGTCTTTTTATTGATAATACCTCCTGGCAAACCATCATCACCAACATGATAAAATTTAACAGCAAAAATTGCATCTTTAATTTTGCTTGAAGTTTCAACAGTCACTGATTCAACAAATCTAGTCTCTGAAAATGCTTTTTTATATTCAAAAAATCTAGCAATTTCATATGGATATCCTCCAGTTGAATACCAAGTTTGATTTTTAAAAAAAGATTTGCTCACGTCTCCAATAGTGTTTCTTTTTGGAAATAATCCAAGCTGCTCTTTACTTTGAATTTCAAGGACTTTCATCTCCAAAATACTTGGGGCTAAAGATATTGAATCTTCTACTTTTGAATTAGCTAGCTCTATCGTTTTATAACCTACAGATGAAATAATCAAAGTATCATTTTTATTCAATTCAATTGTAAACCGACCCTCTAAATTTGAACTTGTTCCCTTTTGTTCGTTTTTAATATAAACTGATGCAAAAGGGCCTGTATTATTATCTTAGTAATCTTGAGGTTTTCTGCTCTTCAATTGGTCTTTAAAAATTTCAAAGATGCTAAAGACCGATATCTATGGAAAAATGGTGTAAAAAATATTTACTACATCTTAGTTCTCATTATATTACTCAATATTTGGATTGATAAAATTGACTCTATTGGTACATTTTTAGGTTTAGTAAGTGCGGGTTTGGCCATTGCCTTGCAGGTCCCAATAGTAAATCTTGCCGCCTGGCTTTTTATTGTCATTCGTAAGCCATTTGAAGTTGGTGACCGCATAGAAATTGCAGGGGTAGCTGGTGATGTGATTGATATCCGTTTTTTCCAATTCACATTAAATGAAATTGGAAATTGGGTGGCTGCAGACCAAAGTACAGGCAGAATAATTCATATTCCAAATGGAAAAGTTTTCAGAGTAAGCCAAGCCAATTACAATCAGGGTTTTAGTCATATCTGGATAGAAATGCCCGTTCTGGTCACTTTTGAAAGTAATTGAAAAAAAGCTAAGGGGTTATTAGAACAGATAATAACTAATCATGCGGAAGAATTATCTTTTAGTGCTAAAAGAAAGCTTTTGCAAGCCTCAAAACAATTTATGATTTTTTACAGTAACCTCACTCCAATTATATATACTTCTGTGAAAGATAGCGGAATAGAATTAACTATTAGATTTCTTTCAGAACCAAAGAAAAGAAGAGTTACCGAAAATAATGTTTGGGAAGAAATATTAGATGTTATAGCAAAGCATGAAGACATAGATTTCGCATACCCTACCCAAAGGATTTTTTACAACCAAACAGAAGGAAAAGTGGATACAAGAAACAAATAAACTTCGTGTGATCTTTCATAACTAAAGCTTTTGCTTCACTATATTCTAAATCCTTATGCCATAATCATAATTAATTTATATTTTTGCCTAAACACACAACACAGAAAACTATGTCAAATAACTTATTAGCAGGAAAAAAAGGAATTATCACAGGTGCTTTAGATGAAAACTCTATTGCCTGGAAAGTAGCTTTAAAAGCAAAAGATCAAGGTGCGAAATTCGTTTTGACCAATGCTCCGGTAGCCTTAAGAATGGGCGGAATTCAGGAATTGGCTAAAGAATGCAATACTGAGGTGATTCCCGCTGATGCTACTTCAGTTGATGATATCACGAAATTATATACAGAATCAAAAGAAATTTTAGGCGGTAATTTTGATTTTCTATTGCACTCAATTGGTATGAGCCCGAATGTGAGAAAAGGAAAAGCATACCATGATTTAAACTACGACTGGTTGCAAAAAACTTATGATATTTCAGCTGTATCTTTTCACAAAATGATGCAAACAGCTGACAAAATGGACGTAATGAATCAGTATGGTTCCATAGTAGGTTTATCTTACATTGCAGCTCAGCGTACTTACCCATTCTATAATGATATGGCGGATGCGAAGGCTTTATTAGAGTCTATAGCAAGAAGCTATGGTTATAGATTTGGTAAAACCAAACAAGTAAGAGTAAATACAATTTCTCAGTCCCCTACTCCAACTACTGCTGGTTCGGGAATTGATGGTTTTGATTCATTCTTTAAATTCGCTGAAAAAATGTCTCCATTAGGAAATGCAACTGCCGAAGAATGTGCAGAATATATCATTATGATGTTCTCTGACTTCACTAAAAAAGTAACTATGCAGAACTTATTCCATGATGGTGGTTATTCTTTCACTGGTATTTCGGAAGAATTGATTGAAGAAATGAAATAATGTCCATTCAGGATTTACTATAACTATTAAACCTTCCAGACTTCTAACAGGCTGGAAGGTTTTTTATTCAACTACACCCCAATGCTAAAATTCCCCAATGCAAAAATTAATTTAGGGCTTAATATCACTGCCAAGCGAGCGGACGGTTATCATAATATTGAATCCTGCTTTTACCCAATTCCCTTAAAAGATGCATTAGAAATTATCCCTTCTAAAAAATTGAGCTTTGAAACAACTGGTTTAGCAATACCTGGCAATTCTGACGATAATCTAGTTCTGAAAGCCTACGAATTATTAAAAGCAGATTTCGAGTTACCTCCAGTTGATATCATTCTTCATAAAAACATCCCTATGGGGGCAGGAATGGGCGGTGGTTCGGCAGATGGTGCTTTTATGCTGACTCTGCTCAATGAATATTTCGAATTGAATATTTCTATTGAGAAACTTGAATCTTATGCCTTAAAATTAGGAAGTGATTGTCCTTTCTTCATTGAAAACAAACCTAAACTAGTCAGCGGAAGAGGTGAACTATTTGAAAATACAAGTCTTGATTTATTTGGACATCATTTAGCATTGGTTTATCCTGATATTCATATCAGCACTGCAGAAGCATACAGTGGGGTAAAGCCACAAATGCCTGAAATTTCAGTTGAAGAAATCATTGAACATCATCCTATTGTGGAGTGGAAAGGAAAATTAAAGAATGATTTTGAGGAAGGAATATTTAAGAAATATCCTGAACTCCAGAAAATCAAGAATAAATTCTATGATGCTGGAGCAATTTATGCAAGTATGACTGGCAGTGGTTCTACGATGTTTGGGATTTTTGATAAGTCCATTGAATTAAGTTGTATTCGAGCAAATCAAATATTTAAGTTCTAAAGTTAATCAATAAAAAACCTCGAAAGAGACTCCCGAGGTTTTATAATTAATCAAAATAATCAATATTATTTCATTGAAGGTGGTAAAATCACTTTATCGATAACGTGTACTACACCGTTTGATGCATTAATATCTGCTTTTGCCACTTTTGCTCCATTCACAGACGCTCCATACTTTAAACTTATTGTAACTTCTTCACCTTGAACAGTTTTTGCTTTTTGTCCTTCTTTCAAATCAGTTGACATTACTTTAGCACCAATTACATGGTAAGTTAATACTGCAACAAGTTTGTCTTTATTTTCTGGTTTTAATAAGGATTCAAGTGTTCCTTTAGGTAATGCTTCAAAAGCCTCATTTGTTGGTGCAAATACTGTAAATGGACCTTTACCACTTAACGTTTCTACTAAACCTGCTGCTTTAACTGCAGTAACCAATGTTGAAAGTGATTCTGTTCCAGCAGCTAATTCAACAATGTTTTTGTTTTGTGCTTTTACTGAGAAAGACATCCCGATTATCAAGGCACCTAATACGATTGATTTCAATAACTTTTTCATACTGTTGTTTTTTTTAGTGAGCCATTGAAACCCTATGTTCTTGATTTTGTTTGACTTATATATATTAATTAATTGTTAATTGTAAAAAACGACAATTCTTCACTTGTGAACTATATGAATTTATAGATTATTTACTGTTTATGTAAAATGATAAGATTTTAAATTGGCTAGAGATATTAAATTTTATCAATAAAACTCCACTTCATTTTGTCAGGGTTTCCTTTTCTATTGAACTTTCTTATTCTACGTTGAACATAATTTAGCTCACGGTATTCATCTTCTAACCTTCTTAGCTCTATTCTTTGCTCAATTAATGCTTGTCTGTAAGATTGAACTCTATTTACCAGTTCGCTATTTCTAAGTTCATCATCATTCTCATCTTCAATTGAATAGGTATCAAGATAACTTTTATTTCTAACTAAAGATTTTTCCACATCTTCCAATCTTCCTTTTAAGTTTATGGTTTTCCCCTCTTGATTAAAAGCTAAAGCATTCACACTACTAGTAATAGCTAAAAGTGCCCCTGCATAAGGTATCGCTTCATTTGCTATGGTATGGTCATCAAAAAATGAGCCTGTAGCACTGAAACTACCTAAGAAAAAGGTGGTAAATAATAATCCTTTCTTCACTCGTTGATTTCTTTGAACTCTTGAATCTAACTCTCTTATTTGCTTCCTAAGCCCCACTAAAAGTGCATCCGTTGACCGTTGATACTCCACTAATTCTGTGTACAATTCATGAGTATTTACACCTTCATTCACGGTTACTGTAAAAAATTTGCTGTCAGTGGCGCCTTCGGGATCTGTTACTGTAAATAGAACATCAAACTGAACTGGAATACCGTCTGCTTTAACAATATCGAAATCTAAAGTGTCACTCATTAAAAATAATCTATCACCCTCTTGTTGAACATAAAGCCAATCTGGCTCATTTTCTAAAGAATATTTTAATTCTGGAAGTGGATGATTATTATCCTGTATAAAAACCCTTCTTTTAATGTCATAACCTTCTCTGATACTCAAGTTACTCAGCTTTGTAATCAACGGAGGAT
The DNA here is from genome assembly GCF_035704835.1 of Marivirga sp. Lineage (GTDB taxonomy): Bacteria > Bacteroidota > Bacteroidia > Cytophagales > Cyclobacteriaceae > Marivirga. Next base: position 187,768 of record NZ_DASSWQ010000023.1, on the reverse strand, counting down.
CATTTCTTTCACTTTTTAGAATGGTAATTTCTTTTTCAACATAATGCTCTGCATTTTCTGCTTCTTCAGCCTTCAATTTAACTTTTAAAGGGAAAATTGAGCTAATATTACTCATTTCCATGGAACTTAGTTTCCATGTAAATATGCCATTTTCATTTATAGTTGGGACTCCAACAGTAACAGGAATATCAACTGAATATACCACTGGATCATTGTTCGGGTCATAAACTGAAAAATCTATATCCAATTCCTGATCTGCTGTTATGATATATGTATCATTTACATTATTTCGTAAACGCGGAGGCAACTCCTGTCCTATTATTTGAAAACGATATTTCCGTCTGTTCACGGCATTAGTATTATCGATTGCAATTAAATCCAAATCAAAATATTTCTTAGAGGCTTGACTTTGACTTGGGGTCCAGTCAAGCAAAAGTCGATTTCCGATGACATGAGTTTCCGCTTGGTCAATAGTTGTTAAGTCGGTGTTATTATTCCATATGTAGGTCAATATAACATCATCTGCACTCCTAGTGTTAGTTGTGGAAGCAATGAATTCAAGCTTATACAATTCCCCCTGAAGCAACTTAATAAAAGCTCTGCTATCCAGAGAATCTGGTTCTAACTCAATAGAGGGGACTGATTCTCTAGATGATACTTTTATTAAGGTTTTAGAAGAGGCAACTATATCATCTAGGGAATCTTTCAAGTAAAAAAAAGCAGAATGAAGCCCAATATCCTGACCACCCGTTTCCCAATAAAACTCACCTTCTTGGTCATCAAAATTAGCATCTAAAATATCACTTTTCCATGTAAGATTTAGATCGGGATTACCTAATTTATTATATTTTACAAGGAAAACAACGCCCTCACCAACTCGTGCTTCTACCAGTTCGGGTGATTCTAGAATGATTTCATTTTGTGCTTGAAGATTAAAAGTAAGTACATATAAAAAAATGAATAAAATCTTTATTCTTGATATCATAAAATGGGATATTACCTAATTACATCGCTTTGAAGTGCTCTTCTTTTCATGATTTTGTTTACCATGGGATAACAAAGCACGGATAGTAAAATGATGCCTGTACCAATGTAAAAGCCAAGGCTCATCTTCTCTTCTTCTCCAAAAATAAGAAAAGCTAGAATTATTCCATAAATCGGCTCCAAATTGACTGTAAGGTTTACCACAAATGCACTTAAAACTTTTTGAATTTTAACAGACATTGAAAATGCCAAAACAGTACAGATTCCTGCCAAAATCACCAGATAAAACCAGTCCCAGGCATGAGGTAAAAAACTTATCACTTCAGTATCAAAATAATATAGATAGACAGGGATTAATAATACAGAACCAATAAAAGCACCCATCATTTCATAAAAAGTTATGACATAATGATTATGACGATGTGTTAATTTACCATTTAAAACAGTAAATACGCTTGCAAGCATAGCAGCCATAATGGCCATTATCAAACCTTCCAAGTATTGAAACTCCACACTAAAAATGATGTACAATCCAATTACCACTAAAATTCCTAAAGCAAGCTCATAAACTTTTACTTTTCTACTGCTCATCATAGGTTCAATCAAACTTGTCCAAAAAGAACAGGTTGCAATTCCAACAAGACAAACTGAAGCTGTGGATACTCTTGCTGCCGCAAAAAATAAAATCCAATGAAGACCAATAATAAGGCCTACACCTGTAATTTTTAGAAATTCTTTAAAGCCTATCTTAAAGCTCAGTTTCCAGTAATACAGTAAAACGAAAAGTATTATAGTCGCGAATAGTGTTCGATAAAATACAACAGCTACTGCAGAAATATTAATGAGCAATCCTAAAATTGCTGTTAATCCCCAAATTAAAACCACAAAATGTAATTGCAAATAGTTTTTTGCTTCGCTTGTCATCTAGGAACAAATTTATAAAGGATTAATCCGACTATACTAAAAGTGATGTTTGGTAGCCATACTGCTAAAAGAGGATTCATTGTGGAATTTTCAGCAATGGCTTTACTTAATATAAAAAAGATAATAAAAACGAATGCTATCACAAATCCCAAAGCAATCTGAAAGCCTGTGCCTCCCCTTTTCTTTTTGGATGAAACTACTACTCCAATAAAGGTGAGGATAATGGCAGCAAATGGTGCCATATAGCGAATATAACGTTCAATAAGATAAATTTTGACATTATCAGCGCCTCGCTCTTTTAATAAAGAAATATAGTTGTTCAGCTCTGTAAGCGTAAGCGTTTCTTGCAAACCATAGGTATTTCCAAAATCTTTAGGCGTAAAATTTAAAACTGTATCTAGTTCTTGGCCGACTTCTACTGTTTCCGTCATCCCATCAAACTTTCTTAATGTCCAATCTTTAATCGACCAACTACTTTTAACAGAATCCCATTCTATTCTCCTGGCACTCAGTTTTTCTTTCAATAATTTTTCCTGAATCAATTCTAATGTAAATCTATACCCAACATCTCTTTGATTATTGTAGCTTTCCATATAGGCATAAGTTTCAGGTGCTATTTTAAGATGGATATCTCTGTCCGTGAAATAAAAAGGCTTTTTAATGTAGGTTGTTTCAAAGGCTATCCTGGTTTTGTTTGCGTTAGGAATGACATAAGAATATAAGAAAAAACTGCAGACTGAAATTAATGCAGCTCCCATCATATAAGGAACTAAAAATCTTCGAAAACTCATCCCATTGGAAAGCATAGCAACTATCTCAGTATGTCCAGCCATTTTTGAAGTCACAAAAACCGCGGCAATAAAAATAGTAATAGGAGTAATTAAGTTAGCAATCCATGGAATAAATGCTCCATAATATGGCAAAACATCAATTAATCCTAGATTATGCGCCATGAAATCGTCATTCTTTTCAGTATAATCAATAACAGTAATGATTGCCAAAATGATTAATACTACAAAGATAAAAGTGGATAAAAACTTCTTCAGTATATATTTATCTAATAATTTCATATTGAATTTTTATAGCCTAGTCATTAATTTTTTGACCATTTTCTCCTTCCATTCATAAAATGTGCCAGATATTATTTGTGCCCTGGCTTGTTCTACCAACCAAAGGTAAAAAGTTAAATTATGAATACTGGCAATTTGCGCTCCTAGAATTTCTTTTGAATGAATTAAATGTCTTAAATAGGCCTTTGTATAAAATGTATCCACATAAGTTCCCAAGGTTGGGTCTATGGCCGTAAAATCATCCTCCCATTTTTTATTCTTAATATTGATGATTCCTTCAGTCGTAAATAACATTCCGTTTCTTGCATTTCTGGTGGGCATCACGCAATCAAACATATCTACACCTAAAGCAATACATTCTAAAATATTTGCAGGAGTACCTACACCCATGAGGTAACGAGGTTTATCTTCAGGCAAGATACCACATACCAATTCGGTCATTTCATACATATCTTCGGCAGGTTCACCAACGGATAAACCACCAATCGCATTTCCTGCTCTGTTTTTTGAAGCTATTTCCTCTGCTGAACGTTTCCTCAAATCCTTGTAAGTACTTCCTTGCACTATCGGAAATAAAGATTGCTCATATCCATAATGGCCTTCGGTTTTGTCAAACTGATCGATGCATCTGTCCAACCATCTGTGGGTCATATCCATCGATTTTCTGGCATATTCATAGTCGCAGGGATAAGGCGTACATTCATCAAAAGCCATAATGATATCAGCCCCTATTTTTCGCTGAATATCCATTACGCCCTCAGGACTAAAAATATGAGAAGAACCATCAATATGAGATTTGAAGGTCACCCCTTCTTCTTTGATCTTTCTGGTTCCGGAAAGGCTATAAACCTGATAACCGCCACTATCAGTCAAAATAGGTTTCTCCCAACCATTGAATTTATGAAGGCCTCCAGCTTTTTGCAGGATTTCCAACCCAGGGCGCAGATACAAATGATAAGTATTTCCTAAAATGATTTGCGCTTGAATATCTTCCTTTAATTCACGCTGATGAACCGCTTTTACTGAACCTGCAGTGCCAACCGGCATGAAAATAGGAGTTTTAATATTGCCATGGGCGGTGGTTAATTCACCAGCCCGAGCATTAGAGTTTTTATCTTTATTTGAAATCGTAAATTGCATAGAAGTGCAAAAATATAGCTTCTTAAGAATTTATAGTTTTAATTTTCTAATATCTTTGTCAAAAAGGCAAATCAATTTAAAAGCATGGAGCAAATCCACATTCTCACTATAATTTTTATTGCCGTATTTTTTATTCAGTTCTTTTTCCAATTACGATATTTCTTCCCTTTTGTAAGCAATAAGCCATCTCTACAGCGTCAAAAACTTCCTACCGAAGCAGTTTCTGTCATAATCTGTGCACATAATGAAATTGAAAATCTTAAGCAGAATTTAATCCAATTCTTAAACCAAGATTTTTTAGAATTTGAGGTGATTGTAGTGAATGACCGTTCTGATGATGAAAGTAATACCTGGTTAAGCACACAAGAAACCCAATATCCTCATTTGAAAGCAGTTCATATTACAACGACTGCTGATGGATTTAATCCCAAAAAATATGCACTAACCAAAGGGATAGAAGCAGCACAAAATGATATTATTTTATTAAGCGATGCAGATTGCCAGCCTGCATCTTCTGATTGGATTGACAGAATGTCACGATCATTTAAATATAATACATCCATTGTTTTAGGTGTCTCACTTTATAAAAAAAGAAAAGGATTTCTGAATCAGTTTATTAGATTTGAAACTCTTCAGACTGCCCTGCTTTATAGTTCATTTGCCTTTAAAAAGGAAGCTTACATGGGAGTAGGAAGGAATTTAGCATACAGAAAATCGTTTTTTATAGCGAAAGGTGGCTTTAACGATTTGAGTGCAATTATGGGTGGTGATGATGATTTATGGGTTAACAGATATGCAAATAAAGAAAATACAGAGATTTGCACACTGCCGGAGGCTTTAACATTTTCCAATCCAAAAGAAAGTTGGGCTTCCTTCTTCCAACAGAAAAAAAGACACCTATCAGTCGGAAAGTATTATAAATTCAAAGATAAATTCAAATTAGGACTTTTCCATTTTACACAATCTTTACTTTGGATAATATTTATATTGGGCTTAACGTTGGGAAATCCGATCGATTGTTTAATTTTAAGTTTCCTTACCTTAATGTATTTAGTAAGACAATATGTCGTATTTTATCACCTTAGCATTAAGTTTGGGATTAAATTTATGCATTACAATTTACCCGTTTTAGAAATCCTGTTTATTCTATACTATTGGATTTGGGGAATTTATGCTTCACTAACAAAGCATCTTAAATGGAAATAAATAAAAATAGAAATTTTTCAGAGAAGGCATTAAAGGATTTTAGATTAATCGACCAGGCAGTTATCGCTAAAGACCAAATGGCATATGCAGAGTTGATGAAAAGATATAAAAAGCCTGTTTATCATATGGTGTTGAAAATGGTGAGAAATGTGGATGATGCAGAGGATTTGACTATCGAAGCGTTTTCTAAAGCTTTTAAAAGTCTTCACCGATTTAAAAAAGATTACACTTTCAGTACCTGGTTGTTCCGAATTGCTACCAACAATGCCATTGATTTTATTCGTAAAAAGAAACTAAGAACGATAAGCATTCATTCTTCTTATACTGATGACAATGGTGATGCAGTAGAATTGGATGTAGAAGATAAGGGAAATTTAACTCCGCAAGATAAAGCCATTAAGGCGCAAAGAATTGAATTAATGCGAATGTTTGTCGATAAATTACCAGCCAAATATCAGCGATTAGTGAAGTTAAGGTATTTTCAAGAGCTTTCTTATGAAGAAATTGCTACTGAATTAGAAGCTCCTTTAGGTACTATCAAGGCGCAACTACACCGTTCTAGAGAATTGATGCGAGAACTTATTACTGGAAAAGAAACTCAATTCTAAGATGGACAGTAGTGCTATAGTGGAAAAGTATTTTACTCATTTGAGTGCACAGCAAAAAGCACAATTTCAAGAATTAGGCAATTTGTATACTGAATGGAATGAAAAAATAAATGTCATTTCCCGTAAAGACATTGAAAATATTTATGAAAAGCATATTCTACACGCCTTAGCAATTGCCAAATTTCAAGACCTTTCAGGAAAAAAGATTCTAGATGTAGGAACCGGTGGTGGATTCCCAGGAATTCCTCTAGCCATCCTATTTCCAGATGCTCATTTCACCTTAGTGGATTCTATTGGAAAAAAAATTAAAGTTGTGGAAGCTGTAGTAATCGCATTAGGATTGGAAAATGTGGAAGCCTTTCACCAAAGAGCTGAAAAGGTAAAAGGAAAATTTGATTTTGTAGTAAGCAGAGCTGTTACTCGAATGAAAAGCTTTCTACATTGGATAAACCAAAAAATACAGTCAGAAAGTCCTGAAGACAATAGTGGAGTAATCGCTTTGAAAGGTGGTGACTTAGAAGAGGAAATGGCAGAAATCAAAAGAATGTATCAGGAAGTCCCAATTTCCGAGTATTTCTCAGAGCCTTTTTTTGAAACTAAGAAAATTGTTTTTGTACCCTTCTAATAGTTATTAAATGAAAGTTTTAAAGTGGATATTAATTGTTTTAATCTCATTGGGGTTAATAGGATTTATTACATATCTAATAATAGATGAAAATTTACCAAAAGGCGAGAAAGGACAGCAAGCAGAGCAGTTGACAGATAAAATGCTTAATGCAGTAAATGATTCTGCATGGCAAGAAATTGATGTGGTAAAATGGAGTCTGGGTGGAATGCGGAATTTGGTCTGGGATAAAGATAGACATTGGGCAAAAGTCTCATGGGAAAATTATGATGTATTTATCAAATTAGATTCCAAAACAGGGGTTGCTTTTGCAAAAGATAAGCAAGTGGAGCGAGACGAGGTACTTACAAAGCTTCTAAATGATGCTTACGAAATATGGGCCAATGATTCTTTTTGGTTAAATCCGATTTCTAAAGTGAGAGATGCAGGAACAGAAAGAAAATATGTAGCACAAAAAGACGAAAAAACTGAAGGCCTTTTGGTAACTTACAAAAGCGGTGGTGTAACGCCTGGTGATTCCTACCTATGGTTAATTAATAAAAAAACTGGAATGCCAGAATTTGTAAAAATGTGGGTTCAAATATTACCTATAGGAGGTTTGAAATTTAGCTGGGAAAATTGGCATACTACTGCTGGTGGTGCTAAAATAGCGAAAACCCATGAAAGTATTTTTACCATTAACATTTCCGAACTCAAAACCTGGAGAACTATAGCTGAGTTTCCAGAAAAGGACGAATTCAAGGTATTAGAAACTGTTGAATAAGTAATTTCTTTTATCACAATCTAAACTTATTTTATCATTAATCCTCTAATTAGAATAGCATTCAAAAATGGGTTAATAAAATTTCATATTAATCTATCAAATAGATGAAGATTTTAAAATGCTTATACTACCTTTGTATCCCATAAGTATAGCAGGCTTTTCAAAAATAACTTATGGCATCTCAAAAAAATACTAAATTCATCTTTGTTACTGGTGGGGTAACCTCTTCTCTCGGGAAAGGAATAATTGCTGCCTCATTAGCAAAACTTTTACAAGCACGTGGATTTTCTGTCACTATTCAAAAATTAGACCCCTACATCAATATTGATCCAGGAACGCTTAATCCTTATGAACATGGTGAGTGTTTTGTGACCGAAGATGGAGCTGAAACTGATTTGGATTTAGGCCATTATGAAAGATTCTTGAACATTAATACCTCTCAAGAAAATAATGTCACTACGGGTAGAATCTACAACAATGTAATAACTAAGGAACGAGAAGGTGCTTACTTAGGAAAAACCGTTCAAGTTATTCCTCATATAACTGATGAAATTAAACGAAACATTTACGCTGTTGCGGAAAAAAATGAGTTCGACATTGTAATAACCGAAATTGGTGGATGCGTAGGTGATATTGAATCTCTACCATTTATTGAAGCTGTCAGACAGGTGAAATGGGATGTAGGTCCTAATAATTTCCTTGTAATCAATTTAACACTTATACCCTATTTAAAAGCTGCTGGAGAGTTAAAAACCAAGCCTACTCAGCATGCTGTCAAGCAATTGTTAGAGTCAGGTATTCAGCCTGATATCTTGGTTTGCCGAACTGAGCATAAACTGCCGCAAGAAATTAGAAAGAAACTAGCACTTTTCTGTAACGTAAACATCAATTCTGTAATAGAAGCAATGGATGCTGATTCTATTTATGATGTGCCTTTATTAATGAGAAAAGAAAAGCTGGATGAAAGAGTGTTAGCAAAGTTAAAACTTTCTCACAAAGTAGAGCCAGAACTAACCCAATGGAAAACCTTCCTTGGGAAATTAAAAAATCCGATTTCAGAAATCAACATTGCTTTAGTTGGAAAGTATATTGAATTACCGGATGCATACAAATCCATCACAGAATCTTTTATTCATGCAGGAGCTGAGAATGAAACTAAAGTAAATGTAAAATGGATTCATTCTGAAGAGGTTAATGCAGAAAATGTTAAGTCATTACTTTCCACAGTTCATGGTGTTTTAGTAGCTCCAGGATTTGGAGAAAGGGGTATTGAAGGAAAAATTGAAACCATTAAATACTGCAGAGAAGAAAAGCTACCATTTTTCGGAATCTGTTTAGGCATGCAATGTTCAGTCGTAGAATTTGCAAGAAATGTATTAGGATTGAAAGATGCTTCTTCCACCGAAATGGATATCAAAACTAAAAATCCGATTATTGATTTAATGGAAGAACAAAAAACCATTACCCAAAAAGGAGGCACTATGCGCTTGGGTTCTTATGCTTGTGAGCTGAAAAAAAATACTAAAGCCTATCAAGCATACGGAAAAACAAAAATTAATGAGCGTCATAGGCATAGATACGAATTTAATAATAGATATTTGCAGGATATTGAGGCTGCGGGTATGAATGCCACAGGGATTAATCCTAAGACAGGTTTAGTCGAAATTGTTGAAATTCCAGATCATCCGTGGTTTGTGGGTACACAATTTCATCCTGAATTGAAAAGTACTGTTTTAAATCCACATCCTTTGTTTGTGCGATTTGTAAAGGCTAGTTTAGAACATAAAATTTTATCAGAATCGAATTAATTACAATTTAGATGGACAAAAATCAAGCAACAGGACTCATCCTGATTTCTATTTTAATGATTGCCTATTTTTGGTTTTTTGCGGATACTCCCAAACAACCAGAGAATATTGAGGGGAATCAAGTAGAACAAAACGACCAACAGCAAGAGGAAGCTTATTCTCAAAAATCAAATTCCACCAGTGAAATTGAAACTGATTCGAGTTTAAATCAATCGCTTGTAAATCAATTTGGTGTATTCGCAGGTGTTGCAAAAGGTGAATCTAACGTTTCAACTTTCAATACTGAAACCTTAGTCATTCAATTTGATTCTAAAGGGGGTACAATCAAAAATGTTGAGTTAAAAGATTTTAAAACTCACGATGGTCAACCTCTCATCATCAATCATCAGGATGATGAAGAAAAAGAGCTATTATTTAATACAGCAACTGGACCAGTAAATTTATATGATTTGTATTTTGAGATGCAAGGCTCTCCTAAAAGAGAGCTGACAAATGGAGATACTATACAAATCAAGTTTGTTGCGCAATTAGCTCCCAATAAAAGTATTGAGCAAATCTATACCTTATCAGGCAATCACTACCAAGTCGGATATTCATTAGCTTTCAATGGTTTTACTAATGAGATTTTAGGAGATCAATTGACGTTGCGTTGGAATAAGAAAATGCGCAAGTTTGAAAAGGATCTCGAGCAGAGTAGAGTAAAAGCGACTATGAACTATTATTCTGAAGAAGAAGGAATGGATGGTTTAAGTGAGCGCTCGGAAGATGATAGTGAAGAAATTGCAGAACCAATAAAATGGTTTTCTTTTAAGCAAAACTTCTTTACAGAAGCTTTAATCACGGATATACCGATGAAAAGAGCAGAATTTGCTACCAATATTGAAGATTTATCAAGTGACTATGTTAAAAGAGGAAAAGTAAAAGTTGAAATTCCTTTAGCTGAGGTTACTAATAAAGCGGGAGAATTTAAATATTATTTCGGTCCCAACAATTACAAAATATTACAAGAAGTTGCCCCTGATTTTGAAGAAAACGTTTATTTAGGCTGGTTTCCAATCAGTTTAGTGAACAAATATATAATTATCAATGTATTTTATATACTAGAGAAATACATCAGTAATTACGGATTGATTATCATAATTTTGGTGTTTTTAATCAAATTAGCTCTCTCTCCTCTTTCCTATAAATCTTATGTTTCCATGGCTAAAACGAAAGTTTTAAAGCCACAATTAGACGAGATAAAAGAAAAGCATGGTGGAGACATGCAAAAAGCTCAAGCTGACCAGATGGACCTCTACCGAAAAGTAGGGGTAAATCCACTTTCTGGTTGTATACCGCTCTTGCTTCAAATGCCGATTCTATTTGCAATGTTCTACTTCTTCCCTAGTTCAATTGAGCTAAGACAAGAATCATTTTTGTGGGCAAGCGATTTATCAACTTATGATAGTGTATTAAGCTTACCGTTTGAAATCCCTTTCTATGGTGACCATGTGAGTTTATTTACAATCTTAATGACCTTATCTACTTTATTGATAACCTGGTCACAAGGACAAGTAAGTTCTGTGCAAGGACCAATGAAAAACATACAGTATTTCATGCCGGTAATCTTCATGTTTGTTTTGAATAGCTTCCCAGCTGCTTTGAGTTTCTATTATCTTATTGCTAACTTAATTACATTCGGTCAACAAACTTTAATTAGAAGAATGATTGATGAAGATAAAATCATTGCAATTCTGGAAGAAAATAAAAAGAAAAATGTTAACAAGAAAACTTCCAAATTTCAGCAAAGATTACAAGAAGCAATGAAAGCAAGTGAAGAAGCAAAAAAAGAAAAGGAAAAAAATAAAAAGAAGAAGAAATAATATTTTCTTAAAACATAATCAAAAGGTGAGTCAGCAATGGCTCACCTTTTTTATTTTCAATACTTCACTCCCATTTGATGAAAATAGATAAATTCAATATTTTTCATAAGAAATACAGCTTATTAGGTATTGTTTTATAATTTAAATTGTAAATTATTAGCAGCATGAAAATCAAGCACCGACATAGCCGATATTCTGTTTATCAATCCAAAAACTTTATCTAAACATAGCAGCTTCATCTAAAAAAATCAGGTTGTAAAAGCATTACAGAGTTGATTCATTTATATGATAAATGAATAAAGGTAATAATACACCCCATTTATTATAAATAGGTCTAGTAAACACCTAAAAGCAAAGAACTACTTATGATTTCATACTTTTGCAATTATTTTTTTGTTTAAATTTCCTAATTATAAATATATTTTTTAAAATTATACATGAGATTATTCACACATCCCAAATTAAGAATTACAGTAGAAGAGTTTAATAATATCCCCTATATCAAAGAAGTTTGGAGAGGAATATTAAATCCAGTAGTATTCAGAGATTTAATTAAAACCTCCTTAGAGATATATGAAAAAGAAATAAAGAAACACAAAATAACAGGTCAAAATTACTTCTTCCTATTTGCAGATGTTAGTGAATTAGAAATGATCCGTCAGGAGGAAATAAAATGGTTGGATGAAGAGGTTAATCCGAAATATGAAGCCTTAGGATTTACACATCAAGCAGTTATTTCACCAGTTACTCAGATAGCATCAAATAAGGTTGATGAGTATAACTCTAAAAATGATGATCAACCATTTGTCACTAAAGTATTCAAAGACCAAAAAAAAGCTTTAAAATGGTTTTTAGTAGAAGCTAAATAGACAATATTTATTCCAAAATGATGGCTTCATCTTTTGGGTATTTCACATCATAAACAAAGGTCTTACTAACAGATGATTTGGCATCTAACTTAAGATCCCATCTTAATTCTCCGGTTTTCTTATTGTAATTAGCTTTGCTTAATTCCTGAACTGTCACAGTAATATCATCTCTAAGTGAAACCGGAACTTGATCATATAAAGTTAGATCAATTTTTTGTGACTTTGAATTTCTAACCATAATCTCATAGCCAATCTGTTTATTTTTATTAAAGCCTATAAAATTACTTTTATTGTAATCATCAATTTTTTCGCGTTCAATAATGATACCTTTATCATTCCCTAAAGAAATAGTCAATGTATCGATAGTGGCGTTAGCATTTAGAATAGTGGTTCCTACGAATGAACCTTCGAAAAATAATTTCGCTTCACTATCCATCAAATTATATTGATCCCAATTAGCAACTCCTGCCATTAAATAAGCACTTTTATCTAATTTAGGAATGGCTACATAATGATATTCAGCCTCCATTTCATATTTCTTTAAATCAATATAAGTTTGAGGATTTCCTGATTTGATGGTAAAAGGTTCATCCACCTCAAATTCTACATTCGTTTGTCTTTTGATGGTGGTTGATTTCATTCTTTCAGCATCTTCAATATCTAAAGCCGCAACTTGTCCTTGCAATTTAGATTGAATTGAAGGGCTTCTTCTCTCTCTTGCATAACCTGTCACCACAACTTCAGATAATTGTTGAATATCTGGGCTCAGACTAACATTTAAAATAGAAGAATTAACCTCAATCATTTCTGTAACCATACCAATAAATGAAAAAACCAGTTCGTTGGCACCTTGAGGCATTGTAATAGCGTAATTGCCTTGTAAATCAGTATTTGTTCCAATTGAAGTCCCCTTGACCAATACATTCACCCCAGGAATCGCTTCTCCACTTTCGGCATCCACTACTTTACCTTTTACTGAATTATTGTTAAGCCTTAAGTTAGCCGGGTTATTTTCCTCGAAATCGGTGAATCTGGCATAGTCCAAATACCAGGTTTCTAATTCTGGAGCTTGTTTATTTTGATTGGGCTCCGCATTAGAAAAACGTAATTTCACATCATTCCAGTCTTCTCCAGTTTGCTGAAAAACTTCGGCTTGATATTCCAAATCAATAGGTTTAGTGATGTCTGATACATTCAATCTGTATTTTGGATACCAGCCAGCACCTTCTACAAAATAACTAATTTCAAAAGAAGCTTTAGTATTTTGATTAGACTCTAATTTGATAAGGATTTTACTTTTTGTTTCACTTTTATCACGGTTTACAGCATTCAACTGACTATTTAATTTATCCAGTTGACTTCTTAAACGGGTAATTTCTTGATTTAAGGAAGTCTGTTCTTTCTTAATAGATGTTAGTTCCTTTTCATACAACTTCAACATTTCTAACAACTGAATGGAAGTAACATTCTCGGTTCCCAAATTCTTATTTGAGGCAATTAGAGATTCTTTGGCATTTAAAATGTCCATTCTGTTGGTCAAAGAATTTAGGTCTGCCTCTATTTTTTCAATTGCAAATTCAATGCTGTCTACTAAAAGAGAATTAGTTTCCTTTTCTAAATAATCAAATTGATGTTGAACGGATAAGATTTTAATATCACCTGTTCCTTTTACATTAATACTATTAGGGTCTAATAAGGCAGATAAGGATTTAATCGTCAAAGTATAATTACCCGAACCTAGATTTATAGTTCCTTCCCTTTGAACCTGTGCACCTTGCAAATAAACAGTAACTTGACTAGTTTCAGTAGGTAATTCTTTTTCTATACTACCTGATTGTGCAAAAAGGTTGGGAAAAGAAAAAACTAGAAATAGACCTAAAAGTAAATTTTTCATAAAAAATATTGATAAAAATCGAATTCGAGCAAACAATAGTTATTAATCAAACAATCGAACATTCTCAATCAATTCTGGAGTCAAGTTAAAAAACTCTTCATGAATATTAAAAATTGGTTCTTCATTACGTTCCACTACTTTATAATAACTTTCCTCATTCATATCATAAGAATTGACATTATCTCGCAAATTATATCTGAGAATATTCATGACTTGTCTCTTTAAGGTATCATCTACAATTAAGAATAAAGATTCTAGCCTGCGTTCAAAGGATCTTACCATCATATCAGCGCTGCCACCATATACTTTAGGATCTCCATTGTTATGGAAATAATAAATACGGGAATGTTCTAAATAATTACCAACAATTGAGCGTACTGTGATATTTTCACTTAATCCTTTTCTTCCTGGTCTCAGGCAGCAAATCCCTCGTACTATCAATTTAATTCTTACACCCGCCTGAGAAGCAGCATATAATTCTTCTATTGTTTCTTTATCTTCCAAAGAATTGATTTTTATGCAAATCCCTGAAGATAAACCAGCTTTAGCATTTTCTGCTTCTTGTTGAATTAGATTTATTAAACGCGTTCGCATATCTTTTGGAGCTGTAATCAATCTTTGGTATTCATGCGGCAAACTATGACCAGTGATTACATTAAAGAATTCTGAAATATCTTGAGCATAGATTTCATCGGTGGTCATTAAACCAATGTCGGTATAAAGCCTAGCTGTTTCCTCATTATAATTTCCGCTGGCCATGTGTAAGTAGCGCGTAACTTTCTCCTTCTCCTTTCGAACTATCATGAGCAATTTGGTATGAGTCTTATAACGACTTATACCGTAGATTACAAAACATCCTGCTTTTTGCAATCTTTTCGCTTCCCTAATATTATTTTCCTCATCGAATCGTGCTTTCACTTCGAAAAGCACAGAAACGTGAATTCCATTTTCTGCTGCCTTCAGTAGAGCAGTTGTAATTCTTGAATCCTCCGCCAATCGATAAATAGTCAATTTAATGGATAAAACTTTAGGATCCTCCGAAGCTTTTTCAAGCATATCAATAACCGGCTCAATATTATTGTATGGATGATGCAGTAATATATCCCTATCTTTTAATATTTCGAAGATATTATCAGAATCAGATTTGTGCTCTGGGAATGCTAAAGGTGGCACAGGATCTGGAGTTGATGGAATTTTATCTTTGAAATCAGTGTGTTTAATAATTTGCCATAAGGCACTGTAATCCACTAAATCTCCTTTATTAAATTTGAAGATATTGTCTTTGTCAATCTCCCAACGATCGCAAAGAATTTTCATCATCCATTTATCATAATCTTTATCGATTTCGATACGCACTACCCTACCCGTCTTTCTTGTTTTCAGCTTTTTACGCATCTCTTCTAAGAAATTGGCTTCAATATCATCACTTTCTTCCAGTGTGAAATCCCCATTTCGAGTGATTCGGAATAGATTAACAGAAATTATTTCAATATTCCTGAAAAGCTTATCAATATTGGCTTTGACCAATTCTTCTATTGGAATGAAAAGCATTCTATCTTCTCTTTCTACCTCATAGAAACGTTGAATATTCTGCGGAATCTGTATAAAAGAAAGCTTTTTATTATCCTTTTTCTCTCCGAAGGTCCTGGTAACTACAGAAAAAATAAGTAATTTATTCATCAGAATTGGAAATGTATGGTAATTATCATATACCATGGGGGTAAGCATTGGGAAAATGATTTTATCGAAAAAACCATTTGCTTTCTTTAATTCATTGGGCGTTAAATTACTTAATTCTGCAATTTTTAAATTATTTTCTTCAAATAATGGCTCAAGATCATTTTCGAAAATCTTATTCTGCTCTTTTACAAAATTCTGACACTCGGTTAATAACTTTTTACGGAAAGGTAGTTCTCTTAAACCTGAATAGTCGATACGTTCCCTACCGTAGTCTATATAGTTATAAAGTGAGCCCACTCGTATCATAAAAAACTCATCCAGATTGGAGGCTGTAATGGCTAAAAATTTAAGTCTCTCAAATACGGTCCTGTTAGGCTTACGAGCCAAATCCAATACTCTGTAATTAAATTGCAACCAACTTAAGTCACGACTTACTAAATTACTTCTATTTATTAATGAGTTTATTCTATCTATTGCCATTGGATATTATTCAATCTCTAAATTTAAAAAGCTTTTGAATTATCTGAACTAAAAAGAATAAAATTTTAGATCAGACTTAAATAAGAGCTTCAATAACAAATTAACAAAATTACAGCTAATTGCAGCTACAAATTCACATTAACCTATTGTTATTTTGCAAAAGAAATAGAAAACTAAGATTTCAGCAAAGCAAAATTAAAAACAAAGCCATCACTTCTTTCTATTGTTTGAGCCATAAATTAAAAAACTGTAGTCCATTTAAAACAGATTAATTATTCCACTAGAGCTCCAGCAATGGTAGCAGTCATCATACAAGCTATCGTTGCTGCAAGAAGGGCTCTCATTCCAAGTTTAGATAAATTACCTTGCTGATTAGGAGCCATTCCACCAATACCTCCAACTTGAATTGCAATTGAACTAAAGTTTGAAAAACCACATAATGCATAAGTTGCAATAATTATAGATTTATCGCTCAACAAATTATCCGCTTTCATTTCTGCAAGTCCAAGATAAGCTACAAATTCATTTATAGCTGTTTTTTGACCAAGTAAACTCCCGACCGCCAACGTATCATTCCACTCCACGCCCATGGCAAATGCAAAAAGCCGAAATGCTTGTCCTAAGATATATTCAAGACTAAAATTATCAAATGTACCATTAGTGGAGCTTGCTACAAAAGCATTTAAACCTGTCCATTCACCTATCATATTTCCTAAAAAATAATTAATAGCAGCAATAACAGCTATAAAAGCTAAAAGCATTCCTCCGATATTTAAGGCTAATTTTAAGCCTTCCGCTGCACCATTTGATAGCGCATCAATTAAATTTACGCCCAGTTTATCTTGACTTACATTTAGTCTGTCATCTATCCCATCAGGATTAGTTTCAGGAATTAAAATCTTTGAAATTACAATTGCAGCTGGTGCATTCATAATCGAAGCACTTAGCAAATAGGAAGCAAAACGTGCTTTCTCCACTGGGTCGTCTCCACCTAAAAAAGCAACATAACCAGCTAGTACTCCTCCAGCAATAGTGGCCATTCCACCTGTCATCAAACACATTAATTCGGAACGAGTCATATTAGGAACAAAGGGTCTTACTAGTAAAGGTGCCTCTGTTTGTCCTAAAAATATATTTCCAGCAGCTGACAAACTCTCGGCACCTGAGAGCCTCATGCTTTTGGACATTACCCAAGCAATACCATAGACCAGTTTTTGTAAAATGCCTAAGTAATATAAGCCAGCGGTAACTGTGGAAAAGAAAATAACAGTAGGTAAAACCTGAAATGCAAAAATAAAACCGAAAGAATCTCCTGCTAAATCTCCAAAAAGAAACCGGGCTCCATCGCCTGAAAAACTTAAAAAGATTACAAAAGCCTCAGAAACCTTTTTAAATATTACTTCAACAAACTCAACTTTAGTAATGAGTAGACCAAAAATTACCTGTAAAAGTAAACCTGTACCCACTAAACGCCAGTCAATTTTCTTTTTATTGACTGAAAAAAGCCAGGCAAAGCCCACCAAAACCAATAATCCTATAAGCCCTCTGAGATAATCCATATATTATTTTAAAGCAGCAACAAAATTAAAGGAATGTATCTAATTAAAAAACCTCTTCACACATTTGATAACACCTACACCTATTTGCTCCTAAAAAGCCACCTTTTTATAAAAATAATTAGATTTGCATATGCAGATATTCTACCAATCCGAACTTCCAAACGTCAATTACTTAGAACCAGAAGAATCCAAACATTGTATTAAGGTCTTGAGGAAACAGCTAGGGGATGAAATTCAGATCATAGATGGAAAAGGAACTTTCTATAAAGCTAAAATTTCCAATGTGAATCATAAGAAATGTGAATTTGAGGTATTTGAAAAAATAAATGACAAAAAGCCAACTATTCACAGACATCTTGCAATCGCTCCTACAAAAAATCTTGACCGAATGGAATGGTTAGTAGAAAAGGCTACTGAAATTGGTATAGATGAGATCAGTTTTTTGGAGTGTCAAAACTCAGAACGAAATATTTTAAAATTAGACCGGCTTGAGAAGAAAGTTGTAAGTGCAATGAAACAATCTATAAAAGCGTATCAACCAAGATTAAATGAACTGAGAAAGTTCAAGGATTTCATTTCTTCTCCAAATGCAAAAAATAAATACATCGCTTTTGTAGATTTCGATAATCCTTTGCATTTCAAAACTCAACTGAGAAAGCAGGAGGACGCTTTGATATTAATCGGTCCTGAAGGTGATTTTACAAAAGAAGAAATTGAGCTTGCACGGCAAAATGGTTTTGTATCGGTTAGTTTAGGAAATAGTAGGTTAAGAACAGAAACGGCTGGCATAGTAGCCATTCACTTAATGAACTTAGGAGAAGAATAATGTTACCAATATTGTATCATTATTCTTCTCCTTATTCATTCAAATTGGGTAATTACATCAACAAAACATCTATAACACTATTTGGGATTTCAAAACCACAAAAGAAAATCCCAACACCCAATACTTTCTCTTTTACACTCGTATTTTGCAGAGCCAAAGGAAGTGCAGTAACATTAACCATAGCATAAAAAACTGCGAATACAACTAATGCAACAATGACAAGCATATCACTTGAAATAGTAAAAATTCCTAACGTACTAATAGCAGCAAAAACCAACCCTATAGACAGTAATTTAATGATATTATTTTTGGTCACCTTTCTACTGATAATAATGGAAAAGATGGCGGTAAGTATCAAAACAATTGAAGAAATCCATTGACCTGTAATGCCTACTATTGATTTTAATTTGTCTAAGTAATCTGGAAAAACTTCAATAATTAAGCCTGAAAACAAGCCCATACCAATACCTAGCAAAATAACTTTACCCATTTTGGTTTTAGGATTATAGTCATCAGGTCGTGCTTCTTGCCCATTATCAGTCACTTCTAAAGAAAATTTTCGTAGTAAATATCCAGAAATGGAAACTATAATACCTCCCACCGCAAAAGTTGCAGCACCTCCTAAATAATCAATTATATCAACAATTACAGGCTCTAAGGAATAAAGTAAATCTGAAGTGATCGTTAATGCTGCAACTGTAATAGGTAATTTAGTGCTAGGACTAAACATTTCAATAGTAGATATTGCTGGACTTGTAAATAAGCTCATAGCGAATAACCACAATATTACTAATACAGGGAGTGCATAAACCACAAATGATTGTGGTGGATTTACAATTAAAGTAAATGCCACAGTCATAAAAATCATGGCAGCAAAGCTCACCCCTAAGGTTACAATTCTTAATCTGTTGCCTAATTTATTTCGATATTTATCTCCCAAATATCCAGCTAATGGTGGTGTAATAATTAATATGATCGCTTGACCCCATATCAAAATCGGCTCAAATTCAGTCATATTAAAAGTATCCAAAAGTGCTGGTTGATAACGATGATAAGCTATCCAACCTATAATTACGGAAGCATATAAAGCTAATAAGCTAAACATTTGTTTCCACTGGATTGATGATGTTGATTGATTATCCATAATAAAAAAAGTCTTTACAGTTTGTCCAATTTACGAAAGCAATTCACTTTCTGGATTTCCTGTAAAGACTTTTTTAAAAATAAAGTTTAATTAATTTTCAAATGTAGGTTTTAAATGTTTCTCTACATCGAATATATTATTCTCTCTTTCAATATCAGCAATTCCCTCTTTTTCATCAATAACCATACTTTTAATATTAGCTGAAGGTTGATCTAATTCAAAAGTGTAAGTTGGAAATACCCATGGCCAATCCGCTAAAGTTGTCACCTTTGAATCGGAACTAAATGATTTTTCTCCTCTCATTATTCTTAAAGGAATGTAAATAAGTTCATCAGTTCCATCATTATAGGTTATGGTTACTTCTATTGGCATCGGCATTTCTCCCACCTTTTCTAAAGTAACGAAAGTTTTTCCATCTTTTTCTAGTACAGACTTGAAACCATAATCAATTTTTTTGGTAGAGTATACGAAATATTCTTTATACCAATCTAATTCTAAATCTGAAGCCTTTTCCATTACCCGGATGAAATCGTTATCGTTAGGGTGTTTGAATTTCCACTTATCGAAATAAGTTCTCATTGCCGGATAAAAAACATCCTCTCCCATAATATATCTTAATTGACCTAAAAAGGTAGCTCCTTTGGAATAAGCCGCTCTTCCATAAGCGAAATTAGTTGAATAATGATCAGCGTGCGTACTCATTGGTTCCTCATAATCACTATTTGCCAAAGCAAAATATCCTCTATAATTACCTAATTGTGGATTTTCCTGACCTTGATCCATGATTACATTCATCGTTTCTGAGGACGCAAATGAAGTGAAACCTTCATCCATCCACTCATATAATGCTTCGTTTGTAGCTAACACCCCTTGATACCAGCTGTGAAACATCTCATGAACAGTAACTCCTACAAGACTTCCTAAGCTCCGTTCTCCAGTAATCAATGTAGACATAGGGTACTCCATTCCGCCATCACCACCTTGAATCACTGAAAATTGCTTATATGGATATTTACCGAAGGTTTCGTTCGCATATTCAAATGCTTTAATAGTATACTCAGGTAATTTTTCCCAGTTTTCTTTTGTTGCATCATTCATTTGATATAAGAAATGCAATTCAGGTCCATTAGGAACTTGCGCTTTTGTATGGGTAAAATCTGGGTCAGCAGCCCACATGAAATCAATCACATTAGGAGCTTTAAAATGCCACGTGTGTTTTCCATTTTTACCTTTACCCGGCTTCACTCCATCCGCTTGGTATCCATGTCCAACTTCATTAGGATTTTGCACATATCCTGTTCCACCTAAAACGAAATCTTTATCAATTGTGATTTTCACATCAAAATCTCCCCAAACACCATGAAACTCTCTGCCTATATAAGGATTTGTATGCCATCCTTGGTAATCATATTCTACCATTTTTGGATACCATTGTGCCATTGAGTAGCTGATTCCTTCCTCGTTATCTCTTCCTGTTCTTCTGATTTGCACTGGAACCTGTGCTTCAAATTCCATTTCAAAAGTAGAAGACTCGCCAGATTTTATAGGCTTATTTAAGTTAACTTCAAGAATAGTTCCATCTACTACAAAATCTACTTTTTTCCCATCTTGAGTTAAGTTTTTAATTTTTTGATAGCCAATTTCCTCTTCACTTAATTTACTAATTCTATCTCCTACTCTTCTATCAGGATCTTGAATTGTTCTTGAGCGAACATCCATCATACTATTTGGCTGAAATGCGTTATAATAAAGATGATAAAACACTTTATTTAATTCGTCTGGAGAATTATTGGTATAAACAGCTTTTTGTTTACCATCAAAACGGTGCGTTTCCACATCCATATCAATCTCTATTTCATAATCAATAGCTTGCTGCCAACGATCAGTTTGAGCGAAAGCAACTACTGTACTCATGAGTATTGCCGTTACTAATCCTACTAATTTTATTTTCATAATGATTAAATTTTGGTTTTAATTCAATTTCAAAAATGGTTAATTCTATTTAATATGCCAATGCATTTTATATAAGCTTTGGTATTTAGCTGATGAAAAGCATTAAAATCACTTATTAGCGCCTGAATTTTTAATTTTTAAAGGATAAAATTGTAATGCCTGTTATTTCTTTCTAATTTTCTACCTTTGTGAAAGAATAAGCTAAGGAAGACTATGTTAGATTACAATACCCAGAGACCTGAAATGAAGTTAAAAGAATATGGCCGCAATGTCCAGAAGTTGGTAAAACATTTGCGTACCGTAGAAGATAAAGAGACGCGTAATAAAATGGCTAATACTGTTGTTGATTTAATAAAGCAACTAAGCAGCGGGCCAAAAGACTATACAAATGAAAATATGCAGAAATACTGGGATGATTTATATATCATGTCAGATTTCAATTTGGATGTAGATAGTCCTTTTCCTATGCCGGAAAAAGAAATCTTAGGTAAAAAACCACAGCCAGTAAAATATGCTACCGGAGAAGTTAAATTTAAGCATTATGGCCGTAATATTGAGTTGCTTGTAGAAAAAGCCATCACCATTGAAGATGAGGAAGAAAAACGAGCTGCTGTTTATTATATAGGACGTTTAATGAAAACTTTCTATACTACTTGGAATAGAGATAATGTAGTAGAAGAAGCTATTGCTGATAACATCTCACAATTATCAAATGGAAAACTTACTGTTGATATTGAGCACGTAAAAGCAACAAATGGTTTTGATGCCATTTTCAAAGAAAACAGACCAAGGAATTCTAATAAAGGCAAAAGACCAAGTAAAGGTAACAATCCAAAAAGAAGAAGAAATTAATCGATGGCATCATTTAAAATTACTGGAGGAAAAAAACTGTCAGGTGAAATACATCCACAAGGTGCAAAAAATGAGGCTTTACAAATCCTTTGCGCTGTTTTATTAACTTCAGAGAAAGTTACTATTCACAAAGTTCCCAATATAGTAGATGTCAATAAGCTCATTGAATTATTAAAAGATTTAGGAGTTGAGGTCAATCAGTTGGGTGAAGAAAGTTATGAATTTACGGCTAAGAAGGTAAATCTTGAGTTTTTCGGTACTGCAGAGTATACCAAAAAAGCAGCCTCTTTAAGAGGTTCCATTATGCTATTAGGTCCACTATTAGCAAGATTTGGTAAAGCAATGATTCCTAAACCAGGTGGGGATAAAATCGGTAGAAGAAGGTTAGATACTCACTTTATAGGCTTCCAAAAACTTGGGGCAAAATTTCTGTTTGAATCAGAAAAAAGTTACTACCATATTGATGCATCGAGTTTAAAAGGTGCTTACATTCATTTAGATGAAGCTTCAGTCACTGGAACAGCCAATATTATAATGGCTGCCTCTATGGCTGAAGGAAAAACGACCATTTATAATGCAGCATGTGAACCTTATTTGCAACAACTGTGCAAAATGTTGGTGAGAATGGGTGCGAAAATTGACGGTATTGGCTCCAATCTTCTACACATTGAAGGTGTTAAAGAGTTAAAAGGAACAGAACACACCATGTTGCCTGACATGATTGAAATTGGCAGTTTCATTGGATTGGCAGCTATGACACAATCAGAAATTACGATTAAAAATGCAGGTGTTGAACATTTAGGAATTATTCCAGAAACTTTTCAAAGATTAGGGATTAAAATGGAATTCAGAGGAGATGATATATTCATCCCTTCCCAACAGCATTACGAAATAGAAACATTCATTGACGGTTCCATCATGACCATTGCTGATGCAATATGGCCAGGATTCACACCTGACTTACTAAGCATTGTATTGGTAGTAGCTACTCAAGCAAAAGGAACGGTTTTGGTCCATCAAAAAATGTTTGAGAGCAGATTGTTCTTTGTTGATAAATTAATCGATATGGGCGCTCAAATCATCTTATGTGATCCCCACAGAGCTACCGTTATTGGTTTAGACAGACAAATTAATTTAAGAGGAATTTCAATGACTTCTCCTGACATTAGAGCTGGGGTTTCTTTATTAATTGCTGCTTTATCTGCTGAGGGTGAAAGTACAATTCATAACGTAGAACAAATTGATAGAGGTTATCAAAACATTGATACCAGATTGAATGCATTGGGTGCAAAGATTGAGAGAATGGAATAGATAGAGCTAGGAGGTTTGAAGTTCGAAGTAAGAAGTGATGAATATATGTTTAAGGATAAAAACTATTCTAGAGTCTTGTTCCATTTAACTTCGCATAAAAATATCGCTTTTGAAAATGGGCACTCTTTAACCAATAAATTATAAGAAATCATTTTACACAGGACAGAGAATTACGTTTTTACCTCAAGTAATAGTTAATTACCAGTGAGTTGAGAGTAAAAAATTCAAATCTATTCAGAATCAAAAATTTCACCTAAAAGAGACTTTGACCCAAAATCTTGTTCTTCTAAATCGGTAAGCATTGATAGATTAGATTTTATTATATGTTTTGCGTTTGTACATATTATTTAAAAGACACTTATGAAATCCATATTTACACTTATCCTATCTGCATTTTTAATCACAGCTTGTGCTCAGAGCAATCCTCAAGATAATATGACAGTTGGCGAACTAAATACAGTAAATTTTAGGGGAGATGATAGCAAGGTAGTTCTAGATGTGAGGACTGCTCAAGAATTTTCCGAAGGCAGAATAGCTGGAAGTGAAAATCTAGATGTTTTAAAAACGGATCTTTTTACAACTTCCATTCAAAAACTAGACAAAGAAAAAACCTATTATGTGATTTGCAGATCTGGTAGTAGAAGTCAGAAAGCTTTAAACCAAATGAAAGAAGCAGGTTTTAAACATATTATTAATGTTACTGGTGGAATGCAAGCTTGGGAAGCAGCAAAATTACCAATCGAAAAATGATAAGGTTTTTCCGAGAATTTAGTCAATCAACATTAGCCTATTATGAAGCCTTTCAATTTGTGAAAAGACACAAAATGAAAGGCTTTATTTTGGGTGCTGCATTCTTCAATTTTTTTGCATTCATTTTTGTTGGATTGATTGCCTGGCTATATACTGGTAAACTTATTGATTTCATTTATACAGCCTTTAGTTTTCCAGAGGACTGGAAAGAATGGGGCAGCATCTTGCAGATAATAATTTCTATATTTATTAGATTACTATTAATTTCACTTTATATCAATCTTTATAAATACGTAGTGCTTCTAATTTTTGCACCTGTTTTAGCCATTTTATCTGAGCGAACTCAAAATATTCTAAATCAACAAAAAAAGTCCATTAATTTAGTCCGATTGATATCTGAAATTGGAAGAGGGATGCTTATGGCTATAATTCTTATCAATCTTAATTTACTGTTATATCTCGCCCTTATATCACTGAGTTTAATTCTCCCTTTCCTCTCTCCTGCTTTGGCCATTTCTGTCTTCCTTTTGGAGAGCTTTTTCTTTGGTGCTTCTATGCTCGATTACAGGAATGAATACTTCCATTTAGACATAAAAACCAGCCTGAATAAAATTTTCGAGCATAAAGGTTTGGTTTTAGGTAACGGTTTAGCTTTAAACCTGTTTATACTTATACCTATTGTTGGTGTTCTATTTGCTCCTTCCTTTGCAGTAATCGCGGCTGGAATACATGCAAATAAAGTTATTCGATAATTTTTTAACCCAAAAAGCGACCTAATATGGCTATTGAAAGTAGAAATCCATTCAATAATAAAGTTGTAAAATCTTTTGAAGAGGAAAATGAAAATCAGATTTTAGATAAAATTGAGTTGGCAGAAAGCACTTATCGGTATTGGCGAACAACTAATTTTAATCATAGAAAAGAATTAATTTTAAAAGCAGCTGCTTTGCTTCGAGAAAGAAAAGAGCATTATGCCAGCCTAATGACGGTTGAAATGGGTAAAGCCAAAAGAGAGGCTATAGCTGAGGTGGAGAAATGTGCCTTGGCATGTGAATATTATGGTGAAAATGCAGAGAAGTTTCTATCTAATAAAAAGCTGGAAGTGCCAGAGGGTGAGGCCTATGTTGCTCATGATCCAATTGGAATTGTACTAGCCATCATGCCATGGAATTTTCCTTTTTGGCAAGTTTTCCGTTTCCTAGCACCTAATTTAATGGCAGGAAATGTAGGCTTATTGAAACATGCATCGAATGTACCACAATGTGCTTTAGCAATTCAAGAAGTCTTAATAGATGCAGGATTTCCTAAAGGGTGTTTTCAAACACTTCTAATATCTTCATCAAAAATTAATACGATTTTAGATGATCATAGAGTGAAAGCGGCTACACTTACAGGAAGCGAAGGAGCTGGAAGTAAAGTAGCCGAAAGAGCTGGGAAAAATCTTAAAAAAACGGTTTTGGAATTAGGAGGTAGCGATCCATTTATCGTCTTAAAAGATGCTGACATTGAAAAAGCAGCTAAAACCGGAGCCAAAGCCAGAATGATTAATAATGGGCAAAGCTGTATAGCAGCGAAGCGTTTTATTTTGGAAGAATCTATCTCAGATGAATTTCTTAATATTTTCAAAAGCGAATTTGAAAAAATCAAAATTGGAGATCCTTCTGATGATAATTTCGATTATGGTTCCATGGCAAGAGAAGATTTAGCTGCAGAACTGGAAGAGCAAGTGCAGAAATCAGTTGAAAAAGGGGCTAAAATTTTAATTGGAGGAAAGAGAAATAAAGCATTCTTTGAACCGACAATTCTCACAGATGTAAAACCTGGAATGCCTGCTTATGAGCAAGAATTATTTGGTCCTGTTGCTATTGTTTTAATTGCTAAAGATGAAGAACAGGCTATTAAGCTAGCTAATGATTCCAGATTTGGCTTGGGAGGTTCTTTATGGAGTAAAGATATAGAAAAAGCTAAAAAACTGGTAAGAGAAGTAGAAAGCGGTGCAATTTACATTAATAAATTAATGGCTTCACATCCAGCAGTTCCTTTTGGAGGAGTTAAAATGAGCGGTTATGGAAGAGAGTTGTCTGAAATGGGAATTAAAGAATTTATAAATCAGAAAACTGTTTGGATTGATTAAAACGCATAGGAAGCATTTACCTATAGATAATTGACAAAAAAATCCGACATATAGTCGGCCATTTTTTGTAGTAGTTTAATCCACCAAAACGTTCGAGATGTAAGTTGATTTAGTCAACATCCAAAGTAAAAAAAAGACAATAGCCCATTTCAAATAAACGTCATAATAATCTTTGGTGTCTTTGTAACGAGTCTCTTTAATTTCTGCTTTTTCATATTGGTCAATAATACTGAAAACTTGTTCAAGTGCTTGATTGTCTGTTGCTCTATAAAATTCACCCTCTCCTATTTCAGCAATATTTTTCAAACCTGTAACATCCATAGAATTTTCTATATATCGAGTTCGCCCAAAGAAATCTTTACCATAAGGTACTTTCCCCTCTTTACCAATGGCAATTGTATAAATCTTAATACCAAAAGCATTGGCTAATTTGGCTGCTGTTTCAGGGTCAATATTTCCTGCATTACTATCTCCATCACTTAATAATATTAGTACTTTAGATTTTGAATCCGATTCCCTCATTCTATTAGTCCCCACTGCCAAGGCACTTCCAATTGCGGTACCAGAAGCTTCCATCATATTAAAATCAATATCAGAAATCAGATTTTTTAGCATCTTGTAATCAGTAGTCAATGGAGAAAGTGAATAAGCTTCACCACTAAAAATTGTCAATCCTATCCTATCTTGGAATCTTCCATCTATAAAATTAATAGCGACTTCTTTGGCGGCTTCAAGACGATTAGGCGTGAAGTCTTGAATCTTCATAGATTCAGATATATCTAACACCAGCATAATATCAATCCCTTCAGTCCACTGCTCTACACGCTCATTGGTTTGCTGAGGACGAGCTAATGCAAGTAACATCAATAGAGCTGAAAACAATAAAAGGACTAAAGGAATAAATCTAAGAATAGAAGAAAATTGAAAACCTATACCTTCACCCCTAAAAGCAACCGGTACTTTTGGACTAAATCTACCTTTAACGACTTCTATCAATAAATAAATGACTGGCAGGGCAATCATCCCATAAAAAGCCATTGGAAATTCATAATCAAAAGCTTTAAGCCGTTCAGGTGAAAACCAATCTAAACTTAACCAATCATTACTTTCCATCTCTAATTTCTTTAATTCTTTCTTCTAAAATAACATCGGCATAATTCAAAAGAAAATGAAAGGCATTAGTCGCATTTTCTCTTCCTTTTGATGAATAAATAGTTTTATCAACAGACTTTAAGTTTTCATATAATTCCTCATCCTGCTGCAGTTCATTTATTTCTTTACTCGTCAATTTTGCATAAGGTGATTTTGAAATAAATTCAGCATGTTTTTTCCATGTGTAGAGCATTTTTTCAATTTTTTCTGCTGACATTTCTCCTACAGAAGCCAATTTGCTTTCAAACGAAGTTCTAAACTTCTTATGCCTTTTATTCAATCGCCAGATACGCCATTTTCTTCTTATTTTCTTACCAAAAAATATGGTAATAAGAAGAATAACTACCCCTAGTGCAATTAAAAAGGCAATTAAATAAGGATAATTAAAGTCTCTTTCCAGTTTAGAAATACTGGTTTCCGTTTTCATTTGTAAGCTGTCACTTACTACCTGAATCTGCTCCTCTAAAAAGATAGAATCTATTTCTGTATAAACAGCTGTGCTATCACTTCCCTGAATAATAAATATCGGTAATCTCAACTTCTGAACTTCATCAATTTCGAATGAAGTCAAGGTATATACTACGCTATCAAAACTTTGTAAACTATCTGTTTTGGTAGGGAAATAGCGCTTGCTTGTGTATTCGAATGGAGCATAAATGAATGATGAATCAGGCATTAATAGTTGTAATTCAGCAGGATAACGAACACTCAAACTATATTGGATCGGCTCTCCGATAGCCATACTATCCTGTAAGAACTGTCCCTTCGGTTGAATCTGTTGACCGAATAAATGTATACCAAATGCAAGACTGAAAATTAAGCTCAAACTAAATTTTTTCATGCTTTTTTCTTGCTTAAATTCCTGATTTTGAATAATTTAATTAATTTTGAGGTGTAATCCTCTTGAGTATCAATCAATATATAATCTGCCTGGTTCCTTTTACAAATATCTTTTAATTCTGCAGAATGATCTTTATTCTTTTGCTGGAAATGCTTTTTAAAAGCAGTGCTAGAGGTATTTACCCATCTTGTTTTACCTGTTTCCTTATCTTTTATAGGTACTATCCCTAACATGGGTAAATCAGTTTCTAATTTATCTTTAACATGAATGACAATTAAATCATGTTTTCTAGCCAGTGCTTTCAAATGTTGTTCATATCCCTCATCCACAAAATCACTGATCAAAAATATAACACTTCTTCTTTTTACTAAACCAAGTAAATAAGAAAGCCCTTTATCCAAACTAGTTTTTAAAGATTCTGGCTGCAAATCAAAAAGCTTGGTAATAGCATAATACCCATGCTTTTGACCTTTTCCAGGTTTTATATACAATTCTCTTTGATCAGAATAACCAATCATACCTATCTGGCTTCCTTCTTTTAGGGCAGAAATACATAAAATCCCTGCTATCTCTTTTGCGATATCAGATTTTTGTTTGCCTTCTAAACCAATTTCTTGAGATGCACTTACGTCTATTAAAAAATAAACACTTTGTTCTTTATCTTCTTTGAATGTTTTCACAAAGGTTCCATGCCCTTTTGCCGAAACATTCCAATCGATAGTACGAACATCATCTCCATATTGATAGGGACGCACGTCATCAAATTCTAAACCTGAACCTTTAAATACAGAATGAAAATCACCCTGCATTTGATTGTTGACAGCTTTCCGAATTTTTATTTCATATTTTCGAAGCTTTTTAAACAGCTCCCTCATAATAGGTCTTTTAATTTGTTAATTTTGCTATACATAAAACTCAAACGAAAAAAATAACGATAATTGTCCTCATCAGTTGTCAAAATCTTTGGCAACGATTTTGATGAAGACAGTTTTAATAATAATGTAAAAATGAGAAAACTTATCTACATCATCACAATATTAATAATAGTTTCCTGTAGTGGAAAAGAAGAAGTGCCAAAAGGTGTAATAGCACCAGAAAAAATGGCAGAAATTCTATCCGATATTTATTTGGCAGAACATAAAGTTAATAATGTAAGAATTAAACAAGATTCTGCTCAGATAGTTATGCGTCATTATGAATTGAAAATATTCGAAGATCATAATACCACCGATTCTATATATAAGGAGAGTTTTAAATATTATTTAGATAATCCTATCAAATTAGAATCTATTTATGATATCGTAATTGATTCAATAAGTCTTAAAGAACAAGTAAAAAATGCTCAAGGTTTAAGACAAGTACCAGATTTGAAATAATTTATGAATTTACCCTTAGATTTTGAACAACGAATAGGATTTGATAAAGTACGAGAATTAATTTCTGCAGAGTGCAGCAGTAATTTGGGTCAGGATATAGTTGATAAAATGGACTTTATCACAAAATTCGATAAGCTTCAAACACTACTATTACAAACAAATGAATTCCTGAAAATTTTTCAATCTGGTGAATATTTTCCTTCATCTAATTTTATTGATGTCTCTACTTTCATCAAAAGAGCAAAAGTAAATGGAGCTTTTCTTACAGAAGATGAATTTTTTGAATTAAAACTAAGTCTTAAAACTATTCTGGACTGCATTTCCTTCTTTGATAATTTTGAAAATGAATATCCTACCCTTTTTAATTTAAGAAAAGCAGTAAATCTTGAGCCAACATTATACAAAGCCATTGATGCTAAAATTGATGACAAAGGTGCTTTACGAAATAATGCCAGTCCAGCATTGCAACAAATTAGAAGCGATATATTCAAAGCCCAGACACAGTTAAGACGCGAAGTAGAAAAAATATACAAACAAGCTTCCGCTAATAAATATACACCAGAGGATGCCTCTATTACAGTTCGTGATGGTAGAATTGTGATTCCTGTTTTAGCAGAGTACAAGAGACGAGTTAAAGGATTTATACATGACCAATCAGGAACTGGCCAAACCGTTTACATTGAACCAACAGAAGCGCTAGAGCTGAACAATGAAGTAAGAGAATTACAATATGCTGAAAGAAGGGAAATTGTGAAAATTCTAACGCAATTGACATCATTAGTGAAGCCTGAATTAGAAAATCTTGATAAGGCTTATCGATTTTTAGCTATTGTAGATTTTATTAGAGCTAAAGCGCGCTTTGCTCAAAAAATTGGAGCTGTACTGCCTGAGTTAGAGAATTCCAGAATAATTGAATTTAGAAATGCAGAGCACCCTCTTCTAAAGCTAAGCTTGGCGGAGAACAATAAAAAAGTAGTCCCACTTTCCATTCAGTTAAAGGGAGATAAAAGGATATTAATTATTTCTGGTCCCAATGCAGGAGGTAAATCAGTTGCTTTGAAAACCGTTGGGCTTTTACAGTTTATGCTTCAGTGCGGATTATTAATTCCCGTTCATCCCGATAGCAAGTGCGGAGTTTTTAACAATCTATTTATAGACATTGGCGATCAGCAAAGTATTGAGAATGATTTGAGTACTTACAGTTCTCATCTTCAAAATATGAAGAACTTTTTATTGCATTCTAATAAGCAGACTTTGTTTTTGATAGATGAATTTGGAACGGGAACAGAACCAAGGTTTGGAGGAGCTATTGCCGAATCTATTTTAGAAGAATTGTATCAACAAAAAGCATTCGGTGTAATTACTACCCATTATGATAACATCAAAAATTTTGCGGTGAAAAACCAAAATGTCGTCAATGGCGCTATGAAATTCGATGAGCGAAACCTAGAACCTCTTTATGAATTGGAAATTGGCAAACCGGGCAGTTCTTTTGCTATTGAAGTGGCTGAAAAAATGGGGATCCCTCCCACTATTCTCCAAAAAGCAAAAGGAAAAATTGGGACAGAACGAGTTAACTATGACAAGCTACTAAATCAATTAGGTAAAGAGAAAAGGGAGTTAGAGGCTAAAATAAAGGAAATTCAGAAGAAGGAAGGCCATTTAGAACAGAGCGCTCAAGACTACGATGAATTGAATGAATTCTTAAAAACTCAGAAAAAGCAAATTATTTTAGAAGCCAAGCAGGAAGCGAAGGCCATTGTAAAAGAAGCTAACAAAAGAGTAGAGCAAGCCATAAGAGAAATCAAAGAATCGCAAGCTGATAAAGAACGTACTAAAAATGCCCGTAAGCAACTTACTGATTTTGACCAAAAATTAGATCTTCCTAAAGAACAGAAGTCAAAACAAGCTGCAAAACCTAAATTCACACCAGCTGGTGGAGCTATAGAGGTTGGCGATTACGTGAAAATTGATGGGCAGGATACGATTGGTGAAGTGTTGTCATTAGGTCAAAAAGAGGCTGAAATTATGCTGGGTGAACTCAAATCTAAAATAAAGCTCAATAGATTAGAGAAGATGTCCAAAACAGCCATCAAAAAAGAAAAGAAGAAAAGTTTTTCAGGGACTTCCACTGGCATGGTGGAGCGCAGTACAAATTTCAAACATCAAATAGATGTGAGAGGAATGAGGTCTGAAGAAGCCATTCAATCCGTTGATAGATTTGTAGATGACGCGATGGTTTTAGGATACCATGAAGTTAGTATTCTACATGGAAGAGGCGATGGAATCTTAAGAAGATTCATTAGAGATTACCTTAGGAAATACAATTATATTAAAGCTTTGAAAGACGAACATGTAGAAAGAGGTGGTGATGGAATCACTTTGGTGACCTTAAGTTGAAAAAAGCTTTTTAATTAAGTTATTCAGAAACAGAGGATAACAATTTTCTTTCAAATTTTTAATAGAAATCATTCAAAAAGCTTTGCATTAAAAATTAAAAATACTTTTCTTTGCACTCGCTTTTGGGGAAAGACCTAAAAGCAAATAAAAAAACATTGAAATATCATTTTTGGTCCGTTAGCTCAGCTGGATAGAGCAACTGCCTTCTAAGCAGTAGGTCTCAGGTTCGAATCCTGAACGGATCACTTTTAAAGCCTATTCAAACATTTTGGATAGGCTTTCTTGTTTATAAACAATTGATAACTTTTGTTTCTAAATTTTATAAAATATGGCCTTAAAAACCTTTGTTAAAATATCGGAAGTAAATAATTTAAGTGATGCCAGATATTGCGCTGGAATGACGGTAGATTTAATGGGCTTTAACCTAGATAATCAGAATTCCTCTTACGTTAGTCCAGAAAACTTCATGGAACTAACAGGATGGGTTTCCGGCTTGGAATTCGTTGGCGAATTTGGAAGCGCATCTGAAGCATCAATCAAAAATTCTATTAAGGATTATGAAATTCATTTTCTTCAGACTGATAATCCAGCAATAGTGCACCTTTTTCCGGATTTCAAGAAAATTCTGAGGTTTGATATAGATAAAATAGCTGATGCCGAAGAAGTAAAAAACATCATGAATGATGTTAAAGATAAGGTAGTTTTTTTCTTGTTCGAATCTACTAATGAAAATCATTATAAAGATAATATAGTTGCTCAAGTGACTGCTCTTGCAAATGATTACCCGATATTACTGGGCTTTAATATTAGTAATGATAATGTACTGAATCTAATTCAGGAAACGGGAATCAAAGGAATCTCTTTGAAAGGCGGAGAAGAAATTAGACCCGGGTACAAAGATTTTGATGAGCTTGCGGATATTCTAGAGACTTTAGAAATCGATGATACCATAGAAGACTAAATAGAAGTTCTAAAATAATCTTTAGGAATTGAAATTTGCACATAAAAAAAGCTCAAACCATTCAGTTTGAGCTTTTTTTATGCTTTATTAAAATTGATTAAATATCAATCTTAGCATATTTTGCATTTTTTTCGATGAAATCTCTTCTTGGTGGAACTTCATCCCCCATTAACATGCTAAATAAATGGTCCGCTTCAGCAGCCGATTCAACTGAAACTTGCTTCATTTTTCTTGTTTTAGGATCCATTGTAGTACTCCACAATTGCTCAGGATTCATTTCTCCAAGACCTTTATATCGTTGTAGGTGAACAGACCCTTCTGATCCATCGGGAGAAATTTCTTTCACTACCTGAACTCTTTCATCTTCGGTAAAGACGTAACGTTCTGTTTTACCTCTTTTAATTAAATATAAAGGTGGTTGTGCTATATAAATATAACCAAGATCAATCAGTTCGCGCATATAGCGGAAGAAAAGTGTAAGAATTAAGGTACGAATGTGAGATCCATCAATATCAGCATCGGTCATGATCACTATTTTATGATACCTTAATTTTTCCAGATTAAGTGCTTTCTCATCATCCTCAGTTCCAATACGCACACCTAATGCGGTTAAAATATTCTTAATCTCATCATTATCGTAAATCTTATGCTCTTGTGCTTTTTCAACATTCAAAATCTTACCTTTCAAAGGTAGTATTGCTTGAAAGTTACGGTCACGTCCTTGTTTTGCAGAACCACCGGCAGAATCTCCCTCCACCAAGTATATTTCACATAATGCAGGGTCTTTTTCAGAGCAATCTGCTAGTTTACCAGGCAAGCCTGAACCAGTCATTACATTCTTTCTTTGCACCATTTCACGTGCTTTTTTAGCAGCATTCCTAGCTTGCGCTGCCAAAATCACTTTTTGAACGATGGTTTTTGCTGCCTTAGGATTTTCCTCTAAGAAATATTGTAAGGTTTCAGATACACAGCTTTCCACTGCACCCATCACATCGGAGTTACCTAATTTTGTCTTGGTTTGCCCTTCAAACTGAGGCTCTTGTACTTTAACTGAAATAATAGCTGTTAATCCCTCACGGAAATCATCTCCGGTTATTTCAATTTTTTGTTTCTCTAAAAGTCCTGATTTGTCTGCATAACTTTTAAGTGTTCTGGTTAATGCTCTTCTAAAACCAGAAACGTGGGTTCCTCCTTCTATCGTGTTAATGTTATTTACATAAGAAACTACATTTTCACTGTAGGAAGTGTTATAATTTAAAGCTACCTGAACTGGTACTCCATTTTTCTCCCCCTCCATATAAATTGGTTGAGGAATTAATTTTTCGCGACTTACGTCTAAATATTCCACGAACTCTAAAAGACCACCTTCTGAAAAGAAATTTTCTTCTTTCGAGTTACCGTCATCGTCTTTATCTCTATGATCTTGTAATTTTATTTTAATTCCAGCATTCAAATATGCTAATTCTCTCAAACGAGAAGCAACTGTTGCATATTTAAATTCCGTTTCCATGAAAATAGTGGAATCGGGTTTGAACTGAATTTTAGTACCCGTGATATCAGTTTCACCAACTGGTTTTACAGGCGCTTTTGGAAAACCTTCAGAATATTCTTGTTCGTAAATTTTACCATCTCTGCTGTAAACAGTAGCTTTCAACATAATAGATAAGGCATTCACACAAGAAACCCCTACACCGTGAAGACCACCAGAAACTTTATAAGAATCTTTATCAAATTTACCCCCAGCATGTAGAACAGTCATTACAACTTCCAATGCAGAGCGACCTTCTTTTTCGTGTATATCAACTGGAATACCACGACCATCATCCATTACAGTAACCGAGTTATCCTCGTTCAATTCTACCGTAATTGTAGTACAATGTCCTGCCATGGCTTCATCAATGGAGTTATCCACTACTTCCCATATCATATGGTGTAGTCCTTTAACCCCAACATCACCAATATACATGGCTGGTCGTTTTCTAACTGCCTCTAAGCCTTCTAAAACGGTAATATTACCCGCTGAATATTCTGTATTCTTTTTATCTTTTTCTGTACTCATAGTGTTTTTACCAAAAGGTCAAAAATAGGTTATTTTAATGGATTTTGATAGCTTTATTAAGTGTTTTTTCCTCTTAATTACCTAATTGAGCTTTAAAACAATTTTAAATAAATTTGAAACTATCATTTTATTACTATATATTTAGTTTTAAATAGATTGATTTATGAAAATTTTCCAACTCCTCATATTGCTATTGTTTTTAGCATCAAATATTTTGTTTGCTCAACAAACCCATAAATTTTACAATAAACAAGATTCAATTGATTATCATCATTACAGTATGATTATGTCATCGGGTTATAAAATTAGCGTTAAGGATGGAGTATTTACTCGTGAGTTAGTCGATAGCAGTTATCAAGATTCAAAAAATTTCATTGATTACGATTCTGCTTACAAACTGATGAAGGAAATTCCGAGATTCGAATATTACATTCGAAAACAAAATGCGGATTATACCAAAGCTCAAGACTTAAATAAAACTACCGAATATGATACTATTACTCATGTTTCATTTGAAGGAATAGATTTAAAAAGATTACCACTATTCAAATTGCTAAAATGTAAAAATTTGAAAGAAATTGAGCTTGTTAATACTTCAGTAAAAAAAATACCTTGGCTTCTGAGCTGGAAAATTTTTAGCTTGGATAGCTTGGAAACTATAAGAATTTACAACCACGCACCTGACAAAACCATTAAATTCAAAAGGAATACAAACATTACAGAGCTAGTTTACCGAGATAGTCCCTACTCTCCTATTCCGAAAAATATTCATAAACTTAAAAATGTTCAAGAAATAGATCTGGCCAGAAATGACTTTCAAGAAGAAACTGAATTTCACCTCGAAAACATTGAAAATCTGGAACATCTAAATTTATCAAGGAACAATATTGACCTTGCTAATTTGGCTGAAGATTCCGTTCATAATTTAAAATACATCGTTTTATCGTTTAATAATTTAACCTCTATACCAGAAGAAATTGGTCTATTGAAGGATCTGATAGATTTACAATTTGCAGAAAACGATATTAAAAGTGAATTAATCCACCCGGCTTTAGGAAGCTTGAAAAAGCTGGAAGTTCTCTCCTTCTACAAAAATGATTTGGATAGTTTACCGCCATTTATTTTTAATTTGAAAAACTTGAAAGAGCTTGACTTATATTTCAATGAAATTGAAACAATACCTCAAGAACTAGGCAATCTGCAAAAATTGGAAAGGTTTTATGTTGCGCATAATAGGTTTTACAGCATACCAGAAACTATTGGGAAATTAAAATCATTGAAAGAATTTTACATCCATCATAATCGTGTTTCCTATTTACCGGAAAGTTTATCGAAATTGGAACACATCACAGATTTTCATATTCACAATAATTATTTTCAAGGCTTTCCTGAATTCGTTTTAAACTACAAGAAATTAGAAGATTTGGATATTTCATTTAATGACATCCATAAATTTCCACCTGAATTAGTGCAGTTGCACCATCTGAAATATCTATGGATGCGAGGTATTACTTTTGAAGCGTCAGGAAAAGAAGAAGCACAGGAATTAAAAAACACCTTGGAAACACTACAAAAAAAAGGCGTAAAAGTAAGTATTGAGCTAGACCAAAAAATTAATCCTTAACTACCAATCAATTGGTTTTTTATTTTGACTGACCAAAAATTCATTACATGCACTAAAAGGTTTTGAACCAAAGAAACCTCTATGTGCTGCAAATGGGGAAGGATGAGGAGATTCAATTACAAAATGTTTTTTTCGGTCAATAATCGCTCCTTTTTTTTGGGCATAAGCTCCCCATAAGATAAAAACAATCTTTTCCTTACCCTCAGAAACCCTTTGAATAACTGCGTCTGTAAACTCTTCCCAACCTTTTTTCTGATGTGAGCCAGGGGATTTAGCGGCAACAGTTAAAGTAGCGTTTAATAAAAGTACTCCTTGCTTTGCCCAGCCCGTTAAATCGCCATTTGGTGGCATTGACTTTCCTAAATCGGCTTTTCGCTCTTTAAAAATATTAACTAAAGATGGGGGCATCGGCACACCAGAATGAACAGAAAAACATAATCCATTAGCCTGCCCTGCTCCATGATATGGATCTTGGCCCAAAATCACTACTTTCACTTCATCAAAAGGACAAGCATCAAATGCCTTAAATATCTCTTTTGCAGGAGGATAAACTGTTCTATTTTGATATTCAGATTTGACGAAATTTGCTAAATTATGAAAATAATTTTGTTCAAATTCATTTGAGAGTTTTTCTTTCCAGCTATTTTCTATTTTTACTTCCATTGATTTTCTTTGTTCAAAATTAGAAAAAGATCTAAAAAGCCAATAGTTTTATTTGAATGTAATAAATCTATTAACAATTCATGCGCTTAGGGGTTTGATTTGTGTATATTTACATTATGGTTCAGTCAATCACAAAAGGCATACATGTCACCGTTCAAACGGAATTCCAGCCGGAGTATAGCAGTCCAGTACAATTTCACTATGTATTCACTTATAAGGTAGAAATTGAAAATAAAGGTGATCAAACTGTGCAATTACTTCGAAGGCAATGGTTCATTCATGATGCTGGTTTTGAACTTAAAGAAGTTGAAGGAGAAGGTGTGATTGGACAACAACCTATCCTTGAGCCTGGTCAAAAACACACCTATGTTTCGGGTTGCAATTTAAAATCCCCTTACGGAAAAATGCACGGTTATTACCAAATGGAAAGAATGCTAGATGGACAATTAATTGAGGTAAGAATACCAGAATTTAATATGATTGTTCCATTCAAACTTAATTAAATTGAATTTCTTTTTATTAAAAGAATACCTAATCTATTTTCATAAAAAAACTGATGAGCATTCGCTCCACTCCCCTTTTTTCTATCATTTTTATCAAAACCTTATTAAAGATAAAAGCTTCCAGTCTGAATGGAAAATAATTGAATTGAAGCGACTTGAATTACTGAAGGATAATTCTGAAATTGAAATAGTTGATTTAGGAGCCGGTTCAAAAGTGGAAAAATCACACAAACGTCAAGTAAAATCTATTGCCAAAAACAGCCTTTCTAGTGCCAAATTCTCACAATTCCTTTTCCGCTTAATCCAAAATTTTAAATTTAAAAATAATATTGAACTAGGTACAAGTTTAGGAATTAATACAGCTTATATGGCTAGTGCAAATCCAGAAGCCTCCGTATTTACCTTTGAAGCAGACCCGTATTCATTAAATATTGCTAGAGAAATAAACAAAGACTCCAAAAATATAAATTTTCATGAGGGAAATATTGGAAAAATGCTCCCAAAGTTGCTTGAAGAATATAATCAACAAATTGGCCTAGTTTATGCAGACGCAAACCATACTTATAAAGCTAGCCTCGATTATTTTAATATGATTCAACCTTACTTGAATACGCATTCGATTTATATCTTAGATGATATTCATTGGTCAGCTGACATGAAAAAAGCTTGGGAGGAATTAAAGAAGTATAAAGAGGTAACTACAAGTATTGATTTATTTGATGCTGGTTTATTGTTTTTTAATCCCGATTTCCAGAAACAAGATTATATTCTTGATTTTTAATTAATAGGCTTTAATTTGATAAAAAGCTCATTTCCCTGCCGCTCAGGGATGGAGTTGTAAGCAGTCTCCATCTTTTGAATTTCAAAATATTTAGAAAACAATTTCTTATATTCTTTTTGATTACCTCCAAAGGGCGGATGATCCTCAAAGAGTGGAATATTAAAAAGTAAACCAACTAACCGACCCGCAGGCTCAAGTAGCTGAATCATTTTTTCAGCATAATTACTCCTTAAATCTGGATTTAAAGCACAAAAAAATGTTTGCTCTATTATAAAATCAAATTTTCCATCTACATTAAAAAAATCAATATTTAGTAACTGAGCTTTCGGGAAATCAGGATTTTCACTAGAAAATTTTTGTAATGGAATACTGGAGAAATCTAACAGAAAAACATTATTAAAACCCTTTTTCCATAAATACGCAGCTTCGTAGGCATTTCCACATCCAGGAATAAGAATTTTAGCGTTTTTATTCTCTACTTGGCCCATAAACTCAGCAATAGCAGGTGATGGATATCCTATATCCCATCCAAGCTGATTATTTTTATATCTATCAGTCCAATAAGTTTCATTTAACTCCATGCGGTAAACTATAATATTTGATTAAATTTGAAGTTTAAATTTTACTAAATAAATTGTAGTAAAGAACTACAATAATAAACTTATAAAAAGTTTTATTCAAATGTCAGCAGAACCAAATAAATCCGATCTAAACTCACAAGAACAAGAAAGTAAAAGTTCCAAGAAGATTATAATCATTTTTTCCTTTATCGTAGTGATTGTGGCAATTATTGGTATTAAATTTTACCTAGATGCCGAAAAAGAAAATCAGCAATTACAACAGGATTTGGCAAAAACATATGGTGAACTGGATAGTATCAGTATCCAATTAGATAAGAAAATCGCAGAAATAAAGAATTTGGGTGGCGATATAAGCGAGCTTCAGCTTATCAGAAAAAACTTAGAAAGTGAAAAAGAAGAACTTAAACGGTCTAACAATTGGGCAGCAAATCAAATTCAACGCTATCAAGATAAAGTGGGGGGGTACGAAGAATTATTGAATTTGCAGGATGAGAAAATAAAAAAATTAGAAGCAATCAATAAAGAATTGCTTGTTGAAAACACTGACTTGAAATCTGATAAAAATGCGCTTAATGATAGTATAAGTAGGCTTAAAGATAATAGAGAAAGATTAGAGGATAAGGTAGCAGAAGCCTCCAAGCTGAAAGCTGAAAACATTGGATTAACTGCCATCAATGACAGAGGTCGAGAAAGAGAAGGAACTGAATTCAAACCAAGACATCTATCTAAATTAAAAATTCAGTTTAATTTAGCAGAAAATAATATAGCTCAGCCAGCAGGAAAAGATATTATATTAAGAGTTATAAATCCTGCTGGTAATGCATTATTTGATATTTCCACTGGCTCAGGATCTTTCATGGTAGAAGGGAAAGAAATGTTCTATACTGCAAAACAGGAAATACTTTTTGATAATACTCAACAACAACTTTCATTTGTCTATGATAGAGGCGAGGAATATGAAGAAGGTGTATATAATGTCGAATTATATGCAGACGATTATATCATTGGTAAAATGAAGTTTGTGATCAATTAAGTGATTTTTATTTAAATAATTAATGCCACTATTAAAAACAATCACTGTAATTGCTTTTTTTGCTACATTGCAATTTACCGCATTTTCCCAAAAAAATAACTACTTAATTCCTGAGGTCATGATAGGCTCAATTGTGCCTAATTATATGAATGGACCTCAATTTGGTCCGAGAATTGGTGCTGCCATCACCTATTACAAATCCTCAAATGAGGATACTCCTACCAACCAATATTATAAATTTCCTTTGATCGGAATTCAAGCTGGCTTCCATAGATTAGGAAATCCGTTTGTATATGGTAATGAATTAAATGTTATGCCAGTTTTAGGTTTAAATCTTAAAAAAGGTATGTTTCAGTGGGGAATTGGTACTTCATATTTTACGAAAACCCACCAACAAAATGAACTAAATAAATCGATTGGGAGTCATTTTAACTGGGCTTTTCAATGGATGTATTACAGAAACTTTAAATTAACTGATCATAACAACATACGGCTGGGTTTTGGATACCATCATTCATCAAATGGACATACACAATTACCTAATTATGGTCTAAATTCAGCAGTTCTATCCGTTGCATTAACTCCTTCTACCTTCAATATCGCAAAATCAAATTCAAAAGAAATACCTAAAAGTAGAGAAGTATTTATTGTTGCAAGAAGTGGAATTGGTTTCCATGAATTGGGAAGCACAACTAGTCCCGTGGGTGGAGATAAGAAATTAGTTTTTAGCAGTAGTTTTGGAGTTGGAATCACTTTCAAACAGCATTTTCGTTGGTATGCAGGTTTCGGAACCCGACATTATCAACATTATGCTGATTCCATAGCTAACAGCCCTATATTGCAAGAATTGGAAATACACCCTAATAATCATTTTTTTATGATGGGAATAGAATATTTAATTTACCATGTGGGGATTTCAATTGAAGGGGGTATAAATTTATCGAAACCATTCTATTACCATTTTGCCGAAGAATATGAAAATACAGAAAGCATAAAGTATACTCTGAAAAAAATATTTCCTAGCAGAATGGGAATTAAGCTTTACCTGTTAAATACTGCGAAAAAGCCGAAACATAACCTATACATTTCGGCTCATATAAATGCTAATTTTGGTCAAGCCGACTTTTCAGAAGCAAGCTTAGGTTACGTTTACAACTTCCAATAATTTATATCAACCT
Organism: Marivirga sp.; assembly: GCF_035704835.1. GTDB lineage: Bacteria > Bacteroidota > Bacteroidia > Cytophagales > Cyclobacteriaceae > Marivirga. The sequence continues at coordinate 146,174 of NZ_DASSWQ010000023.1, read as the reverse complement.
TATCTCCTCTAGCTGTTTATCAAATAATTTCTGAGCAATTTCTTCTTGTTCAATTACATAACGAACTCCCACATACTTTTTAGGCTTTCCATCTGCATCTAAAACTGGTGAGATAACGGCATCAACCCAATACACAGATCCATCTTTAGCTTTATTTTTTATTATGCCTCGAAATACTTTTCCTGCTTTAATGGTTTCCCATAATAATTTAAAAACTTCTGATGGCATATCAGGATGACGGAAAATGTTGTGTGCCTTCCCTATCATTTCTTCTTTCGAATATTTAGAAACTTCAATAAGTTTCTGGTTTACATAAGTGATGGTTCCGTACAAATCAGCTTCTGAAACAATCGTTGATTCATTCAAAATCTCCTCTCTTGCTTTCATTTCAGCTTGCATTTTTTCCATATCATGCATCTGTCTTTCCATTTCATCCGTCTGAGCGCTAAGCTCCTCCATATTTTGTCGTAGTTCCTCTTCCTGCTGCTGAAGTTGTTGATTTTGCTCCTCAGTTTCTTTATTCTTCCGCTCCATCTCTTCCTGAGTAGCCTGCAATTCCTCCATATTTTGATGCAATTCTTCTGCCTGAGAACGCATCTGTTCTTCTTGTTCTTGAGAAAGCTCTAACAATCTTTTAGTATTAGCATTAATTTTATTCATACTAAATGAAGTTGCTAAACTTTCTCCTAACTTCTTCAGGTAATCTATCTTATAATCTGGTAAAACCTTAAAAGAGGCAATTTCAAGAACGCCCTCAATTTTATCATTTGTCATTAATGGCATAATGACAATGTTTTTTGGAGGTGCATCTCCTAAACCACTCTTTATCCTAATAAAATCATCAGGGACTTCAGTCAGATAAATCATATCATTCTCAAGATAACACTGTCCTATTAACCCCTCTCCGATTCTCACCTTATCTTTAATCAACTTTTTTCTACCAAAAGCAAAAGCAGCCTTCATTTCCAAATAAGGTTCCTCATTTTCTTCTTCCTTCTCTACAAGATAAATCGCACCCTGATTAGCTTCTACATATTTAACAATTTCACTGATTACTTCTTTTGAGAGCTGCTCAAGATTGTCAAATTGTCTCATAAGAGAATTTACCCTACCTAAACCTTCTGTCACCCAAGCTCTATTTTTTTCCTCTTCCTGTGCTTTTTGTACTTCTTCTAAATTCTTTTTTAAATCACTTTCGGACTCATGCAGCTCACGAGTTTGCTCCTTATTACTTTCAATTAAATGCTGGCTTTTCAGCTCTGACCTATAATTAAAGTAGGCTAATAAAAAGACAACCGCATATATTAATAAGATAGATACCACATAATTCACCTGAAATAAAATTCCTTCTGTGATAAAGTCTAAACTTACATTTTCTACCCAAATGAAAGGCAAATAATCTACCCCAACAAAAATGATGAAATTAAGAATGATTGAGATGAGTAAATAAGACTTCTCCCTGATATCAAATACTAAAAAAGGAATGATTGAAAAAGAGGTCATGATGAGATAGAATACTAAAGGAACCGTATCATTTTCATGAATCAGATTTGAGGTAAAAAGTGCAGCGAGAAAAAGAGGTCCCACAGCAACTAGTATTCTGGCAAGATAAATAGCTCCAATTCTATTAAAAACCCAGACTAATCCCATTGCTAAAATTCCTACCAAGGGAATTGCAATTAATTGAGGTACATAAAAATAAGCAATTAAAGAGAATGGCATCGCAACAAAAAACATTATAAATAATGCCGCCATGTTGCTTAATCTGATTTTAGCATTTCCGTATTCAGGGTAATTTTCTCGAACTCCGATTGTTTGTAAACGGTAAAAAAAATTCATAGAGATGATTAAGTGGAATTAAAAAGTGATGACTAATGTCAATCCTAAAATTATAAAAAATAATTAAATAGCAAAAAATGGTCTATAAATCATCCTCAAACTGTGATTTGAGGACTTTGTGGTTCCTTAAATTCTGATTTTTCAAAAATGATGAAACTCAAAATTCCGAAATAAGAAACTGAAATATTACCAAATTGATATTCAAATTGACTGTAAAATAATCTGTTGTGATATTCAAATTGACCAAGTTTCTTTAAAGCATCTGAACTTAATTCTGAACTTTTATGAATAGTGCCATAGTCAGCTGCAATTCTTTGGAAATAATCTTCTTGCCTAGGGACAAGTAAAACAAAAAGAAGAAGTATTAGAATGATAAAAACAATTAACTTTCTAGCCATTATTAGAAAACTGATTTCTGACCAAAAAGTTAGCTTCACTTAAGCTTTTATAAACCTTTACACTCTCCTGAATAATCTTCTACAAATTGAAGATTAAGTTTATTATCAATATTCGAGTGATAAATCTCTAGAACAAACACACCTGAAGTGTAAGCTTCACTATTTTGGTTAAGCCATAAGGTATCTGATTTATAGACTTGATTATCGGATAGACCTTTTGCAATAAAATAATCAGTGTTAAGTGAATCAATATTAATCCAACAAGTATATTGCTTCAATGGAAAGAAACCAATAGAGTCACTTTGTCCACTTATATCATAATATAAAACGTCAAAATCGACTCCACTATCATTAAATAAGGCTAGATTAGCTTTATTATTTTGAATTTCGCCACAAACCACAGGAATACATAAATCTTGATTAATTTGATCCATGTCCATACAAGAAATAGTAAAAATTGACAAAACAAATACGGTAAATAAAAATCTCATAGTTTGTACTTTCGGTGTGTAAGACAGCGGAAACTCGATAAAGGTTGCAAAGAAACAATAATATATCAATAAACTTCAAGCAATGATTTGTTGATTTTAAAGATTATCACTATTTTTGCGATTTAATTTTAAACAATAAACAAATGCAATTGAATAATTACGAGACGGTATTCATACTTACTCCCGTTTTATCTGATGCTCAGATGAAGGATGCTGTCGACAAGTTCAGAAAAGTCTTAGAAGACAAAAAGGCTGAAATCATTAATGCTGAGCAATGGGGCTTAAAAAAATTAGCTTACCCTATTCAGCATAAAAGCACTGGTTTCTATAACCTAATTGAATTTAAGGCTACGCCTGAAGTTGTTGCTGCACTGGAGTTGGAGTATAGAAGAGACGAGAAAATCATGAGATTCTTAACAGTAGCTTTAGATAAGCATGCTATAGAATACGGAGAAAGACGCAGAAAAGGCGCATTTAATAAACCTAAAGAACAAAAAGAGGAGGTAGCGAAATGACACTTCATAACGAGCCAATTAACCAGAAAAAGCAAGATAATCAAAAGAAATATTGCCGATTCAAAAGATACGGTATCAAATATATTGATTACAAAGATCCTAACTTCTTGTTGAAGTTTGTTAATGAGCAAGGTAAATTATTACCAAGCAGAATTACTGGGACAAGTGCTAAATATCAGAAAAAAGTAGCGCAGGCGGTAAAAAGAGCAAGACACATTGCCTTATTACCTTATGTTACTGATTCATTAAAATAATTAACCCAAAAATATTTATAAAAATGGAAGTAATCTTAACACAAGATATAAATGGATTGGGCTATAAAAATGATACAGTAAATGTAAAGCCCGGTTATGGTAGAAACTATCTTATCCCACAGGGATTTGCAATAATTGCCAATAACTCAAACGCTAAGAAAATTGCTGAAAACATTCGTCAGGCTGCACATAAAGCAGAAAAATTGAAGAATGATGCTCAAGCTATCGCTGATAAAATAGGTGATTTAACTTTAAATATTAAAACTAAAGCTGGTGAAAGCGGAAAAATATTTGGAGCTGTAACAACAGTTCAAATTTCAGATGCTTTGAAAGAAAAAGGTTTTGATATTGATAGAAAGAAAATTGCTATCTCAGGAGATATTAAGCAATTAGGAGAGTATAAAGCTACTATTGACTTACACAAAGAAGTGAAGAAAGAAATTTCACTTGTTGTAGAAGCTGATTAATACCTCTAAAACATAAGTTCAGAAGCCTTTTGTAGAAATACGAAAGGCTTTTTTGTTTCACTCCATCTTAAAAAAAGCTTTTACCATAATGGAGCAGCAGGTTTAATGAACATAAGAGTAAATTAGTCTTTCCTTCTTGTCGCTGATTATTATAAAAACAAGATTTTATATTTTAATGAAGAAGTTCAGGGTCAATGGTTTTACATATTTATTTGGAATTTAAACATTTGACTTGACATAATTGAAATAAAATTATTCCAGTAAAAAACATTACATTACAACTAGTTTTAATAATCTAAATTCATAAAGTGAATATATTCTATTATCTTGAATATCAATTAAATCTACTTTTTAAAATTAGGTAATGAGCTTTTGGAGCAAGTATAAAATTACAGTGGCCAGAACGATTTTTAGACAACAAGATTCAATACAAAATTTATCTTATTATCGAAATCAATTATTTTTTTACATTTTACTATATGGATTAGCATTTTCTCCCATTGCTATCATTCCAGGTATAATTGCTTCTTACCGAACTGGGTACTATAATCTAGTGATTTTAAATATTCTTACTTTTATAGTATTACTAATTTTGGGTTTTGCAAAACCAATTAAAATAAAAGCTAGGAAATTAATACTCGTTTCATTTCTATTTGGTGTTGCATGGACACTCCTTTATCAACTAAAATTGGAAGGTCCTGGACTAATATATTTGTTTTCAGTTACTATTGTCTCTTGCCTTATCCATTCTGGAAAATTAGCTTATCTATCGATTTTAATAAATGCCATTATATTCACTTTTATAGGGTTAAATATTGAATTTAAATGGTTTCATCTTCCTTTGACGGAAAATCATCAAATGATAACATGGTTCGGAATAGTGGTTAACCTTATTTTCTTAAGTATCATTATTGTCGCTTGTTTTGATGTGATTTTTAAGAAATTAGAAAAAAATATAATTCAGCAAAGGACGCTTAATGAAACCATTAATAACGATAATCTGAAAATGGCAGAGACGCAAAAAGTATTAAGAGATAAAAACGAGGAACTTAACCAATTCGCTCATACCATTGCCCACGATTTAAAGGAACCATTACGGTCTATGCAGACCTTCGCTCATTTAACCATTAGTCGATATCAAGAATCTATACCCGAAAAGGGACAGGAATTTTTAAGCCATATTCAAACATCTTCGGAACGAATGGCAATATTACTAGATTCATTATTAGAATATGCTCAGTTAGGAAAAGGAAAACGGATATCTGTTTTTTCAGTAAAAGATATAGTTCAAGAATTAGAGAAGGATCTGAACCAACTTATTACTGAAAATCAAGCTAAAATAATTTATAATAGCTTACCCAAGATAAAAGGTTATGAAATTGAGTTTAAGCAATTACTGCAAAACCTGATTGCAAATGCTATTAAATTCAAAAAAGATGATGAAGACATCACCGTCAAAATCAAGGCAAATGAGAAGGCAGATTTATGGGAGTTTTTAATTACTGATAATGGAATAGGCATTGAATCTAAACACAAAGAAAAAATATTTACCATTTTCCACAGATTACATAGAAACAAATTTCCAGGCACAGGATTAGGCTTAGCTAACTGTAAAAAAATTGTAGAAATACATGGCGGTAATATCTGGGTTGATTCAATTCCTGAGAAAGGAAGTACATTTTACTTTACTATTAGCAAGAACTTAGAAACTACTAAAAATGAATAAAATGAAATACCCACCCATATTCTGTGCTATATTCCACTGCAGGTGCAGGTAATTTGGTTAAATTTAATGCTTCTAGCACTCCATTTAAAAATCTGTTATTACATTTAAGTTTCCCAAAATCAATATCGGGAGAGAGAAAAAATTGACGATATCGATTAATTTCAGAAATTTGCTGACCTCCTACCCTTGATGGATTATCGAATTCTGAAAGCATACCACCAGCACTATATCCTATGGCTACATTTAACCATTCAGGAATTTTTTGATTTGGTATTATCCTATTAAGATTCAAACTTAACCAATATGTTTGCGCATTATAATCCGTAAATAAACTTTCTAATGCATTATCACCCAATACACGAGGATTAATTTTTGAATATGAACTTGGGAAATAAGAGAACTTCATTTTCACTATTTGTTCATTAGCAAGCTTTTGTTGTGTCATGAATAATAAAGAGCCAGCAGTATTAGCATAAACATCTCCCCAGGAAAACCCATAACCTTCATAGAGCCCGTCAAAAATCTCAATAGGAAGTTGGAAAATGAAGCCTAAACTCCCACCTAAGAAAATAGAAGTATTTTCATTTACACCACTCCATTTTAGCATTTCATAACCCGCTCTACTTTGATGATAAGCTATATAAGCATGCGCGACCTTATCCATCTGATTCCAACCAGCATTATCATTATAAAAATGCAAAGGCACGCGCTCATAATCTTTATACCACACTTCGGATAGATACAAAATACCAGCTGTATAAGCTGTGGCTGTTAATCCCACAGAAAAAACAAATCGCTTCTTATTAAATGCTGTAGAATCAGATTGTCCGTTAAGACCAAAAGATATAAATAATACTAAAATAAAGATCATTTTTTTACTCATATCAAAGAATAATTTCAATACTGGAAAAAGACACAAAATAAATTCAAAAGGATTGAAATTTTCAATTAATTATTTCTGAGGATAATTTACTATATTCATATCAAACTAGCATAATTTTAAATATGGCCATCACAAAGCAGTTAAGTACAGAGAAGCAATCTGCTATTTTAGAAAAGCTTAAACTAAGATTTGAACAAAATAAACATAGACATTCATCCATAAAATGGATAGAAGTACAAAATAGATTAGAAACAAACACCGAGAAATTACAAACACTCGATGAAATGGAATCCACTGGTGGTGAACCTGATGTGGTAGGAAAAGATGAAAAAACAGGTGAATTTCTGATTTATGATTGTTCAAAGGAGAGCCCTGAAGGCAGAAGAAGTATCTGTTATGATAAGGCAGCCCTACTAGGTCGAAAAAAATATCCTCCGAAAAACAATGTTGAGGAAATGGCAAAAGAAATTGGCATCGAATTGCTTTCTGAAGTCCAGTATCGATATTTACAAACCTTGGGAAATTTCGATACTAAAACCTCAAGTTGGATAAAGACACCTGATAAAATCAGAAAACTAGGTGGTGCTTTGTTTGGTGATTATCGATATGAAACAGTATTTATCTATCACAATGGTGCTGATTCATATTATGGAGCAAGAGGATTTAGAGGATGTTTGAGGATTTGAATTAGTAACTCTACCTCAATGAAAAAAATCTTTGAACTAAATTACCCTAACGAACGTTTGTTTATTATATTTGAGCAATGATAACCAAAACTAAAGTAAATAGGAAACAACAAATTATTGAAAAAGCTACTCACCTGTTTCAAAAACAAGGTTATGCAGCAACGAGCATGCGTGATCTAGCGGGTTACATCGGCATTGAAGCTGCTAGTTTGTATTCTCACATTAAGTCAAAAGAGGAAATTTTACAAACTATTTGTTTTCAAATGGCTAATGATTTTTTTGAATCACTAGAGAAAATTGAATTAGAGGAAATGAGTGCTGATGAAAAATTAAAAAAAGCTGTGGTTTCTCATATTAAAGTTTTAACGAAAGATAGAGCAGCTAGTGCAGTTTTCTTTTCAGAATGGCGACATTTAAGTGAAGCTTATTTAAAAGACTTTCTTACGATGCGTAACAATTATGAAAATAAGTTTGTACAAATATTAATAGATGGACATAAGGAAGGAATCTTTAAAAAAATGGATGCAAAATTTACTGTTTTAGCATTGCTTTCTTCCATCAACTGGATGCCTTCATGGTATAAACCAGAAGGAAAATTAAGCCCAGAAGATATAGCTGAAAATGTAACAGACGTATTCATTAATGGGCTAAAAATTAGATCTTAAAATAAAAAAAATAAAAAATTATGTACGGAGGCGGACAAGTATTTGAATCATCATCAATCAATAATGATTTATTAAAAGATGAAGACCCACAAAAATTAGCAGAATTTGAAGCTCGAATCGAAAGAGGTGAAAAAATTGAACCTAACGATTGGATGCCTAAGCTGTATAGAAAACAATTAGTCAGAATGATTGAACAACACGCTCATTCTGAAATTATCGGTTCTTTACCTGAAGGAACATGGATTACAAGAGCTCCTGGTTTTAAAAGAAAATTGGCTTTAATGGCCAAAGTTCAAGATGAAGTAGGTCATGCACAATTACTTTATGGTGCTGCCGAGACTCTAGGAAAAAGCCGTGAGCAAATGATTGAAGATTTAATTACAGGAAAATCCAAATATTCTAACATCTTCAATTACCCTACTTTTACATGGGCAGATTCATGCTTTATTTCATGGTTAGTAGATGCTGGTGCAATTGTAAACCAACTGGCAAATGCTAGAGGTAGTTACGGACCTTACTGCCGTGCATTGGATAGAATTTGCGCTGAAGAGTCTTTCCACTTGAAATATGGTCATCATTGTGTGATTCACTTGGCTACAGGAACTCCAAAGCAACGAGAAATGATGCAAGCTGCTGTAAACAGATGGTGGCCTCCTATGATGCACTTCTTTGGCCCTTCTGATAAAATGTCCACACATACTCAGATTTTGACCAAATGGAAAGTGAAAATGGCAACCAATGATGAATGCCGTCAGCAGTTCCTGGATATGTATGTTCCTAAAATCTGGGAATTAGGATTAACTATTCCTGATGAAAACTTGAAAAAGAATACTGAAAGTGGAGAATGGGAATTCTCTGAGCCAGATTGGGAAGAATTTAAAAGAGTAATCAATGGTGATGGGCCTTGTAACAAAGAGCGCTTAGCCGTAAGAAGAACAGCAGAAGAAAGAGGTGCTTGGGTTAGAAGAGCCTTAACAGCTAAAACTAAAGGCGAAGAATACGTAGCACCACTTGCGTAAAGAATTACGAATTAGCTGCACTTTCTTCATTCCCGCGTAACCTGTCCCGTACTCAAAGTCGGGAGGAGGGAATATTACTTAATCAAAAGTAGTATCAATCATTAATTACTAATTGTTAATTAAAATATGTCTGATTTTTTAAACTCATTAGATCCTAGAATAAACAGATTACACATTCCTGCTGAATTTGGAACTACTTTTCCAAGTAAGGATAGCAAGGATCAATTTGTCACCTTCGAAGTATTCGTGCAGCCCAAAGAAAACAAACCCTATCAGCATGAAGGCATTGTGCATGCTCCTACGATTGACATGGCTTTTCTTTTTGCCAAAGAACAATTTAGCAGAAGGGGAATGAGTTGCACAGGAGTTTGGGTAGTAAAGACAGATAATATAAAAGTATCCCCTATCACGGAAAATGGTGAGGATATTTACGATTTCATACATAAAGAAATATTGGACGATGCCGAAAAGGGAAAGGATGAGAAATATGAAATCTTTCATTTAAGAAAAAGAGGGAAGCAACATGCTCATGTAGGGAATTTAGATGCTACTTGTTATGAAGATTCACTTCTCAAAGCAAAAAGTAATTTTCGAGAGGAGAAGCCTATTCTCAATATTTGGGTAGCTAAAACAGAAGACCTTCTTAAAATTGAAGGGGAAGATTTCAAAGATATCTGGGATACGCTACCTGACAAAAAATATCGTGATGCTATGGATTATAAAGCAACCGATAAAATCAAAAAATTTAAAGCAGAACAAAACGTATAAGTCATGACTGAAGAAGCACTAAAAGATTTATTATATAAAATTGCAGATGATTTATTGATTTTAGGTCATAGAAATTCTGAGTGGACAGGTATGGGACCTTTATTGGAAGAGGATATTGCATTTTCTTCAATGGCGCAAGATAAAGTGGGTCAAAGCCTAGCTTTTTATAGTTTATTGCATCAACTGGGTGAGCAAGAGCCTGATACCGTAGCCTTCACAAGAAATGCTGACCAATTTCATAATTGTCAATTTGTTGAACTTCCTATTGGGGAGTATGACTTCAGTTTGATTCGTCATTTTTTATTCGACCATGCAGATTACATTAGATTTAGTATGTTGGCTGAGTGTCCAATTGAAGAAGTTGCACAAGTAGCTAGAAAATTAAAAGGTGAAATTAAATATCACGTAATGCACGCTAATACTTGGATAAAGCAGTTAGCAACAGCAAACTTAGAAGCTCATGATCGTTTGCAAAACAGCTTGAATGAAGCTTTACCATATGCTTTAGGGATATTTGAACCTTCAAAATTCGAAAAAGAAATAATTGAAGCAGGTGTTTATCCTGGTGAAAAAGCGATTGAAGAGCAATGGAAAGAAAATATTGCGATAGTTTTAGAGCAAGCTAATTTGAATTTACCAAAGTGGAATACTATTAAACCTATTTTTGGGGGTAGATATGGAAAACATACTAAACATCTTCAACCTCTAGTAGAAGAGATGAGTGAAGTTTTTAGAGTAGATCCTACAGCGGATTGGTAATAGATTTTCATTAATCAGAACTAATAGATAAAGAATATAAAATCATTATTAAAATGACATTAACTGATGATAAAATATTGGAATTGTTGAAAGAGGTGAAAGACCCTGAAATCCCTGTTATTTCATTAGTTGATTTGGGTGTGATAACGGGCATTGAAATCGAAGAGGACCATGTAACCGTTAACATGACCCCTACTTTTATTGGTTGTCCGGCTATGGATTATATGAAGCAAGATGTGGTAGATGTTCTCAGTAAAAATGGAATCGACAATCATACAGTCAATTTGAACTTAAAAACAACCTGGAGCTCTGATTTGATTTCTGATGAAGGTAAAAGAGCATTAAAAAAATTCGGATTAGCTCCCCCTCCTGTTCATAATAATCTAATTGAAGACTTGGATATCATTGAACATGCAGAATGTCCAAATTGCGATAGTACAAATACGACTCTAAAATCACCATTCGGACCAACGCTTTGTAGGTCTTTACACCATTGTAATAGTTGTGGCGAGGCTTTTGAGAGCTTCAAACCTATTTAAATTAAAAGGATTAGGTTTTATTAAAGAGTACAAACCTGTCTAGATCTTTAACTTGGTTCTTGAGGTAAATATTCTTTGACTTTAAAAAAAGTATTGGAATACAATTAAATTTACCCCCAACAAAAAAAGTTCGAGCTTTAGACTCGAACTTTCGAAATTTTAAAATTTTATCTTGTTAACGTAACGATATTCTTACAAAATAAGAATCAATACAAGCGCAATTAATATAATTGCCCCCACTGACAAATAAACGCCTCCACCTAATGCCTTAAGCTCTTTTTTAGCCGCTGTTACTTCTTCTGCCAATTCTTTTTTCTCTGTGCGATCCATGTCAGAAAAATTCATGTCCTTGATTTCAACAATACGATTCATTAAAACTTGTGACCTTATTTGCATTGCTGCAGAAGAATCTGCTTTATTCACATTTCTAGCTGAATCAGCTTTCAGACTAACTGGAAAGAAGGAAAAAGCGATAGCTAATACCGTGATGTAAACTTTTAAATTTTTCATAATCTAATTTTAGATGTTTTAGTAGTCAAATGTCCATATTTCATGATAAAATCATTTACATCCAAACATCTAAATCTTACATAAATCACAGAAATTAATAGATTAAAAATCAACGTGGGCTCAGTAAACAGTTTCTGAGGATGTGAGGTATTTCAACCCAGGAGTTATATTTCTAATTTTAGAAAATCACAATTAATTCACCTATTTATGAAGTTAATACCTCATAAATTTATATTTAGAACCCTTCAATTTATTATACTAAGTAACTACTATTTTAAACTTAAAATCCTTTAAAGTTACTTCTGATTTATCTATAGCTTTCTTCAACGCTTTTCCTGAACCAAAAACCGCTTGTTTTACGTATCGTGTTTCAACTGAAAAGTCAAATGATTGGGCTTTGAAGCACCACGGCTCTATAATTAAATTTCCTTTTTCATCCTTACTTGCAAAATAAGTTTGATTATCTATGCTTTTATTGATTTCTAGTTTTCTACCATTTATCGGTACTTCGTCTTTACAAATCATTAAGGAAAGTCTGTCGCTAAATCTTAGTAGTTGATAATATTCATTTAATTGCTCCTCATTAATTCCAAATTTTTTAACCGTCTGTTTTCTAAATGTATCACCTTCTTTTAAGAAGCCTTTCAGTTCTTTTCCTGCCGCATCATTATTATAGAGGAAATTTAAATGTGAGGAAATTAATAAGCCTATCCAGCTCGATTTATGAAGGGCCAGATCCATCAGACCTCGAGCTCTTTTTATTATACTGTTTTGTGATTCTGATTTACTCAATGCGAAATCCATTGGCAGGCCTGTGTCAGACAAACAAGACTGCATATCTAAGTCCATCTGTTTATCATCATGCTCAATTATAGCCGTAAGGGTTTCCACCCATTGCTTAGGACGGTATTTTGGATGAATCTGTGCCGCAATTTGACCCGCCAGCAAGCCATGAGCATATTGAGAAATGATTTCCCATCCTTTATTTGTGGTATTTACTATCATGATTTTTATTCGTGGTCAAATCAAGAAAGCAGTTTTACTTAATTGATAGTTTATTATCACTTACGTAATTGAGTAGCTAAAAACTAAAAATCAAAAAGTTTAATTGAAATAGGGCTTTATTAATTCTAAACAGCTTAATAAACAAACATTCTTAAGCTATTGAAATTATCACCCGATTAATTGATACCTTTGCGGCTTAATTTGATACAATATGATTTCAGTTGATGCAGTAGGCGTTGAATTTAGTGGCTCCACCCTATTTAACAATATTACTTTTAATATTAATGAGAATGACCGCATAGCCCTCATGGGGAAAAATGGTGCAGGAAAATCGACTTTATTAAAAATTATTGCTGGGGCTAATAAACCTACTTATGGTAAAATTTCAGCACCCGGAGATGCCATTATAGCCTACTTACCACAGCATTTATTAACAGAAGATGACTCTACTGTTTTTGAAGAAGCCTCTAAAGCTTTTGCTGCCATTTTAGAAATGAAAAATCAAATGGAGTGGTGTAATCAACAATTGGAAACACGGACAGATTATGAATCTCATGAATACAGCAAGATTATTGAGCAAGTTTCTGAACTGAGCGAAAAATACTATAGCATTGATGATATTAATGTGGACGCTGAAGTAGAAAAAACTTTGCTAGGTTTAGGTTTTTTACGGTCAGATTTTAATCGCTCTACTGCTGAATTTAGTGGTGGATGGAGAATGCGAATTGAATTGGCTAAAATTCTATTGAAAAAACCTGATTTAATCCTTTTAGATGAGCCCACCAACCATTTGGATATAGAGTCGGTGCAATGGCTAGAAGATTTTTTAACCAATAATGCAAAAGCAGTAATGGTAATCAGTCACGATAAAACTTTTGTGGATAATTTAACCAATCGCACAATAGAAATCACACAAGGAAAAATTTACGACTATAAAACAAATTACTCTCACTATTTAGAACTTCGCAAGGAAAGACGTGAACAGCAGCAAAAACATTTTGACGACCAGGCAAAGCAAATAGCCGATATTCAGCAATTTATTGATCGTTTTAAAGGTACTTATTCCAAAACCCTTCAAGTACAATCACGCGTGAAAATGCTGGAAAAAATGGAGATTGTGGAAGTTGATGAGGTAGACACAGCCGCATTGAATTTGAAATTCCCTCCTGCTCCACGCTCAGGGAATTATCCTGTTATTGCAGATGGTTTGAGTAAAGCATATGGTGATCATGTAGTTTTCAATGATGTTTCCCTGACCATAGCCAGAGGTGAAAAAATTGCCTTTGTAGGTAAAAATGGTGAAGGTAAATCTACTTTAGTGAAAGCCATCATGGGCGAAATTGATTATGAAGGTGAGCTACAAGTGGGGCATAATAGTATGATTGGCTACTTTGCACAGAATCAGGCGGCATTATTAGACGGTGACCTCAGCGTATTTCAAACCATTGACAATATTGCCAAAGGAGACGTAAGAACTAAAATAAAGGATATGTTGGGTGCTTTTATGTTCAGTGGTGATGCCCTTGATAAAAAAGTAAAAGTACTTTCCGGTGGGGAACGCACTCGCTTGGCGATGATTAAATTATTGCTTCAGCCAGTTAATTTGTTAATTCTGGATGAACCTACCAATCACTTGGATATCAAAACTAAAGAGATTTTAAAAGATGCTTTAAAAGCTTTTGAGGGTACTATGATACTAGTCTCTCACGACCGGGATTTCCTCGATGGCCTAGCCAACAAAGTGTTTGAATTTGGCAATAAAAGAGTGAAAGAGCATTTTGAGGACATTAACGGCTTCTTACGAAATAAGAAAATGGAGAATTTGAAAGAGATTGAGCGGAAAGTTTGATGGGATTAGTTTATTTATTGAACTAGTCACACGCGGCACACTGCTAGTCCTCGATTGTATCGAGGATTCTAAAAATATCGAGTTAGAAACTCGAAAAATTAGCTTAAACTTAAGAATTTGATTTAAGAAAAATTGGAAGTGCGTGCAAATGTTAGGCTAGAGCGAACGATTTGGTGACTTTAACCCTGCCTCAACTCCAAAATAGTGATTTCAGGCGGCATGCCAATTCTTCCAGGATATCCAAGATAACCATACCCCCTATTCACATATAGTTTTTGGTTACCTTCCTCATAAAGACCTGCCCATTGTTTGTATACATATTGCGAAGGACTCCATTTAAACCCCGGAACTTCTATGCCAAACTGGAAACCATGTGTATGTCCCGCTAGCATTAAATCGATATCCTTGTAATCTTTTCTAATCTGCGCATCCCAGTGGCTTGGGTCATGCGATAATAATATTTTCGCTGGGAAATCTTCAGTGCCTGCATAGGCTTTGCTGATATCTCCATATTTAGCAAATCGGCCTGCTCCCCAGTTTTCAACTCCTAAGATTGCTAGTGGTTCATTATCCACCTTCAAAATCCGATTTTCATCCAATAGCAAATCCCAACCCATTATTTTGTGCGCTTCTTTTACGTCTGCTAAGTTTTGAGCTTTGGCTTTTTCACTACTCCAGTTTTTATAATCACCATAATCGTGATTTCCCAAAGTTGAAAATACTCCTAAATCTGCTTTAAGCTTTGAAAATATGGAGATGTAACCTTCTACTTCATCAGCTTCATTATTAACCAAGTCACCAGTAAAGAAAATCATATCGGGCTTTTCAGCCATCAACATATCTACTCCACCTTCTACGGCTACTTTATTCCAAAAGCTTCCGCTGTGGATATCAGAAATTTGTGCAACCTTAACTCCGTGCCACGCTTTGGGTAAATTAGGAATTACAATTGATTTTCTACGGATACGGTAATCATGTGCACCTGAAATAATCCCAAAGCTCATAGCTGCCAAAGGCAATCCTCCCGCTACTATAGCTGATTTTGCTATAAATTCGGACCGTGTAATTTTTTTTCCTTCGATTGATGAATTAGAACTTGAAAACTGATCCTTGATTTGATAAACTACCCATTCGCCCAATCGATACAAGTCACCTAAAATCAGGACTATCATAGCAATGCCCTTGGATAGATAATTCATAAAAACCAATACCAACATAAACTGACGAGCAATTCTGGAAAAGAAGTCTGGATCAGTAAAGTGATACAAAAAGAAGCCTAAAATAGTAATGGCCGTAAATCCCCAATAAATACCATAAGTGATGTTTTTCGCCAAGGGCGAAAAATTCTGTACAGCAATCTTCACCGCCTGAAAAACATAAAGATCAATCAGGATGAATATTACCGCTACTATTGGTATGAGAATAACTTTGGACATGTTTTGATGTTAGATGTGGGAAGTTAGGGGTTAGAAGTAGGAAGCGAAAACTTCGTTCTTCCTACTTCTAACTCAATTACCTACCTATCCCAAATTTAGCATTTACTTTATTTGCGATAAGATACATTACGGGCACAATTATTAATGTTAGAAAAGTAGCAAATGTCAAACCAAAAATAATAGTCCAACAAATTGGCTCCCAAAACATTACAGAATCTCCACCTAAATAGAAATCAGGATCGTAACTTGTAAATAATTTTATAAAGTCGAAATTGAATCCTATAGCCAGCGGAATGAGTCCCAAAACAGTTGTGATTGCAGTCAATAAAACCGGTCTTAAACGTGTCTTACCTGCAAGCATTACAGCATCTTTCACCATTTCGTAAGTTAATTTTTCACCCTCTTCTAAGTTTAATTTCCTGTTCTCTTTACTGATTTCAATAAAATCAATTAACACAATGGCATTATTGACAACTATCCCAGCTAGTGAAATAATTCCAATCATGGTCATAACGATGATAAAATCCATTTGGAACACCACTAACCCTAAGAAAACTCCGATTGTACTGAAAATCACAGAACTCATGATGATAAATGGAGCTGTCAATTTATTAAATTGTGCCACAATTATTAAAAAAATCAGGAAAACTGCCATTAATAAAGCTAAGCTTAAAAACTCTAATTCCTCTTCTTGCTCTGCTTGTTCACCTGTGAATTTTACTTCATAACCAGTAGGGACCTCGAAATCATTCATAGCAGCTTTCAGCTGATTATTGACATTTGTGGCATTATATCCATCCAAAATATTGGAATAAACAGTTACTACCCTATCCAATTCCTTTCTGTTGATAGAACCATAAGTACTCGTATAAGATAAGTCTGCTACAGCACTAATTGGAACTTGATTCACTTTTCCAGTGGATTGGTCTCGATAAGTAATCTTTTTATTAATTAAGGCATCCACATCATATCGATACTCATCAGAATAGCGCAATTGAATCTCATAATCATCCTCTCCTTCTTTATATTTTGATATTTCTTTTCCAAATAGACCTGTTCTGATTTCATTCGCAATAATAGCGGTGCTCAAACCAAATCTTCGGGCACTTTCCCTATCAATATTGATAGTAAGTTCTGGTTTCCCCACTTCCAAATCACTTTTTAAATCTTCTATTCCCCCAATATTTTGGTTATTAATAAAAACTTTTAAATCTTCCGTAATTTGAATTAATTTATCATAGTCTTCTCCACTGATTTCAATATTCAAGGGCTTTCCAGTGGGAGGACCTGCTTGGTCCTTATCTACGGTAATGGAAACGCCAGCATACTTATCTGAAACAGCATCCCTTATTTCATTCATGACTTTAGTGGTTGAAACACCATTCCTGTACTTAAACTCTACGAAATTGACCGTTATCCTAGCTTTATTAGGAGTATCAGATTGTCCCATAGCAGTAGGATCACTTGGATCACTTGCACCCCTTCCTACATTAGCCACAACTGATTCTACAATATCAGAATAAGGAGCAATCACTTCTTTCACTTCCTGCTCAATTTTAAGAGAAAATTCATTAGTATGTTCAACATCAGTCCCTACAGGGAATTCCACGAAAACGTTTACATATTTGGGCTCATTTTCAGGAAAAAACAACACATTAGGTGTAAAAACACCTAAAAGCATTACTGAACCAATAAGCGCCAAAACTGTACCTCCCAAAAAGTAATAGGGATTCCAGCCTCTAATTGCAAATTCAAGGGCTCGGGAATATAATTTTTCTAAATTAGGTAAAAAGCCTTTCTGGAATCTACGTGAAAGTGGTGTTAGAACATAGGTATTTAACAGACCAAGCACTCCAAATAATATAGCTAAATTCCCAACAGCATACACTTCAAAAATTATAAAGATAGCACCAATAACAAATGAGATAATTGCATTTCTCCAAACTTTCTTGTAGTTCAATTTTTCTCCATCATCTATCTGCATAAATGATGCGATAAACACCGGATTAATAACCAAGGCTACAAACAATGATGAACCTAAAGTGATAATCAATGTAATTGGTAAATACTTCATAAATTCACCAATTAAGCCTGGCCAAAAAGCTAATGGTAAGAAAGCCGCCAATGTGGTTGCCGTTGAGGAAATAATAGGAAGTGCAACTTCTCCAACACCAATTTTTGTAGCATTTATTGGTGTATACCCTTCTTCCATTAATCGATAAACATTTTCCACCACCACAATGCCGTTATCCACCAACATACCGAGTGCCATAATTAAAGAGAATAGCACTATCATGTTGATGGTGATACCTAAAGCTCCTAAAATCATAAATGCCATAAACATTGACATTGGAATAGCTACTCCAACAAAAAGTGCATTTCGAGTTCCTAAGAAAAATAATAACACCAGAACCACTAAAATAACTCCTGAAATAATGTTATTCTCCAAGCTGCTTACCTGGTCTCTAGTTTGCTGAGATTGATCATTCGTAATAGTCACTACTAAATCTTCCGGAAAAACCTCTTCCTTAGCCTTCTCTACTACTTCATAAATCTTGTCTGTCAAAATTAGCAAGTTCTCCCCGCTTCTTTTCACAGCATCTACCATGACTACTGCCTCGTTATTTAATCGTGCATAACTTTGCTTTTCTTTGTAGTCAAATTCTACCTCTGCAATATCTTTTAAGTAAACAATATTGGCCTTTTCATTTTTGATAATAAGGTTTTCTAAAGCTTCAGGGTTTTCATACTCTCCTGAAATCGCCACTGTTCTCCTGATATCACCAATTTTAATATTCCCACCTGACATGGTCATGTTCTCTTGCTGAACGGCAGTTTCGATATCATTGAAACTGATCTTACGCGCTTCCATTTCAAGAGGATCTACCATAATGCGGACTTCTTTTTCATCTACACCTCTGATTTCTGCTTTGGACATTTCAGGAAATTTCTCCATTTCCTCTTCCAAATATTCAGCATAAGAATTCAAAGTTTCCACGCTATAATTTCCCGATAAATTAATATTCATAATCGGGAATTCTGCCACGTTTAGTTCAAATACATTAGGCTCATCCTGCAAATCCGATGGAAGCTCCGATTTAGCTTGATCAACCGCATCTTTCACTTCCTGCAATGCCTCTTCAACATCCGTGTCAGTAGTAAATTCAATGATGATAGTTGAAAAATCTTGAACTGAAGTTGATTTTATATTATCGACTGAAGAAATGGTATTGATTTCTTTCTCAAGTGGACGCGTAATCAATTTCTCCATATCAGCTGGTGAATTCCCAGGATGCAGGGTACCTACATAAATGGTAGGCTGCGCTATTTCAGGAAAGTTTTCTTTTGGTAAGTTGATATAAGATATAATTCCTAAAACCACAATAAGGAAAGACAATACATAAACGGTCGTACTGTTATTGACCGATAAACTAGTTAGGCCAAATTCCTTTTCTACTTTCTTTTTATTTTGATCGCTCATAAAAATATTTTTCGAAATTATTGTCCTAAACGAACATCAATACCATTCACGACTTCTCTATAACCAGATGTAATAATCGTTGCTCCTGCCTCTATACCTTCCAATATTTCGGTCTTCCCGTTATAAGTTTTTCCTCTTACAACCCTCACTTTTTGGGCTTTCTTTTGATTATTTTCAGTTTTAACAACAAATACAAAATTCCCTATATTATCTTGCTGCACCACATCAGATGGTACCACCACGGCATTTTCATTTTCATAATCTACCAATGTTAAGCGAGCAAATTGATTAGGTTTCAGTTGTTTTACAAATTCATTGACCTTCACATCTAATTGAAAAGTTCTGTTAGCAGGATTTATGACATAGCTTACTGCACTTACTACCGTTGAAAAGGATTTTTTAATAGAGGGCAAATAAACTTCTACAGAATCTCCTTGATCAAAATCATTAATATATTCCTCTGAAATTGCTGCCTTTAGATACATTTCTTCTTGACTAAGCAAACTTAAAACTGGCATACCAGGCTGCACTATTTCACCCATATTCACATTAACATCATTTATACGACCATTGAAGGGAGCTCTAATATAAGCCATATCCAATCGAGATTGAGCTGTTGCTAATTGCCTTTCAAGGCTTTCCTTTCTATTTTTAGCTTCCAAATATTGTACTTCAGTACCTATTTCCTGTTCCCACAGGTTTTTTTGCTTTTTGAAAATTGTAGTTGCTAATTCTAAAGCAGTTTTCAATTCTTTGATGTTATTTTCAGTTGTGGATGCATCCATTTTTACCAACAATTGATTTCGTTTTACCATATCGCCTGTCGTTACGTTTATTTGGGTTACTCTACCCATTGTTTCAGCACCCATCGTAATAAATTTACGAGAGGCCACCTCACCTTGCACTTGAATTTTATGTTCGAAATCTTGAATTTCTATTTCATCCGACTTTATCAAAACAGCCTGATTAGATTTTTTTGAAAATTCAGGGTCTAGTGCTGCAATTTGTGCTTGTAATTCAGCTGCTTCAATTGATTTAGCTTGAATTTCTTTTTCAATTGTTTCTAGCTTTGATTTCAGTTTTTCCACATCGGATTCTCCAGTGCAAGCTCCCATGAAAACGGCAAGGGCAATTATTAAAATTGAATTTCTCATTTTTATAGTTATTCTCATTTTTATCAAATCAATACAATATTCCTAAAGCTTTTTCCAAATCTATTTTGGCAATAACGGCATCATAAAGTGAGCCATAATAATTTGTCTCTGCCTCTTTTTTAGAAGTC
The DNA here is from genome assembly GCF_035704835.1 of Marivirga sp. GTDB lineage: Bacteria > Bacteroidota > Bacteroidia > Cytophagales > Cyclobacteriaceae > Marivirga. The sequence continues at coordinate 125,602 of NZ_DASSWQ010000023.1, read as the reverse complement.
TCAGCATCTAATAATTCACGACTACTCGCCAATCCATTTTTATATTTAACTTCAACTTGCTCATAAACCGACTGAGCTAATTTCATATTTTGTTGCTGCACATCCAGACTCTCTTTTGCGGAAGCTAAATCATTTTTAGCTTGCTTGATTTCCATATCAATTGAGCTTTTCAACTGGTCTTTCTGAATCTCGAGCTGTTCTATCTGAATTCGGTTTCTCTCCATTTTACTTGACCTTCTTAAGCCAGTAAATAAATCCCAATTTAAACTCACTCCTACTGCACCAAAACTTAACCATCTATCATTAAAATTGAATAATTCAATAGTTCTATTGGTACCAGTATTCCAACCGTAACTTAAATTTGCGTACAGTTTAGGCAGTAAAGTTGCTTTATTATTTCTTAAATCAAGATTAGCCAAATCCTGATTTGTTTGAAGAATCGAATATTCTGTTCGCTCCCGGTAATCAAAGCTTTCCTCCTTATTTAAATATTCACCTGCATCTAAACTTAGGCTTTCAATATTTCCTGAGAGTTCTAATGGAGTGTCTAAAGGCAGTCCCATTTGAAATTTCAATACATCCATAGAAACTTCAAATCCTCTTTTCGCCTTTTTATTTTCAGTCGTAATATTATTCAAATTGACACGGATTCTGTCTATATCAATTTTCTCAGCAAACCCATTTTCATAAAGTGCTTCGGTTTCAGTTAGGACTCTTTCGAGCTGTTCCCTGTTTGCATCTACTAATTCTAGTCTTTCTTCCGATATTAAAACCAAATAATAAGCCTTAGTAATGGCTGAAACAGTCTCTACTTCTGATTGATTTGATTCTTTTTGTCTTAATTCTCTTAATGTTTTTGCAGCTTGCAAACCAACAAAATAAGAACCATCAAATAATAACTGCGAAACTGCAAAATTTGCATTGGCATCATATTCAACACCAAAAGGTGCTGCAACTGAATTTTCAGGATCTCCATTTGGGTCAACAAAGTTTTCAGGAAGGAAGGCTTTCCGAACTTCATAGTTATAATTAACACCAGTTTGAAAATTAACTTGTGGCAATCCGATTGATCGGGTTTCTGCAACTTGTGTTTCAGCTATAGCCTCTTCTAGTCTGACTGTTTTCAAATTTCGATTATTTTCTAACGCGTAACTAACGCATTCTTCCAAACTCATAGGTTTGGCCATTTCCTCTTGAGCTATAATGCCAAATGGCAATAAAAAAGCCCATGTGCATAAAAATCTGATTTTGTTAAGCATCCTGCTCTTCATTTAAATATTGATTATATTTCTGTTTTCCTTTTTCAGTAAGTAACCCATGGATAAAATGATCAAAAAGCTGCTCATGAATCTCCTTAAAATCAAATTTATCTCTTGGGAAAATATCATTGTTAAAAGCGAGTTGAACTTGTTCTATTCTTTGTATTATCAGTATTTCCGTATGGATTTCTGATCTAAAAAAGCCTGAAACAATGCCTTCCTGAAGGATTTTTTCCATTCTTTCTTTCATGAATGTGTTTTTAAATTCAAGAAATCTTTTGTAAGCCTTCGGGAAATAGCGCTGTAAATCGTAAAGAACAGTTGGGTTAACCGCTTCTACTTGCATTTTCATACATTTAGAAATTTTATACATCGCCTCAATTGCATCTTTACTTTGATCCAAAACTCTGTCTATTTCTTCTCTATGATCGGAAAAATGTTCATTAACAGAACGGTAAACAATGCTATTTTTATCACTGAAAAACTGATAAATGGTTTTTTTGCTAACGCCTACCTTTCTGGCAATGTCATCCATTGTTATAGATTTCAAGCCAAACTGCATAAACAAATTTTTTGCGCCCTCTAATATGTTTTTCTCTGTGTTCAAATGATTATATTGCGATTTATACTCAGGAAACTAAAATTAGATTAAAAGTTTCCTCGGTTTCCAACGGACAAAGTTAGCTTTTGTTTGTAATAATTTCGAGTTCTGATAACTTATTTTTAAACTTCTGATTTTAAGAGAATTACCATAATAATGTATTAGTCTTTTTTATAATTAAAAATTCTGTTAAGCATTTCATTATCATATTATACTTTTTTATAAATGAAGAATGACCATATAAAATTTGGAGAAAATATTTTGCACTACTCTATAGCTGGAAATGGAAAAATACCACTACTGGCCTTCCATGGTTTTGGTCAGTCAAAAGAAATTTACAATCCCTTTCATGAACTTCTAGGAGATGAATACACTGTTTATTCATTTGATATTTATTTTCATGGCAAAAGTGAATGGAAGGATAGAAATCAGGCTTTAGAGAAACAGTATTGGGAAGAAATATTGAATCTATTCTTTAAAAAACATAATATCGAAGAATTTGCAGTTTGTGGATATAGCATGGGCGGAAAATTTGCTTTAGCGAGTCTTGAACTATTTCCAAGTAGGATTAAGCAATTTTTATTGATAGCACCAGATGGGATAAAAACATTGTTTTGGTATAGTTTAGCAACCTACCCTACTTCCTTTCGCAGATTTTTTAGAGCAATGATAGTGAAGCCAAAATATTTTTATCAGATTTTAAATCTTACCAAAAAGTTAGGACTGGTAGATAAAAGCCTATTGAAGTTTGCCAATACACAAATGAATACCCGGGAAAAGAGACGCAGGGTTTACCTTACCTGGGTCGTCTTTAGACATTTGAAATTTGATTTAGAACTAATCGCATCATTACTTAACCAAAATAAAATCCCAATGATGATGTTCACAGGAAAATATGATAAAATCATAACTGCCGAGAATATGATGGACTTATTAAAGCATGTGAAAGAATATGAACATGTCATTTTGGAGGCAGGACACAATACCTTGATAGCTGATACGGCTAAACATCTTGCAAAAGCCCATTAATTACACAAAGATCAGACTGATTGTGGTAAATGCTGAAATGTAGTAGGAAGAAAAAGTTGGGAGTTACAAGCTCGAAGTGGGAAGAAAAGGCAGTACGGAGGGTCGTAATTGGGACAGAAAAGTTTAAAATAGAGTAGAAATAAGCTGAAATATTATTTGAATTAGAATAATCTTAGTCGCCAGTCTTGATCATACGATACCGTAGGCTCAGATCTGAGCTTCTAACTAACCCTTAGTTCTTGGCAATAGATTCTAGATTCTAATTTTCTAGATTCTAGGTTAAATAATGGATAATTTCTAACTTTGCGACTTTATAAATTCCACCTACATAAAATACATTATGCTGAGCTTTTTCCAAGGTAAAAATCATCAAATCTACGCTTTAGGACACCAAGAACCTTTTTCTGAAACAGACTTAGAAAAACTATTATGGCTACTTGATGCAGAGAAAACTTTACCTGCTTCGGAATTAAAAGCTATTTATGTGGGACCACGCAAAGAAATGGTAAGTCCTTGGAGTACCAATGCAGTGGAAATCACTCAAACAATGGGGCTTGAAGGCATATTCAGAATCGAAATGTTTGAATCGATTGAAAAGCTCACTGACGTAATTGATCCAATGTTGCAAGCAAAATATCATGGCTTAAACGAGGATATTTTTACGATTGATAAACAACCCGACCAAATTAAATTAATTGAAGATATTGCTTCCTACAATGAAAAGGAAGGCTTAGCACTCAGCGATGAAGAAATTCAATATTTAGAACAGGTAAGCAAAGATTTAGGACGTGCTTTAACTGATAGCGAGGTTTTTGGTTTCTCTCAAGTAAATTCTGAGCATTGCAGGCACAAAATATTTAATGGAACTTTCGTGATTGATGGAAAGGCAATGCCTCATACACTGTTCCAAATGATTAAAAAGACTTCCAAGGAAAACCCAAACAAAATAGTTTCTGCCTACAAAGACAATGTTGCCTACATTGAAGGTCCTGAAGTAGAGCAATTTTCATCTAAAAATCCTGAAAAAGCCGATTACTTTCAAAAAAAGAAATTTAAATCTGTTATTTCATTGAAAGCTGAAACGCATAATTTCCCAACAACTGTTGAGCCTTTTTATGGTGCTGCAACTGGTTCTGGTGGTGAAATCAGAGATAGAATGGCTGGTGGAAAGGCAGGAATTCCTCTTGCCGGAACTGCCGTTTATATGACTTCCTACTCAAGACTAAAATCAAACCGTCCTTGGGAAAATCATATGGAAGAAAGACCTTGGCTTTATCAAAGTCCGGTTGACATTCTGATTAAAGCTTCAAATGGGGCTTCCGATTTTGGAAATAAATTTGGACAGCCATTGATTTCAGGTTCTGTCCTCACTTTTGAGCATGAACATGCTGGAAAAAAATATGGCTATGATAAGGTAATCATGCAAGCTGGGGGTGTTGGATATGGAGTAGCTGATCAAAGCAAAAAAGACATCCCTCAAAAAGGCGATAAAATTGTAGTGATGGGTGGTGATAACTACCGTATTGGAATGGGCGGGAGTGCTGTTTCCTCAGTGGACACGGGTTCTTTTGCAAATCAAATTGAGCTGAATGCGGTTCAGCGTGCCAATCCGGAAATGCAAAAAAGAGTCGCCAATGCAATTCGTGCAATGGCTGAATCTTCTGAAAATCCCATTGTATCCATACATGACCATGGTGCTGGAGGACATTTAAATTGTCTTTCCGAATTAGTGGAAGATACAGGTGGAAAAATTGATTTAAGAAAACTACCTATTGGCGACACAACCCTTTCAGCCAAAGAGATTGTAGGAAATGAGTCTCAAGAAAGAATGGGATTAGTGATTAAAGAAAAAGACATCGCTAAATTAGAAAAAGTATCTAAACGTGAGAGAGCACCTTTTTATGTGGTTGGTGAAATCACTGGAGACCATCATTTCAGTTTTGTAGATAACGAAAATGATGAAAATCCTGTTGACTGGCCATTAGCCTCTATGTTTGGAAGTGCTCCAAAAACCATACTCTCAGACCAAAAACAACAGACCAACTTCACTACACTAAATTATGAATCTAAAGAACTTGAAAGCTACATTAAAGATGTTTTAAAATTAGAGTCGGTAGCTTGTAAAGATTGGTTAACCAACAAAGTAGATAGATGTGTTACTGGAAAAGTAGCCAAACAACAAACTACAGGGACTATCCAGTTGCCTTTAAACAATGTGGCAGTAATGGCCCTAGATTATATGGGTGAAAAAGGAATTGCCACATCGATTGGGCATGCTCCTATCAGTGCATTAATCGACCCAAAAGCAGGTTCAGAATTATCGATAGCTGAAGCATTAACAAACATCATCTTCGCTCCTATTCAAGATGGTTTAAAGGGAATATCATTAAGTGCCAACTGGATGTGGCCAGCAAAGAATGAAGGCGAAAATGCACGTTTATACGAGGCGGTCGAAGCGGTAAGTAATTTTGCAATCGAACTGGGTATTAATATCCCTACCGGAAAAGATTCGCTTTCTATGGTGCAAAAATATCCTTCAGGAGACAAAGTTTATGCTCCGGGAACTGTGATTATTTCAGCTGCAGGAGAAGTATCCGACATAAAAAAGACACTTGAAACAGCTTTAATTCCGAAAAAAGATAGCCATTTGATTTATATCAATATGGGGAAAGGAACTTTTGAGCTGGGCGGTTCTGCATTTGCTCAAACTCAAGCTTCATTGGGAGAAAAGACAGTTGATATTAAATCTGCAAGTCATTTCAAAACAGCCTTTGAGGAAATTCAAAAACTAATAAATAAAGAGAAAATTTTATCTGGACATGACATAGGATCGGGTGGAATGATTACTTCTCTATTAGAAATTACATTCTCTCATCAAAACATTGGCTTAGATTTAAATTTCAATGTATTTGAAGAAGTGGATTTAGTAAAATTACTATTCAGCGAGCAGCCTGGTTTAGTCCTTCAAATAGAAGATATTGCGATTTTAGAAGACTTAAAGCAAGCTAACATTGAAGTTACTTCACTTGGAAAAATCAACAATTCAGGCAAGCTCAGCATTAAAAAAGGAGAACAAAACTTAATCTTAGATATCGCAGACCTACGAGATGAATGGTATGAAACTTCTTTCTTGCTTGATGAAAAGCAAAGTGGAAAGAAATTAGCAAAATCTCGATTTGATAATTATAAAAATCAAGCCTTATCTTTCAACTTCCCTAAACAATTTAAAGGTACTTTTGAATCGCTCGGCTTAGACACTAATCGCAATTCAGAAAGCGGCATAAAGGCTGCAATAATTCGAGAAAAAGGAGTTAATAGTGAGCGTGAAATGGCTTACATGATGTATATGGCTGGATTTGATGTAAAAGACATCCATATGACAGATTTAATGAGCGGAGAGGAAGATTTATCTGATGTCAATTTTATTGTTTTCACTGGTGGATTTTCTAATTCAGATGTATTAGGTTCCGCAAAAGGTTGGGCAGGAGCCTTTAAATACAATGAAAATGCTCAGAGAGCATTGAAAAATTTCTATGATAGAAAAGATACGCTTAGTATGGGAGTGTGCAATGGCTGTCAGCTAATGGTTGCGTTAGATTTGATTTACCCTCAGCATCAAGAAAAAATCAGAATGGCACATAATGATTCCCATAAATTTGAATGTGGCTTTGTAAATGTAGAAGTTCCAGAAAATAATTCTATAATGCTGAAAAGTCTTGGAAAAACTAAATTAGGCATCTGGATTGCCCATGGTGAAGGAAAATTTGAAATGCCACTTTCAGAATCAGATTACAATATAGCGGCCAAATACAGCTTCAGCCAATACCCAGCAAATCCAAACGGATCTGACTTTAATGCAGCTGCTATTTGTTCTAATGATGGAAGACATTTGGCTATTATGCCACATTTGGAACGCAGTATATTCCCATGGAATTGGGCTAATTATCCTACCGAAAGAAAAACAGATGAAATTTCACCTTGGGTTGAGGCCTTGGTAAATGCTAGAAAGTGGGTAGAGAATATGTCGTAAATGTTATCTTTTATAAAATTTTATACTGTGACAAAACAGAAATAGAATAATATTGTTAACTTGATATGATGAAAAGATTATATCAAATTCTGTTAGCCGTATTATTATTTTCAAATGGTTGTTTTATTACAAAAGAATATCCAGTAGAATACGATTATAACTTTTTAGGAGATTTTAATAATTATAAATCATTTGATTTTTTCATAACACCTCAGAACTTTCCAGATTCTCAAAATGAATTAGTAAAATCAACTATTAAAAATCATCTAGAGCTGTTGGGCTATGAGTACGATCCTGAAGAACCCAGTTTCTATGTAAACTACTTCTATTATGGTGATTCTCTAAAATATAGAGGATATGACCAGCCCAAAATGCAAGATTTTGTATTATTTAAAAATAAAAAAGAGAAAGAAAGAGAAGAATACGAAAACAAAGATTTGAATATTACTAATGGGACGTTGGTAATCAATTTTACGGAAAGTTCAAATTATTCTATGATATGGCAAGGGTATACTACTGATTTATATTCAGAGAATATTTTTGATGACCCTAGAAAAGTGAGAGTTGCTATCTTAAGTATTTTAAATAATTACGCTTATCTTCCTTCAGATGGAAAAAATAATTAATATTTTTCATCTCTTTGTTTGCAAATAATAAAACCGTTTTTACCTTTGTGTTCCCTTAGCAATAAGGCAAACAAAACTGCCCGATGGTGTAACTGGCAACACGTCTGTTTTTGGTACAGAAGAGTCTAGGTTCGAGCCCTAGTCGGGCAACAAAATCCCGTCCAATTGAGTAGGACGGGATATTTTATTTTAAGCGCAAAAAATAAAAAACATGTCCTCCGTTAAAATCTTCTCTGGTTCTGCCTCAAAATATTTATCTGAAAGAATAGCTGCAAGTTACGGTAAACCACTTGGAGACGTTGAAATACAAAAGTTTAGTGACGGAGAACTTTCACCTTATTATACAGAATCAATTCGTGGTCATCACGTTTTTTTAATACAATCTACCTTCCCTCCTGCTGATAACATCATGGAATTGCTTTTAATGGTGGATGCAGCAAGAAGAGCAAGTGCATACAAAGTAACTTTAGTAGTCCCTTATTTCGGTTATGCACGTCAGGATAGAAAAGATAAACCAAGGGTTGCTATTGGAGCTAAAATGTTAGCGAATATATTTGAAGCCGCTGGTGCAGATAGAATTGTAACATGTGATTTGCATGCTGGACAAATTCAAGGATTTTTCAACATCCCCGTTGACCATATGGATGCATCCGCTATTTTTGTTCCTTATCTTCAAGAGAGCATTACTCCAGATACAATTTTTGCTTCTCCTGATGTGGGAGGCACAGCAAGAGCAAGAAAATATGCTAAACATTTCAAAGTTGACATGGTAGTTTGTGATAAACACAGACAAAAAGCTAATGAAATAGCTTCCATGCAAGTAATTGGAGATGTTGAAGGAAAGGATGTTATTTTATTTGATGACTTAGTTGATACTGCTGGAACATTATGTAAAGCTGCTGACATTTTGAAAGATAAAGGAGCCAAAACGGTTAGAGCCGTTATTACTCATCCTGTATTATCTGGAAATGCGTATGAAAATATTGCAAACTCTACTTTAGATGAGTTAATTACAACTGATACATTGCCATTAAAGCAAAAATCAGAAAAGATTAAAGTGCTTTCGGTAGCTGACATGTTTGCCAAAGCGATAAGAAAAATTCACGATAATGAATCTATAAGTTCATTATTCATATAAATAGTAAATATTCACTTTTAATAAATATATAATTATGAAAACTGTTGAGATTATAGGGTATAAAAGAGCAAATCTTGGCAAAAAAGAGGCGAAAAGATTAAGAGCGGAAGCAATGGTTCCTGCCGTATTATACGGTGGAGATCAGCAAGTCCACTTTTATGCGCCAATGATTCTTTTTCGCCCATTAGTATTTACAGCTGAAGCACATTTCGTTAACTTAAACATAGAAGGCGAAAAGTATCAGGCTATTTTACAGGATGTTTCATTTCATCCAGTAAATGAAATCATCTTACACGCTGATTTCTTAGAATTACACAAAGGGAAAAATATCAAAATGAACATTCCTGTTCATTTAGAAGGTACAGCACCTGGTGTAACTAAAGGGGGTACATTGATTCACAAAAGAAGAAACCTTTTAGTAAAAGCATTGCCTAAAGATATGCCTGAGCATATTACTTTAGATATTAGTGCATTAGACTTTGGTAAGTCAATCAAAGTTGAATCAGTATCTGTTGAAAATTGCGAGATTTTAGATACTCCTCAAGCATCTATTGCTGTAGTTGAAATTCCTAGAGCACTTAGAGGTAAAACTACTGATGATGAAGGTGAGAATGTTGAAGGAGAAGAAGGAACTGAAGGTGAAGGTTCAGAGACACCAGCAGAAGGAGCTGAAAGTTGATTTACCCAACATCTTAAAATATTTCAATCCTGTTCATGCTTCATGGGCAGGATTTTTTTGTTAAAAGATTAGTTACACTTTTCCATCTTCTTTTTATAACTTAACATCAATAAATGATTGTTGAAATCATGACGCTTAAAAATTGAATTTTGAATACACCATTAAAAAGAATCAATAAGTTTCTAAGTGAAGCAGGCTATTGTTCTCGTAGAAATGCAGACAAATTAATAGAACAAGGAGCCGTCACCATCAATGGGAAAATCCCTGAAATGGGTACTAAAGTAGGACCTAAGGATGAAGTTAGGGTGAAAGGAAAGTTGATTTCTGAACCTAAATCTGATTTTGTATATCTAGCATTTAATAAACCAAGAGGAATTGTTTGTACTACAGATACTCGTAGAGAAAAAGATAATATCATTGATTACATCAATTATCCTGAGAGAATTTTCCCGATAGGAAGATTAGACAAATACAGCGAAGGATTGATTTTCTTAACCAATGATGGAGACATTGTCAATAAAATACTAAGAGCACGAAATAATCACGAAAAAGAATATATCGTTACCTTAAATAAACCTATCCATGGCGACTTTATTGAAAAAATGGCTAATGGAGTTCCAATATTAGACACCATAACCAAAAAGTGTTTTGTAGAGCAATTAGGGAAAAGTACTTTCAAAATCATTTTAACTCAAGGATTAAACCGGCAAATCCGAAGAATGTGCGAATATTTCGAATACAAGGTAGCTAGTTTAAAAAGGGTTAGAATTATGAATGTTAAGTTAGACATTGAAAAAGGAAAATGGAGACCAATAACACCAAATGAGCTTAATGAAATTCAAAAATTGGTTAGTCAGTCTGAAAAAACTCATGATCATTAAAGGTGTTTTCCTGTATCTATTTTTCAGTCTCTTTTGTTCTACAATTATATTTTGTCAAATTCAACCTACCATATATTTATTTCCTGGCCAAGGCTCAGATGAACGTTTATTCGAGCGTTTAGAACTTGGAAGTAACTATAAATTAGTCCACATAAAATATCCAATCCCAGAAAAAGGAAGTTCATTAGCAGAATATGCAAAAGTAATCGCACATCAAATTGATACAACAAAACAGTATATCCTGCTTGGAGTTTCCTTGGGTGGAATGATCATATCTGAATTATTGGATTTTTTAAAACCTGAAAAGTCAATCATTATATCCAGTGCAAAATCACGTTTAGAGCTTCCTATTCGATATCGGTTTCAAAAAGTGATTCCGATATACAAATTAATTCCCACTAAATTAATGCTTTCTGGAGCAAAATTTTTACAACCAATTGTGGAGCCTGATAGAAATACGCATCAAGCTACATTTAAAAACATGCTGGCTAGCAAAGACCCTGTTTATATGAAGCGTACAGTTTCTATGATTATTAATTGGAAAAGGAAAATAAGTCAGGAAAACATCATTCATATCCATGGAACGAAAGATCGCACTATTCCTATCAGAAATGTAGATGCAAACTATAAGGTTAAAGGGGGTTCACATATGATGACATTAACAAATCCCTCTCCTATCAATAACATTCTATCTAAATATTTGAGTGATTAAAAACTCGGCACTCCCATAAAAATCAATTATTTTTGAATTTTAAAGAATAAATACATTATGAAATACCTTATTGCAGGTTTAGGAAATATTGGAGCTGAATACGAAATTACTCGTCATAATATTGGTTTTCTAACACTAGATCGGCTAGCCGATCAACAAAAAGTTGAGTTCGAAACCTTGAAATTGGCTATGAAAGCTGAGTTTAAACATAAAGGAAGACAAATCCATCTGATTAAGCCAACTACTTACATGAACCTATCTGGCAAGGCTGTCAATTTTTGGATGCAAGAACTGAAAATCCCAAAAGAAAATGTTTTAGTGATTACCGATGATATTGCACTACCATTTGGGAAATTAAGATTGAGAGCTAAGGGTTCTTCAGCAGGTCATAATGGCTTGAAAAATATCGAACAGCTCACAGGTGGACAAAATTACGCTCGCTTAAAATTCGGTGTCGGGGATAATTTCCATAAAGGGCAGCAAGTTGATTATGTTTTAAGTCCATTTACCCCACAAGAATTTGATGAATTACCCTTCATCATGGATAAAGCTTGTGATATGGTTTTAGGCTTCTCTACTATAGGCGTTAATAGAACAATGAGTGAGTTTAATGATTAACTATCTCAAGACAATATCACAGTAGTGTTATCTCCCCATTCGGACTTTAATGAATTTTAACAGCTAAACACTACCACCCAAGCAATCATTTTTAAAACTTTCCAAGGACGGTAGTGAATTACGATAGCTAGTAGATAATAGCGCACGGATTCAAGTTCTAATACAAAAAAAGCTGTCCCAAATTAAAATTGAGACAGCTTTTCATCATATTAGATTAATAATAACTTATTCTGCAGAATCTGTTTCAGGGAGTAAAATTGCCTCCACAAATTGATCTTCATTTAAGAACTCATTTGCAGCAGATTTCAAATCTTGAGTACTTAAAGAATTGATTTTATCTTCACTTATAATGAAGTTGCTTAAATCATCATCATAGTAATAAAAACTATACAATCTATTTAACCAATAATCATTTTTCTTTAAGTCTTCTTTTAATCCCTTTAGCTGTGCTTCTTTAACTTTTGCTAAAGCTTCCTCTTCCACCCCATTTTCTTTAATATCTGCTAAAATTTCATGTGTAGTATTCACTAAATCTTCCACATTTTCAGGTCCGCAAGGAAAAGCAATTCTAAAGGTGTAACGACTTTCAGGTAACCTTTGCATACTACCTGAAGCACCAACTCCATATACACCACTTTTCTCTTCTCTAAGGATATCAATTAACTCATTAGTCACTAATTCACCTAAAGACCTCAAGTGATAGCTTTTTTGCCTATCATATTCTGTTTCTCCATGATAAATAATTGTAGCATAACTTTTTGGGTCAGTTCCTTTAATGATTTCTTCTTTCACCACTCCTTCAGGAGGTCTGATTCCTAAGTCTACCCAATCATCTTTTCTCTTAACAGTTGGTAAACTCCCTAAATAAGTTTCTAACATAGGAGTTATTCCGTCTACACTAAAATTACCAACAAAAATGAAAGTGAAATCACTTGCATCAGCAAATCTATCCTCATAAATCTCAAATGCTCTTTCAAAATCAATTTCATCTAAATGTTCCGCCTTCGGAAAACCACCACCTCTAGGATTATCTTGCGATAAAATCATGCTTAATTTATCGCTATAGTAAAACTGAGGATTAGACATTAAGTTTTCATAAAACATCTTATTCTTGTTTACAAAAGAACTAAACGCTTCTCTATCCATTCTAGGAGCAGTAAAATATAAATACATCAATTGAAACATTTCCTCTAAATCCTGAGGACTTGCTTGACCATTAAAACCTTCCGAATAAGTACTAATAAATGGACTAACTCTAACGGTCTTACCCGATAACATTTTTTGAATATCAGTACTTGAAAAATCAGAAACACCTGCTTCAGAAATTAATGAAGTCGCATTTGAAGCTGAATAATAATCTTCCATCTCGTACTGACTATGTCCACCAAAACTAAAAGCACGCATTCTTACTTCATCATTTTTAAATTCAGTAGGCTTTAGCACTACTCTTACACCATTACTTAATTCTAATTCGGTTATACCTAATTCATCAATTTTAGATGAATTCACAACTTCACCAGCTTTAGGTGTATTAGTCATAAAGTTCTCTGCAACTTCTTCTTCTTTATAAGGTTCCATGTCTGAATTTTTAACCTCTTCCAGTATAGATAATATATCTTCTTCTGTAGGCATCTCAACTCCTTCTTTTTCTGTACCCGTCAGAACAATAACTCTGTTTTCATCCGTAACCCACTGGTTAGCTAACTTATTGATTTCCGGCAAAGAGATTGAATTAATTAGATTTTGGTAAAATTCATATTCAAATTCAGCACCTGGAATAGGATTACCACTTAAAAAATGTTGGATATAGGCATTAGCAAATCTACCAGATTCTGTTTTTTCTAGTTCTTTTACGCGCTTTTCAGCATTATTCAAAAAGGTTTTTTTGTATCGCTCCAATTCAGATGAAGTGAAACCATGCTCTTTTATACGTTTGTTTTCTTCCGCTAAAGCTTTTAAGCCTTCTTCAAAACCATTTTCACCTACAATTGCAAAAGATGAATATGCACTTTTACTTCTTACTAAAGGAGAAAATCTAGTACCAGCAAATATAAACGGAGGTTCAGCTGATTGAGTCAGTTCATTTAATCGTTGACTTAGCATTCCATTATACATACTATAAACCAAATCTTTTCTTAAATCTGCTAAGGTTTCCATCTCCTCATTGTCATGTTTGTAGTAGAGCTGGATTTGATTAAAATTAGCTTCTTTATCAGAAACTATACTTACATAAGTTTCTTCATGATTTGGTACATCATATAATTTTTTCTCTTTGGGATTTTTAGGATTCTTCAAATCTCCGAAGCGATCTTTAATCTCCTGCTCCATTTTTTCAGGATCCAAATCGCCCACCGCTATTACGGCCATCAAATCAGGTCTATACCAGTCTTCATAAAAAGAACGGATTGTTTCATATTTGAAGTTTTCCAAAATTTCTTTTTTTCCAATTGGCAATCTTTCCGCATAGCGTGAATCTTTGAAAAGAACAGGAAAATATTCATCTCTCATTCTCTGATTAGCACCTTGACCTAATCTCCACTCTTCCAACACAACGCCTCTTTCTTTATCAATTTCTTCATCAGTCATCAATAGACCATCAGCCCAATCTTCCAAAACAGTCATTCCTTTTTCTAAAACCCCTTCATCATCTGTAGGAATTGGTAGAATATAAACGGTTTCGTCAAAACTGGTATAAGCATTTAAATCAGCACCAAATTTTACTCCTGCTGATTGAAGAAAATCAACCAACTCATTCTTTTTGAAATTCTTAGTTCCATTGAATGCCATGTGTTCCGTAAAGTGAGCTAAACCTAATTGTTTAGCATTTTCTTGCATTGAACCAGCATCAATTACCAAACGAAATTCAACTTTATTCGCTGGTTTTTCATTTTGTCGGATATAATAAGTTAATCCATTTTCTAGTTGCCCTACTTTCACATTTGGATCCAATGGAATAGGTTTTTGTAAGGCTTTGTCAATCTCTGAAGATTGCGACCAGGCTGAGCCTAAAGAGACAAACAGCAAAATAGCAATCATTAAAGGTTTTATTCTAAGCATAGTTTTTTATTTTTTATTAATTAAGAAAGTTTGAAATTATTATAAATATTACATTTATACAACTATCCAGTTAGTTTTATTTCAAATAAACAATCAGAAAATCTCATCGTTATTTTAATGATATGAAGGTAAAATTTAGTAAAGTAGACAGCGATAAAATTAAAGAAAGCTTTCTCGAAGCTTTGAGGAAATACGAAGATTTACATGATTACTCTATCACTCTATATCAAAAAAGAGTGAAAAATTCCACTATGCAGGCTCAACCTATCATTTCACTGCAAAATATCTTTAGCGGAATCAAAAGATACAGAATCATGCTAGGAGTTTATGTAAGCAGTAGTGATACGTTAAAAGTAGAGGATGTTCCACAAAATGTAATGACAGGATGGTTTGCTCATGAATTAGGTCATTTGGTTGATTATTTATCCTATTCCAACCTAGGCATGATAAAGTATGGGCTGCAATATGTCTTCTCAAACTCATTTAAAATGAAAGCAGAGCATGAGGCAGATTATATCGCCATTCAAAGAGGTTTTAGAGATGAAATTATTGCGACTAAAGAATGGGTATTAAATCACGATTTGGTAGGCCAACGATACAAAGATAGACTCCATAAATACTATCTTTCAATTGAACAAGTGGAGCTTTGTAATATGAATGAACCACCTTTTGTACCTAAAATAGAATAAAAAAAGCTCTCCGTTCGGAGAGCTTTTCAACTATTATAACTAATTAATTACTAGTTAATCTTTGTAATATTGACTTGGCCAAACGTCATTACTTCCATTTACATCTGGAAGAATTTTATTAGGGTCAATTTCGATTTTTGTAACTTCTTTACCTGTGCTTAATAAATGATTCCATGAATCACCTCTTTGCCAAATTTCAACAGGAAGTTCAACCATTTCATCAGTTCCATCAGCGTAGGTCACTTTCATTTTCACAGGCATTGGAATTTCACCATTATTACCTATGACTAAAAGATAACTTCCCTGATATGGGTAAACTGCGTCTAGCGAAATATCAATATTTCCGTTTCCGTAGAACCAACCTCTCCAGAACCAAGATAAACTTTCACCTGCAACATTTTCCATCGTATTGAAAAAGTCACCTGGGGTAGGATGTTTATAAGCCCATCTGTTAATGTATGCTTTGAATGCATTATCAAACCTTTCCGGACCTAAAATATATTCTCTCAACATCAAAAGACCCATAGCCGGCTTCATATAAGCAATCATTCCTAAGTTACGAGTATCTGCAACATCAGGATAAGTCGCTATCATTTCCCGGCTTTCGCTAGTCAACCAGCCTACATAACTTCTAGTTTCATCCAAATCATCAGCAAATTCTCCATCATTAAATTCCTCTGAAGAATAGAAATTGATGAACGTATTAAAACCTTCATCCATCCAAGCGTATAATCTTTCATTGCTCCCTACAATCATAGGAAACCAGTTATGACCAAACTCATGGTCAGTAACACCCCATAAAGATTTGTTTTTAGACTGATATCCACAGAAATTCAATCCTGGATATTCCATTCCGCCTATATCAGCTGCAACATTGATAGCATTAGGATATGGGTATTCAAACCACTTCTCAGAGTAATGTTCAATTGAAGCTTTTGCATATTCAGTAGAACGACCATAACCATCTTCTCCATCGCTTTCTTTAGGATAAGCTGATTGTGCTAACGCTTTTTTTCCACTGGGTAAATCAATTTTAGCAGCATCCCAAATAAACGCTGGTGATGAACCCCAAGCTACATCTCTAGTATTTTCCATTTTAAATTTCCATGTTAAATTTCCTGACTGCTTTGGTCTTGTTTTAGTAGGATCTCCAACTTCATCAGCTGTAATAATATGTACAGTTTCATCACTTTCAGCCGCTTTAGCCATTCTATTTTGCTGCTCTGAAGTTAATACATCACCTGGATTTAAAAGTTCACCCGAACCTACAACGATATGATTGTATGGGACCGTTACATTATATTCGAAATCACCGTAATCTAAATAAAATTCACCCGCACCTAAATAAGGTTCAGTGTTCCATCCTCTAATATCATCAAATACAACCATTCTAGGATACCATTGTGCCATCGCGAATATTGTACCATCATCTACTTTTAACTGTCCCATTCTGTCCATTCCTTTAACAGGGATTTTATAGGCAAAATTCATACTAATCGTAGCTGTACCACCGTTTGCTTCAATTGGTTCGTCAAAGAAAACCTGCATTCTAGTATCCGTGATGATATGCTTACTGGATTCATTTCCTCTTCTTCCACTAATGGCTTTTAAATTAGTAATCTTGTAGCCGCCATCCATATCACCTACATATCGATTTCCCTGGATTGGAGTAGTCAATGTCCCTCTTGAGGTTTCAGTAAACCGATTTTGTTCTAAATGAAGCCAAACAAACTCCAATTTTTCTGGACTATTGTTAGTGTAAGTAATAGTGATATCACCATTAATCATCTCATTCTCTTCATCTAGAGTGACATTAATTTTGTAATCAGCACTGTTCTGCCAATACTCATAGCCTGGCTTTCCAGAAGCCGACCTAAACTCATTTCCTCTTCTATCACCAAAGAATTTAAATAAATCTTGGTTGTTTTCTTGTGGTTCTTGTGCAAATAGGCTTGTGAAAACACCTAAAAACATCAAAACCGATAATTTTAATACTTTCATATATTCCATTTAAAGTTTAACATCGATAAAACACGAAATTAATATAATTTTATTGTCATGCACAGTTTTGTTTGATGAATGGGAATAGAAGGTATTGAAGTGTTGAAGTGTTTAAAGCCTGTTGCTTAAATTGAATTAAATCTTTTTCAACATCTTTTCCAAAAGGGGGTTATGGGTACTAGGTAGATTTTATATCTTTGTCACAGCTAAAAAATAAATAAAAATAAACTATGGAAAATATAGCAGTAATTGGTTCGGGAACGATGGGTAATGGCATTGCGCATGTTTTTGCTCAGAACGGATTCAAAGTTTCTTTAATTGATATAAGTGAAGCTGCCCTTGAAAAGGGAATGGCCACTATCGGGAAAAACTTGGATCGACAAGTTAAAAAAGAATTAATAGACGAAGCCAAGAAAACTGAAACACTAAAGAATATCACCACTTTCACCTCTGTTAAAAATGGAGCAAAAAATGCTGATTTAGTAGTAGAAGCTGCAACAGAAAATACTGACCTTAAACTAAAAATCTTTAAGGAATTGGATGAGGTTTGTGATGAAAAAACTATTCTGGCTTCGAATACCAGCTCTATTTCCATCACTAAAATTGCCTCAGTAACAAAAAGACCTGAAAAAGTAATTGGAATGCACTTCATGAATCCAGTTCCTGTGATGAAGTTAGTGGAGATTATCCGTGGATATTCTACATCTGATGAAGTGACTAACCGAATCATGGAAATGTCTAAGAAACTGGGTAAAATTCCTGAGGAAGTGAATGACTACCCTGGTTTTATCGCCAACAGAATTTTAATGCCAATGATCAATGAAGCAATTTTCAGCTTGTTTGAAGGTGTTGCAGGCGTAAAAGAAATTGATTCCGTGATGAAATTGGGAATGGCTCACCCAATGGGACCATTACAATTAGCTGACTTCATTGGTCTGGATGTTTGCTTGAGTATCTTGAATGTATTGCATGATGGATTAGGCGACCCGAAATACAGACCTTGTCCATTATTGATCAATATGGTGCAAGCAGGAAAATTAGGAGCTAAATCTGGTGAAGGCTTTTATGATTACAGCCATGGCTCCAAGGACCTGGTAGTTGCAAGCACTTTCAAAAAATAATGGAAGGATTAAATCCTCAAATATTAAATGATTTAGTCAAAGTAAAGATGCCCTTTGGAAAATACAAGGGCACTTTACTTTGTAATTTACCTGTCTCCTATTTGGAGTGGTTTAAAAGAAAAGATGGTTTCCCTCCTGGGAAATTGGGCATGCAAATGGAGACGCTTTGGGTGATTAAAACCAATGGCTTAGAGGATTTATTGAAGCCGCTAAAAAGATAACCACAACTTGTCCCCTAATATTCTTTGTTTTCATTTATCCACCAATCTTTTTTCTTGATAAAAAAGATTCAAAAAATCAAGAAAGTTTAATGCTTCTACCCACCAATACCTACGCTGGCTTGTCTACCCAAGCAGGCCCTATTCCCGAAAGCTTTCGGGATTCCTCCCTCCCGCATTTTTGAGTTCCTCGAAAGTGGTCGGGTTAATCCTTTTTTTACTTTATTATAAAATTCATATTTTGACCTAGAGGTTTGTTTTAATAACTGCAAATACTTAGTAAAAAGATTCTATACTATAGGCATCCCAGTGCGAGAATTTACTACTATTATAAAACAGGCTAGAGAATACTTCACGGACTTTGCTTGTAAAACTTATTCTTCTCATAGAGCATTAAGGGGTTTTGTATAACTTAGTGAAAAATCTTCGTGACCTTTGTTGTTATAAATCAGGAAAAATTCTCAACAGTCTCTCCTTTCATAATTTCAGAGAATATTTCATAAGATTTTACCCTTGCTTTATGGTCATAAATATGTGATGCCACAATCACTTCATCAACTCCGGTTTTCTTTAGAAATTCTTCCGTTTGATGTTGCACTTTTTCTCTACTCCCAACAAAAGCAAATTGCATCATTTTCTGAAAAGCAGGATGATTTGAGATTTCCTTTAACTCTGCAGTCATTTCTGTGGGAGGCTGCATATAATCCATATTATTTGTCATTACTCCTAACATCATCCTGATCATGGAAGTAGATAATTTTTCAGCTTCAGCATCAGTTTCGGCTGCAATAACATTTATACCCGCTATCGTATAAGGCTCTTTTAGGGTTTTAGAAGGTTGAAATTCATTATAGTAGATATTTAATGCTTCGAAAAGTTGTGTTGGTGCAAAGTGAGATGCAAATACATACGGTAACCCATTTTTAGCAGCTAAATGCGCGCTATCTGTACTTGAACCTAATATGAAAATAGGAACTTCCACTCCTTCTGCTACAGTAGCACGAACATTCGAACTTCTGTTATCCAAAGAAAAATAGCGTTGAATTTCACTAACCTCTTCAGGAAACTTATGCACAGATTGGTTTCTATCCGAACGAATGGCGTGAGCAGTTGTCTGATCTGTGCCTGGTGCTCTTCCTAATCCTAGATCAATTCTATTAGGATAAATGCTTCCTAGCGTGCCAAATTGCTCCGCAACAATCAGTGGAGAATGATTGGGCAACATGATTCCACCTGACCCTACTCTTATCTTTTGGGTGCCACTTGCAATGTGTCCAATTAAAACAGCTGTAGCAGAACTGGCGATGCTGACCATATTATGATGCTCCGCTAACCAAAATCTTTTATATCCTAAGTGTTCTGCTTTTTGAGCTAAATCAAGGCTATATTCAAAGGTTTTTTTAATACTTATGCCTTTACCAACACTGGCTAATTCTAAAATGGAATATGGAATATTTTTCAATTTGGACATGAATTTATAAATCGATTTTACTCTTAATCTAACTGTTAAATATATTTGGAGTTACAATTTTAGCAGGGAAAAAAATTAATTTTGAAGCTTCTGAATATATATGGCTGGAATTAGCAAAACCATTAAGGTAGGATTAATAATTAGCCGATGAATAAAACTAATATACATATGATCGATGGGTGTATAATACCTTAGAATAAAATAAGGAATTAAAAGGAAGAAAAAGCCAAATGCCTCAACTGCCAACCCAAATTTTACATATTTACGGTCATAGAATAGTCCATAGATAAGTAAAAGAACCAAATTATCATTCAAAAGAAAACGTATAATCCTGTTGATGATAAACTGATTCTGTGCATTAAAATTATCAGATAATAATAAACTATAATCAAAACGTTGACCAATAAAGATAACTCCCAAGCCTGTCAAGCTGATAATAATCAGAAAGACTCTTAATTTTCTATTCGGTTGTAATAAGTCTTTATTTATCATTTATTTTAAATATCCAAAGCACCCACATGCCGAATACAGCGATATAAATAAAGGCTGTAAACAAATATTTATGACTAAAATAAAGGAAATCAGGCATAGAAATGGTGACATGAAACAATAACAAAATTCTGAGAAGATTAAATAAATGAATGACTATCACTCCAAATGGAAGGAACCATAACATCCGTTTTCCTAACTTCCCATAGGCAATCAGGAAAGAAACAAAAATGATCATTACATTTAAGCCATTACAGCCTTCATAAACGGAAAGGATTGCCTGACTATCTTTAAAAATAAAAATGCTCTTCAAATCATCTTTAGGTCCGGTAGCTATTTTATCCTCATAAGAATCAATAATTGCAGCGGTCTGCTCCGTCACCCATTTGGTCATGAAATCTGCTTCGCCTTTTGACGCATCTAAATAAAAACCATACCCCACGTTAAGAATGATGTACAAGCCTATAAATTTGGCAAGAAAGTAAATAGATGGTTTAAAATCCTGATATAAACTCACTTTTCTAAGATTTTTGCAGGTACACCTATAGCCGTTTTATTGGCTTCAAGATTTTTAGTGAGCACACCACCAGCCCCTAAAACAGAATTTTCTCCCATTTCTACCCCATTCAAAACATTTGCCCCACTCCCTACAAAAGCACATTCTTTTAATTTCACATGACCTGCCAGATTGACTCCAGGCATTACTGAACTAAAATTTTCTAATTGACAATCATGCCCTACTGTGGCATTTAAATTTATTACTACAAAATCTTTCACCTTAATATTTGTGGTTAGGTTAGCTCCTGCACAAATTATACTTCCTGTTCCAACATTAATGATATCATTAAATATAGCAAAAGGAGAAACCACTTTAGAAAATTCAACAATCGGATTGGTTATTCTCTCCACTACTTTTTTTCGAACTTTACCATCTCCAATAGCTACCGCTATGGAAATGGGACTTTTCCAGTTATTAAGCTTTTCTGTATTACCAAGGTAAGATTTACCCAATTCAGATGATTTATCTTCATCATCAAAAAAGCCTAAAAAATGGTAAGAATAACCTTTTTTAATAAGCTGCTGTACAATTAAGTTTACTTCTCTACCGAAGCCACCTGCACCATATATAGCGATTTCTGTCATTTAAATTATTTTTTTATCACCTTGGCGGGATTTCCAACCGCTACAGAGTTATCAGGAATATCTCCTACTACTACCGCCCCTGCTCCTATAGTGCACCATTTCCCAATTTTTACTAGTGGAATAATAGTCGCTCCAGCCCCAATCAAAGTTCCTTCTCCTACCTCTACACCGCCACAAAGTGAAGCATTCGGGGCT
Source organism: Marivirga sp. (assembly GCF_035704835.1). Lineage (GTDB taxonomy): Bacteria > Bacteroidota > Bacteroidia > Cytophagales > Cyclobacteriaceae > Marivirga. The sequence continues at coordinate 103,645 of NZ_DASSWQ010000023.1, read as the reverse complement.
ATATGCGTGTAGTCACTTAATCTACAATCATGGTCTACACTCGCAGAGGTATTAATAATCACATGCTTTCCTATTTTAGTGTCTGCATTAATAATAGTTCCTGCCATCACAACAGTTCCTTCCCCTATTTCTACATGAGACCCAATATTCGATTTATCATGAATTGCAGTACCAAATTCAGCTTTGGATAATTGCCCAACAACCTTTTGACGAATATCATTTTTACCAATCGAAACAATGCACTCCTCAACAGTAGCCTCGAAATCTCTAGTTTTTCCTATGACAGGAATACCCCAAAGCTCTTTTTTGGTTTCATCTTCATCGTAAAACCCCTTTACCTGAACTCCTTTTGATAAAAGAATATCTACAATCACTTTTGCATGTCCACTTGCTCCGAATAAGTACATTTATATTTTTATAGATTTTAAGTTATAGCCACATTTTATCAATTACAAAGATTACTGTCGGTAATGTTACTGTATTTAAATCAAATTTAGCTCTACATTATTTCCTTTCACTTTTATTCCTAGAAATTTGTAAAGGATTTACGTCCTATTTCCTAACTCCATCTCCTAACTTCTAACTCATTTAATCAAACACAATGTCAAATTCTACCCTCCTGTTTTTTGCCCTGCCTTCGGCTGTATCATTGCTTTCTACAGGCTGCATTTCACCATAACCCACTGCATCTAATCTTAAAATAGCAATTCCCTTATCCATCAAATATTTTTTGGTGGCCTGAGCTCTTTTATGCGACAATAATAAATTTGCATCATCATTACCTTGGTCATCAGTATGACCTGAAATTTTCAAATTATAATCAGGATTTTCTTGCATTACCGTCACGACTTTATCCAAAATCGGTAATGATGTTTCTCGAATTACATCTGAAGCTAATTCAAATTCAATTCCTTCTAAAGCTTCCTTAAGTACTTCTTTTGTTTCTTTGGTAATTTCTGGGCATCCATTGTTTTCTGCAACACCAGCTAGAGTTATACAATCATCTTCCGTATCAATTATTCCATCTCCATCGGTATCTTTTGGTTTAGGCTTTTTCCAATTCATGCTAATAATTTTTATAGCAATTCGGTCCTCTAACTTTATCCCGTTTTTTAAAGCAACCCCTGCAATAGAAGTAAATGCATTTTTTTCTCCAGCTCCCTTTATTTTCAAACGGTCTGGATGAATCCCCTTTTGTTCAAAATATTCGGCCACTGCTTTAGCCCTATTGTAAGAAAGCCTCTCATTTTCTGCCTCCAATGGAAATTGGGATGTATGCCCCACAATTTCAATTTGCATTTTGGAGTTGCTTTGCAGAATAGAAGCAAATCTATCTAATTCATAGTAGGCATCGAACCTAAAAATATCAGCATTAGTTACGAAAGTAATATGATGGACGGGAATTTCAGAATTGACTGCAATAGGCACCATCCCTAACTGTTGGTCTTTTTCTAAGTATTCATCCAATTTGGTCAAGTCCTGGTACTGAAGAATACCAATATAGCCTCTCTTCACAGGAAGATATTGATAAAGAACACCCTCCTCTAAAATATGAGAAAATCCATTTTCAGTATTAGAAATTACATCTTCATTTTTTTCATAATTACTAGTATTGACAAATTCAATTTCTGCTTCCAGCTTTTCATTATTTATCAAATCAACCACCACACCTCTTAACAATAATACAGGGTCTGGCCGAAATTTATAAGGCAATGTCATCTGATAAATATCCTTAGAGTTTGCTACGCTTCCTTTTGTGGTCACAAAATAGGCATTCTCTCCTGCTGCATCTATGGTATAATATGCTTCAAATTCAGATGAATTTACATCGGTGCCTAAATTTTCAGGCTTTGACCAATTTTGCCAGCTATCATCTAATCTCTTAGAATAAAATATATCGGCATCTCCATACCCATTATGACCGTATGAGGCAAAAAAAAGGGTTTTATTGTCTGCTGCTAAGAAAGGTGAAAACTCTGGGGAAGAAGAGTTTATTTGCCTACCCAAATTCACTGGCTTTGACCAATTTCGCTCATCAATACGAAAACTGATATACAAATCTTGATCACCATAACTTTCTTCCGTTTCAATAGCCAATAAAAGTGTTCGTTCATTATTGGCTAAATAGTAATCAATATACTCATTTAGATTATAAAACTCTTGAATATTAATCATCTCTGGATATTGCCAACGACCTCCTCTTCTATGTGAAATTGAAGCACCATCTAAAACATCGCCATATTCATTATAAGCATTTAGGATTAGCATCGTATTACCATCTGGCGTTACTGAACTTACTCCATTAGGATATTTATCATTCAATGGCTCCCCTATATTTCGTGCTAAAGACCAATTTCCATTGGTTTTTTGTGATCGGTAAATATCTTGAGGATCATTCGCTCCATCATAATTATCTGGATAATTTTGCCTCGCAAAAAACAAAGTGTTTCCATCTGGTGAAATAACAGGCTTAGTTTCTTGATATGAAGAATTAACCGAAGAACCCAAATTTTTAGGAGCCTCATTTTGAGCTTTCGACTGATTCAGAGAACAAGAAATAATTAATAATAATGAAATTAGGCGCATTTTTAATTTTTATGCAAATTACTCAAATATGACCATTTTAAGAAAGTAATTAATTATTCTTTAAAATTTACCATCCAAAACTCCCACTTTCACTAATTCCGTTATGATTAATTCAGTCATATCACTTTTAAATTGGAATTCATCGCGGATATCCATTACATATGCTTTTACTCTCATTTTATAATAAGAATGATGGTTGTTGACTTCATTGAAGAAGTGTACTGTAATCGGTTTACCAAGATAAATATATTTTGAAATCGTAGCTGCTTGAGTTGCAATTTCTCTGGTTTTAATAGGGTCTATCGTTAAAGGTAAATAAATTTCAGACACCACCTGACAATTCGGTTCTCCTGCATTGGAATTCGATAATGAGCTATTCATCATAACTGCATTGGGTACTGAAACTAACGAATCATCTGGAGTCACAATTCGAGTTGACCTCAAACCAATCTCTACCACCTCTCCATAATATTTATCTACTTCTATTTTATCACCAGAAACAAATGGCCTGTCCAACAAAATAACTATACCTCCAAATATATTCTTTAAAATATCTTGAGACGCAAAACCAATAGCTACTCCTATAGAAGCTGATACAGCCAACATGGAGGCAACTGAAGGCTGGTAGATTACTACAATGATGAGGCTAATTACAATAACCCATCCAACAATCTTTACAATCGGAATAGAGCCTTTAAATGCAATTCTATATTTGGTGCTTCGCTCCGCTAAAGCATTTAATATAAAGCTGATAACTTTAATAACTATAAATCCGAATAGAAAAAAAACAACGGTATAAAAGATATTTCCATTGGAAATTAAGTTAGATAACTCTTCTATTTTGTTTTCTTCAAATCCGTCAGCCTCTTGTTCTTTTTCAGTTTTTATAATTAATGTGTCTGCATCAAATTCTTGCTCTGAAGTTATATTTACTTTTTTATCATCCTTAAGACTGTCAATCTGTAATTTTGAGGAATCTACCTTTATAACCGGCTTAAGAACATTTTCTTTTTTCGATTTTACTGCCTGAGTTTCAGTCTTAGGTTTTTTTACAGATGATTCTAGCTTTTGAGTCAGGGTGGTATCCTGCGCTTGAACAATAAAAATTGTATTAAGCCCAAAAAGCATTAGCAGCATCAATTTTATTTGCCCAAATTTCATAGTAAGTTTTTGGATTTAAGAAGTTGAACCGTATTTCTATAGATAATAGGATTGACCAAATACTGATTTTCTTTTTCAATTAGCACGCCATCTTCCAACAATTCTAGAAGTAAAAATTTAGACTTGGTTAAGCTATAGGACAATACATCGGCAACCTGACTCAATTTAAGACCATCGTGCATGATTAAAGCCTGAAGCACAAAAACTCTATCATGTTTTAATGACGATAGGAAGCTTAAATCAGGCTTTTTAAAATTTTTAATAAAAATCGTCTGTTCATCTACTTTTTTAGTAGATAATAACCAAAACATCAATGCCATACTGATATTACTTTTGGCAAATTTATTTAAGTCTTTAAAAAAGCGTTCTTTTAAATACTGCTGTCTTTCAGTGTCATCTAGCTTTTTAAATTTCTTATCATTTAGGTCTTTATCCAGTGCTTCAAACTTAATTTTAAATCCACTTATTCGATTTCTCTTAATAATTAATTGACTAATTTCATTATCACTTAATGGTTCCAACGGTATATGGTAGCTAAAAAAGGCACTCATTTTTAATGACTTTTCTAAATAATTAAAAGTATAAATTGACATAGTACCAATCCAAAATACATTTTTTTGAGTGGCGGTCATAATGTCAATAAATTCCTCTAGGGCTTTTTGCCCATGTATTTCCCTTAAAAATAATTTTTGCAAATTTTCATATATAATGATCCGTTTCTTACCAGAATTCAGATGGTCAATGATGGATTGCTTATCTGTCAATCCTATATCCAAAAGCTCTGAAAAACTTTGAAATAAAAATTCAGCATTAGGATTATTAAATTTCAATTCAAAGCGCAAAGGAACATAATTGAATTTAATGTTTTTCACCGCATAATTCACTATGGATGTCATTCCACTCCATTTCTCTGCAGTTATTAAAACGGATGCATATTTCCCAGCCACCCAAGCATGATAAGCTTTAGAAATTTTATCAATTTCCCCTTCTCTACCTTCAAATAACACCATGTCCGTTAAAGGTTCAATGGCATATAATCTTTTATAAATTACAGGTAATCCATCAATCACTTGATTGGACTCATTCAGAAAATCGGAAACTGCCCTGTTAGGCTCATTTTCAATAGAAGCAGATAGAAACCGCTTGAAAAAATCATCCTTTAGCCCAATAAATTTTTGGTAATATTTGACCACTATTTTTTTCTCAAGCTCAAAATAATGTTTTATAAAATACAGAGCTTTTTGACTAAGAGCTTCGGATTTCCTGAAGGCTTTAGCTTTACTAATCCTCATTTTTAAAGCAGAAACCTTTTCATTCTCCTTTAACTTCTGTAATTCTTGAATCAACTCATCTCTCAATTTCTTAAGTTCAGCTTGAGCATTTTCAATTAATTCTTGAATCTGCGTATCAACGTCTTCCGCAGTATTTTCAGCACGTTTAAAGCCATCTAAAATTATGGTGCTAGCCTGATCTTTTTCAGACTCTGTGCTTAATGAATTAGATCCAGAACTTAGTACATAATGAACAATTTCATCAATATCACCTACTTTGATTAATAACTCTCCCGTTCTTTGAAAAATATTACTTTTCAAAGCTTCCAGCTTATTACTTAATTTAGGTTTCAATTCAAAAGATAATAATTCATAATTAGAAATAGATGAAAGCTCATTGTCTTCTAAAGGAATAATAAAATCATTTGATTTCGTTACCACATAATCATCTGCAAGTTTCTCGATGCGATCACCTATCAAATGCTCCAATCTATCCATTTGATTGAGAATAGAGTTTTTAGATAAACTCTCCTGCATTTTCTGGATCAATCCTTGGTCTAATTGCCTATTGGTAATATATTTTACCTGAGTAATCTTTTTAGAAATATCTTCATTCTCATTTCCTTCTTCATTAAAGGTAGTTTGAGCTTCATTTAAAAATGATTTAATTGGATTAATGAAATTCTCTTGAATTTTATCATTCCAATCGCCAACATTATTATTTAAACCATTAATACTTTTTTGTAAAAAATACTGAAGGGCTGAAAGTTCAAGCTCAGAGCGCCAATCTTCAAAAAGTGCATGTATAGTATTATTCCAATGTTGATGCTTTCTGCCAAATTGTTTTTTGAATTGCTGAAAATCCTTTTCAAGTCTACTTGGATTTAGTAATTTCCTATTATATTCAATTGTACCAACTAACTCAAACTCCTCTTCATAAGATTTACATGAAAGCAAGTACTGGTCATTGATTTGTGACTTGATGGCTTTTAGAAAATCATCTTCAAATCCGAATTCTAAATGCTGAAATTCTGAAGAGTCATCCTCATGCGATACATCTTCAAATTCTCTCATTTTAACCAAAGAAGCAGTAAATTCTTTTAAAATTTCCTGATTAAATTCATTCAATTTGGTTAGATACCCATTAAAAAAATGCCTTTCAAATAAAGCCTTTGCATTGACTTCATGCTTCCAGTATTTTAGTGATTTTTTATTCTTTCGGAAGAGATTAACAATATGAAAAGGCAATTTGCTTAAGCTAAAGAGCAAAATTATAAAAGGCTTTCGCAGTTTCAGATTTAAACTATCTTCTTTCTGAATGCTGAATCTGTTCGAATTTTGCTCTTTAATAATCACATCAGGTACAGAGGAAATTAAATTATTGAACTCCGTTACTAAAGTAGCATGTAACTCTTCAAAATCTGATTCCTCAAGTTTTGGCCTTTCTGCAAATGTATTTTTAATAAATTCAAAAACTGCCTGTTTATATTCATCTTCCGCTTTAAAGTTCGTATCCTCGGATTTCAGGGGTTTATGCTCCTCTATAAACTTAAAAAGAGCGTATAAAAAATCCTTTTTTTGCTGAATTATTTTCTGGAAATACTCTTGCAAAAATAAATGCCATTGTGCTGCAAGCTGTTCTTGATTTTCTTCCATTAACTAAAGGGTGTGCACTTTTGAAATTTTACGCATTTTACCAATTATTCAATTCTGTTACAAGAAAAGAAGTGGGAAGTTAGCTGTTTAAGAGTTTCAATTGAGATAATTACAATTGACAAATTATCTAAAATTAAGTAGTGATCTAAGCTAAAATAAAATGCCGTAAGCAAGAAAAATATATGCAAGCAATTCACTACCTTTCCCTTCACTAAACAAAGCTTATAAAAATGCCATTAAACTCTATTATCTTACTAATTGCCATTTTGGTTGGCATTTGGCTCTTCTTATTCATATTTCCTATTAACATTTGGATCACCGCTATTTTTTCAGGCGTACGCATCAATTTATTGGAATTAGTTTTTATGCGATTTAGAAAAGTACCGCCTGTATTAATCGCCAATGCCATGATAAATGCCACTAAAGCAGGCATACTTGATGTTACCACCGAAGAAATGGAAACACATTATTTGGCAAATGGAAATCTACCCAATGTCATTAAAGCCTTGATTGTAGCGGATAAAGCCAACTTAGAATTATCATTTAAACAAGCCACTGCCATTGATTTAGCAGGAAGAGATGTCTTGCAAGCTGTACAAGTTTCAGTTACGCCTTACATGATTGTGGTTCCTGCTATTACTGGAGTTTCATTAGATGGTATACAGTTAGTAGCTGAAGCGCGAGTGACGGTAAGAACCAATTTGGGCAGATTAGTTGGTGGAGCAGGAGAAGAAACAATTAAAGCGCGAGTTGGTCAAGGAATCATCTCCTGCATAGGAACGGCTAAAACCTATTATGAAGTTTTAGAAAACCCCGAAAGTATATCCAAAAAAGTATTAGCAGATGGATTAGACGCAGGGACTGCATTTGAAATATTATCCATTGACATAGCCGATATTGATATCGGGAAAAATATTGGGGCATTTTTGCAAATTGATCAGGCTTCTGCAGATTTGAATATTGCTAAAGCAAAAGCAGAAGAAAGAAGAGCGATGGCCGTAGCCTTGGAGCAGGAAATGTCTGCTCGTGTGCAAAAAGCCAGAGCAACCGTTATCAAAGCAGAGGCAGAAATTCCAGTTGCTTTATCTGGTGCCTTCAGGACTGGCAGATTTTATTAAATTATGAGCAATTAATTATTGTGAATAATTCAATGATAAGTTTTTTAGAATACTAACTGAAATTCTTAATATTTAATTTTAAGGGTCGTTTGGTTAATATATCTTTTCTTCTCCGATCGGAGAAGGAATAAGAATGAAGCTTAATAAAAAGCTTAATTTAACGTTATTGATATTCAATTATAAATCTTGAGAAGTTAACCTTGAATGGTTTAGTTTTTAACAGCCAATCGCATATTTTGGAGTGTTTCAATTATAACCTACCCATAAAATACTCTCTAAACTCTTGAGGGATTCAATTAAATAAAAAAGGCTCAATTTCTTGAGCCTTTTTTTTGATATCAAGGAGATTTACTAATTCTTAGAATAAAGAAATATTGAAGAATATTTGTAGGACACTTATTATAAATATAGCTCCTACTACAAATGGAGATACAAATCTTACCATAAACAATATCATTTTTTCTAAAAATGTGCCTTCCAGTGCAGCATTTCCGAAGTATAGTTCTTTCTGAAAACCTTTATTTTTCCATGACCATCCCGCAAAAATAGCAATAAAAAATCCACCTAAAGGCAATGCCAAATCTGAGAATACATTCTCAAGAAGGGTGAAGAAATCTTTACTTTCCCCTCCATAATAAGTAAAATTGGTGAAGAAATCTGAAGCGCCTTGGGAAAGCATTGTTGGCAAGCCGACAAAGAAAATAAAAGTTGCAACAAAATAAACTGTCTTCTTTCTATTGGTTTTAAATTGGTCAGTTACAAATGCAACAGGCACTTCTAACAAGGAAACTGTTGATGTTAAAGCTGCAAAACACAATAGTAAGAAAAAAGAAGCTCCCACAAACGGACCAATTGCACCCATCGTTTCAAAAATCCCAGGTAAAGCAACAAAAACTAAACCTGGTCCTGCATTTGCTTCAATACTTGGTTGGCTAAATACCAATGGGAATATCATTAAACCTGCTAAGAAAGCAATGGAAATATCGGCTATAGTAATTAAAGCCGCAGCTCCAACAATACTGTCATCTTTACCTACATAAGAACCATAAGTAATTAAAGCACCCATACCTAAAGATAAAGAAAAGAAAGCTTGTGCTAAGGCTGTATAAAATGTATTTGCAGTAATTTTACTAAAATCAGGTACTAAATAAAATGATAATCCGTCCATGGCACCATCCAAGGTTAATCCATAAGAAATTAAGCCAATCATCATCACTACCAATAATGGCATTAAAATTTTGGTCCATCTTTCAATTCCTTTTTGAACACCACCTGCTACAATTAAAGCAGTTAGCACCATGAAGGCAATAGAATAGAAAAGATTGTCCGTAATATTAGAAACAAAACTTCCGAAGTAATTACCATAATTAACTCCATCACTTAGTAATCCTCCGAAACCAATTTGAATGAAATAACCGAAAGCCCACCCAGCTACTACATTATAGAAACTAAGAATCATGACACCCGATAAAACACCCATTAAACCAACTAGTCCCCATCTACGATTACCAATTTTCTTAAATGCTCCAAATGGATTTAGTCTTGTGTTTCGGCCAATAGCTGTTTCAGCTAACATAATAGGCAAACAAATTAAAAGTCCACAAGCTAAATAAATTATTAAAAATGCAGCCCCTCCATTTTCACCAACTTCATAAGGGAACTTCCAAATGTTACCCAAACCTACTGCAGAACCTGCAGCTGCTGCTATAAAACCTAAACGGTTAGAAAAACCTCCTCTTGATGCCATGAATTAATTTTTAGGTCGTAAATATATAGGATAAATCCAAAAGCACAATATGAAATATGTATGGATGTAAAGAAATTGTTATAAATGGGTAAATTTTAGACTTTAAAACCAGGAATTAATCGTTTTTGCATTAAAAATGTAAGCCCAAAAGTAGTAAAAAATGAAAAGCTACTATATAAAATAGCTACAGTACTTAAAGCAGGATCTTCCATCACCCGATTGGCTATAAATAACGCTAAAACACTATTCTACAATCCCATTTCGATTGCAATTGTGTAATTGGCATCATGGTTTAACCTCATCATCTTGCCCATCTTGTATCCAATAAGTATGGTAACAATATTGAAAATGACCAGTGGAATAAGCAAATTAAGATGATTAAAATAAATAATCTCTTTATTATCTTCTTCTAAAAACACAACAGCCAAAAGTGCAATAATTAAGATAAATGGTAAAAGGTATTTTAAAGGTTTCTTAATAGGACGAGTGAAATTTTCTGAGGAAAACTCGTTCACTAATATCCCTATTGAAACTGGAATTATGACAGTATAAAACACCTGAGCAGTAGTTTCCCGAAAATTCAACTCTACAGATTGGTCTTTTCCTAAAAATACATTTAGGCTTAATTGAAGTATTGCAGGGATAGTAAATAATATGATAAAGCTATTAAAAGCTGTCAAAGAAATAGATAAAGCTACCCTTCCTCCTAATAATTTGGTCACTAAATTAGAAGCAGTACCTCCAGGACAAGCTGCCAAAAGCATCAATCCTATTTTATAAATAGGATCAATAGGCCAAAAATAGACTAACAATATACCTATTAATGGAATAAGAATCATCTGACTAATCACACCTGTAATTACTGCTTTTGGTTGTATAAAAACCCTATAAAAATCTGTGAATTTTAATTCTAGGCTTATTCCCAGCATAATAAGTGCAATGGCAAAAGGCATTATAAAATCTACAAAAGATTGTTGCATGTATTCAAATTAAAAAAAATCATTTAAGACTTTGATAAAACACAACTAATCTATTAATTTGTCTTATCAACATATGTATAAAAATTATGAAACTATCTAAACTCTTAATTACGCTAATCTTTTTTAGTAGTTCGGTGGCCTCCGCTCAAGTAAATTGGTTAAATAATGAAAAAATTGCAAAAGCAATTGCCACAGAAAAAGACCAATTAATTCTAATGGATTTTTGGGCGACTTGGTGTGGTCCGTGCAGAAAAATGGACAGTGAAATGTGGAACACGGAGGAATTTAAAGCATTCTCTAAAAACTTTGTTGCTTTGAAAGTGGATATTGACTCAAATCCATCCTTGGCACGTTCTTTCAATGTAACTTCAATTCCACACGTGGTTTTAACCACTGCTACGGGCGAAATTGTATGGCAACAAACGGGTTACAGTAATTCTTCATACTATAAGAAAGTACTCGAAAAAATACCTGAAAATTTAAATGGTCTTAATCTGGAACTCGTGCAACTCAAAGATAAGTACCAAGATGAAGTTTATTTTTCAATTGGCGATAGCTTTCATCAATTAGCATTAGAGGCATCTGATGATTTGAAAAGTGGCTTTTTCTCCTTGAGCGATAACTATTATAAAGAAATCACAAAAAATAGTGGCGATAAAGTAAATGTTGCCATGGCTGAAATGCGATTGCTTTTGAATGATGCCTATGCAGGAAGATATAATAGAGCAATAAGGAAAATTGATAAAATTGACCTGTACAAAAATCAGGATTTAGCAGAAATGAAACAGTTTATTAAAGCTTATTGCTTCAAATGCGATGGCGATACAGAATCTTTCGAATCAGCTAAATCTTTGATAAAATCTGAGGAATATCTCTCAAAATTGGAGTGATTTTCAATCTTAACCCTTAACGAAAAGGACTTGCTTATTTTTAGCAAGTCCTTTTTTAGTTATTTTGAAAAATTCTGATTGAAAACTTTGCCGTCTGAAGGAACTTCAATTTTTATAAACTGATGTTTCGTAGTTTGATGACAAGCATTACAGGATTGAACTAATAATTTATAAGAATCTGTAAATGCAGTTTTATCTTTTTTATGAATTGATTCTTCAACCTTTTCAAAATTTGGATTTGTCATTGTTCCTACTAGCGCAGAAATATCGTATCCCTCATCAACCACTTTAGCATTTTCAATCTCCTCAATGGTTTCCTCTATCTCATGAGCATAAAATTCAGATAATTCCCAGTTTTCACTACTACCCGCTAAATATAATTTATGACTATACCTCTGCATATAGCTCATGGCTTTAGCTAATTCATAGTGGCTTTCCTCTTCTTCTGTTTCTTCCATACTTGATTGTACGGTCTCATTTATTTCTGCTTCAATATTGCTGTTAAGTTCTGCAATGCTAATGTAATTCATTATTCCTATCACTAGTGCTATTAAAGCTAATCCACCGCTTAATAAATTTCTATTCATCGTTTTTTGAATTTATGATTTATGACTTTCCAAAATTAGAATTGTTTTGAAGAAGAAAAAATTAGAACAAAAAATTATACCTAATTTGCTTATGCATAAGGAAATTTTGTATAATTGCAGTATGGCAAATCAACAATTGATAAAGGGAAGTCTTTCTACTATTGTTTTGCATCTTTTGCAAAGCTCAGGAGAAATGTATGGATATGAAATTACCCAAAAAGTGAAGCAGCTTACTGCAGATGAAATAAAATTGACTGAAGGTGCCCTCTATCCTACCTTGCACAAATTAGAAGCTGAAGGCACACTTACCACCGAAAGCAGAAAAGTGGATGGGAGAGTAAGAAAGTATTACAGGCTAACTGAGGATGGCAAGAAAGCAACAGCTGATAAAATGGAAGAGTTGGAGGCTTTTTTACTGAATATGCAACGCGTATTGGGACTTAACCTAAAAATAAGCTCATGAGAACCTTATCAAGAGAACAAAAAGAACAGTTGGCTAATCATCTAGCAAAGAAGCCTATTGAATACATTGAGTTATACAATGAATTATATGACCACTATGCATCTTCTTATGAAAACGGGAACAAACAGTTTGAAGAAGTATTAAGAGAACTTGATCAACACTTTGACTATCAAAAGGTAAAAACAATCAATGCTAATTTATTGAAAAAGACTAAAAAGTCTGTGAATGAAATTTACTGGAAGGAATTTAAAAACTTTTGGCGTTGGCCTCAAATTGTAAGCACTTTAGGGTTTTTACTATTTGGCTTAATTATATTAGAATTCTTGCCGATAAAAGTAGTGATGTGGTCTGTCATAATACCACTACTAATCTTTAATGTCATTTTAACTTTTTATGGTTTAATTTTAAAGCACAGACATAAATTTGGTAATAAAAAGTTTGATTCTGCACATTATCAAGCTACTCAACATTATTTAAACTTACCAACTAGTATATTTAATTTGTCAATATTTTTACCCATTATGACTTTACAGTCTTCCTTATCAAGAATTCAATTTTACGAGAAATATTCTGTGCTATTATTATTACTCATGATGACGTTTTTTACGGCAGCCTACATTGGATTTAAAGTCTTCAGAACTAAAATTAAAATGCAATACTTACGATGAGAACTTTAACATCAGAGCAAAAAAAACATTTAGCTGAACATATAGCTAAAAAACCTATCAAATACATTGAGTTGTACAATGAATTATTTGATCATTATGCTTCAGCTTATGAAAAAGGTGAAAATGACTTTGACACCACCCTAGAAGCTTTAGATCAAGAGTTTGATTATTATAAGCTTGTGAGTATAAATAGAAATTTGGTTGGTAAAACCATGAAAACAGCTAATAAAATATACCTCTCAGAATTTAAAAAGTTCTGGCGGTGGCCACAAATTATTTCAACACTAGCTATAATTTTTTTAGGGTATACACTTATAGAAATACTTCCAATGAATTTAATTTTTTGGTGTATCCTAATTCCACTTTCAGTATTTACAATAGGAATCCCTGCTTACGGATATGTCCTGTCTAGATTGAAAAAATATGGAAATAAAAGACTTAATTCTGCTCATTTGAGCGCAACTACGCATTTTCTTATTCTTCCAACTTCAATTTTCAATATGTCAGCAATGTTACCATTATTTCTTTTAGAACCCTATCAGCCTACGCAAGAGTTTTATGTACAATATCCATTGGTGCCTTTATTTATGATTTTGTTATTCCTTTCATTAATCCACATTGGATTTAAAGTATTCAGATCTAAAATCAAAGTGCAATACCTATGAAATTATCGGCCGAACAAATAACTCAAATTAAATCTTGGATTTCCAAAAGAGGATTTACCCATACAGATGTCCAGTATGAAATTTTGGATCATGTAGCCTCTGCTATTGAAGATAAAATGGAAGAAAAGCCTGAATTAGACTTAGAAGAAGCTTTTGAAGAAGTGCATAAATCTTTTGGTGTTTTAGGATTTAGTACGATAGAAGACGCTATATCATCGAGAGTACAAAAAGAAGTATTTAATGCTTATCTTAATGCTGGCAAAAAGATTTTGACGAGCTACAGGGTCTTTTTACCTCTGCTGATTATTTTTAGTTTAATTTCTGTTTACCAACAATTGCCAGAATATTTTGAAATGACCACGCTAATACTATTTAGCACTTTCGTCTTGACAGCCGTCATTTTTATCATAAAGTTGTATGTGCAGAAAAACGAAATTAGAAAATATCGAAGTTTTCAAATAGCCATTAGCTTTGCATTAATCATAACAGTTAACATACTTAGCATACAGACGAATTTGATTACAAATCTTCACCCCAATTATAAAATGGTTGCTTACAGCTTCTTAATTATAATCGTTTATTCAATTTTTCTGGGTACGAGGCAAATGATTAGAAAAACCAAAAAATTACATCATCTCTATCAGTAAATTTTTAGTTAACATTTATTATCTGTCTCTTAATCGACATATGAGTGTAGCAGAAATCTACAATCAATAATATGTTTAACTTTTTAATATATTTATTAAACACTTCTAACTCTTTCGCGTTATTGCCGTATATTTGACCTTCAATAAAATAATTAAAGCACACATGAAAGTAGCTGTCTTTAGGAAAGAACATTTTAATGCCGCCCATAGGTTAAACAATCCAAGCTGGTCGGAAGAGAAAAACCAAAAAGTTTTCGGCAAATGTAATAATCCTAATTTTCATGGACACAATTACGAGTTAATAGTAAAAGTGACTGGTGAAGTTGATCCTGAAACTGGCTATGTAATGGATATGAAAGTATTGAGCGATTTGATTAAAGACAGAGTATTGAACAGATTTGACCATAAGAATCTAAATTTAGATACGGAAGAGTTTTCTAATCTCAATCCTACTGCAGAAAACATTGCTATCGTGATTTTTAATTTGCTGAGGGAAAAAATTGATTCTAACAAAGAGTTAAGAATCAGGTTATATGAAACTGAAAGAAATTATGTCGAATACCCAACAGAATAAAGATTTGAAAGATTACAGAGAATTTGAAGATTTAGGAGACGATCACGTAGCTTCTAATTTTGAAACTCCACTTAGAGCGGATGCTTTCGAAATGGATGATGAATTGAAAATGGAAATGATTGCCAAACATTTTAAGGAAATCATGCACATTTTGGGTATGGATTTGAGCGATGACAGCTTGAAAGGAACGCCTAATCGAGTAGCAAAAATGTATGTGAAGGAAGTTTTTAGTGGGTTAAACCCCAAAAACAAACCACAACCGAAGCTATTCGAAAATAAATACAAGTACAGTCAAATGTTGGTAGAAAAAGATATAACGTTCTATTCTCATTGCGAACATCACTTTGTGCCCATTTATGGGAAAGCCCATGTTGCTTACATTTCCAGTGGAAAAGTAATTGGATTATCAAAAATAAATAGAATCGTTCAATACTATTCTAAAAGACCACAGGTTCAAGAAAGATTAACTGTTCAAATTGCTGAAGAACTACGAAAAGTGATGGAAACTGAAGATGTTGCAGTCGTAATGGATGCCAATCATATGTGTGTCTCATCGCGTGGTGTTGGAGATACCAACAGCAGAACTGGTACTTCCTATTTTGGTGGTAAGTTCAATGACGAAGCAACTAGAAGAGAGTTTTTGGATTATATTAATTCTCCGAACAAATAATAGCGCTAAATTATCCAATTCAAAAGCCAATTGATAAACTCAGTTGGCTTTTTTTATAGCCTAAAAGTGATAAAATTGAATATAATATCATTAATAAGGCAAACAATTAAACTATCAATGGGTTTAAAAGAGGAACTCAAATCAATATAAATGTCATTCGAAAATAAAAATATTTTGATAGTGGGCGCTAGCTCAGGTATAGGATTAAGTCTAGCTAAAAAATTACAAGAAAAAGGAGCTAATTTAATTTTAGCTTCAAGAAATAAACCAGACTTAGATGGTGATTTTCAATATATCAAGTTAGATGTTTTGGATATGAACGATGAGCTAAAAGATCTACCAGATACACTTCATGGATTGGCTTATTGCCCTGGGAGCATAAATCTAAAACCTTTTCAAAGTATTAAAGAAAATGATTATATCAATGACTTCAGATTAAATACAGTGGGAGCAGCAATGGTCATCCAGCAATCTTTAAAAGCATTAAGAAATGCTAAAGGTTCAAGTATAGTGTTATTCAGCACAGTAGCGGCAAATACTGGCTTATCTTTTCATGCTTCAATTGCTTCGGCTAAGGGCGCCTTGCAAGGTTTTGGATTGAGCTTAGCAGCAGAATTAGCTTCCAAGCAAATTAGAGTTAATATGATAGCACCCAGTTTAACGGATACTCCATTAGCAGAAAATCTTCTATCAAATGATGATAAAAAAGAAGCATCAAATAAGAGACATCCTATTGGCAGATATGGTAAAGCAGAAGACATTTCTAATGCAGCAACATTTTTATTAGACAGCGAAAATAGCTGGATAACAGGTCAAATATTGGGAGTTGATGGTGGAATGGAAAAAATTAGAAATATTTGAAAAACTATAAAACAATTAGAGCCATTATATGTTAAAACATTGAATTTTTTAACAATATTAATTTTTTAAACCCCAATAAATTAAAAATTATGAGCAACGAATCAGAAACTTTGAAGGATAACTTGGTAACCCACCACAAAGGAACACACGCTAAAATTTCATTTGTAGAAGGGAAATCTGTAGCAGTAGTTGAGGCAACTAGCACTTATATTCCTATTGAAGAATTTAAAAAGATTTTTAGTGAAATAGGGAAATTAGTTGATTCTAAAAAAATCACAAAGTTAATTTTTGATAAAAGAAAGCTTACAGTTTTTCACCAACCTTCGATGGAATGGTATTTTACGGAATGGAAAGAACAAATGTGGCATAAAGGTTTAAAAACACACAGAAAGATTTTGCCTGATAACAAAGTTTTTCAACAGAGTGTGAAAATTGGAAGAGAGAAAATTAAGGAAGAACATCCTAAATTGAAATTTAATGAAATGGACATTCAGTATAAAAATACTGTTCAGGATGCTATTGACAATTAAGTAATTTTATGCCTAAAATTAGTATTGAAGAGCTTAAAATAGAACTAGAGAAATCAAAAAAAGAGATTGTACTCTTAAATTCTAAATATGAAGTTCAAGTAGGAGAATTGAAAAAAGAAGTTTCTTATTTGAAAGAACAATTAATGGCTCAACAGGATATGCTGAAAATGGCTGTGGATTATGCTGATAAATTGGGGAAGGAATTAAAGAATTTAAAGAAACGTATTGATTCAGGTAATTTTCAAAGTATACATTAAAATTGAATATATAGACTGAATCCATATTTCATCCATCCCAAACAATTTTGATATACAATTTATTTTAATTGCATGAGCAGAATTCCAGAGTCATATTATTTTTATAAAGACGAGCTAAGGCGTGTAAAGGAGGAGAAAGCTAAATTAAAGAAAGAATACGAATCTAAAATTAATGGCTTAAATGATGAAATTTCCTACTTAAAAGAGCAAATCTTTGCTCAGCACACTATGATTGAGCAATCAATTGAATATGTCATGAAATTAGAACAACAAATAAATACCTTTGACTTAGAAATCTCATCAAATAATAAAGATAAGGACAAAAAGAAATAAGAATTAATTTCAAGAAACGATTTAAAAAGCATCTAAAAATTAGATGCTTTTTTTATGGCTGATTTTTAGATAAAAAGCATTTGCCTGAGGTTGACAAATGCTTTTGAACAATTATAATTATCAAAATCGGTTTAATTCATGGACTTCAAATATTTATACAAATCGCTATCAGTAGATAAAATAATAGTTGTTTCATCATTAAATGTTTTTTGGAAAGTTTCCATTGACTTTACAAATGAATATAATTCACGCGAAGCATTATTTTTATTATAAGCATTCGCATAAATAGCAGCTGCTTCTGCATCTGCTTTTCCTTTTATCTCTTCTGCCACCCTAAAGGCTTCCGATTGGATTGTAAGTAGTTCTTTTTCCTTCTCTCCATTAATTCTTGATGCTTCTCCCTGCCCTTCTGAACGAAATTTATCAGCAATTCGAAAACGCTCACTCTTCATTCTTTCATAAACCTGAGCTTGAACTTCTTCTACATAGCTTATCCTCTTAAATCTAAAATCTAAAATTTCAATTCCTAAATCTTGGGTTTGAAGGTTAGCTGATCTTTGGATACTTCTTTGAATGCTATCTCGACCTACATTAATTTGCACCAAACTATCTTCTACAATTTCACTTATAGCTCCACTTGATATTGGAGTTCTATTGCTAGTTCTTACGGCTTCTTCTAAATAGTTATTAGCAATGAAATCACGAGTTTCGCCATCTAAAATATCATCCAAACGAGACTGAGCGCCTCTTTCATTTCTCAAACGTTTGAAAAATTGCAGTGGATCAGTTATTTGCCAGCGAGCATAAGTGTCTACAAAAATGAATTTTTTATCTTTTGTGGGAACTTGATTTGGATCTCCATCCCACTCTAAATATCTTTTATCAAAGAAATTTGCAGTCTGTATAAATGGAATTTTAAAATGTAATCCTGCATCTTTAACTGCATTTCCGATTGGTCTGCCGAATTGGGTGATGATTACCTGTTCGGATTCCCTAACAATATAGGCACTTTGAGCAATTGCTATTAAAGCCACTACTGCTATAACTATTATGAATATTAATGATTTTTTCATATCTGATATTTCAATATTTAAAAAATAATTACTGATTTACAGCTTTACTTGATTGTGTAGCCATATTTAATAATGGCAATACGTTTCCTCCTTCTTCATCTGTAATGATTTTATCTCCTAACTTGGGCACTACTTCCTGCATGGTTTCCAAGTATAACCTAGTTTTTGTAACATCTGGAGCTTTTATATATTCACCGTAAAGAGCATTAAACCTAGCCACTTCACCTACAGCATTATTCACTCTTTCTATTGCATAACCTTCTGCTTTTTGAATAGTCTCTTCTGCCTGACCTCTGGCTTTGGGAATTACCTTATTGTATTCTGATTTCGCTTGGTTAATTAAGGTCTCTTTCTCTTGTTGTGCTTCGTTTACAGCATTAAAAGCTGCTCTTACTGGCTCGGGTGGCGTTACATCTTGTAAAACTACTTGTTCAATCCTTAATCCTAACTCATATTCATTTGAAATCTCCTGAATTAAAATTTTAAGTTTTGCTGCAATTTCTGCTCTACCCACTGTAAGTACTTCATTTACTGTTCTATCTCCCACTACTTGTCTCATTCCAGATTCAGAAATATCTCTTAAAGTTTCTTCTGGATTTCTTACCCTAAATAAGTAGCTATAAGGATTATCAATTCTGTATTGAACAACCCATTCAACATCTGCCAAATTCAAATCACCAGTCAACATTAAAGACTCCCCTTCTGCACCGCGTATTGTAAAAGTAGACTGAACTCCAGCACTTGTGGTTCTAAAACCAAACTCTTGCTTTTGTTGACGCTCTACAGGTACTTTTATTACTGATTCTACAAAAGGAATCTTGAAATTTAAACCAGGCTCAAGTGTTCTATTATATGCCCCTAGTCGAGTTACAACACCCACTTCTTCTGCTCCTACCTGAAAGAAGGTACTAATAACAGCTGCCAAAACTACTACCACTACAATTATCAAGCGGATATTTTTTACTATTTTATGAAAGGACTCTTTTGCTTTATCCCCATCAAATTCAAATTCTGCCATAAATATTCTTTTATTGGTTAATTATTCTTCCTTTAATTTAAAAATTGTTAATTCGTAATTATTAATTATCACTCTCCCCATTTCCATGAGTTCCCCAATTCCAACTCTTCTCTTAAACCTTGCTCAATTAAAAATTCCTTAGTTTGCTCAAAATCTAATTTTTTAGCTGGTATTTCATTTTGATTCGCTAATTCCCAGAGGAACATCCCACTTAATCGAACCGTATTTTCAAGGTGTTCTTTATTTACTAAATCAAAATCATCTCCATTAGAATGATAATAGCTATAAACTTTGCTTTCTAAATTCCCAACTAATCCTACAATCGGAACTCCTTCCATCATGAATGATTGATGGTCACTATGCAAACCTGCAGTATTGCCGTTCATATTTTCATAACTTGAATCAACAGATTGAATTTTTTGACCAATCGCATTAAAAATTGGTACCATTTCTTCTCGACCAGCAGCGTTAAAACCTTTAGGATTTCCACTCATATCAATATTCATCATATAGGCCACATTTTCCAACTTCCCTTCATTTGCCAGCATTTTCACCATTTCTTTAGAACCAAGCAAGCCTTGCTCTTCACCCATAAACATTACGAATTGAATATTTCTTTTTGGTTTTAAATCCAGAGCTTTATAGGTCCTTGCAATATCTAAAATAGCAGCAATCCCAATTCCATTATCAATTGCGCCTGTAGACAGATCCCAACTATCTAAATGCCCACCAATGATTATATTTTCATTTGTTTCTTCGACTGCCGGAAGTGTAGCAATTACATTTCTTGATTTAATTATTTCACTGGTATTGCTCATTTGAATATGAGCAGAAATCTCCTTACCGTTTTTAAGTTTTTCTTTCAATTCCATGCCCTTTTCATAGCTAATACAAATAGCAGGAATATCAATCAGGCTGCCAGTTGCAGATGCAGTTCCAGTTAACAATACCCCACCAGGAACTTGATTTGAAATAATGATTCCTTTTGCACCATATTCAATTGCTAAAGCAGTTTTCTCAGAACGATGAATATTATTTAATCCTTCAGGACTTCCGTCCAAAATACCGATATACACTAAAGCTATTTTCCCTTTAATCTCGTTTTTAAGGCTATCAAAGTCAGCTCTTAATCCATTATTTACATCAATGACTTGACCCTGAACATCAGCTGAAACGGGAGAATGACCCAAAGATACCACTTCTTCTACTTCTTCATTATTGATTTCTAATCGGACTGTATCGCGAGCCCAGGCCTCAACTTCAAACTCATGGTACCTTACGTCCTCGTATCCATAAGACTTCAATAACTCATAAGTATACTCTTCAGCTTTAGCTCCATTTTCTGAGCCAGTTAACCGATGTCCAATATCTGTAGTGATTTTTTCTAAATTTGCGTAAGCCTTACTATTTTTTCGAACTTCTTGATTAATAGCACTTAAAACATTTTCTTCCTCTTTTTGATTAGTATCACATGATATAAGAAGGAAAATAGAAAGGCTGTAAAGTAGTGATATAATAATTTTTGATATATTTTTCATTTAATTTCAAAAATTGAAGTTAGGCAAATCTAAGAACAATATTGAAATTCCAATGCACCCTTAATAAAAAAGCCTGCGCTAATGAACAGAAATCAATTCATTCCTATTATAATATAAAGTATAAATTGATTTATGGATATTCAGTGCACTCACTGAACTAAAATTTTGAAAAATGAATACTGAATTTTGGATGAAAATAGCGATTGATTTAGCTAAGGAAAGTAAAACTCCTTTCGAGCCGTATTGGTAGACCCTGAAGGTCAGCATTTAAGCGGATATAACACCACTGTTTTAGATGGTGCAACAGCCCACGCAGAAATTAATGCGCTTCAAAAAATCAAACAATTGGATTATGATCGTCCAGATGAACTGATGCTCATCACTACTTGTGAACCTTGTCCTATGTGTATGTCTGCCATAATCTGGGCGGCAGTTGGAGAAGTAATTTACGGTTGTGATATTCCAACGGCTGCAAAATATGGTAATCAAATCAATATTAGAGCTCAAGAAGTGGCAGCCGAATCATGGTATGCACCCATTATTCATGGTGGAATATTGGCAAAAGAGTGTGAGGAATTATTTAAATAATTGCCTTTCGAATATAATTTTTAAAATCAATAAATTCTTCCAGTTGATGTTCTGTACCTTGCAATTTTGCAATTGTTCGTAATAGTCATAAAAAACTGAATCTGTAATCTTTTCTTCCTTTATAATTCTTAGCACATAACTTCTTTGACAAATTTTGAAAATATTCGATGGTTTTTTAATGCTATTAAAAATTACATTGTTAAAATAATCGGTCCATTTATTCAAATCAGCTAAATCATCTAGCCAATTAAATCCTTTTTTAACCAATGCATTTTCTACTTCGGAAATGACCTTCAAAAGCTCAATTTCATTTTGAATAAAATTCCTTTTAGGGATTTCACTTGATATTTGAGATAAACTTTCCCAATAACTCAAACTAAGTTTATCCTTTTCTTGATTATAAAAGCCAAATACTAATTCTTCTATTTTATCAATTCTAATAGCCAATTGAATTTCCAGCATTAAGCCATCTTCATAGGGAGTGGAATTAATCACTATTATTTTACTTCCACCAGAGAATTGATGATGAAAAGCATCATATCCATCAATTTTAAAGTATTGAAAGTCATTTAAGAAGTTCTCAAGATAATGAACGACTTCTTTTTTCATATAGATTTACTCAAAATATTATTAAAAAAAGAAAGTGCTCTTTCCTCTGCATAAGTATGTACTTTTCCTTTTTGCAAAAAACCAACATGGCCGCCATGATTGGTTAATTCCAGTTCAATATGGTGGTTTTGCTCAGCTTCTGATTTGGGATAACAGTCTCCAGTTAGCATTGGATCATTCAAAGCATTCAAAATTAAAGTCGGCCTTGTTATATTTTTTAAATGAGGATAGCATTGTACACTATCATAAAAATCTTGTGCATCTTTATATCCAAATATCTTCGCACTATAATGAGTGTCAAATTCGTGGAAATCTGAAAAGCTTTTCCACGGTTTGATTTCAATTAAATTAGGAAATTGCTGATTTTTTTCTCGTAGCTTAATGTCCAGTTTTCGCATAAATCGATTTTGGTAAAATTTATTTTTCTTAAGTGCCAACATTCTAGAACTGCTCGATAAATTGCAAGGAACGCTTATAGCCATTGCTGCTTTGATCTCAGGATAAAGGTCTTTACCATTTTCTCCAACATATTTCAAAGTCAAACTTCCACCCATGCTAAAGCCTATCATCACAATTTCTTTATATCCACCTTTTAATGCTTTCTGAACTACTTCTTCAACGTCTTGCGTAAACCCATGATGATATAGAAACTCCCTTCGATTCATTTCTCCACTACAGCTTCTGCAGTTCCAGGCTAATATGTCCCATTTATTTTCGCTAAATAATTTGGCTACTCCCATAATATAAGGGCGGTCAGAACTACCTTCCAACCCGTGAGAAGCAATAATAAGTCTTGAATTATTATTACGAACCCAATCTATATCTAAAAAATCACCATCTTTCGTTTCAATTCTTTCTCGTTCATATTGAATTCCGGTCACTTTACGCAAAGCACTTGGCACAATAGTCTCTAAATGCTGATTAAATAAGTAAAATGGTCGTTTATACTGATTGTTTTTAACTACAGGCATTATCTTTTTTTTATGCAAAGCCGAAGATAATAAACACTTTCTTCCTCTTTATTAAAAAGCATAAAAAAACCCGATTGTTGTCAATCAGGTCAATTTTAAATCTTCATAAAAATTAATGGATTATGCTGAAGCGGATTGCTCATTGCTTTTTAATTCATATTGATATAACCATTCTTTTCCGTCTTCTACAGAATCAAAAAGCTTCATTTTTCTGCCTGTAGCTGCAATAATTGAATTTAGAATCAAAGTAGATAATTTACTTAAACCACACACTACAGTTACTTTCACTTTTGGATTATTCTTTTTAACCGTTTCTTTTATCTTAGATAATAATTCTTTATTAAATCTAGCATTAGTAGCATTAACACATGATAATACAGATTTATCAGGAAATTCAGCTACTAATTTTTGCACTGCATCAAATGCAGGAATCGCCTCATTTCCATTCGTATTTTCTATATCAGTGTAAACTATCTTAACACTTTTGTATTCAAGCACTTTACAATAAGACATAATGTAATTTATTTATAATTTTTATCACTTAATTAATTTTCAACTAAGTAAGTCATTTTTTTAATAGTGTTATATATATTCTGAAGAAATGATTTGAAATTAAATCATATTTTAGATGAATGGTTTACAACAACCGATTAAATAGTCATTAGGAAAAACCATTTAATGGTTTTTCCATATCTACTTTAAGTTTTGAACTTGAAGTATACTTTAATGTGAAGAAATTAATTACCGTCTAACTATTTAATTTATGAATATAATAATTCCTGACTAATTGTTCTCTGTGTGATTACAAATGGCTTCAGTACTGGTGAGTCCGCTTCCTAAGCAATTAGGACAATAAGTATAGAGTTCTTTTTCTCCTTCACAAACAGGGCAAATATTAAAACCCATCCCCTTACATTGATGGCAGGTTTTATAGCTTCTATTTCCCATAGTACCCAACTGAATGAGAACACCGTCACCACTACAAGCAGTACAACTTACTTTTCCTTTTCCCTCACAATAATCGCATTTTTTGAGTAATTGTTTTTCACCATTGCAAGTGACACAACTATCAAGTCTATAACCACTAAAATCACAAAAGTCACAAGACAAACTTTTATTAAGTTGTAAGTCAATTAGTTTTTTTAATTCTTCGGCATTTTTATAATAGATTCCTGCTTTACCCATTATTTCAAAATATTTTTCTAAAAAACTTTGACTGTTTTGATATTGACCAACTTCAAATAACGTTTTTGCAAAAAGATAAGGCATTTCAGAAGGAAGTTTAACTCCTAATTTCAAAATTTCCCTAAATTGAATATTCGCTTCTTCATAGTTTCCATTATTCATCGCTTTTTGGGCACTTTCATAATGAAAATTAAGAGTTTCTTTCTGGCCTTGTGCAAAAGAAAATTCAGATGTAAATAAAAAGAGGGAAATGAGACCTAAAAAATAATATTTCATTTTAATAATTACGATATATGAAACTGTTAAAGAATATACCTAAAACTTTACTCCTAACACATGGAATTAATAAAGATTCCAAAAATACGAGAATTTTTACCCTCCAACTATTTCTTTCAAATTATTTATCAATCCTTCCCATACCTCATACTGTTCTTGTTCATCTTCAAAATCTGAATATTCCACTACTTTCAAGTACATTGATTGGGTAAGCTCATTTTCATCCAGATGAATTTCAACATAAGCAGGATCATCATCTTCTCCCTCTTCAGGAAACTCAAATTTTACATATTGATTAACTCTATGACCAGCCATAACCGCATGATGGTCTTCTTCGTCATAAATAAAGTTATATTCTTTATCTTCATTTATATTTACATCATCCGCGAACCATTGAGACAAGCCACTTGCTGTACTGATGTACGGATATAACATTTTTTTGGATGCGTTGATTTCGAAATCTCCGATAAATTTTTTTAAGGCCATAATCTGTTCTTTTTACGATCGATAAGTTATGATTAAAAATGATATATCACAATAAATTCTTTTTCATTTTTTTTGGATTATGAAATCTTTATTCCTTATGTTTGCACTCCAATTTAAAACGGAGATTTAAATCAAAAGGATTTATATAGTTTTAAGTATCACTTACATTTTATGGCGAGGTAGCTCAGTTGGTTAGAGCGCAGGATTCATAACCCTGAGGTCGGCAGTTCAAATCTGCTTCTCGCTACTATTTAAAGGCAACTTCGGTTGCCTTTTTTGTTATAAAATTGGACACAAAAAAAGTTGAAGAATTTTATCCTTCAACTTTTATCGTAGTAGAAAATATTAAATATTAATTGCAATATTTTTTGTACAAATCCCTTGCTCCCTTATAACCAATATTTTCAGCTAACTTAATATCATTACAGCCACCTGATTGATTTAAATGGATTTTGAGTGCTCCCCTATACAGATATGCTTCTGCATTTTCATTATCATTATTAATGGCAATATTGTAAAACTCCATTGCTTTTTCCACTTCTCCTGATTTATGATAAGCTCTTGCCAATAAAGTGGCAGATTGAGAAGAATTTGTATTTAACTTATATGCTTTTTCAAATTGAAAAGCTGCGTTATCATAATCTTTCTCTCTGTAAAACTGTTTTCCATAACTTAGATATGCTCCTATGTTGGTTGGGGCAATTTCGATTACCTTAAGAAAATCCTTTATTGCTTTATCGTAAAGACCTAGTTCTTCATAAGCCCTGCCCCTATTGTAAAGTGCGATTTCATCTGCTGGTTTCATTTTTAAATGCTCATCATAAGATTGAATTGCTTTCTTGAAATCGCCAGAGTTGTAATATTCATTTGCTTTCTCAAGTTCATCTTTCTCATCACAAGAACCCAAACCAATAGTCATTAAAATTATAATATATATATACTTCATTATTTGAGAATAAAATTTCAAAAAACAAAATTAATTGAATCAAAATGGAATAGCTAAAGATTTAGAAAATTGTTTCTACATCTAGTTCAAGGAGGTTTAGTTAAGCTTATAGTTAAAACTCATCCTTAATCCTGCTGATGGAAGAAGAAAAGTATGCCTTAACTTAACGACAATCATATCTATTTACTCATGTCAAAGTTAATAGGATACTTAATATTCCTGAAAGAAGTTATTTCCAAACCACCAGAACCCACATACAACTCAGCATTAATTTTAAGTGGTATTTTATTTTTATCTGCAGAAAACCATCCTAAAACAGAATCTTCCCCATCAAATATTTTGGTTTCAGGCATCACAGGGGTAACCTTGTGTGCCCTAACTTTTCCAATTGCTAAATCTAATGTTTCATCCCCTAAATAAACAACTTCTAAATTATAGAAGGTATCTTCAAAAAAAGCAGGGATTTTAATGGTATCATTTGGCATTAAAGTATCAAAATTAACAGCTCTGAAGTAAGCAAAACCACTTATCAAATCTCTAATTTGGGGTGGAAATTCATAATACATTGGTTCATCAAAATCATCATTTTTACCTTTACTTTTTACTTCTAACATTTGCGAATTATGATCATAATTTACAAATTCGGTTTTTCTGTAGTTCCCCTCTTGAATAAATCTGTAAGCTTGATGTGGTATTAAAGATTCAGTATCAATGTAACCACCCCAATGGTCATCAATTTTGGCTACCCAATCAACCATACCAGTAGTTTTAGCTCTGACATCAACTTTAAAAGCAGTTCTGTTATTAATTTTATATAGGTTTTTCTGAACTTTTAATAACCCTTTCCCAACAGTAAAAAAACTGTAGTAGATTTTATATTCAATTTCTTCTCCAGCTTCGAATGGAACATACTCAATTTCTGGGAAGTCTTCCTGTGGAGTTTCAGAATATAAATCCTGATAATTTTTCTGACTTACAGCAGAAAATATCATTAAGTTAGAAAGGCAAATTAATATCAAATTTTTATTCATAAATAGGCTTCTTCACAAATTAAATGCCAAACAATTTCCAAACGATTAAACTGCAACATTATTCTCTCTTAATGCAGCATTTAAAGAAGTCTTTTTATCTGTACTTTCTTTTCTCTTTCCGATTATTAAAGCGCAAGGAACTTGGTATTCACCTGCTGGAAATTTCTTAGTAAAAGAACCTGGAATCACTACAGATCTCTCAGGCACATAACCTATATATTCTACTGGTTTTTCGCCAGTAACATCTATAATTTTTGAACTTGCAGTCAACGTGACATTCGCACCTAAAACTGCTTCTTTTCCAATTCGAACTCCCTCTACAATTATACATCTTGAACCAATGAAAGCATTGTCTTCAACAATAACTGGCGCCGCTTGAACGGGCTCTAAAACTCCCCCAATTCCTACGCCTCCACTAAGGTGAACATTCTTACCAATCTGAGCGCAGCTCCCCACAGTTGCCCAAGTATCAACCATGGTTCCGCTATCCACATACGCTCCAATATTTACATAGGAAGGCATCATCACTACGCCTTGATTTATGAAAGAACCGTATCTTGCAATTGCGTGAGGAACCACTCGAACTCCAAGTTTTTCATAGCCTTTTTTAAGCTTAATTTTATCATGAAATTCAAAAGGACCAACATTTATAGTTTGCATTTTTTGAAGAGGGAAGTATAAAATTACAGCCTTTTTTATCCACTCATTTACCTTCCAATTTCCTTCGCCATCAGGCTCAGCGACTCTAATTTTACCATGGTCTAATTCTTCAACCACAGTCTTTACCGCTATCTGTGTATCTTTATCTTTTAACAATTCTCTATTGTCCCAAGCCTTTTCAATAAATTCTTTAAATTCCATTTTCTGTTTAT
Source organism: Marivirga sp. (assembly GCF_035704835.1). GTDB lineage: Bacteria > Bacteroidota > Bacteroidia > Cytophagales > Cyclobacteriaceae > Marivirga. Next base: position 75,388 of record NZ_DASSWQ010000023.1, on the reverse strand, counting down.
ATCTTTAATCTGTGGATGATAAAATAAAAGTTTTAATTGCCTCAGTACTTAAACCAGCGGATGATGTTCGCTCTTGTTATAAGATTGGACAATCATTAGCGCAAACAAATAAATATGAGGTAAATATCATAGGCTTTGATTCAAAAAAGAAAGTTGAAAGCAAAAATATTTTTCTTCATCCAATTTTTAAATTCAGAAGAAACTCACTGAAACGACTGACAGCTTCCAGCGCAGTACTGAAAATATATCTTCAATTAAAACCTCAAATCATAATAGTTAATACACCTGAATTACTGTGGGTTATCTTTCTCATCAAAATTTTATTTGGCACAAAAATCATCTATGATATTCGTGAAAATTATCGTTTTAATGTACATCAAAACCCGATATATAAGGGAATAATTAAACACGGAGCAATTCTCTACATTAAGTTCACTGAATTGATTTCAAAGAAATTAATGGATGGCTACTTTCTAGCTGAAGATATATATGAAAAGCAACTTAAATTCATACATAATCAGGCTTATATCAAGCTTTTAAACAAATCAGTTATTCCCTTAAAACAAAGTTATGAACCGGTTGATTTTTCAAATCATGAAGCAGTTAGGTATATTTATAGTGGTACTATTGGTGAAGAATATGGCACGTTAGAAGCAATTGAATTCTGCAAAAAATTACATGAAATAAACCAAAATACAACTTTAATGATAATTGGATATTCATCTGACAATCAATATATTAATAAAGTTAAATCAGCAATTTCAGGAATTAACTTCATTCATTTAAAAACAGGTTCTAAACCAGTTGCCCAATCAGAAATCATATCTGAAATTAAAAATTATGATGTCGCATTATTGCCATATCAATTGAATCCCAATATTTCAGGACGATTCCCTACTAAAATATATGATTACCTGGCTTTGGGCATCCCTATGGTAATCCCTCCACAGAAAGAATGGATAGCTTTTTTAAATCAATATCAGGCTGGAATATCCGCAGATTTTTACAATCCAGACATACCCGCATTTATTCATGAAATAAAATCCAGAAAATTCTTTCTCCACAACCCAAAAAGCGATGTTCAATGGTGGAGTCAAGAGAATACTTTACTTGATTTTATAGATAAAATCTTATCTAAATAAATTTTTAGTCTTACCTTAACTATTGAAAAAATCGTTTTAAATTCTGTAAAATGGACTTTTAATGAAAAATTAAAATAATTTTTAGATTAATCTAATTTTATTTTATATTGCATTAAATTTCCATTAAAATGAAGAAACTTAGTTTTGCTGAGGAAAATTATTTGAAGGCTGTATATCATCTTTCAAATGCCGGAGAAACAGATGTTTCCACTAACTCTATCGCAGAAGAAATGGATACAAAAGCTGCATCAGTTTCGGATATGTTAAGAAGACTTTCTGAAAAAGAAATGGTGGTTTACAAAAAATATCAAGGTGTGAAAATTTCTGAAATTGGTAAAACTGCTGCTCTGCAAGTCATCAGAAAACATAGACTTTGGGAAGTTTTTTTAGTAGAGAAATTAAAATTTAACTGGGACCAAGTTCATGAAATTGCTGAGCAATTAGAGCACATAAAATCCCCCCTACTCATCCAAAGATTAGATGATTTTTTAGGGCATCCAAAGTTCGATCCACATGGAGATCCCATTCCAGATGAAAATGGATTATTCAAAGAAAAGCCTCAAGTACCTTTAGCTGAAGTTGAGATTTTAGGAGATGGAATTGTAGTGGCAGTAAAAGATACCAACTCCATGTTTTTACAACATTTGGATCGCATCGGCATTTACCTTGGAGCCAAAACAAAAGTTACCGAAAAAGTAGAGTTCGATGGATCAATGGAGATCTTAGTTGACGGAAAAAATAAATTATTTATCAGTAAAGAAGTAGCCGAAAATGTATTGGTCACACACTAAAATAATACTATCAATTTTAATTATTCCTCTAGCTTTTTCTTGTAGTCCAAAAGAAAAAAAAGAAGGTCAAACTTATATCGTTTGTACCACCGGAATGATCAAGGATGCAGTAGAAAATATTGTAGGCAGTAAGGCCAAAATTGAAGTCTTGATGGGCCCTGGTGTTGATCCCCATTTATACAAAGCAACTCAGGGTGATTTGAAGAAATTACAAGCGGCAGATATCATCGTTTATAATGGGCTTTTTCTGGAAGGAAAAATGGGAGAAATAATTCAAAAATTAAACCGTAAAAAAACGGTAATTGCCATGGCAGAATTACTTCCAAAAAACGCTTATATAAACAACACGGAATTTCAAGGAGCCTATGACCCTCACATCTGGTTTGATGTAAAGTTATGGAAAGAAGCTATTCAGTTATTAAGCGAAGAATTAATTAAAACTGATAGTATAAATCAATCTTTTTACCAAAATAATACAATTACCTATTCAACTCAATTAGATAGTCTTCATCAGGCAGTAGAAAATCATATCAATTTAATTCCTGAAAATAAAAAAGTCTTAGTAACAGCTCATGATGCTTTCGCATATTTCGGTAGAGCATACAAAATGGATGTACGAGGATTGCAAGGTATCTCTACCCTATCGGAATTTGGATTGAGGGATGTGAGCAATTTAGTGGATTTCATAGTTGAAAATGAAATACCAGCTATCTACACTGAAACTTCAGTTTCTGAAAAAGCCATAAAAGCCGTACTGGAAGGTTGCAAAAGTAAAGGACATGATGTAATTATCGGAGGAAGTTTATATTCTGATGCAATGGGGAAAGAAGGAACTTTTGAGGGCACTTACGTTGGTATGGTACATTCGAATGTAGAAAAAATAGTGAGTGGATTGTCAAATAATTCTAAAACTGAAAAAAATGATTAGACAAGTAGATAATCCAATTATTGAAATTCATGACCTTTCGGTAGCCTATGAACGTAAGCCTGTACTTTGGGATGTTGATTTAAGTTTACCAGAAGGAAAGTTAATAGGCATAATTGGTCCCAATGGAGCTGGAAAATCCACTTTACTAAAAGCTATTATGGGTTTATTGCCCCTAAATAGTGGATACATTCAAATCAACGGAAAGCCGCTGGAAGAAATGCGCCATAAAATAAGTTATGTACCGCAAAGAGAAAGTGTCGATTGGGATTTTCCTACTTCGGTTTATGAAGTGGTCATGATGGGTAGATATGGTCAGTTAGGTCTATTCAATAGACCAAAAAAAGCGGACAAGGAAATAGTGATGGATAGCCTTCGAAAAGTAGGAATGGAAGATTTTCATAAGCGTCAAATTTCTCAACTATCTGGAGGGCAACAACAGCGCGTATTCCTAGCAAGAGCATTAGCTCAGCAAGCGGATATTTATTTCATGGATGAACCTTTCGCAGGAGTAGATGCCGCTACTGAAAAAGCCATTATTAAATTATTGGGTGAAATGTCAGCTGAAAACAAAACAGTAATTGTAGTGCATCATGATTTACAGTCTGTAGCTAAATACTTTGACTGGATTATACTTTTAAATATGCGATTAGTTGCCTCAGGACCTATTGAAGAAGCTTTTACTCCTGAACTGCTACAAGAAACATATGGAGGGAAATTAACCCTATTAACAGAAATCAGTGATTTAATTCAAAAAAACAGATTCCCAAACCGAGAATAAAATGCTGGAAAACGCACTAAGCTTTTTTGATTTTAATGATGCCAATGTAGTCTATGTTTCATTGGGTACTATTATTTTAGGAGCTGGTGCAGCTATAGTTGGAGCATTTACCTTTTTTCGTAAAAAAGCTTTAATTGGCGATGCTATTGCCCACGCTATTTTACCAGGTGTTTGTCTAGCTTTTATTTTAGGAGGAACCAAAAATTACTTTTTATTAATTTCAGGGGCATTTTTTACTGGTTGGATTTCGATTATAGCCATTGATTACATTGTAAAGAAATCAAAAATCAAAGAGGATACCGCCATCGGATTAATTTTATCCGTTTTTTTTGGAGTTGGCATTATGCTGCTTACCTACATACAGCAATCAGGAAATGCTGCACAAACGGGTTTGGATTCATTCCTTTTTGGAAAAGCTGCAAGTATGTTGGCACAAGATGTTATTATATTTTCAGCCATAAGCACCATCTTAGTGGTAATGATATTACTTTTCTATAAAGAATTAAAGCTCATTACATATGATAAAGATTTTGCTCAATCCATAGGATTACCTGTCAAATGGATAGAATTTTTATTAAGCTCATTGACAGTTTTAGCTGTAGTAACAGGGATTCAGGCCGTAGGAGTAGTTTTGATGGCTGCACTACTGATCACTCCAACGGCAGCTGCCAAATATTGGTCAGGCAGTTTATCCATCATTCTAGTTTTGGCCGCTTTTATTGGAGGCTTTTCAGGAGTTTCAGGCGCATTTATAAGTTACATCGCACCCAACATGCCAACTGGTCCTTGGGTGGTAATGGTATTATCAATATTTGCCATATTCTCCATTCTATTTGCTCCTGGTAAGGGTTATTTTTCAAGGTTACTTTTACAATCCAAAAATAGAAGACAAATTCAGGATGAGAATATTTTAAAAGCCTTTCATCAAATTGCAGAACATGAAAATTCATTTGGTGAAGCTAAATCAATTGGAAAATTAAGAGAGCAGCGATATTACACCATTCGATTAATGAAAAAAATTCTTCAGCGGCTTAAAAGACATGGTTATTTAAGAAAAACCACTGAAGGCTATTATTTGTCAGATTATGGGCAGCGAAAAGCTGCCAGATTAGTGAAATTACACAGACTGTGGGAATTGTATCTCACGGAATATTTGAGAATTGCACCAGACCATGTCCATGAAGATGCTGATACCATTGAACATTTAATAACTCCTGAAATAGAAAAAAAACTAGAGGAGAAGTTGGGATATCCTGAAGTCGACCCACATAATTCAAAGATACCATATGATTAGCCCCAATTAGTAAAACATATCTACTAATCATACGATTGTATAATAGAAGATTAATTGAAATTATAAATTATAAAACTATGAGAATATTAAAATTAACATTCAGTATTTTAACTATAAGTTTATTTATAGCCTGCGGTGGAAATGATTCTAAGGAAGAATCAAGTTCTGAAGAGCGTCAAATGACTTCCTCAGAAATCATGCAACAACAAGCTAAAGACAATGAGAACACATCAAATGAAAATGCATCAGATGAAGGTGATGAATCAGAGGTTGTTGAATTAACAATAGAAGGAAATGACCAGATGCAGTTTAACTTGGACGAGATGAAAGTAAAAGCTGGCTCAACTGTTAAATTAACATTGAAGCACGTAGGAGAAATGACGAAACAACAAATGGGTCATAATTGGGTACTCTTAAAGCAGGGTACTAATATCATGCAGTTCGGACAAAAATCTGCTAGTGCTGCCGATAATGATTACATACCTCAATCAGAAACTGGTAAAGTAATTGCCAATACTAAAACTATTGGCGGTGGTGAAGAAACTACCATAACTTTTGAAGCACCAGAAAAAGGTACTTATGATTTCATATGTTCATTCCCAGGCCATGTTGCAATTATGCAAGGCAAATTTATAGTAGAATAAATATTCAAATTAGGCATCATCTTTAATTAGGTGATGCCTTATCTTTAAAATATTTCATGTCTGATTTTTATATCATTTTGACGGGTACTTTAGTTGCCATAGCCTGTGGAATTTTAGGTTGTTTTTTGATTTTACGAAAAATGGCAATGGTTGGCGATGCCATTTCACATGCAATCCTTCCCGGTATTGTTTTGGCATTCTTATGGTCAGGAAGTAGAGATTCCGTCACCATGCTTTTGGGCGCTGGTTCTCTAGGCGTGCTCACCACCATCATTATAGAATTTTTGCACAAAAAGGGAAATCTTCAGACAGATGCTTCCATTGGTGTGACATTCACTTGGTTATTTGCGTTGGGTGTAATTCTAATTTCAGCTTATACAGGTCAAGTTGATTTAGACCAAGAGTGCGTTCTTTACGGTGAAATAGCCTATGTTCCATTAGACACTATCGTTCTCCCTTCAGGGACAGACATTGGTCCTAAAGCGCTTTATCTTATTGGTACAGTCCTTTTATTTGTTATTTTATTTGTAACTATCGGATTTAAACAGTTGAAAATCACATCTTTTGATCCTGAGTATGCCGTGGCTTTAGGGATTTCAGCAACACTATGGAATTATCTCTTAATGGCTTTTGTATCTTTTACAACAGTAGCATCTTTCGAATCTGTAGGAGCTATTTTGGTTGTCGCTTTTTTAATTGCTCCAGCGGCCACAGCTTATTTAATTAGTATAAAATTAAAAACCATGATTTTGCTGACCTGCCTGATAGGTTTTCTCAGTGCAACTTTGGGTTATTATTTAGCTGTAGCACTTAATGCTTCTATAGCTGGTGCAATGGCAACAGTTTGTGGATTAATATTTGCTTTAGTTTTTATGTATGTAAGAATTATGAGCAAGAAAGTCACAAAGGTTACAAACTTTGAATCTGTAAAGGCTTAATTTTGTTTGTAATTATTGATAAGTAACTAATTATGAAAAAGATCTTAATAGGAATCGCACTTCTGGCAATATTTTCTTTTAGCATTAAGCCTGACAAACGATTGCAAAAGGAAATTAATTGGCTCACCATAACCGAAGCTTATAAACTGAACCAGAAAGAGCCAAGAAAAATATTTGTAGATGTTTACACTAACTGGTGCGGATGGTGCAAAAAAATGGATAAAGACACTTTTTCTGATCCAGAAGTGGTGGATATAGTAAATGAAAAATTTTATGCAGTTAAACTAAATGCAGAAAGTACAGAGCCGATAACTATGGCAGGAGACACTACTACAGCACAGATAATCGCTAGGTCAATGGGTGTTACAGGTTACCCGACTATCGTTTATATTAAAGAAGATTTCAAAACCATTCAGTCTGTTCCTGGCTATCAAAACGCTCAAAAATTTAAAAATACTTTAGAGAAGATTTTAGCTTGGGAATAAGGATTCAGGTTGGCAGGTTGACTTGTTTTCATGTTGAAAAGTTTGAAGAAAACAAATTGACAGTTGACAATTGATAAATCTAGCATTATTCTTTTTTATCTGCATTAAAAATCAGGCCTGTCTGACCTAGACCTAGCGGTACTAACTTAACCTATCCACACAGCCAATTCCAGACAACATTCCCCCATTAGGGATCAGGAGGCTACCGCTCCCTCAAATGCCTCCTAATAATCTTACCCACATTCGACTTCGGCAATTCCTTTTCAAAAGAAACCGACTTAGGACATTTATAAGCTGTTAAATTTTCTTTACAGAAATCTATGACTTCTTGCTCGGTCAGGCTTTCATCTTTCTTCACCACAAAAGCTTTCACAACCTCAGTGGATTTTTCGTCTGGCACTCCGATTACGGCTACTTCCAATACTTTGTCCATGCCAGCAATCACATCTTCAATCTCATTAGGGTAAACATTAAAGCCGGATACGTTAATCATATCTTTTATTCTGTCCACAATCTTAAAGAAACCATCTTTATCCTGAACCCCGACATCTCCCGTGCGGAACCAATCGCCTTCAAAGAATGTAGTATCTTTCAATTCTGGCTTCTTCCAATAACCTGACATCACCTGCGGACCTTTACCGCAAATCTCACCCGGCTCCCCTAATGGCACTTCTTTTCCTGCTTCATCCAAAATTTTCATATCTGTGCTTGGAGTTGGCATTCCAATCGTGCCGATGCGTTCCGTTCCATCCAAAGGATTCACACTTAATACTGGAGAAGTTTCACTCAATCCATAACCTTCCACCAACGGTCCACCGGTTAAAGCACTCCATTTTTCAGCCACTGCTCTTTGCACGGCCATTCCTCCGCCAATAGAGCCTTTCAAATGAGAGAAATCTACCTCTTTAATATTGGGCTGGTTTAACAAACCATTAAATAAGGTATTCACACCCGTCATTAACGTAAATGGATGTTTTTTTAATTCCTTAATAAAAGCTGGCATATCCCTCGGATTGGTAATCAAAATGCTTTTAGCACCGATGCTGAACATTAAGATTCCATTTACCGCTAGTGCAAATATATGATAAAGCGGAAGAGCGGTAATCATTTGCTCTTGTACACCATCCGTAAACAATGGCTTAAACCACTCTTTGGTTTGCATGGTGTGCGCTACCAGGTTTCGGTGAGACAACTGTGCGCCTTTACTAACGCCTGTCGTTCCACCCGTATATTGTAGAAAGGCTAAATCAGAAGAGTCAATTTGTGGTTTTTTGAAGCTATGGTTTTTACCTTTCTTTAAAACATCTTTCCATTTGATGGCCATTGGCAAATTATAGCTAGGGACCATCTTTTTGACATTCTTCACCACAAAGTTGACAATGCCCCCTTTTAATCCACCAAGCATATCACCTAGTTGGGTAACGATAACGGTTTTGATTTCCGTTTCGCCTAAGACTTTTTCCAAATTACTAGCGAAATTGGCTACAATCACAATAGCTTTAGCACCAGAATCTTTGAACTGATGCGCCATTTCACGGGCAGTATAAAGCGGGTTGGTTCCCACGACTATGATTCCTGCTTTCAGAGCACCAATCATCGCAATTGGATATTGCAGACAGTTTGGCATCTGAATAGCCATTCTATCGCCTTTCTTCAAACCAGCTTCATTTTGCAAATATGCAGCAAAATTGTTCGATAATTCATCTACTTCAGCGTAAGTCAGCACTTTGCCCATATTTTCATAGGCTTCGCTGCTTCCATGCTTCTGGAAGATTTCTTCAAATAATTCAGGAAGATTTTTATATTGATCAGGGTTAATCTCTCTCGGTACTCCTGTCGGATAATGCTTGTACCATGGAAAATCGCTCATAGTCGTATATTTAATTTTAATTTTTCGTTTCGGGTTGGGAAATTAGTAAAAAATATTATTCTTACATAGAGCTATTTGATACAACATTAATACAGTTGTGGGTAATTTGGCAAAATCATCTGCAAATCAATTGGTTATGAGATTAAGTTTTAAGTTATAGGTTATAAGTATTGAGAACAAAGTACAAAGAACAAAGAAACAAATATGGCAAGCAGACTTAAGAAAAACCAAAAAGTCTAAATTCTAGGTTCTAGATTCTCGCTTCTAGATTCTAGGTGCTAGGTTCTTGATTCTATTTTCTTGAATCTTGATACTCGATACTCGATACTTGTACTGTATTCTCTCTCAAAATCCAACACAACCAGCTCACAAATCGTACAGTTCAATGATAGCAAACATCTATTAATCTATCACTAAAAAATATAGCATTTTGGTAACATAAACGAGTGAATTATGTTAGCTTTGTAGCTTAATTGAAATTAGTCTAAATAATTCATATATGAGTAAAGACGATCAAATACTGGAAGAATTTGCCTCTAAAGAATATGAGCATGGTTGGACAGTAGATTTTGAAGCAGACTCAGCTCCTCCGGGGCTAAACGAAGATATAGTACGATTTATCTCTGCCAAAAAAGAAGAGCCGGAATGGCTTTTGGAGTGGAGATTAAAAGCATACAGGAATTGGAGAAAAATGACAGAGCCTAAGTGGGCGAATGTGCATTATCCAAAACCAGATTTCGAAAATATAATATACTACTCTGCTCCTAAAGCAAAAGACAAGCCTAAAAGCTTGGATGAGGTAGATCCTGAAATGAGAAAAACCTTCGAAAGATTAGGTATTTCTCTTACAGAGCAAAAAAGGTTAACCGGAGTTGCGGTAGATGCCGTAATGGATTCTGTTTCTGTGGGAACTACTTTCAAAAAGCAATTAGGAGAACTAGGAATTATATTTTGCTCATTCAGTGAAGCTGTAAAAGAGCATCCTGAATTGGTGAAAAAATATATTGGTTCAGTTGTTCCTTCTAATGATAACTATTACGCAGCATTAAATTCAGCTGTATTCTCTGATGGTTCATTTTGCTATATTCCAAAAGGAGTAAGATGCCCTGTTGAGCTTTCTACATATTTCAGAATCAATGCTGCCAATACGGGTCAGTTCGAAAGAACTTTGATCGTAGCAGAAGACGATTCCTATGTAAGTTACTTAGAAGGTTGTACTGCTCCTATGCGTGATGAAAATCAATTACACGCAGCGGTTGTGGAGATTTATGCGGCAAAAAATGCTGAAGTAAAATACTCTACTGTTCAGAACTGGTATCCAGGAGATAAAAATGGTAAAGGTGGTATTTACAACTTCGTAACCAAAAGAGGAATTTGTGCTGGTGATTATGCTAAAATTGCATGGACACAAGTAGAAACAGGCTCTGCTGTTACTTGGAAATATCCTAGCTGTATTCTAAAGGGAGATTATTCTCAAGGTGAGTTTTACTCAGTTGCAGTAACAAATAACATGCAGCAGGCCGATACAGGAACCAAAATGATTCACATTGGTAAGAATACCAAAAGTAGAATTGTTTCTAAAGGCGTATCGGGTGGAAGAAGTCAAAACTCTTATAGAGGTTTGGTGGAAATCCATAAAAGAGCTGAAAATTCAAGAAACTTCTCGCAATGTGACTCTTTATTAATGGGTGACAAATGCGGAGCACATACTTTCCCATATATAGAAATTAAAAACAAATCTTCACAGGTTGAGCATGAAGCAACTACTTCAAAAATTGGTGAAGACCAGATTTTCTATTGTCAGCAAAGAGGAATTGATGAAGAAAGTGCAGTAGCATTGATTGTTAATGGTTACTGTAAAGAAGTATTGAACAATTTACCAATGGAATTCGCAGTTGAGGCACAGAAATTATTGGCCTTGACACTAGAAGGTTCTGTCGGGTAATATACAGTAGTGAGTAATGGGTATTGGGTAGTGAGAGAATGTTTAGTGGGTCACTAACTGAAATAATTGCTCTCAGGTGTGTGAAACACCAACCAAAAAAATAAATAGAAAGAAGAATAATTTTTTGAAATAAGCATATATCTAATGTTATCAATTAAAAATTTACATGCCTCAATTGAAGGTAAACAAATATTAAAAGGCATCAACTTGGAAGTGAAGCCAGGTGAAGTGCATGCTATCATGGGACCAAATGGTTCTGGAAAAAGTACGTTAGCTTCTGTTTTAGCAGGTAGAGAAGATTATACAGTTGATTCTGGTGAAATCAGTTTCAATGGAAAAGATTTATTAGAATTGGAAGCGGATGAAAGAGCTAAAGAAGGTGTTTTCTTAGCTTTTCAATATCCTATTGAAATCCCAGGTGTAACGACCACTAATTTTATGAAAACGGCTTTAAATAAAATCCGTGAGCATAAAGGATTGGAGCCATTAGATGCTGTTTCTTTTTTAAAGATGATGAAAGAAAAAATGAAGTTGGTTGAAATTGACCAGGCTTTATTGAGTCGTTCTTTAAACGAGGGTTTCTCTGGTGGGGAAAAGAAAAGAAATGAAATCTTCCAAATGGCCATGCTTGAGCCTACCCTTTCCATTTTGGATGAAACTGATTCAGGTTTGGATATTGATGCCTTACGTATCGTTGCAAATGGCGTTAATAAATTAAAGAATGAGGATAATGCCACAATCGTAGTGACTCACTACCAGAGGCTGTTAGATTATATCGTTCCTGATTTTGTGCATGTCTTATTTAATGGAAAAATAGTAAAGACGGGCGGTAAAGAGTTGGCAATGGAGCTTGAAGAAAGAGGCTACGATTGGATTAAGGAAGAAGCAGGCGTTGCATAATTTTAATCAGCAGTACATATGAGTAAATTGATTAAAGAAGATATAGATAAATTTTTCATCGGGCAATTTGAAGCTTTTGAAAGTTCTCTAAATGGAGAAAGCAAAAAGCCATTGCACGCAAAAAGGAAACAAGCCATCGATAATTTTAGATCGCTTGGTTTTCCTCACGCAAAGCATGAAGAATATAAGTACAGTAATATAGCCAAGATTTTTGGTAAGCTTTTCAATGTTGAAAATCTGTCAGACAATAGCTTTTCCCTTAGTTTAGATGAAGCTTCTCGATACTTTATTCCTGAGCTGGATGCCATTCGTTTGGTATTTGTAAATGGAGTATTGAATAATGACTTATCAGATATGGATACGCTTCCGAAAGGAGTGCATATCCAAGCTATCAAAACTGCAGCAGATGATTATGCTGAGGATTTTGATAAGCATTTCAATACGCACGAAATTGAAGGAGCTGATAATTTCTCTGAACTGAATACCGCTTTCACAAATGGTGGCGTTTTTGTTAAAATTGATGCAAACGCAGTAGTAGAAACACCAATTGCTTGCTATTATTTTAATGACGCGAAAAATGCAGACGTAATTAGTCAGCCGAGAAATTTGGTGATTGCAGAAAAGAATAGCCAAGCTTCATTGATTGAGTCTTATATTACTTTAGGTGAAAATACAAGTTTCACTAATGCAGTCACTGAGATTGTGGTGGAAGACGATTGTGTTTTCAACTATTATAAATACCAGAATGAATCTGATCAGGCTATTCAAGTTGGCGCCACTATGGTTCACCAGCTTGGTAAGTCTGTTTTCAATGGCGTGACTTTAAGTTTAAATGGAGCTATGCTTCGAAATAATTTAAGCATTGCTATTCATAAAGAGCATTCCGAAACCAATATGTACGGATTGTATTTGTTAGATGGAAAAACTCATGTTGACAATCATACAGTAGTAGACCATAAAGTTGCCAATTGCGAAAGTAATGAGATGTACAAAGGAATTTTGGATGGTCAATCGAGAGGCGTTTTCAACGGTAAAATATTTGTGAGACAAGATGCTCAGAAAACCAATGCATTTCAATCGAATAGAAATGTAGTGCTTTCTGATGATGCTGAAGTGGATACAAAACCACAATTGGAGATTTGGGCAGATGATGTTCAATGTTCTCACGGTGCCACTGTAGGTCAATTGGATATGGATCAGTTATTTTACTTAAGAGCAAGAGGAATAGATAAGCAAACAGCAAAATCAATGTTATTGAATGCTTTTGCATCTGATGTTTTAAGCAATATTAAAATTGAAGCTTTCAGAACATTAATTGAAAATAAAATTAACGAAAGACTATAAAACACCCCTATAACCCCCTCAAGGGGATACTAGGATAGTGATTTGGAGAGGTAGATTATAAATACTACTAAACTAAGCATATAGAATTAACATGATTTTCGCTTGAGCGAAAAAGCTATTGTTCTCTTTTGTCTCTTTTGTGGTTAAAAAATAAAGTTTGTTCATCTGTACAACTAGCAAATTCCCACCACAAAAGAAGCAAAAGAACACAAAAGAAAATAACGAAAGTTATTTCTCAGGATTTAGTAGTTTTTTTTCAGTGAGGATTAATAATTTCGATTCTTCTGATGAATAATGGTTAGAGTAATTAAATTATAGAAATAAATTCAGCTTATATGAGCACAGCAGTAGCACCAAAATTGGATATTCAAAAAATCAGAAAAGACTTTCCCATCCTTGAGCAAAAGGTGAATGGAAAGCCATTGATTTATTTTGATAATGCTGCTACAACTCAAAAACCGAAGCAAGTAATTGATGCTATCTCTGAATATTATGAAGGTTATAATGCTAATATTCACAGAGGTTTGCATTCTTTAGCTGAAAAAGCCACTACAGCCTTTGAAGATAGCAGAAAGGTGTTTCATAAATTCATCAATGCTGCGGAAGTAGAAGAAGTAATCTTCACCAGAGGTACAACCGATGGAATAAATTTGATAGCCAACGCTTACGGTAGAAAGTTTCTCCAAAAAGGTGATGAAATATTAATCACCGCTATGGAGCATCATTCCAATATTGTGCCTTGGCAAATGATAGCAGAAGAAAAGGGTGCGATTTTGAAGGTTGTCCCTGTAAATGCTAAAGGTGAAATTTCACTTGATGAAGTTGAAAAACTAATAACTGATAAAACTAAGATTGTATCTGTTGTTTATGCTTCCAATTCATTAGGTACAGTAAATCCAGTTAAAGAAATTGCTAAACTAGCTCATGCTAAAAATGCAGTAATGGTAGTAGATGGAGCACAGGCTTCTTCTCATTGCAAAGTGGATGTACAAGATTTGGATTGCGATTTTTATGCTACCTCAGGTCATAAAATGTATGGACCAACAGGCTGTGGAATTTTATACGGTAAAAGAGCCATTCTAGAAGAAATGACACCTTACCAAGGCGGTGGGGAAATGATCAACAATGTGAGTTTTGAAAAAACCACTTATAATGATATTCCTTATAAGTTTGAAGCGGGTACACCAAATATTGCTGATGTCGTTGCTTTAAAACATGCCGCTGAATATATCGATTCTATTGGGAAAGATAATATCATGGCACATGAACAAGCTTTAACTCGAAATGCACATAAAAGATTATCAGAAGTACCCGGAATTCATTTCTATGGCACCGCAGAAGATAAAGTGAGTGTGGTTTCTTTCACCATTGACAATGTGCACCCTTATGATGCTGGAATGATGCTGGATGCAAAAGGCATTGCAGTACGAACAGGTCATCATTGCACTCAACCTTTAATGGATCATTTCGGAATTGAAGGAACGATTAGGGCTTCATTCTCTGTTTATAATACAATTGAAGAAATTGATTTTTTTGCAGATTCTTTAAAAGATATAGTCGCAAAATTTAGCTAAAAGTTAGTCAATGGCTGATAATACAATCAACACAAAACAAGACGAGATTATAGAGCAGTTTTCCATGCTAGACGGTGACATGGAAATGATGATAGGCTATTTGATAGAGTTAGGAGAAAAGCTACCTGAAATGCCAGAATCATTAAAAACTGAAGATAATATAGTTAAAGGTTGCCAATCAAAAGTATGGTTAACTGCAGAAGAAAATGATGGAAAACTACATTTTCAGGCGGATAGCAATACTGCCATTACAAAAGGATTGGTTAGTTTATTAGTTTCGATTTTGAACAATGGTAAAATAGATGAGGTTTTAAATGCTGATTTATATTTTGTTCATAAAATTGGAATGAACCGTTTTATCGGAACGCAAAGATCTAATGGATTTTTATCCATGATCAAACAAATCAAAATGTATGCGTTAGCGTATAAAACAAAATTAGAAAACGAAGCTTAAATTGATACATGATGTCAGAAGAAACAAAATTTGAAAAGAAAACAGAAGTTCCCAATTTAAGAGATAAAGTGCTGGAAGCTATAAAGTCAGTTTATGACCCTGAGATTCCAGTGGATATTTACGAATTGGGATTAATATATGAAGTAAATGTATATCCTGTCAATAATGTGTATATCCTGATGACATTAACTTCTCCTTCCTGCCCTGCTGCGGAAGAAATTCCAAGTGAGGTAGAAATGAAAGTGAAGTCGATCGAAGGCGTTAGTGATGTGAAAGTGGAATTGACATTTGATCCCCCTTACTCTCAGGAAATGATGAGTGAGGTAGCAAAGCTTGAGTTGGGTTTTATGTAAATAAGATTCAAGAATCTAGAGTCTAGAATCAAGACTTTAAATCGTAGGATTAGAAAAGTAAGTAATAATTAAAAATTAAATATGATAAGAACAAACTGAGAAATCTTAAATCTTATCATCTAAAATCTAAAATCTAAATATATGTATCCTGAAGAATTAGTAGCACCAATGCGTGCAGATTTAACAGAAGTTGGTTTTGAAGAATTCAAAACAGCTGATCAGGTGGCTGAACACCTAAAAGACCATAAAGGAACTTCTTTAATGGTGATCAATTCAGTATGCGGTTGTGCTGCAGGAGCGGCTAGACCAGGCGTAAAATGGGCAGTACAGCAAAGTACTAAGAAGCCTAATCATTTGACAACTGTTTTCGCTGGCGTTGATCAGGAAGCAGTAGCAAAAGCTAGAGAGTTAACAGCTCCCTATCCGCCATCGTCTCCTTCTATCGCTTTATTTAAAGACGGTGAATTGGTTCATTTTGTGGAAAGACACCATATCGAAGGAAGAACTGCAGAGATGATTGGTAATCACTTGGTTCAGGTTTTTGAGGAATATTGTTAAGAGAGATTCTAGAGCCTAGAATCAAGACTTTTGAGAATTTTATAAAAGGTTGTTGGATTATTCCAACAGCCTTTTTTAAAGAGAAGGAAATTTACATTACATTTCAAACATAGCAACTTGACTAGAGTTTATAATATTAAATCAAATTACAATTTATGAATTGGAATGATGTAATCAAATATGCCAATAACGGAAGTCCAGAACCGCCAAAAAGAGTTGAAAAAACTGATGCTGAATGGAAAGCTATATTATCTGCTGAGGAATTTCAAGTAGCCCGAAAAAAAGGAACTGAAAGAGCTTTTAGTGGTGAATATTGTGAAGCACATGAAGCAGGACAATATGCATGCAGATGTTGTGGAACCACATTATTTGATTCTACTTTAAAGTTTGATTCCAGCTCTGGATGGCCGAGTTTCACAGAACCGTTTGAAAACAATGTGATTCAGTATGAAAAAGATGAAAGCTTTGGAATGGTTAGAGTTGAAGTGATGTGCAATGTTTGCAATGCACACTTAGGTCACGTTTTTCCTGATGGTCCTGAACCTACAGGATTAAGATATTGTATAAATTCCGCCTCCATTAAATTGAAGAAATAATTATTTTATATTAGAGTTAACTATCAATTCAAAACACATTTTTATTTTAATCTCCATGATGAAAACTTTACCATCACTTTTTAATTTTGCTTTAGTATTTTGCGCAATTCTATTTACAGTATCATGTAGTTTAGAGAAAAATATAATAGGCACATGGCAAATTGCTTCCTATTCTGAGGAATCAAGTAATGGAAGCAATGCGAACGCAAAAAATATAGGTGAGATCGTTCTAGAAAAGAATGGTAGCGGCTATAATGATTTATCTTACAGAATTTTAGGAAATGAAAGAGTTGATAAAACCGAATTCACCTACAATGTAAATGATGAAAATATAACCATCAAAACTGATGACCAAAGTGAGTTAGCAAAATCTTGGATTATAATCGAAAGTAAACGAAAATACCAAAGATGGAAGTCAACTGACGGAAAAGGAAATGTGCAAACACTAATCCTTATTAAAGAGTAATTTGCAAGGCAAGTGATATTGCATAATTTTTAGGCGTGCCTTACTCCCATCAAATCTAATTCCGGTATATATTGTAAATTTTCCTTTTGAATGGATTCAGGAACAAATACAAACTTCTTATCAAAAATTTGGTCTAAGATGTAGTAACTCACCCAATACTCATTATTGAGCTGAAATAATTCAGGTTGGATAGGTTCTATTCTAGCATAACTTTGCTCTTCCACTTTTCCTATCATATGGCGTAATATAGATGTTTCTTTATTTTTACCGTCAATTCGTCCGTATCCTTTTGAGGTAATCAAAACAGTTTCAAGCTCTATTAGATTTTTATTAATTAAATAAACATCCCATAACTCTTCTCCTTCTTTTTCAGAACGGGTAATTACCAATTCTACACCGGTTACTGGTGAAAAATCAATATCTTTTTTCATGTGTGTAGGTTTATTGTCAATGTTCACATGTAATCCGATAAATTTTAGTCATCCTCGATTGGTATGTTGAGGATTCTAAAAAATTATGCTCATTTCCATGTGTATTTTTTAATTTGTGTTATAGAGTAAAATCATTAATGTAAAAAAGGATTCTAAACCTTATCAACTAATTTCATTTCAAATAAAGTTGCGATATGGTTCTTCAATTTATAGCTTACTTCCTCAAAATCTTGTTTTTTACCTAATTCTGCTTCCATTGAAGTAACCGCTTTATCGTCTATTCCACAAGGAATAATATTCTTAAAATAATTTAAGTCGGTATTGACATTAAATGCAAAACCGTGCATTGTTACCCACCTGCTCGACTTTACCCCTAGCGCGCAAATTTTACGAGGATTTTTAGCCCCTTCTTGATAATCAATCCAAACTCCAGTCAATCCTTTTATCCTTCCGGATTCAATTCCGTAATCTTTTAAAGTGAGCATTACAGCTTCCTCCAATAATCGTAAGTATTTATGAATATCAGTGAAAAAGTTATCCAAATCTAAAATGGGATAACCCACAATCTGACCAGGCCCATGATAAGTTATATCACCACCTCTATTGATTTTGTAAAAAGTAGCTTTTTTTTGAATCAAACCATTTTTGTCTAATAATAGATTTTGTTCAGACCCGCTTTTCCCTAGAGTATAAACATGGGGGTGTTCTAGAAAAATAAGATAATTAGGTGTTATTTCATGTAGATTTTCTTCTATCTTTCTATTTTTGGTTTTGATTTCGATGGTTTTGAGAAATAATTCCTCTTGGTAATCCCAAGATTCTTTGTAATCCATCATTCCCAAAGAGAGAAATTGAGTATCTTTATTTAACTTAAAATTCACTTCTATTCAGCTAATTTATTTTTTAAAAAGTTTATACTTTCAACAGGAAATGGATCAATATGGTTTTCCTCAGCAAGGTAAAAACTAATCCAATCAATTAAGTGAATAAAGTAAAATAACTGCTGCGTAAAACCACTTCCTTGACCATTAAGCTCAATTACTTCCGCTTTTTCTGAAATTATCGATTTACTTATATCCATTCTCTTTTGGTTTTGAGCATAATCAAAATCTGATCTCAAGATAATAGCCTTTGATTTCTTTATATGTTCTTTTGGAAAAACCCAGCCCACTAATTCATTATGATTTAATTCTGGAAAAACGTGGGCATGAGAAAGCTGTTTGCTATTTTCTGCCAACTGTTGCTGAAATCTTAATACTGCAGGATAAAATTTTTGATCTGCATATAATAATGTAAAATAACCATGCATTTTTATGGCAAGAGATTTTGCTATTGCCTGAATATCTTCCTGACTATCTTTTAATAGGATAAAAGTCTCCTGTAATTCTTCCTCTACATCTATACCAGAACAAAAACCCAACTTTTGAATTAACATTAAAATTGCTACGGAAGGGAAAGCTAATCCTGCTCGTGGACATTCAGCAGCACCTGAAAAATTGTATTGCGGAAAATTATATTTATCGGAGATGTCTTTAAGTCTCCCGCCTGTTGTAACTGAAAAAATCTGGTTCGTTTTTTTTCTTGCTAGGTCTAATAATAGTAAAGTTTCTTCTGTATTTCCACTGTAGGAACAAGCAATAAATAATGTTTTATCATTTACCCAGAGTGGAAGTTTATATCCTTGAATTAACGTTATTGGATGTTTGCAATAATCCTCCAATATACTTTTAACGAGATGCACCCCTATTCCTGAGCCTCCCATTCCGCTTATTGCAATATGTTGAATTTCTTCTTTTGATATGTCAGAAGCATTGATTTGTTTTGTTAATTCCAGTGCTTCTTTTAGCTGCTCGGGAAAAGTTTTTATTAAATTTATCACAGTTGGTTTTTAGTTCGTTTTTTAATTTTACAAATATAATATCTGATTGATACCATTAGCATGAATACAAAAAAAATAGGCGATAGAGGCGAAGATTTAGCCACAAAAATCTTAGAATCCAAAGGATTCGAGATACTGGAGCGAAATTATCGATTCAAGAGATCTGAAATTGATCTCATTGCTTTGCATGCTAACGTATTAATATTCATAGAAGTTAAAGCTTTGCATTCCTTTAATCACGGTTTTCCAGAAGAAAGGGTAAATCAAGCTAAAATATACAAATTAATGGAGGCTGCAGAAAATTATATTTATGCAATTAATTGGCAAAAAGACATCCGCTTTGATATTTTAAGCATAAATTTAAACTCACCACAAGATTATCTGCACATTGAAGATGCCTTTTATTAAATTAAGGCAACCAAAAATCAAATACAATTTTATTCATACAATTAAAATGTCCTTTAGGACATTTTTGATAACCTATTTTAGAACAAGGCCTACAATCGACCTTTGTATTTTCTAAAATTGTGAATTTGGTTTTATATGGATACATCCCAAACATTGGAATAGTATTTCCCCAAATGCAAAAAATATTCTTCTTAAATGCTGAGGCTATGTGCATCAAGCCTGTGTCATGTGTGAAAACATAGGCAGCATTTTTAACAAGAGAGGCTGATTGATTCAAATTAAATTTTCCACATGCATTGAATACTTTAGTTTTTTTACCCATTTCAGTTAGCTTCTCTTCAAACGGAGCTGAATTTTCAGTTTGCTCAAAAAATTGTGCTACCTTCTCCCCCATTTCAACATCATCAGGCCCTCCAATTAATATGATTGGTTTGTTGATTTTATCACACAATTCAACCATTCTCTTAAAAGGTAATTTTTTAGTATTATGCTGCGCTCCAATAACATATGCTACATATTCTTTTTGATGAGTTTCAGGCAACCACTCCAATTCCACTTCATCTTTTTCAGGAATAAAATAATCCAATCCGAATTGATCTTTTTTAACACCCAATTCGGAAGCGGCATCCATGTATCGATCTACTATGTGGACATTTGGCAATTTATTTACTTTCAGGTTAACCATAAGCCACTTTTCCCAATTCAATTTACCAAATGATTTTGATGGTACATTTAATCTTGATCTAATAATTTTTGTTCTAAGGTTATTATGAAGATCTACTATGTAATCAAATTTTTCAGCTTTTAGATTTACAACCAAATCGTTTAAATTATCCTCCAATGAATGGACTTTATCCACATATGGATTATTTTCAAGTATATTGGCGAAGGCTTTTTTTGTAGCGAAATGAACTTCAACCTCGGAGAGTTGTAGTTTAATCGCCCGTATAACTGGGGTAGTTAAAACGATATCTCCAATGGATGAGAATCTTAAAATGAGTACTTTTTTAATATTTTTCAAATCTTATACTTTTGAAAGTGCTGACTTTTTACGGTCACTAAAGTATTGTGATATTTCTTCAATACTCTTTGCGTTGAACGTTTCTTTAGCTGTTAATCCAGCTTTTCTTCCAACAGAGAGTCCATAATACATATCATGATAACCATTTGTTTCATGAGCATCAGGATTTATCGATATTTGAATGCCCTTATCTAATGCGTATCGAACATATCGCCAATCTAAATCTAAGCGCCATGGATGGGCATTAATTTCAATCACTACTCCATATTCGGCACAAGCATCTATTACTGCTTTATGATTAATGGGATAGCCTTTTCTCTGGAGTAACAATCGCCCTGTTGGATGACCCAAAATAGTGGTGAAAGGATTTGCAATAGCATTTAAAAGTCTATTAGTAGCTGTTTTTTCATCCATGCTCAGAGGCGAATGGATAGAAGCCACCACAAAATCAAAGCTTTTAAGGACATCATCTGCATAATCAAGAGAACCATCATTTAGAATATCAGATTCAATTCCCTTGAAAATTTTAAATGGAGCTAATTTTTTATTAAGAATGTCTATTTCCTCATGTTGTTTTTGAACTCTAAATTCTTGCAAACCATTGGCATAGGAAGCAGTTTTACTATGGTCACTTATACCCAAATAATCATACCCTAACTCTGTACAATAATGAGCCATTTCTTCCAGCGAGTTTTTTCCATCACTATAGGTACTATGATTATGTAAAATTCCTTTCAAATCACTCATTTCAACTAACTTAGGAATCGCATTTTCTTTTGCCCAATCCAACTCCCATAAACCTTCCCTAAGCTCAGGCGCAATAAATGGAAATTCTGCTGCCTTATAAATATCCTCTTCGGAATTAAATTGTTTTTCTTTCAGCATATTACCGAAAGAACTGCCATTTTTCAATTCTGCGTTCAGATGTTTCGGATGAGCGGTGGTTTTAAATAAATCATTAATAAATTGTTCTTTAGAAGTGAAATTCAGATTGATTTCTGCTTTCAGGGGTTTATAAAGGAATTTCAAACTTAATGGACCAGAATTCTTTTTATCCAATTCAAAATATTCGTTTTTAGAAACATACTGAATAATTTTCGCCTTGTTTTCAGAAGCAACCAGAATTTCTAAGGGTTTTATTACCTCCATTTTTCTTCTGATATCAGCAGTAACTGATACTTCCTTTACTCCTTCTATAGATTTTAATTCTTTTACAATTTGCTCAGCTAACTGAGACGCTTCCCTATAATGAAGATATCCTCTCCAACTTAATTTAAATTCAACAGCCTCTTCCAACTTAGCTTGTGTTTTATCTCCAAAACCTTTTAAAGCAGCTATTTTATTATTCTTACATGCAATCAATAAATCATCAAGATTTTCAATTTGCAGCTTCTCCCAAATAATCTTAATTTTCTTTGGGCCAAAGCCACTCAATTGCATCATTTCAAATATACCTTCAGGAGTTTTAGCACTCAACTCATCAAAAAGTTCAAAGGAACCATGTTGATTGATATCAGAAATAGCTTGAGCCAAACTTTTACCTACACCCTCTATTTTCTGCAATTCATCTGTGGATAATGTAGCCAAACTTTTATTGAAACGTTCTAAGCTATTAATTGCAGATTGATAACTTTTAATTTTAAAATCATTTTCACCGTGTAACTCCATGAGCTTTGCGGTATTTTTTAATATTTTTATTATTTGTTTATTTTCCAAAGCTTTTTGATTTTTGGTAAAATTAAAATATATATTGAGAAGGATAACGGTTACTTTCCGTATTTTTTGTATCTAACAAAACTGGCAAAGTTATGTTATCATAGTTGAATAACCTATCACCACTTTTTATATGAACTTAAAAATTACATTAATCCTCCTTCTATCTGTTATAAGTTTCCAAGTCTTCGGGCAGATATCGCAGCCATTAAGGTATGAAGCTGAAATAAATGATTTCAATCAAGAATATTTTATAGTTTCTGCAAAAGAAGATGGATTATTCCTGTTCAGGCAATTAAACGACAGACCAAGTTTTAAAGAGTTTGCATGGGAAATCATCAGATTGGATACTTCTTTCAATGAAATAAGTCGCAAGGAAGTAATCATTGAAAATACTTTTACTTTTAAAGGATATAGTTATAGCAATGGTAGGTTTGTAATGCTTTTTCAGGAAGGAGATGTTTATGCACGTGACCTTCTTTTTCTTACGTTTACTTTGGAAGAAGATGGTTTTAAATCCTACCTCTATGAAAATTTGGTACCCATAAGATTGACAGAATTTGAAATGAAAAATGATGCTGTAATCTTTGGTGGGGATGTAAATATGCGCACAGTTGTAATGATCTATAATTTCACAGCTGAAAAAGGGGTTGTTTTACCAGGATTTTATAACGAAAGAAGTAATCTTTTGCAAATTGTAACGGATACAGATGATGATTTAGTAAGAATTATAACCTCTGACCGATTTCTTAATAAAAGATTTGGAGTTACTATTAGAGCTTATTCAACCATGGGAGAACAAATATTTACAGAAGAATTAGCTGCTAAAAATGACTTTAGTTTAACCGATGGTAGGATTGTCAATAGTAGCGATGGCGGAAATCTTTTAGCAGGTACTTATTCTGTCAGAAGAAGAACTGAGACATCAAGAGGAATATATGTTGCTGATTTAGAAAAAAGTCTTGAAGAACAAATACAATATTACAATTATGCTGAATTGGATAATTTCTTTAATTACATGAAAGAAAGACGGAAAAATAGAATCAAAAAAAGAATAGCTAGAAAAAAGGTAAAGGGTCGTAAACTACGATTTAGTTATCGACTTTTTGTACAAGATATAATTAAGCAGAATAATCAAAATATATTAATAGGTGAAGCATATTATCCTACCTATTCAAACAGCTCTTCAGGATTTTCTTTCTATAACTATGATCCCTTTATGAGTAGAAACACTGATCAAGTTTTTGATGGATATAAATACACACATGCCGTTATAGTTGCATTTGATGATAATGGAAATTTACTTTGGGACAATAGTTTTGAAATCAAAGACTTAAAAAGCTTTCAGCTTGAAGAGCATGTGCAACTAGCTTTTCTCGACCAACAAATTGTAATGCTGTATTTATTTGACCAAAAATTACAAATTAAAATAATTGAAGGGGATGAAATTGTAGAAGGAAAATATAGCGAAGAACTTAAACTGATGTACGAAAATGATGAAATGAGAGGGAATGATGAAAATTTGGAAGGTTTAGAAAAATGGTATGGAAATAATTTTTATGCATTTGGAGTGAATAAAGTTAAAAACTTAAGGGATGAAGATATTAAGCTAAATAGAAAAGTATTTTTTATCAATAAAATCGTGGTCGAATAAATCATCAGTTTATTATATTTGTGCAAGCACAATGGAAAAACGTTTGATTCTAGATACCGACCTTTTACAAATTACCATCAATAGGTTAGTGGAAGAACTGATCGAAAACCATAAAGATTTCCAAAATACAGTTTTGATTGGCTTACAGCCGCGAGGTGTATTCTTAGCCCAAAGAATTCAAAAGCGTTTGAATGAAAGACTTAAAAAGGAACTTCCTCTCGGACTTTTAGACACCACCTTCTATAGAGATGATTTTAGGAGGAGAGATACACCTTTGAAGGCTAATGCCACCAAGATTCCATTCATAATTGAAGACAAAAAAGTAATTTTAATAGATGATGTGCTTTTCACTGGACGTACAGTCAGAGCCGCTCTAGATGCTATGATTGCTTTTGGAAGACCCCGCTTGGTTGAGTTACTCACTTTTATTGATAGAAAATATACAAGAGATTTACCAATTCAAGCTGATTATGTTGGAAGAAGAGTAAATACCATTAAAACGCAAAGAGTATTAGTTGAATGGACAGAACAAGGTGCAGAAAGTGATAAAATCTGGTTAGTGACAAACGAAGAAAAATGACAAATTTAAGTGTAAATCATTTATTGGGTATCAAAAACTTAACAGAAGATGATATTCAATTAATTTTTCAAACTGCCGACCATTTTAAAGAAGTTATCAATCGACCCATTAAAAAAGTCCCCTCCCTTCGAGATATTACTATAGCTAACATTTTTTTTGAAAACTCCACAAGAACTAAATTATCATTTGAATTAGCAGAAAAAAGATTATCCGCTGATGTGATAAACTTCTCTTCATCGAACAGTTCTGTTAAAAAAGGAGAAACCCTTCTAGATACCGTCAACAATATCCTTTCGATGAAAGTAGATATGGTAGTAATGAGGCACTCTAGTGCAGGGGCTGCTCACTTTTTAGCAAGGCATATAAAAGCTAACATAATAAATGCAGGCGATGGTACACATGAACATCCAACGCAAGCATTATTGGATACCTATTCTATCAGAGAACAGATTCAAGATCTAAATGGGAAAAAGGTCGCAATCATTGGTGATATATTACACTCAAGAGTAGCATTATCAAATATTTATGCCTTAAAAAAGCTTGGTGCAGAGGTAATGGTATGTGGACCTGCAACACTTTTACCAAAATACATTGCTGAATTAGGTGTGAAAATTAGTTGGGATGTAAAAGAGGCTTTAGAATGGTGTGATGTGGCAAATATTTTAAGAATCCAGCTAGAAAGACAGCAATTAAAATATTTCCCATCTTTAAGAGAATACGCTCTCTATTATGGAGTAAATAAAAAACTACTAGACAGTCTTGAGAAAGAAATCATTGTTATGCATCCAGGACCCATCAATAGAGGAGTAGAAATCAGTAGCGATGTTGCCGATTCAAAGCAGTCCATTATTTTGAATCAAGTTGAAAATGGAGTCGCTGTAAGAATGGCTGTACTTTACTTGCTTGCACAAAACAGGCAGAATTAAGATTCTGCCTGTAATATAAATTGGGTTAATTCTTGGTTTGCACTTGGACCGAAACCATCAGCTATAGTGCCCTTTTTACCTGATTTGGTAGTAATCTGATATAATATTGATAAGTCATCAGGATTGGATTTTCCTTCAAATCTATATTCTTCCACTTTAGAAATATCTTCTTGCTTAAAAGAATCATCTTCAGTTCTCAATTGACCATCTTCAAAGAAAAAATCTTCAGTATAACCTTGATTTCTTAATTCTTTTATTTTCTCTGTTACTGTGTTCATTGAATCCATAATATCCTTTTGTTTAGTTAAAAGTACGGACTCTAGCTGAAATGGTTAAACAATTCTAATCTTCGATTGCTTCAAAATAATTAACTAAAGGGAACTCACCAGTCGCATCCATAGTATCAACTGCATAACCTAATTCGCCATCATTAGTCATGAATGTAATCACTATAGAACCCTTATCTTCATATAAATACTCTGCTTCTACAGAAACTTGTTCTGCAACATAATGCTTCTCAATTTGTCTATCGTCTTCTTCCCTTCTTAGGACTAATTCACCATTTTCAAACTGAAAACTATTATTATATCCATAATCAGATAGTTCGTTAATTTTAAATGCGATTTGTGAATTAAGATTTTGCATAGTTTTCTTTAATTATTCTACTACAAAGAACGTTGGTAAACTATATACTGTTATTCTTAAAAGAATCTCAATATTACATACGTCACATTTCAATGATGATTTTAAATAACTAACTTTGTGGAAAGCAAATTGAAAAAAAATGTACTATAACTCTATTATAGAGACCATTGGAAATACTCCATTGGTAAAATTAAATAAGGTCAACAAAGGAATACCAGGAACTATACTGGTAAAAGTTGAATATTTCAATCCTGGCAACTCCATGAAAGATAGAATGGCTATCAAGATGGTGGAAGATGCTGAAAAAGAAGGCAAGCTAAAACCAGGAGGAACCATTATTGAAGGAACATCGGGAAATACTGGCATGGGTCTAGCTTTAGCGGCTATCTCAAAAGGCTATAAATGTGTGTTTACCTTAGCGGATAAACAGTCGAAAGAAAAAATGGATATACTTCGTGCAGTTGGTGCAGAAGTAATTGTTTGCCCTACCAATGTAAGTCCAACTGATCCTCGCTCCTATTATTCAGTAGCCAAAAAGATACACGAAGAAACACCTAACTCTATTTATCCGAACCAATATGATAATATGTCTAACTCACGGGCACATTATGAAACAACAGGACCAGAGATTTGGGAGCAAACAGAAGGTAAAATAACGCATTGGGCTGCAGGAGTTGGAACAGGAGGTTCCATGTGTGGTACTTCTAAATTTTTGAAAGAACAAAATTCGAAAATAGTAAGTGTGGGCATCGATTCATATGGCTCAGTTTTCAAGAAATATAAAGAAACTGGTGTATTTGATGAAAAAGAAATCTACCCTTATTTAACTGAAGGAATTGGAGAAGATATTTTGCCAAAAAATGTTGACTTTGATATGATAGACCATTTTGTAAAGGTAACTGACAAAGATGGTGCTATCATGACCAGAAGATTAGCTAAGGAAGAAGGTCTATTCTGTGGATGGTCATGTGGTTCAGCAGTTCATGGAGCACTTGAGTATGCCAAAGAAAATCTTAAAGAAGATGATATGATGGTGATAATTCTTCCTGACCATGGAACTCGATACTTAGGCAAAATTTATAATGATGATTGGATGCGTGATCATGGATTTTTAGAAAATAATGATTATGCAACAGCAAAAAATATTATTAAAAAAAGAAATGGTAGCTACAAACTAATCAGTGTTGATAGCGACAAAAAAATTGGTGAAGTGGTCAGATTATTAGATGAATTATCTATTTCACAATTACCAGTAACTAAAGCAGGTGAATTTGTGGGTAGTATTTCAGATACGAAGTTGTTGAATAAATTAGTGGAAAATCCTGAATTGAAAACAAAGTCAATATCTGAAATAATGGACGATCCTTTTAAATTTATTGCATATAACACTACTGTAGATACTATTTCTTCAATGATGAACCATGGCGATAAAGCATTGATGGTCTTAGATGATAAAAATGAAGCACATATTATTACCAAACAAGACTTATTAATGGCATTTGCTGATTAATTATAAAGAAGTAACTATAAAACCTTTCGGGTTTGAGAATAAAATCTGGCTTAAGTTGACCATTGATAACAGTTAGATATTTAAACCTAATCGGTATTACGTACTTTTAGTTAAAACAAAAAAGGCTGTGAAATTTAATTTCTCAGCCTTTTTTACTTGTGCGCACGAGAAGATTCGAACTTCCACACCAGTTAAGGCACCACCCCCTCAAGGTGGCGTGTCTACCAATTTCACCACGTGCGCTTTTGAGCTTAAGCAAATATACATGCTAAAACTAAAAAACCTATCCATTTTTCAACAGATAGGTTTGTATTAGTGACTCGCTTGGGGTTCGAACCCAAGACCCCATCCTTAAAAGGGATGTGCTCTACCAGCTGAGCTAGCGAGTCATAATTGTTTTGGGAAAAAAAAGGCTCTGATTCACTTAACCAGAGCAATTTAATAATTTGTTGTACGAAATTGTTTACAACTTTATATTTTATGTGACTCGCTTGGGGTTCGAACCCAAGACCCCATCCTTAAAAGGGATGTGCTCTACCAGCTGAGCTAGCGAGTCATGATATCTTCAAATCAAACTCAAGATAATTCTCTCAATCAACCTACTCAATACTTGAGTTCCGAGTCTTTTTGTTGCTTTTAAGAAGTCATTTTCCTTAATTGCGTTGCAAAGGTAAGTACTAATTAATAAAATGCAAATGCAATACTTCAAATTTCTAATTTCTTCTCTTTTTCTTTTCATCATTACTACCACAGGTGCATTTACACAGTCCCTTGAAAAGGAACTAGTTAAGGCCGATTCTTTATATGAAAAGAAGCAATATATCAGTGCAATAAAAATTTATAAGAAAATTTATGAAGAGGGAAATTCAAGTCCTGCAATGCTCTTAAAGTTAGCTCGCATTGAAGAAGGAATGGGAAATCAAGGTCAATCTATGTATTATCTTGAAAAATATTATCAATTTACAAAAGATGAAAAAGCACTATCCTATTTAGAAGAAACTGCAGAGAGTAAAAATGCAATCGGTTTTGATTATGGTGTAGCTTATCAAGCCAATTTAATTTATAAAGAATGGAAAATCTATTTTCAATTATTCTTTTCTATCGTCATTATTTTTGCCGTGGGAATGATGTTAAAAAATAAAACCGCTGTTTCTAAGAAGAAAAATTATTTTACACTAGCTATAATTCCTCTTCTAATTGTTGCTTTTATCAATAATTACGATGGGAAATCAGAAGCTATAATCACAAAAACTCCAAGCTACCTGCTAGAAGGACCTTCAGCAGGTGCTAATTTGGCTGCAAGAGTTGAGGTGCCTGCTAAAATTCAAGTTAAAAATCAAACCGATGTTTGGAGTAAAATAATTTTTGAAGAGAAAGTAGCTTACATAAAAACTTCTCGCATCAAGCAATTATAATTGCTGAAGTTCTGTTAAAATAAGAAATTCTAACTTCTTGCTTTTCCCTTCAATATTATTAGGCTAATTTTGCAGATTATGGCGAGAAAACCACACCCAATTATTAAAGAATTAGAGATTGAAAAAATTGCTTCTGAAGGTAAAGCATTAGGCTACTATAAGGAAAAAGTAGTATTTGTTGCTGGCACTGCCCCAGGAGATATTATTGACGTCAGAGTTCACAAGAAAAAGAAAAGTTTCCTAGAGGGTAGCGCTATTAAATTTCATAAAAAATCAGATTTAAGAATTGAACCATTTTGCAGCCATTATGGTGTCTGTGGGGGTTGTAAATGGCAACACTTAAGTTATCAAGACCAATTAGGCTTCAAAAGCGAGCAAGTTAAAGATGCTTTAGAACGAATTGCAAAAGTGGAGCTGCCTGAGATAAAACCAATTCTTGGTTCTAAAAACACTACTTTCTACAGAAACAAAATGGAGTACACTTTCTCCAACAACAGGTGGCTCACGACTGAAGAAATAGAATCAGGAAAAGAATTTGAGTCCGATGCTTTGGGTTTTCATATCCCTAAAAGATTTGATAAGATTGTTCAGATTGAAAAATGCTATTTGCAAGCTGATCCTTCCAATGCTATTCGGAATGCTGTAGATAAATTTTCTAAAGAAAATAACATTACCTATTTCAATTTAATTAAGCAGGTAGGCTTTTTGAGAAACTTAATCATACGCACCTCTTCTACAGGTCAAACTATGGTTATTTTACAAGTAGCTGAAGAAAACGAAGAATGGTTGAACATGGTGTTGGAGCATATCAAAGATAACTTTCCAGAAATCACCTCTCTACTATATATTTTGAACCAAAAAGGAAATGAGACTTTCTTTGATTTGGATGTACATGTTTTTTACGGAAAAGATCATATCATTGAAGAAATGGAAGGACTTCAATTTAAGATTGGCCCGAAATCATTTTATCAAACCAATTCCGATCAAGCTTTCGAATTATATAAAGTTGCTAGAAATTTTGCAGGTATGAAAGGAGATGAAATTGTTTATGATCTATACACAGGAACGGGGACAATTGCAAACTTCATTGCCAGGAGTGCTAAAAAAGTTATTGGGGTTGAATATGTACCAGAAGCCATTGAAGATGCAAAAGTTAATGCAGAATTAAATAATATTGATAATTCAGTTTTTTTTGCTGGTGATATGAAAGATGTATTCAATGATGAATTTTTAGGTCAGCATGGAAAGGCTGATGTAATTATTACCGATCCTCCTAGAGCTGGTATGCATCCTGATGTCATTAATACTTTATTGAATATTGCTGCCAAAAAAATTGTTTACGTAAGCTGTAATCCTGCAACTCAGGCTCGGGATTTAGCTCTATTAGATGAAAAATATAAGGTCACAAAAGTTCAACCAGTTGATATGTTTCCGCAGACACACCATGTGGAAAATGTAGTTTTGTTGGAAATAAGATAAGCACTTAACTTAAATAGGTAATTACATAATTTTCTTTTCGAAAAATATGATGTGGTATCCTTAAATTCTCATTTTGTGATAATGATGAAACCAAGCTAGTTTGAAAACACTAACTTATAACAGTTCGACTCCTTCGAATAATTAAATTTGCAAATTTAATCTGTTTAATATAAATAGGATTCCTGATTATTTTTTTATTTTCACACCACCTAAAGCTTAATTCATCTTCCTAACTCCTATCATACTTAATCATAATAGAGAAATTTGAGATATATTTTGAATCGTATCCATTCATTTTCTATTTTTTTAAATATTGTAAAAATTACATTCCCCGTTTTTCTTTTATTTCCAAATATCTGTAACTTTCGAATTGTTTAACAGTTTAATGAAAAACATGTATAAAAATTAAACAGGTTCATTTCAAAAATTTAAGACTCTAATCCGTAAATAAATTTTAAGATAAGATCTTTAAAAGACTACTAAAAGGTCAATTTATAAAAGCAATCAAATGAACGATTTGAAAAGATTGAATGAAGAATTAGAAAATTATTTTCAAAATACCATTATCCCACAATTATTTGTTGATGCTGACTTAATCCTCCGGAAATTCACTCCACCAGCAATGAAGCAATTTAACCTTTCTGAAGAAGATTTGGGGAAGCATATAAGTGAACTTTCAGACAATATTCGCTATCCAACTATTGAAGAAAATATAAAGCGTGTAATTAACAGTAACCAAAATTTTGAAAAAGAAATCCAGACAACAGATTTCAGGTGGTACCAAATGAATATTTTACCATACATAATCAGGGAAGAAAACAAATCCAATGGTGTAATTATAACATTTGTGGATATCACTGACCGAATCGAAACTTTAAAACAATTTGAGAAGCTTAACCTAAATTATGAAAATATTATTTATACCATCTCTCATGATCTAAAAGGACCATTAGGCAATATAGAAGGCTTAATTCAATGGCTAAAAAATGCTCCAGATAGAGAATCAAGTGATGCAAAGTCCATGTTCAACAGACTAAACGAATCTGTCCAAAATATGAGGCGAATCATTGAATAGATTACAGCGTATAGTAATACCATCGATATCAAAAATCTTAATAATGAATCAGATAACGTCAATCTACATAAAATGATAGATGACGTTCAATTATCCTTAAAAGACAAAATTTTTAAATATTCTGCGAAAATTAATTCAGAACTCGAAGTGTCTGAAATTATGTTTTCCAGAAAGAAGATTAGGAGTATAGGATATAATCTTTTAAGTAATGCAATTAAATATACGCCCAAAGATAGGGCGCCACAGATTTATATAAAAACAGAGCAATTAAGCGGTTATGTACTTCTTTCTGTTAAAGACAACGGTATTGGCATTGCCAAAGAAAAGCAAGACAAGATTTTCTCTCGCTATAGCAGAATAGTGACAGATGTTGAAGGAATGGGAGTAGGTTTATTCATCGTAAAAAGAATGGTGGAAGATAGTGGTGGAGAAATTCAAGTTGAAAGTTCCTTGGGTACAGGATCAACTTTTAAAGTTTTTATTAAGACCTATTGAAATTTTATAAAAGAAAAAGAATTTTCACGAATTCTACAATTTATCTATAATAGGAAGCGTAAAATAGAATGTACTTCTTTTTCCTGATGCTGATTCTGCACCTATGCTTCCACCGTGCATTTCCACTATTCGTTTACAAGATGACAATCCTTTTCCAGTACTCGCAATGGAATCATCGCTATGCAAGCGCACCATAAATTCAAATATTTTCACTTCGTCTGTTTTTCAAACCCCATTCCATTATCATCTGGATATGCGTTTAAATCACTGTATTTTTCAACATTCTATGCATACTCAACGGAATTCCCTAAACCTACATGGTCGAATAATACAATTTCGTAATCTTCTTGAAAAACTGGAGTAATAAAACGCCACATATTTTGGTCGCAGCCATAACCATGAGCAAACATCATAGACGCACCTTTCACAAATCTATTAACATAATTTCTGACTATTATTTCCCTTTTCATAAATACTTAATGCTCCCTAATATTTAATAAAAAAATCTTACAGCTAAAAACTCAGGTAATATTTCATTCGATTTTAAAACTTATCAAGATTTCGATACGAATTCTTTTT
Source organism: Marivirga sp. (assembly GCF_035704835.1). Classification (GTDB taxonomy): domain Bacteria; phylum Bacteroidota; class Bacteroidia; order Cytophagales; family Cyclobacteriaceae; genus Marivirga. Next base: position 42,518 of record NZ_DASSWQ010000023.1, on the reverse strand, counting down.
AAATTTCTATTAGTACGAATACGGAACAGTTAATGCTTTATTAATTCATTTTGAAAAGTAGAACTCAATATATGTTAGCCAGGAAAATTAAGAATTGAAATTTTCTAAAGAGATAAATTTAAACTTTGGAATAAAAGGATAAATAGAAAGATTGCTTCATTCCACCATGTATAGCTACTGCTTTGAATCTTAATGAAATATTCTATTTAGTTTATTATTGATTTTTAGGACGGTAAATTTCAAACTCTACCCTCCTATTCAATCTTCTATCATTATCGGTCTTTTCATCTTTTACGATAGGCTGGCTGTTCCCTAATCCTTCCGCCACAACTCTATCTGCTTGTACAGGATGAAGTAAAATGATATAATCCCTTATTACATCTGCTCTCTTTTGAGAAAGTGACTTATTGGCAATTTCATCACCAGATGAATCCGTATGACCCGATATTCTTAATTTAAACTCAGGATAATCTAATAAAAAATCAACCACTTTATCTAAATCATAATACATATCTGGTCTTAAATCAGCTGAATTCTCTTCAAATTCAATTGATTTAAATCTGATTTTACTTGCCATCGGATCCACATTTTTATTTATGATTGTATCTCCAGTAAGAAAAAACATTTCTTCAAGTTTAAATAATTCATCAGATTGTACGACCAATACGTAATTGGCATTATTAATCAAATTAAATTCAAAACTACCGTCTTCTTTCGTAAATTTAGGTGCTATTTCGATGCCATTTTCTAAATCAACAATGGAAACTATTCCTCTGAATGGCTTACCTGCTACAGTATCTTTCACAACTCCAGAAACCTTTGTATTTGCTCCTGGTTGAGCTTCCATTGGCAATGGAAATGAAAATAAATCCAAATTACTACTCCTCATGGAAGAGTTTCCGGCATAAAATAAATCTTCAGATTCCGAATCAATAGTGAAATAATATTCATCACTTTCCGTGTTAATCAGTGGCCCTATATTTTGTGGTTCTCGCCATAAAAAATCAAGCGCTCTTGTTTTATAAATATCAAAACCACCAAAGTTTAATAAATGGCCATTAGAGCTGAAATATAAAATTTTATGCTTTGGATGAATAAAAGGACTCACTTCATTTCCTCTGGTATTGATAATAGGACCCAAATTTTTTGCAGTTGTCCATTCTCCATCATTTCCTTTTACAGAAAAATAAATGTCAGACAATCCAAATCCACCTATCCTATCTGAAGCAAAGAACAAGGTATCACCAGTAACCGATAAAGAAGGATGTGAGTCCCAAGCCTTAGAATTAATATTAGTTCCAAAATTTCGTGCTTTACTCCAGGTGCTATCTTCTTGCAAATGGGTTTCGTATAAATCACAATTCCCAAAACCATTTGGAGAGCCACATCTTGCAAAGATAATTTGATTACCTTCGGCATTCAAAGTTGAAGAACCCTCATTATATTGACTATTTACACCTCTCAACTGCACTGCCTCTTGCCACATCCCTTCTTCTTGAACTGAAATATACAAATCTTCATTGGACTCATTCGACAGCAAATTTCCGCTGATACTTCTTTTGGAGGTAAATATTAAGGTTTTATTATCTAGTGTTAAAGCAGGTGCATAATCTTCCATGTTGGAATTGATTTGCTTCCCCATACTTAACAATATTCCTCTTGGTGGCACCAAAGTGTCAATTGATTTTCTGAAATCAACCAATTCATAATAATAATCAATAGGCACATAATCATCGGTCTGTTCCAATTTGACAGAATCCAAGAATATCTCCATTTGTCGTAAATCAATTTTACTTTGGTGATGCTTTAAAGCAAGTCTGTATAAGCTTTTAGCTCGTTCGAGATCTCCATACAATTCTTCCAATTTCGCCATTTGCCAAATTAGACGAGTGTCTTTATAAAAGTTTTCGGTGGCAAATTGCATCACATAATCTTCAAGAAGTTTCTTTAATCTTTCCCAATGCTGCCCTTCTCGAGCTCTATTAATTTTATTTAACTCATTTTCGTCCTGGAAATAGTTAATTTGATTTACATTAGGGAAATAAAAAGGAAACAATTCTGCTGATTCTTTCTTAGATAAATCAATCTGAGGATTATATTGCCCCATAAGATTATCGGCAAAAGAAAACGTTAGGATTAAAAAGCAATATTTAAATGCGTGCTTCAAGACAATTTGATAGTTTTGCGGTAATTATGTCAGTATTATAAGTAGTAATATCCGAAAAATGTCGGAATTGCGACTAAAATAATTTCAAAATTAGACATTATTTTGTTGGCATAACAATTGAATTAGGCAAGCACCCGATTTATTCGGATGAATAAGAGATTTCAAATGCCAAATTGGCTGAAGATTAAATATATATATGGATTCAATATTTAAGCATCAACAGGTTTTTTCAGATATAAATGATGACGAGACGGGTGAGTTAATACAACTTATCTCAACAGACGAAGAAAATAGTATGCGAGAGGAAGAATTACCCAATCAGCTTCCAATCTTACCGATAAGAAATACAGTTCTTTTTCCTGGTGTAGTTATTCCGATTACTGTGGGTCGCCAAAAATCTATCAAGCTAGTTAAAAAAGCATATAAAGGAGATAGAATTATTGGGGTTGTTGCCCAATCAAACAGCAAGGTGGAGGACCCAGGTAAAGATGATATATACAATATTGGTACAGTAGCGCGTATTTTAAAAATGATTGTTTTGCCTGATGGAAATACCACCATTATCATTCAGGGAAAACAAAAATTTGAGGTTAAAGAAATCGTTCAGGAAGATCCTTTTCTGATTTCTACTTATCAGGAATTGGACGATGAGGAATTAGACCCAAAGCAAAAATCCAATAAGGCAGTAATTCAGTCTTTAAAAGATGCTGCCAGTAAAATATTAAAGCTAAATCCTGAAATCCCACAGGAAGCACAAGTTGCGCTCGATAATATCGAAAATCCGAATTTTTTAACTCATTTTCTTTCTTCTAACATCAATTCTGAAGTAGCAGAAAAACAAAAGCTATTGGAAAAAACCAATGCCAAAGAACGTGCTACTTTGCTTTTGGAATTTATGTTGAAAGACATCCAAATGCTGGAACTGAAAAATGAAATCCATAAAAAGGTTCATACCGATATTGACCAGCAACAAAGAGATTATTTTCTGAGGCAGCAAATCAGAGTTTTGCAAGATGAGCTTGGACAGGATAGTCCCGATCAGGAATTAGATAACTTCAGACTTAGAGCGCAGGATAAAAATTGGTCTAAAACGGTTCAGAAGCATTTTGACAAAGAAATCGATAAACTTTCCCGCATCAATCCGCAAGCTGCTGAATATCCGGTTGCCATGAATTATGTGGAATTGCTATTGGAATTACCATGGGGTGATTTAACCAAGGATAATTTCGATCTGAAAAGAGCTAAGAAAATTTTAGACCGTGACCATTACGGACTTGAAAAAGTAAAAGAAAGAATCATAGAATATCTTGCCGTTTTGAAATTGAAGCAAGATATGAAAGCCCCAATTTTGTGTCTTTACGGACCTCCTGGAGTGGGTAAAACTTCTTTGGGGAAATCAATATCCGATGCATTAGGAAGAAAATATGTCCGAATGTCACTGGGTGGCGTGCATGATGAAGCTGAAATCCGTGGACACAGAAAAACATATGTAGGCGCAATGCCAGGTAAAATTGTCCAGAATATGAAAAAAGCAGGAAAATCTAATCCTGTCTACATTTTGGATGAGATCGACAAGGTAAATTCTGATTTCCGAGGAGATCCTTCTTCGGCTTTGTTGGAAGTTTTAGATCCAGAACAGAATGAAACCTTCCAGGATAATTATCTGGAGGTGGAATATGATTTGTCAAACGTATTATTTATCGCCACCGCAAACTCATTAGATACTATTCATCCTGCTTTGAGAGACAGGATGGAAATTATTGAGGTAACGGGTTATACGTTGGAAGAAAAAGTAGAAATTGCGAAGAAGCACCTCATTCCTAAACAGAAAAAAGAGCACGGCTTAAAAGCAAAAGATGTTACTATCAGCAAAAAGGCAGTTGCTAAAATAATTGAAGACTACACTAGAGAATCAGGTGTAAGAGGCTTAGAAAGAACAATCGGAAAAGTCGTAAGAAATATTGCTAAATCCATTGCGATGGAGGAAGAGTTCAATAGTAAAATTGAACCAGAAGATGTTTTAAGAATTTTGGGAGCTGAGGCTTACGAAAAAGAAATCTATCAAGATAATGAAACTGCTGGCTTGGTAACTGGTCTAGCCTGGACTTCAGTTGGTGGCGAAATTCTTTTTATAGAATCGAGCTTAAGTAGAGGAAAAGGAAAATTAACACTTTCTGGACAGCTGGGTGATGTGATGAAAGAATCGGCTATGACTGCCCTATCCTATTTACGTTCTCATGCAGATGAATTAGGAATCCATCATAAGATATTTGACCATTATGATTTGCATATTCACGTTCCAGCGGGTGCAGTTCCAAAGGATGGTCCATCAGCTGGTATCGCAATGATTACTTCACTTGCTTCGATATTTACACAAAGAAAAGTAAAATCAAGATTAGCGATGACAGGTGAAATCACTCTAAGAGGGAAAGTATTGCCCATTGGTGGTCTGAAAGAAAAAATATTAGCGGCAAGAAGAGCTGGAATTAAAGATGTGATTTTATGTCAAAGAAATAAAAAAGACATTGATGAAATCGATACACGATACATCAAAGGTTTAAATATTCATTTTGTTGATCAGGTAAATGAAGTATTAGAAATTGCTTTGTTGAAAGAGCAAATCAAGAATCCGATTGATTTCGTGATTCCTGAGGATGACAACAAAAAAACAGTATCCGCCAAGATTTTATGAGTTGGCAAAAGGTCATAGCAAGCCTTTTGGTAATCTGTTTGACAATGTCTTCAGCTTATGGCCAAATTGGTGGTTTACGCGCATTTGAATTTTTAGAAACGCCTAATCATGCCCGAATAGCTGGATTAGGAACTGTAAATGTGAGTTCAAATGCAGGAGATGTCAATATGATTTGGCAAAATCCTGCACTGCTGAATTCTGGAATGAATGGGCAACTTTCTTTTAGCCTAAATCCTTATTTTTCAGATATTTACGGCAGTCAATTAACTTATGCTCAGGACTTTGAGAAGCTCGGCATTTTCAGTTTTGGCGTGACTTATTTCAATTATGGTCAATTTGAAGGCTTTGATAATACAGGTGGTTCTACCGAAGATTTTAGAGCTTCCGATTATGTCATTCAAGTAAGCCATGCGAGAGAAGATGGTGTATTTCGATACGGAGCCAGTCTAAAATTTGTAAGCAGTCAAATTAGTGGCTTTCATCAATCTGCACTATTGACTGATTTAGGAGGTGCTTTTGTGCATCCTGAAGAAGAGCTAAGTGTCGGATTAGTCATCAAAAACTTAGGTTTTTTTACCTCAAAATACATGGAAGAAAATAGAAATCTTCCATTTGATGTACAATTAGGCGGAACTTATAAACCAGAGTTTATGCCTTTCCGTTTCTCCTTAACATTGAACCGACTTTATCAATATGATTTAAGCTATTTTGATGGAAGTTTGATTAGTGATAATAACAATCAAGTTTTTACGGATGTGAATAACAACCCACCATCTACATTCGATAAAATTTTTCAGCACGTTACAATTGGAACTGAAATAATGTTAGGAAAGAATTTGAATTTAAGAGCTGGTTATAATCATCTTATCCGACAGTCGTTAAGCAATGAACAAGAAGGCGGTGCGGGTGGTTTTACGGTTGGCGTTTTTATTCAAACTAAAAAATTTAATATGGGGTATTCAAATGCCATTTACCAAGCGGGTGGTTTTGCCCATTTTATAACGCTGGGAACCAATTTGAAAGAATTTGTAAAGAAGAAAAAATCATGAACAATAATTTATTTTTGACACCTAAAGAAATCGTTGCAGAACTCGATAAATATATAATCGGCCAGAATGATGCTAAACGTAATGTTGCCATTGCTTTACGTAACCGATGGAGGAGAATGAATACTCCCATTGAAATTCAAGGCGAGATAATTCCAAATAATATTTTAATGATTGGAGCAACTGGTGTGGGTAAAACAGAGATTGCCCGCAGATTAGCAAAAATTGCTGATGCTCCATTTACGAAAGTGGAAGCTTCTAAATATACGGAAGTTGGTTACGTAGGAAGAGATGTAGAAAGCATGGTGCGTGACTTAGTAGAACAATCAGTAAACTTAGTAAAAGCAGCCAAAAAAGAGGAAGTAAAATCAAAGGCAACACAAGCTGTAGAAGATATCATTTTGGATGCTTTGATTCCTCCTATGAAATCAAACAGTCAACGACCTGTCAGCACCACTGCCGATAATCAAGTACCAGATAATGATTATGAGTTGAATCAAAAAACTCGGGAGCGTTTCAGAGAGAAATTACGCAATGGAGAACTAGAAGACCGCAAAATTGATATTAATGTTAAAACCGCTGCTAATAATGGCATGGGCATGATTGGCGGAGGAATGATGGATGAAGCTTCTATGATAAATCTTCAGGATATGTTAAGTAACATGATGCCGAAGAAAAATAAGAAGCGTAAAGTCACCATTGAAGAGGCTAGAAAAATCTTAATTGATGAAGAAGTTTCCAAGCTGATTGACATGGATGAAGTGAAAGAAGAAGCCATCAAAAAGGCGGAAAATGCCGGGATGATTTTCATTGATGAGATTGATAAAATTGCAAAAGGAAGTGGGAATTCCAGTGGCGGTGATGTAAGCCGCGAAGGAGTGCAAAGAGATTTACTTCCGATAGTAGAAGGAAGTGCTGTGAATACCAAATACGGTATCATTCACACAGACCATATTTTATTCGTGGCAGCAGGAGCTTTCCATGTAAGCAAGCCATCTGATTTAATTCCTGAGTTGCAAGGTCGTTTCCCAATCAGAGTGGAATTAGATAGTCTTACTAAAGATGATTTCTTAAGGATATTGAAAGAGCCTAAAAATGCACTTACTAAGCAATACACAGCATTGGTAAAAGCAGAAGAAGTAGATTTGACTTTTGATGATGATGCGCTTGAGGAGTTAGCTGAAATCGCTTTTCAGGTCAATTCTGAAGTAGAAAATATCGGAGCAAGAAGATTACAAACGGTCATGAGCAAATTGCTTAATGAGCTGCTTTTCGATATTCCAGATAAAATTGGAGCCAATGCCAAAATTGTAGTGACCAAACAAATGGTAAGCGAAAAATTAGATGGTTTAGTAAAGGATAAAGACTTGAGTCAGTATATTCTTTAATCTCCCTTCAAATCTTATTAAAAGCCCGTAATTCTTAAGAGGATTGCGGGCTTTTGTTTTATGATAGATATTTAAAACCTATCAATTTCTAATTCGATTAAATAGAAATCATTCAAAACTTTAAAACATGAAAAATTCACTATTCATCATTACAGGAGCAAGCAAGGGCATCGGAAAAGGATTAGCAGAAAAAGCGCTGGATACAGGCGCTCATGTTTGGGGAATTAGCAGAAGCCATTCTATAGAGCATCAAAATTATAAGGCTATAACTCAGGATTTAGCTGAACTATCTAATCTACAGAAAGAACTACCTCAATTTTTTGCGGAAGCTAAAGCCTATGAAAAAATTGTACTCATCAATAATGCTGGGACTTTGGGTGATATTGCCCATTTAGGAAGCATTAAAAATGAAAGTATTCCGATGCTATTTGATTTGAATGTAAGTGCTCCTGTCCTACTGATGAATCAATTTATAAAAGATTTTAAAGATTTCAGTGGAGAGAAAGTCATTATCAATATTAGCTCTGGTGCCGGCAAAAATGCAGTTGATGGCTGGTCAGGTTATTGCGCTTCAAAAGCTGCATTAGATATGGCCACAAAAGTAGCCGCCAAAGAAGCGGAGATGGATGGTAGTGGTTTTGTAATCAAAGCAATCGCTCCTGGTGTGGTAGATACTGAAATGCAAACTCAAATCCGCAGTACAAATAAAAAATCCTTTAGTGGAGTGGATAAATTTAAAAATATGAAAGAAGAAAACCAGCTAAGCGGTGAGCAGGAAGTAGCTGAAAAGTATTTTCATTACTTTGATAATTTAGCTCAGTATCCTGAGGTGATGCTGGATGTGCGAAATCTATAAAAAAGAAAGGGTGCAGAGTCTTTCACTCAACACCCACTTTTCTTCCTGATTTACTAAATAAAAACAGGTATTTAACTAAGCGTTGCAATAGTAAGTAAAAATAAAATGAGAATAGGTTGTCAAAGTTGTCAAGTTAAAAAACTCACTAAAAATTTAGCTTAAGATGATAAATACAAACTTCAATTCGAAAAGATACCCTTTCAAAAAAGACAGGCTCCTACACCTGTCTCCCAATTATGAAAATTACTCTACTTATTTCTACTCTATCAAAAAATAATAAGTGCTAAACTTACTATTCATAGTATTTTCTTCATGGCTAATCTTAATATTTACATTACCCTCAGGCACTGTAGAAAAGGTGTGCTTATTTTTTCTTTTATCAGCACCTATTTTTGTGGATATATTGGCAATCTCTAGGTTTTCAGTCTGATAGGAAGATACATCATTTTGACTACTTTCACATGAAGAATAAATACAGGAGAATATTATAAGAGACCAGATGCTTTTCATTTACTACCATTAGAAATTGATAATATAAAAATCTAAAACTTAATTTAGATTTTGGCTTGTCAAAGTTGTCAATCCTAAATCCGCTTTAAAAATCTTTTCATTTCTCGGAACACGAGAACGGATAAAAATAACCAAATACCTAAAAGTGAAAATCCTAGGAAGGTATTTCCAAATTTCAGCTGGGTGATAATAAACATGGGTAAAACTGATACAAGCGAAATAATAAAAATTAAGATTAACTTCTCCTTCCAAAAATAAGCATGGTCGATTTTAAAATTCCAGAATCCTGAAGTCTGCGTCTTTTTTACAAAATTTTTGAGCTGCTGCTCATCATCAGGAGGAGTCAAAAAAGTAACGATTAGCCAAGTGATGGTTACTGTTATCGTCAATATTATAATTTTAAATGGATAATAAGATAATTGTAGGAGCTCTGCACTTTGATCTGCCCAGTTCTGAAAAGCTGCAAATTCAACATAGGCTAATTCATAAAGCAAGGTGTAGATTAAAGAAGCCAACATAGCACTTAATTGCGACCAGGCATTGATACGCCACCAAAACCAGCGCAAAATGAAAACCAACCCAACCCCAGCACTCATAGAGAACAGCAGCTTTTGGAGTTTAATCAGGTAATTGGAATTGGCTGCAATTACTAATGATAAAATCCCAATTAAGGCCATTACAGAATAAGAAATAATCTTAATACTCTTTTCATTTATTTTGGGAAACAAATGTCCTTTTATAACATCCACAGTAACCAAAGAAGCTCCCCAATTTAGACTTGATTCTAAGGTTGTCATTACTCCAAAAATCAAACATATTAACAATAATCCTTTTAAACCTGTTGGGGCATAAGCCAACCACAATTGTACGAATAACTCTTCTCCGTCTGTGGAACCATCAGCCTTCAATAGAGCTGAGTCCCAAACGAAGCTGAAAGCCGCAAATAAAATAGAAAGCACTAAAACAGGTATGAAAATGGACTTAAATGCTGCCCAGGGATCTTTTACGGCTAAGTATCGCTGTACACTGGCATTGGAATAATCTAAAATCCGGACCGACCACCACTGCACAAATAAGAATATCAAAATATCGAAATTAAAGCCAGAATGCGAATCGACAGCTAACAAGGATAATTTATCAGCTTTAGAACTGCTCAAAGAAGATTCCATGCTCTCCCACCCACCCATTCCATGCAGCAAAAAGTAAATAGCTGGGGCTAACACAAGCAAAAATAGGATGGCAATAAAAGCATCAGTCCTCACTTTCTTCCGAAAGGTATTTCTGCTTATCAGTATGATTATTCCAATGAATGCAAAAAGGAAAAATTGGCTATCAGAAATGGGGAATATAGCCTCCAGAATCTTTTTGATAGCCAGAATATAGATACTTCCCAAAAATGCCACTACAAAAAAACCGACATAAATAGCTCTGAAATTCTGAAGGATTTTAGCTCCAATTCCAGAATAGCGCAATGAAATTAATTGATTATCAGTGGTAATATTAAGTCTTCCCCACATGGGAGCAAAAAGAATAGTACCAATTCCCATGGTGAGCAATACATCTTTTGTTAGCCAAAGGCCTGAATAACCTGATTCAAGAACCAAGGCGGTATTCATCATATCAAAGCTTGGGTTCCAGAAAATCATAAGAACAGAAGCTGAAGCTAACCACCAAGAAAGTTTTTCAGATTGAGAGAAGATATTACTGTTATCCTTCATTCCCGCCCAACAGGAAATCAAGAGAAAAACTAACACGACAATCGCAATTACTGAATAATCTAGAATTGTAAAGCTTTGGCCAATATTATCCAAAATTGAAACGCATTTCTTCTTTCTTCAAAATTCTTCTACTAATATCACTTAGCAGAATAAAATCATTATTTGAAATAATACTTTCTACATAATCAGATATTGATTCTTCATCTCTTTCCTTCAAAAACCGCAAAGCAAAAGCCTTCAAAAGGTAGTCTTCATTAGTAAAGCCAGACTGCACCATTAAAACTTCATCAAACTCAAATGTGTTTTTATCATTTAAAAAAGCATGAATAAGCTTTTCAAAGAAAGGGATAGATTTTACGATATATTCAGTGCTATATGTTGGCTGATTAATATTTTTTAGGACCTTGAGTAGTAATTCTTTTTGATTTGCTAGTAGCAAATATTGTGTAATAAGCAAAGAAGCAAAAGGAGTGAATGCAGGTTCAACCTTAAAATGATTGCTTTCATTATCTAAGATATTATGTAAATGATTTTCAGCTTCTACTTTTAAGTCAGAACAAAAAAGTGCCACTCCATACACTCTTGCTTTAAGCATAGGATGTGCCTCATTTACACCTTGAAACCATTCTTTGAAGCCCTCTATGAAAGGTTCCCAATCAATTTCTTTTTTGGATAAAAGATCTCCCCACAATAAAATCGCGTCTGCCCATAATTTCTTCTGAGGATTCTCCTCATGTAATTTATAAAATCTGAGCCAGTGCTGATATACTTTGAAATTTCCAGTATTAACAAAATTTTCATAAAAATTAAGTCTTACCACTTCATTTTTAGCAAGTTTAGATAAAAGAATTAGGCTGTTTTCAGGGTAAGCATTTAAAAATGCACCAAATATTTTATAAAAATCTGTTTGTGCGGTTAGTGCTTTTTGATTTTGGTAAAATGATAAAACCAAATCTGTATTTTCATTCTTAATGGCTAGTTCTAATAAATACCCTAATTTAGGATTTAAAGAAACTCTAGTGTAATTCTGGTTTAACAATTCATCTACCAACTGATGAACAGTTTTTGACTTTGATATTATTAATTCGCAATATTGTTTTGTTTGCAAATAATTATCAAAGCTTGAGTGATCAATTTCATTTCTACTTTTTTCACTTGTAATATATAACACAATGGTTTCCAAGGTGTAACGTGATGGATTACTACTTGATTTCATCAATTGAAAAAACCTTCTTAAGGTTGCAGTTGAAACTAATCTTCCCGTACTTTCTTCAATCTTTTGGGATAATTCTTTACATTGTTTTGCGTACTTAATTGGGTGTCCATATATTTTTTCAACTCCTAACTTTATGTTTTCGTAATCTTCGGGTTCATCCTTATCTTGCGTCATTAATAATTTTGATTGAATGTCTGAACATCTAATTTAATAATACAATAGTTAAGGACAAGTTGAAAATCTTAAAATCCTGAGCTTTTCGACCAACCATAATTATTGTATGGTTAATACAATAGCAGGTGAATTTTCAAATTCATTAGTCAATACGTAATATTGAAACTATATTTATATTTATTAGTCAAAAAAAGAAAAATCATTAGCGTAACTTGACTTTTAGCGCTTAACAATGAACCTCAATAGAAAAAAATTATACCGAACTATCGGCTTGCTTATTCTCATAATATCAGTTGGTTATATAGTTAATAACCAAATGAGAAAAATGGGTAATAGAATTTCTGGTGAATATTTACAGAAATTAATAAGTCAAGAGAGCAAAGGACTATATGAATTGGACTTTGAATCGGTTGATTTGAATATTCTCCAAAAGTCAATAAACATACAAAGCATTGAATTATCAGCGACACCTAAAAATCGAGAAGATACCATAAACGCTAAAAATATTTATGAAGCTAAAGTCGGTGAAGTTAACATTTCATTAGAATCTGTTATCAGAATATATACGCATAAAGAGCTAGTAGTTGATGGCATAGAAGTTATCGACCCGCTTCTATTCATGACCAAAATTAATCCTGACAAAAAACCGTTAAAATTTGGACGAGAAACAGGAGAACTATATGATGTCATTTCGCAATATCTGGAGTTACTTCAAATAAATTATTTAAAGGTTAAAAGTGGGACAGTTAATCATTATCCAAGTAATTTCCGGTTGAAAGCGATAGATTTTAACGTTAAAAATTTTGAGGTATCTCAAGATAAAAACAAAAAGAAAATCTTTTATTCAGAAGCCATCAATCTCGGAGTTAGTGAACAGTCCATATTATTACCCGATAGTATTCACGAACTTAGTTTCGAAGGATTTGAGCTTTCAACTAAGGATTCAATACTCAACTTCAATAACTTTAAAATTACACCTAGAAAAGATATTGACCCCAAAAAAGTATTTCAAGAGGATAATCAAAATGTATATGACATTGATATTCCCACTTTAGAATTGAAAGGCATCAATTATTTAAAAGCATATGAAGATAACTTTCTGGTAGTTAAGCAAGTCAACATTCCAAAACCCAAAATTAAAATTCAATCTGTTTTAAAATCAAAAAAGCAAAATACTGAATCCGCAGAAAACAGCATAGGAGCCTCACTTCTCGCCCTCTTTGACTTAATCAAAATTAATGATTTAAAAATCGAAGAAGCTGGTTTAAACCTGACATTAAAAGGTGATAACCAGCAAAGATTTTTGTCGGATAATATTACTATCGATTTGTATAATATAGAACTAGACTCCACTCAACGAGATATTCAAAATGTAATTCACTATTTTGAAAATGCTACGGTTGAAATCAATGACTATGATTATTTACTGCCCGATAATTTACATAACATTAAATTTAAAAAGCTTAATTTCAATACTTTGGATTCTACATTAATGGTTCAGAATCTGGAAATCAAACCTTCCAGGAGCTTAGATGATAGCACCTTAACCCAATTCAACCTTAATTTACCTCTACTGGAAATGGAAGGAATTGCTCATAGAGATATTTATGATAATGACAGAATTATTTTGAAAAACCTCGCTTTGAGAAATTCCAGCATTATCATTACGCCCCCCTACCTGAAAAATTCTGAAGAAGAGAATTCTATTATCATCACTCCTCAAGGCTTATTTGGAATTTTAGGTAAATATTTTAATGAAATAAAATTGGATAAATTCTCTGTGCTAAATTCAGATCTTAATGTAGGAGAAATCTTCAAAGGGAAAGCACTAAATATTCAATCACATCAACTTAAAATTGATTCTGGATTTTATTCATGGCATGAAATTGCAGACAGTACGCTTGTCAATGGTCAGGAATTAATTTATACATTGCCTATTGGAAAATTCAAAGTTGGAACTTTTCAAACTGAAAATAACCTTCATTCTTTAGAGCTCACCAAATTCAATTTTACTGATAAGAATTTAAATGACATAGTGAACATTAATTATTTAAACTTTAAAGGAGTGCAACTTGATAGTATTCTCAATAAGAAAAAGCTTGAGTTAGACAGTATAACGCTATTTAACCCACAAATTAAATTGAGTTATAAAGATTTAAAGTCACAAACAAATCAAAATAATGAGTGGGAACTTCCTGAAAAACCAATTAATATTTTGCTCAACAAAGGACGGTTAAATTATCAATTCGATGAGTTTAGAAATTTAAGTATTGCAGATTTTGATATCGATTTAAATTATCAAAGTGAATTAAAATTATTTCAAGTTTTTGCCGAAGAAATAATATTTAAGGATGAAAAACTTAATCATCAGCTTAGCCTTTCAGAACTAAATCTACCTAAATATGGAGACAGTTTATCACTTCTTAACGTTGAGATTAAACCAAATCAGTTAAATGATACACTATCCCTTTCTGTAAAGATCCCTGAAATAAGCTTCAAAAACTTCAATAAATATGCATTAATTCAAAATAAACGATTTGAAGCAGATAGTATGTTTAGTCGGATTTCTCAATTAAATTATACTGGCATAAAGGAACTTAAAAGATATTTTAATATCCAAAGTCAGGAAGAAAATAAATACAGTTTTGCAATTTTAAACAGTGAAATCGAATTAACTAGTTCAAATATCAATTTACTTAACCTTAAGAATAAACAAAATCAGTTAAATAGTGCAAACTCAAAATTGATATTGCGCAATTTTAATTTCCCACAACAAAATAAACAAACTTTATTCTTTGCTGATGATTTTATATTCAGCAATGAAAGCTTCCATTTCTACACCACAGAAAATGATTCCATTTCAATTCAGGATTTAAGTTTTAATAGCATTAGTAGGCTTGGCACAATTGATGAATTTAGTTTCCATGGATCAGATAAAGAAACTCAACTCACCATCAACAATATAGAATTAAAAGATGCCAATGTCACAGATTTTTTCCTTAAGAATAAATTAAATATTCAGGAATTGAGTAGCGCCAAAACCACGTTAAATCTGAATATAAAGAAGCAGGAAAAAGAAATTTTACCCGAAAAAATTCTATTGCCATTTAAATCTTTGAATATTAATAAATTACTTTCCAATGACATAAATATTAAAGTTTATCACGAAGAAAACGAACGAAACTATTATGTAAGAAAAGCTGATCTACTTATTAATACTCTTGCTCTTGACTCTGCCATAAATGTAACAGAAATTCATCATCACGTTAATTCGTTCGTATTTAGTGGCAAAAATTACCGAGAAAATTTTGGTCAGCATTACACCGTCACTGCAAAAAATTATAGCTTTAGATATCCAGAGTCAAACTTTAGTGCCTTTAATATAAAAATGCTCTCTAAGTATGACCGCTTCGAGTATAGCAAACAGATTGAATTTCAAAATGATTGGTTTAAACTTGATTTATCTTCAATAAAACTCACCAACCTTAATATTGATAGTCTTTTAATCAATCAAAAATTTATTCTGAATAAATTAGAATTGAATAAAGGAGATTTAACAGTATTTCGTGATTTAAATGTACCTCTTAATGAAGATCGAAATGTTCCCATGCCGCAAAAATTATTATCTGAATTAGAATTTGCCTTTAGTATTGATACTGTTCTAATTAATTCAGATATCCATATACATATCATGCCAAAGGAATCTTCAGGAATCGGAACGATGACGATCAATATTGAAGAGGGGCAATTATTAAATTTACGAACACATCATTTTAAAAATAATAAGGCGATGGTGCTGTCCGCTGAAGGTAAATTAAATAAAAAAGCGAATTTCCATACCAAAGTGACTTTTCCTATGCCATCTGAAAATAGTGAATTCCATTTCGTTGGAAATGTTGGAGAATTAGATTTAACCGCATTGAATGATATGCTGATACCATTAGGGGCAATTGAGGTTCGTTCTGGCTATAATGAACAAGTAAATATTAATTTTAAGGGAAATAATGAATTTGCTGAAGGTCTTATGGAATTTCGATATAATAATCTTAAAATTGATATTTTAGATAGGGATACCTATCAATCAAAGGGTTTTGGTAATAACATAAAAACAATTTTTGCTAATAGTTTTGTAGTGAGCAGTCAAAATCCAAGATGGTTTCAATTACAAGAAGGTAATATTTTTTATGAGCGAATAAAAAGTAGATCAATTTTCAATTTTTGGGCAAAGGCATTATTGAGTGGGGCGGTCAGTAGTATAGGAATAAATAAAAGCAAAGAAGAGGCTAAAGCTTATTATAAAGAAAATAAGGAAGTGGTGGAGGAAATTAAGGAATGAATGAACCTCTAACGAAATAAGCTCAGAATAATATCATTACAGTTAAAACCTTTTTGTTTCCCTAAATAGGCAAACAAAAAGGCATCATTACCATAAAATACAATAATTGAGGATTTGGAAATAGATAATAAATTTCTGCTGATGAAAATTAAATTGCTTCAAGCCAAACCAAATTCCTTTATCTTTTCCGCTATTCTTTTGGATAGGCCTTCAGTTGCTGGTAATAAAGGCATTCTTACATAATTTTCGCAAACACCTTGTTGGCGCAATGCTTCTTTAGCTCCTACTGGATTGCTTTCTTCATACATCAAGGAATTGATTGACAATAATTTGAAAAGACTTTCATTTGATTTAGCAAAATCTCCTTTTAAAGCATTATGAACCATATTAGCAAAAACCTCTGGAAATGGATTTGCCAAAACGGAAATCACGCCTACAGCTCCTAAAGTAATCATGGAATTGGTCAACAAATCATCACCCGAAATCAATAAAAACTCTTCCGGTTTATTAGCCATGATTTCCATGCACTGACCTAAATCACCTGATGCTTCTTTTATTCCAATAATATTTTCATGCTGTGCCAAGCGCAATGTAGTTTCAGCTTTCATGTTAGAAGCAGTTCTACCGGGCACATTATATAATATTACAGGAACAGGAGATGCATCTGCAATTTTAATAAAATGCTGATAAATCCCTTCTTGAGAAGGTTTATTGTAATGAGGCGATGCAGAAAGTATAGCATCCACTCCTGACAAATCCATCTCACCTATAAAATCAATTACGGCTTGGGTATTATTTCCTCCAGCCCCGAAGACTATTGGTAAATTTTTAGGATTATGCGTTTTTACAAGAGCTAAAATCTCTTGTTTTTCTTTTAAAGTTGTAGTAGCTGATTCTCCTGTGGTTCCTTGCACTACAAAGTAGTCCGCTCCTTTGGCGGTATGAATTAAAAGCTTTTCTAAAGCTTCTCTGTCTACCGATAAATCCGCTTTAAATGGAGTAATCAATGCGGGACCTACTCCCGTAAACTTCTTAGTTATTTCCTGAAATTTTTCTGACATAATGAATAATCTCTTCTGTTAAAATTTTTGTATTTCCATTTTCTTTTGGCTTTATCATCAATTCAAAAAATGACGATTGTTCTTCAGTTGATTGATAACATCCAATTCTAGCATCTGCCTTTGAATGCACTAACAAATACTGCAAATACAAGTTTGGGGTATCATCCAAACAAAATAAGTATTCTAGCTTTTGGTTCATAAAGCTTTGAAAATAAGGATTGTTAATCTTTCCAAAAAAACCAACATCTTTATCTTCAAAAAAATCGAAATAGAATTCGAAATTTTGAGTGTCTTTTGGTCTATAAGCCAACGGTATCACTTCTATCCCATCAGCTTTTAGGGTTTTGATGAATTTTTTAATCGCTTCATGCTTTTTCAAGTCATCGAAAGAAAAAATAATCCCCACCTTCTTAAGCTTATGGTAAGGATGAGCTTGATGCTCAAATTTACCTTTCTTCAGACCTCTCCTTATTTTATATGATAAGATTTTGTGTTTAATCACTGCTTTAGTTTTCTTTTATCAAGCTACGAAATTCGGCTTCATCAATAATTTTTACTTCTAATTTCTCAGCTTTTTCCCTTTTGGCTGGCCCCATGTTTTCTCCGGCCACTAATATATCTACTTTTCCTGAAATAGCCGAAACTACCTTACCACCATATTGCTTAATTACCTCTTTGATTTCGTCTCTGCCATAATGTTCAAATACACCAGAAACCACTAAAGACTTACCTTCCAAGGCATTGCCTTTTTGCTCTATGATGATTTCCTTAATTTCAAATTGAAGACCAGCAGATTTCAAACGCTCAATCAATTCGATATTATCTTCATCCTGAAAATATTCCACAACGCTTTGGGCAATTCGTTCGCCAATTTCAGGAACTTCTATCAATTCTTCAAAAGAAGCCCTAGACAAATTGTCAATATTTTTAAAATGAGCTGCTAATTTCTCCGCTACTGTTTTCCCCACAAAACGGATTCCTAATCCAAACAAGATATTTTCAAATGGAATTTGCTTAGATTCTTCAATTCCTTTTAGAAGATTTGTGGTGCTTAACTCTTTAAAACCTTCCAGTTCAAAAACATCCTCATATTTTAAATCATATAAATCAGCTACATTATTAACCAAGCCTTTTTCATATAGAAGATTAATGGTTCTTTCTCCCATAGAATCAATGTCTGCCGCTTTACGCTGAATATAATGTTCTATTGAACCTTTGATTTGTGGTGGACAGCCTTTCTTATTAGGACAATAATGTACAGCTTCTCCTTCTGCTCTCACTAATTCTGTTCCACATTCTGGACAGTTTTTGAGATATTGAACCTCCGTACTTCCCAAATCTCTTTTGGTCAAATCTACTCCTGTGATTTTCGGAATGATTTCGCCTCCCTTTTCAACATGAACGGTGTCTCCCACTCTTAAATCCAATCGAGCAATTTCATTGGCGTTGTGCAAAGAGGCACGTTTAACAGTTGTCCCTGCCAAAGAAACAGGTTTTAAATTAGCTACTGGAGTCACTGCTCCAGTTCTTCCTACTTGATAGCTTATTTCTTTTAAAATAGTGGTAGCACTTTCTGCTTTGTATTTATAAGCAATTGCCCATCGAGGGCTTTTAGCTGTGAAACCCAATTGCTCTTGTTGTGCGAGGCTGTTGACTTTAATTACAATACCATCCGTATCAACTGGCAAAGAATGTCTTTTTTCTTCCCATTCATTGATGAAATCAAAAACCTCGTTAATATTTTCACACTTTTTATATGTTTGAGAAACATTGAAACCGAATTTCTCCAGTTGTTTGATACCCTCTCCGTGAGAATCTATTGGCAAATCTTCGCCTGCATAAGAATATAAATAGCAATCCAATTTTCTTTTGGCAACTATACCAGAATCCTGAATTTTCAACGTGCCCGAAGCTGCATTTCGAGGATTCGCTAAAAGAGCTTCTCCATTTTCTTCTCGCTCTCTATTGATTTCATTAAAGGCTTCTCTCGGCAAAAACACCTCTCCCCTAGCTTCAAAATATTGTGGGAATTGCTCGCCCCTAACTTTTAAAGGAATAGTTCTAATAGTCTTAGCATTGTTAGTAATATCATCTCCTTTGCTTCCATCACCACGGGTAACTCCCCTAATTAATTTCCCATTTTCATAATGTAAACTAATGGCTACCCCATCAAATTTTAGTTCACAAAAATATTCATATTCTTCATCACCCAAACCTCTTTTTACTCTACCATCAAAATCATCTAATTCTTCTTTAGAATAAGCATTTCCTAAAGACAGCATAGGGATTTTATGCTCAACCGTTTCAAAATTTTTGGTAATATCTCCGCCCACTCGCTGACTTGGAGAATCAGAAGTTTTCAAATCAGGGAACTTATTTTCCAAGTCAATAAGCTCCTTAAGCATCATATCAAACTCATAATCAGAAATTTCAGATACGCTTTCCTGATAGTATTTATAATTAAAATAATGCAGCTTTTCGGTTAACTGCTGAATTTTTTCCTGGGCTTTATTCTTATCCATTTTGCTAGTAGGGCTTAAATCACAAATCTAATGATTTGGCTATTTCTTTGGCTAGAAAGAGATAAAAATTTGATATGGGGACGAAAGTTTCGCAGATAATTCGCTCCTTCCGTTCATTCCTGCGAAGGTGGGAATCTCGTTAATGAATATAATTTAATAGAAGTAGCATGCTAATAGTCTTACATATTTTAATTTTAGATTAAAATGAACAGATTCCTGCCTCCGCAGGAATGATGCACAGAACGAGAGACTACATGACTTAAGAACATAGTGACATCAAAACCTACTCATTTGAACTACCACTCAACCCCTCCTCTACCCTTTAAATTCATTTCAGCCTTTCACTTTAAGAAATCCTTCCTATTTTAGTTTTTGAAATAATTTTATTAATGAATATGAAAAACCTATTATTTATACTTTGCTTTTTAAGCAGCAGCTTAGTTTTTGCCCAAAAGGAAATTACTGTTTCTGACATTTATGAAAAAGGTACTTTCCGACAAGAGTCCGTTTACAATGTTAATTGGATGAATGACGGAAAATATTACTCTGCTTTGGATGACAATAAAGTCCAGAAAATTGATGTGGAAAATGGAGAAGTCGTGGAAACTTTAGTGGATGGAAGCGAACTAGAACCTGAATTGAACATCAGAAGCTATTCTTTCAGCAAAGATGAACAAAAATTACTATTAGCAACGGATGTTAATTATATCTACAGACGATCTTTTACCGCCCAGTATTATGTCTATAATTTGGAAGATAAAAGCTTAAAGCCTTTATCAGAAAATCCTCAGATGTTTGCCACTTTTTCACCAGATGCAAAAAAAGTGGCTTATGTATTTGAAAACAATATTTACATCTTCGATTTAGCATCTGGAAATACCACCCAAATAACCTCTGATGGTAAAATCAATGAAATTATCAATGGTGGTTCTGATTGGGTTTATGAAGAAGAATTTTACGTTACCAAAACTTTTTATTGGTCACCGGACAGCAAAAAATTGGCATTTTATACGATGGACGAAAGCCATGTAAAAGAATATACTTTACAGAAATGGAATGATGGAGAATTGTATCCTGAGAATTATGTATACAAATATCCAAAAGCAGGTGAGGCAAATTCTTATGTATGGATTTCAGTTTATGATTTGGCTTCTGAAAAAACTGTCAAAATGGATATTGGTGAAGAAAAAGACCAATACATTCCAAGAGTACAATGGACTAAAGATTCCAATCTACTGAGCATAATCAGAATGAACAGAAGGCAGAACATTCTAGAGATTTTACATGCAAATGCTACTACAGGTGAAAGTAAAGTAGTTCTAAAAGAAGAATCTGACACTTATGTGGCTTTGAATTATTGTGATGACTTGACTTATACCGATGATGGTAAATACTTCATTCAATCAAGTGAAAAAGATGGTTTTAAGCACCTTTATCTCTACACTTTGGACGGTAAACTAGTAAGACCAATCACTAAAGGAGATTGGGAAGTAGTAAATATAGTCGGCATAGACCAAAAAGAAAGCAAAATTTATTATATCAGTACGGAAGTTTCTCCATTAGACCGTACTTTTTATTCAGTTGGATTAAATGGAAAAAGAAAGAAATTAATTGGAGAAGAAGTGGGAACCACGCGAATTAATATGAGTAATGATTTTCAATACTATTTAAAATATTATAGCAACTCGACTACTCCAAACCGAGTGACTTTGCATCAAACCAAGGGCGGTGAAAAGTTAGCTACTCTAAAGGATAATTCCACTTATAAATCCATTACTGAAGAATTTGGTTTTGTAGAAAAAGAATATTTTCACTTTGAAACTTCGGAAGATGTAACTCTAAACGGTTATTTCTTAAAGCCTGCCGACTTTGATGAATCAAAAAAATATCCTGTAATTGTTTATCAGTACAGTGGCCCAGGCAGTCAGCAAGTACAAAATGCATGGGGCGGAAGTCAATTTGACTGGCATCAAATGATGACGCAAAAAGGCTATATAATAGCAGTAGTTGACCCAAGAGGAACGGGCGGAAGAGGAGAAGCTTTCAAGAAAATGACTTATCGACAATTAGGGAAATACGAAACGCTTGATATGATTGAAACTGGCAAATATCTAGGTAACCTGGATTATGTAGATGCCGAAAGAATTGGAATTTGGGGATGGTCTTACGGTGGATACATGGCAGGAAATACCATTTTGGATGGTGCAGATGTTTTCAATGCAGCTGTTTCAGTGGCTATGGTTTCCAATTGGAGATATTATGACACTATTTATACTGAGCGTTACATGGATACTCCTCAAAACAACCCTGATGGATATGATGACAATTCTCCATTAAGCAAAATTGACAAACTGGAAGACCCGTATTTAATCATTCATGGAACAGGAGATGACAATGTGCACGTTCAGCACACCATCGTTTATCAAGACGCCTTATTAGAAGCAGGGAAACAATTTGATTTATTCTATTATCCAGACAGAACCCATGGCATAGGCGAAGATGGTGCAAGACCTCATCTTTTCAATATGATGACCGATTGGTGGTTAGAGAATTTGTAAAAACTGATGAAAAAGCCTGATGAAAATCGGGCTTTTTTTGCTCCAATTGTATTATAAAAAAACATTAAACTTTTAAATCGTCTGCAATAAAATCTTTCAATATATTTCAAACTGCTTTTCTGACCTAATCACCCTATATCCTTCACCCATCATCCAACACAAACTTTTCCCCTTTGAACAAATTTTCAGATATTAGCATTTATTAAACTTTTTAGACTTAAAACTACCATTCAACATGACATATAAAGCAAATAACCCTTCATTAAAAAGCTGGGTGGAAGTAGCAAAAGATTCTGATTTTCCAATCCAAAACCTTCCTTATGGTATATTTTCCACCGCTAAGAAATCACCAAGAGCGGGAGTAGCTATAGGAGACTATATTCTGGACTTAACTGAAATTCAGTCTGGTAAATTATTCAAGGAGCTTGAACTACCTGAAAGAATTTTTGACCATCCAGTATTGAATGATTTCATGGATTTGGGAAAGGAAGTAACTGTTCCAGTTAGAGAACGAATCTCTGAACTTCTTCAATCTGATAATCAGGAATTACAAGGCAATGACCAGTTAAAGGAAAAAGCTTTAATTCCCATGAAAGAAGCTACCATGCACTTACCGATAAAAATAGGTGATTATACTGATTTCTATTCTTCTGAATCACATGCAACTAATGTCGGCACGATGTTCCGTGACCCAGACAATGCCCTACTTCCAAATTGGAAACACATTCCTGTAGGTTATCACGGACGGGCTTCTTCTATCGTGATTTCAGGTACACCATTACACCGCCCAAAAGGGCAAACCATTGCTCCAGATGCAAAAAATCCTGATTTTGGCCCAGCCAAATTGGTGGATTTTGAACTGGAAATGGCATTCATTACTTGCGGTGGAAATACTCTAGGTGATGCTATTCCTACTAAAGAGGCAGAAAATTATATCTTCGGATTTACGCTTTTCAATGATTGGTCTGCAAGGGATATTCAAAAATGGGAATATGTTCCTTTAGGTCCATTCTTAGCAAAAAATTTTGGTTCTTCAATGTCTCCTTGGATAGTAACCATGGAAGCTTTGGAACCATTCAAAGTTTCTGGACCTAAACAAGATCCGGAAGTATTACCTTATCTGAAATTTGCAGGCAATTACCATTTCGATATCGATTTGCAGGTGGGAATTCAGCCTAAAGATTCAGAAGAAAAAGTAGTGACCAATTCCAATTTCAAGCATATGTATTGGAATGTGGTGCAACAATTAGCACATCACACAGTCAATGGTTGTAATATCAACACAGGAGATGTTTACGCCTCTGGAACAATCAGTGGAAATGACCCGTCTGCTTATGGCTCTATGTTGGAACTTAGCTGGAAAGGCACAAAACCCATTCAAATGCCGGATGGAACAGAAAGAAAATTCATCAATGATCATGATACGGTAATTATGAGGGGTCATGGAGAAAAAGACGGTGTAAGAATTGGTTTCGGTGAGGTTAGAACTGAGCTCCTGCCTACGAAATAGCAGCCTAAGGCTGTGGATTAACCACAAAGACACAAAGGCACAAAGATTATTAAATTAATTAAGCTTTTAATTTTAAAAGCTTAATTCTAATTTGATTTCAAAGAAAAGAGCATTCTTCTTTTTGAAATTTACCATTAAATAATATATAATTTCTTTGTGAAGCCTTCGTGTCTTTGTGGTTAGTTCAAATTCAGCTTTAGCTGAAACACTTTTGTTTTCTTTTGTTCCTTTGCGGTTATATTCAGCTTTTTTATTTCTTATTGCTACAATAAAAAGCCTTGAATTACTTAATTTTGCGAGCAAATATCATTTTTGAATAAATTATAATCATATATATGTCACTGGCAACAAAATACAATCCTTCGGATATTGAAGATAAATGGTACAAACATTGGATGGAGCAAAAGTTTTTCGCTTCCAAGCCTGATCCAAAAAAAGAGCCTTATACTATCGTAATCCCACCTCCTAATGTGACTGGGGTATTGCACATGGGACATATGATGAATAATACCATACAGGATGTATTGATTCGCAGAGCCAGAATGCAAGGCAAGGAAGCTTGCTGGGTTCCTGGAATGGATCATGCCTCAATTGCTACTGAAACCAAAGTGGTGAATATGTTGAAGGAAAAAGGTATCAACAAAAATGACTTGAGCCGTGATGAGTTCATGAAGCATGCTTGGGAGTGGAAGGAAAAATACGGAGGCATCATTTTGCAGCAGTTGAAAAAACTAGGTGCTTCATGTGACTGGGATAGAGAGCGCTTCACCATGGAAGAAGATATGTCTGCAGCAGTAATAGAGGTTTTTGTGGATCTACATAAAAAAGGATATATCTACAGAGGAACCCGTATGGTGAACTGGGATCCAGAAGGAAAAACTGCCTTAGCTGATGATGAAGTAAATTTCAAAGAGGTTCAAGGTAAAATGTATCACATCAGATATAAAATTGAAGGAAGTGATGAACATTTAGTAATTGCCACTACACGACCAGAAACGATTATGGCGGATGCAGCTATCTGTATCAACCCTAATGATGAGCGTTTCCATCATCTGAAAGGAAAAAAAGCAATAATTCCATTAATTGATAAAGCCATTCCGATTATTGAGGATGATTATGTGGATATGGAATTTGGTACTGGTTGCTTGAAAGTGACTCCTGCTCATGACATTAATGACCATGAAATAGGTTTACGTCATAATCTGGAAGTAATTGATATTATTGCTGATAATGGTAAACTTAATGAGAAAGCTCAAATTTTAGTTGGTGAGGATCGATTTGTAGCAAGAAAGAAAATTGCCAAGCTTCTAAAAGAAAAAGACCAACTTGAAAAAGAAGAAGATTACACTAACAAGGTTGGGCATTCCGAAAGAACTGATGCAGTAATTGAGCCTAAGCTATCAACCCAGTGGTTTGTAAAAATGGAGGAATTGGTGAAGCCTGCTTATGAAAACGTGATGAACGACAACATTAAGTTGATTCCACCAAAATTCAAAAACACCTATAAGCACTGGATGGAAAACGTAAGAGATTGGTGTATTTCCCGACAATTGTGGTGGGGACAAAGAATTCCAGCTTATTTCCTTCCAAATGGAGAATTTGTAGTAGCTCAAAATGCTGAAGAAGCATTAAAATTAGCAAAGGAAAAATCTGGTAATAAAGATTTGAAGGCTGAAGATTTAAAGCAAGATGAAGATGTTTTGGATACTTGGTTTAGCTCATGGTTGTGGCCAATTTCTGTATTTGATGGCTTCAAAGACCCTGATAATGAAGATTTCAACTACTACTATCCTACCAATGATTTGGTTACAGGGCCTGATATTCTATTCTTCTGGGTGGCCAGAATGATTATTGCAGGTTATGAATTTAAAGGAGAACTTCCATTTAAAAATGTATACCTGACAGGTATAGTTCGTGATGATAAGGGAAGAAAAATGTCCAAGCAATTGGGCAACTCACCTGATGCCTTAGGCTTGATTGATAAGCATGGCGCTGATGGCGTTCGTGTTGGTTTATTACTTTCTGCTGCTGCAGGAAATGATTTATTATTCGAAGAAAAGCTTTGCGAGCAAGGCTGGAATTTCGGTAATAAAATCTGGAATGCATACCGATTGGTAGAAGGTCTTGAAGTGAAAGAAAAGGATACTCCTATTGAAGCCATGAAAGCCCGGGATTGGTTTGAAGCGCGTTTTCAAGATGCTTTAAGGGAAATCAACGACCATTTCAGCAAATTTAGGATTTCTGATGCTTTAATGGCTACATACAAGCTGATTTGGGATGATTTCTGTGCTTATTATTTAGAGTTAGTGAAACCTCCTTATGGAGAAGCTATTGATAAGGAAACTTACGAAGCGACTATTACTTTCTTTGAAGATATCCTTACCATTCTGCATCCATTTATGCCATTCTTAACGGAAGAAATTTGGCATCAAATTACGGACAGAGATGATAAAGACTGCGTAATCGTTAATCATTGGCCGATTGAGAAAGACTATGACAAAGCCATTTTACATGATGCTAAAATAGCTTTTGAACTGGTTTCACAAATCAGAAATATCAGAGCCTCTAAAGGCATTTCGCCTAAAGAATCACTCAAGCTCTATATTAGAACCAATGACGAAATGATCTATCAGGAATATATTTCTGTGATTGATAAATTGGCAAATATAGATGAATTGGCATTCACCAATGAAAAAATCGACCAAGCGGTTAGCTTTTTCATAGGTGCGGATGAGTGCTTCATTCCAATGGAAGGAACTATTGATTTAGAAAAAGAGAAAGAGGAAATCCAGAAAGAGCTGGATTACACTAAAGGCTTTTTGAAAAGCGTGAAAAAGAAACTGGAAAATGAGCGTTTCGTGAGTAATGCTCCAGATAATGTAGTGGAAATGGAAAAAAAGAAACAAGCAGATGCTGAAGCTAAAATTAAGACTTTGGAGGAAAGCTTGGAGAATCTTGGGTGAGACTTAAGATTTTAGATTTAAGATTATAGACCTTGGACATGAGCTTGGTCTATTGTCTTATTTCTAAAATCTTGACTCTTGATTCTAGACTCTAGATTCTGCGGAAGCTAAAAACGTCCAAGCGACAATGCGGCTAGTCTTATTGCCATGGTTCATTTCAATAGTTTCAATTTCCTTGGCCCCTGCTTGTTTGATGGCTTCATAGATGCGTTTCAGATTTGAAGATTTGGAAACCAAAGTGGTAAACCAACGCACTGAATGAGAATGATATTTACTTTGAACCGCCATATTGGTAATGAATTTCAATTCTCCTCCTTCAGTCCAGAGCTCGTTACTCTTGCCACCAAAATTTAAGGTCGGCTTCTCCCCTTTTCTAAATTTCTTGAGATTTTTTAATTTCCTCACCGTGCCTTTTTCGGCTTCTTCAGCTGAACTGTGAAAAGGAGGATTACATATACTAACATCATAGTATTCATGCTTTTTGATGATGCCTTTGAATATATCGGTGGACTTGTACTGCTTTCTAATTTCGATTTTATCCTTCAAGGCAGGATTTTCAGCAATGATTTTTTCTGCCGAAGCAAAAGCTTTAGGGTCCGTTTCTGAAGCCACAAAATTCCAACCGAATTCCTGATTTCCTAAAATGGGATAAATGCAGCTAGCCCCTGTACCAATATCCAAACATCTAATTAAGTCGCCTTTTACCTTTACTCCTTGTCTCTTTTTACTTAGAAATTCATCTATATGAAATAAATAATCTGCCCTTCCTGGAATAGGCGGACACAAATACCCTTCAGGAATATCCCAATATTTTAACTTATAATGATGGAGCAATAAGGCCTTATTTAATGCTTTAACAGCTTTCGGGTCAGCAAAATCAATGGTTTGACTATCATATTGATTGGTAAAAATAAAAGCTTCTAGTTCAGGTAGCGTTTTGGCTAAACTTTCCAGATCATAGCGTTTATTAAATGGATTATTGGGGTGCAGGCTAGACTTTTGTGGAGTGGGCATTTTTAAATTTAAGGGTTTCAGGGGTAAAGGTAAGGGTAAAAAATGGAGATTAGAGCTGTTTATTTATAAGATTTAAAGCATTAGTTATTTTTGAAGCATCTAAAAATCTAAGATTCAAATAATTCGTATATTTGAAAAAGCGGTAAATAATGGAAACTATAAAAATAGATATACTGAACCCAAAAGCTAAGGCGCTCTTAAAAGATTTAGCCAATTTAGAGCTAATAAGAATCCGAAAGGATAAATCAGAACCAAACGACTTTTCAGATATACTTAAAAAGTTTAGAAGCCAAGCCGAAAACGCTCCCTCTTTAGAAGAAATTACTAAAGAAGTAGAGGCTGTTCGTAAAGCTCGATATGAAAAGTAAAAGAGTTATCATAGATACCAATCTTTGGATAAGTTTCTTAATCTCCAATAAGCTTAATGAATTAGATTCACTAATTGATTCTGGTGCCATTACACTAATCTTTTCAAATGAACTTATCGAAGAATTTTTGGAAGTTACAAGCAGACCAAAATTCAAAAAATATTTTAAAAAGAATGATATTGATGCTCTGTTAAACCAAATCCAAAATCATGGTCAATTGATAAAAGTGAAATCAAATATGAATATCTGCAGAGATGAAAAGGATGATTTTCTATTAAATTTATCAATTGATAGCAAAGCAGATTACCTCATAACAGGAGATAATGATTTATTGATTTTGGGCAAAATCAAAAGAACGAATATTATTTCATGGAGTGATTTCCTTTCGAAATTTTAAGAATGGCAATACTTCAGTAAGACATACTTTTGAAATTAACTAAAAAAAGCACGATTCCCACCGTGCTTTCTATCTTATGTCTAGATTCTAGCATCTATTATCTAGGTTTTCTCTTACATATTACGTCTGTATTGACCTCCGACCTCAAACATCGCATGGGTTATCTGACCCAAAGAACAGAACTTAGTAGCTTCCATCAATTCAGCAAAAAGATTTTCATTTTTGATGGCTGCCTTTTGCAATTTGTCTAAGCTTTCTTTTGCCTCTTTCTCAAATCTATCGTTTAATAAATTAAGCGTTTCGATTTGGTATTCTTTCTCTTCTTTGGTTGCTCTAATTACTTCACCAGGGGTTACAGTAGGCGAACCTTGAGAATTCAAGAAAGTATTCACCCCTATGATTGGGAATTCGCCTGTATGCTTCAAGGTTTCGTAATACAAGCTTTCTTCCTGTATTTTTCCACGCTGATACATGGTTTCCATAGCGCCTAATACACCACCACGTTCTGTAATTCTATCAAATTCAGTCAAGACCGCTTCTTCCACTAAATCAGTTAATTCTTCAATGATGAAAGAACCTTGGATTGGATTTTCATTTTTAGTCAAGCCCAATTCTTTATTGATAATCAACTGAATTGCCATGGCCCTTCGTACTGAATTTTCTGTTGGAGTCGTGATAGCCTCATCATAAGCATTGGTATGCAATGAGTTACAGTTATCATAAATCGCATACAAGGCTTGAAGCGTAGTTCTGATATCATTAAAATCAATCTCTTGGGCGTGCAATGATCGTCCAGAAGTCTGGATGTGGTATTTCAACATCTGCGCTCTGGAATTGGCTCCATATTTCTGCTTTAAAGCTTTTGCCCAAATTCTTCTGGCAACTCTACCAATCACCGCATATTCAGGATCCACTCCATTAGAGAAGAAGAAAGACAAATTCGGTCCGAATTTATTGATATCCATTCCTCTGCTTAAGTAATATTCCACATAAGTGAAGCCATTCGCTAAAGTAAATGCCAATTGCGTAATCGGATTGGCACCAGCTTCTGCAATATGATATCCTGAGATTGAAACGGAATAGAAGTTTCGCACTTGATTTGTAATGAAATATTCTTGCACATCACCCATCAATCGCAACGCAAATTCAGTAGAGAAAATACAAGTATTCTGAGCCTGATCTTCTTTTAGAATATCAGCTTGAACAGTACCACGAACAACCGCCATGGTCTCAAACTTGATTTTTTCATAGACATCTTTAGGCAATACCTGATCTCCAGTTACACCCAACAACATCAAACCTAAGCCATCATGACCTGCTGGTAAATCGCCTCTATATTGTGGTCTTGACGAACCTTTTTCCTTGAAAATTTTATCTATTTTCTTATTTACTTCAGCTTCTAAGCCGTTTTCCTTAATGTATTTTTCACATTGCTGGTCTACAGCCGCGTTCATGAAAAACCCTAAAAGCATTGGCGCTGGGCCATTGATAGTCATGGAAACGGAAGTCATAGCATCCGCTAGATCGAAGCCAGAATATAATTTCTTGGCATCATCCAAACAACAAATACTTACTCCTGAATTACCAATTTTACCGTAAATATCTGGTCTAACATCTGGGTCATTTCCATACAGTGTTACAGAATCGAATGCAGTAGACAAACGCTTAGCTGGCATATCCATACTTACATAATGGAAACGCTTATTCGTTCTCTCTGGTCCGCCTTCTCCGGCAAACATACGAGTAGGATCCTCTCCTTCTCTTTTGAAAGGATAAATCCCAGCTGTATATGGAAATTCGCCCGGAACATTCTCTTCTAAGTTCCATCTTAATAAATCTCCCCAGTTTCTGTATTTTGGTAATGAAACTTTTGGAATTTGACTGTGAGATAAAGATTCGGTATGTGTCTTTATCTTAATTTCTTTATCCCTTACTTTAAATGAATAGATAGGGTCTTTATATTTCTGAACTTTATCGCCCCATTCTTCTATCAATAATTTATTCTTAGGATCGAAATTCAGCTCTTCTTTAGCGTAAGCTTCTTCAAGCCCTTTTATTAGTCTATCTTTATCTTCTAACTCGGAATTTTGTAAAGTCTCAATGGATTTTCTGTAGCCGTACAATTTATCCGCTACTTCTGCTTGCTGATCCACCCATTCATCATAACCTCTGTTGTTCTCTGAAATCTCAGATAAATATCGGGTTCTATTTGGTGGGATAATGAAAACTTTCTCGGACATTTCATGAGTAATTTCAAAAGTAGATTTCAAATCAGCTCCTGATTTTTCTACTACTTTATCCATTAAAGTTTTGTATAATCCGTTAGTTCCTGGATCATTGAATTGAGAAGCGATGGTACCATAAACTGGCATATCATCTACTTTGGATTCCCACAATCCGTGGTTTCGTTGATACTGCTTTTTCACATCACGTAAAGCATCTAAAGCCCCACGCTTATCAAATTTATTCAGGGCAATAATGTCAGCAAAATCTAACATATCGATTTTCTCCAGCTGAGTTGCTGCACCATATTCAGGTGTCATCACATAAAGTGAAGCATCAGAATAATCTAAAATCTGAGTATCAGACTGGCCAATACCTGAGGTTTCCAATATGATTAAATCAAATTTTGCTGCTTTCAGGATAGAAACAGCATCTTTAACATATTTCGAAATCGATAAATTGCTTTGACGAGTTGCCAATGAACGCATATAAACACGCTCATGATTAATGGCATTCATTCTGATTCTATCTCCTAAAAGTGCTCCACCAGTTTTTCTTTTAGATGGATCTACAGAGATAATGCCTATGTTTTTATCTTTAAAGTCAAGTAAGAATCTACGAACTAATTCATCCACTAAAGATGATTTTCCTGAGCCACCTGTTCCTGTAATTCCTAAAACTGGAACTTTTAGATCCTTAGCTTTCTCCCTGATTTTATCTAATTCAACATTACTTTCTTCCGGGAAATTCTCTGCTGCTGAGATTAATCGAGCAATCGCTTTTACATCTCGCTTGTCGATTCGACCTACTTCACCGTTCAAATTCTGACCAGTAGGATAATCACTTTGCTTAACTAAATCATTGATCATCCCTTGCAATCCCATTTCTCTTCCATCATCTGGAGAGTAAATTCGAGAGATGCCATAATCATGTAATTCTTTGATTTCATCTGGTAAGATTACACCACCGCCACCACCAAAAATCTTGATGTGACCTGACCCTTTTTCTTTCAAAAGGTCGTGCATGTATTTAAAATATTCAGTATGACCACCTTGATAGGAAGTCATGGCAATGGCTTGAGCATCTTCTTGAATAGCAGTGTTTACCACTTCTTCAACAGATCGATCGTGCCCAAGGTGAATCACTTCACAGCCAGTGGATTGAATGATTCTTCGCATTACGTTAATTGCAGCATCATGCCCATCGAAAAGGGAAGCAGCGGTTACTATGCGAACGTTATTTTTAGGTTTATAAGGAGCTACAGTTTGATGTGCAGACATATTTTTTATTCGTTTAGATTCGATTACGAAATTACAACAATAAAGCTAAAGATTAAAGTCATTGCCAAACATTCGTTAGGATGGGATATTGTAAAAATTATATTTTATGAAGTTAGGATTTGGGTTGTGGTTTTGTGGTTGTTTATATGATATTATGGTGTTTTGTTTTGCAATAGGCTTGAGACATGGTCGCAGGGATTTTCAAAATACAGTGGTGATAATGCTATGAATTATACTATCATATCTAAACAATCTCCATTCCGGGCGTCATCCCTGCGAAGGCAGGGATCTATTGATTTTAACCTTTGGTTAAAATATTAAGAAAGAAACATAAATCTGATCACTTGGATTATTCGAAATTGCTCGCTTTTGGATAAGAGTATTGAAACTTCGTTTCAATAAACTAGATCCCTACCTTCACAGGGATGACGTTCTAAATCTAGATTTGTACTTTAACAAGCTATTATCCATTGAAATACTTGATTTAGACTTTAAAAAAGTCAAGAGTATCGTATAAAGAAAACCTAGTTTCCAAAAATTTTCACCTCTCCCATTTTTCTAAAAAACGCATTTTTCATACATTTACAGCTAAACTAAAACCTAAATAACCCCAATTATGCCAGAACACAAGCTAACCGAAGTCGCCAAAATTGCCATACGTTATGTAAACACCACCAACCGATTGATATTTCTAACAGGTAAGGCAGGAAGTGGAAAAACCACGCTTTTACGCTATATCATTAATAATACTTATAAAAATGTAGCCGTTGCAGCCCCAACTGGAATTGCAGCTATAAATGCCAAAGGAGTTACTTTACACTCTTTACTTCAACTCCCTTTTGGCACTTTCATTCCAGAAGATAATGCAGTTGATTTTTCCAAAACCAGCGAGCAAATCAACACTCCAAAAACATTTCTTCAGCAGTTTAAAATGTATGGCAATAAACGCCAGATTATCCGGAATCTGGAACTACTCATTATTGATGAAGTCAGTATGCTTCGGGCAGATATTCTGGACTGCATGGATTTAATTTTGCGCATGGTTCGAAAAAAACCTCAGCCTTTTGGTGGATTGCAAATCATGTTTATAGGAGATTTGAATCAGCTACCTCCTGTAATCCGTCAGCATGAGTGGCAATATTTAAACAAATTCTATAAAACTGGCTACTTCTTCGAGGCATTGGCTCTACAGAAAACCGAAATGGTTTATATCGAACTCGATAAAATATTTCGCCAGTCTGACCCAGAATTTACTTCCATTCTTAATCGACTACGGGATAATCATCTTTCTGAAACTGACATTGAAAAACTGAATAAACATTACGAGGAAGGTGTGGAAGAATCTAAAAAAGATGGTTACATCCACATCACAACGCATAATCGTAAAGCAGATTTACTCAATGAAAAATCATTGAAGTTACTCAATACTGAAGAAAGGAGCTATAAAGCAGAAATTGAAGGCGATTTTCCTGAAAACATGTTCCCTTTGCCTGAGAAATTGAATTTCAAAATTGGTGCTCAGGTTATGTTTATCAAAAATGACAGCAGTGGAGAAGCTCGCTATTTCAATGGGAAAATCGGAGAAATATCGGAGATGAATGAAGACACCATAAAAGTAAAACTCAAAGACCCAAAAGATGAAGTTACTGTGGAGCGATATGAATGGATGAACCAGCGATACAGCTTGGATAAATCGACCAATGAGCTTCAAGAAAAATGGCTGGGGACTTTCAAACAATTCCCTTTAAAGTTGGCTTGGGCAATAACAGTTCATAAATCACAAGGCTTAACCTTTGAAAAAGCCATATTGGATTTATCAGACAGCTTTGCTCCAGGGCAAATGTATGTGGCACTTTCCAGACTTACTGGCTTAGAAGGATTGATTCTTTCGAAGCCTATCAGCAATATATCATTTGAACTGGACAAAAGTCTCAGACAATTTGAGGATAATAAAAAAGCTCCTGAAATCCTAAACCAAAAGCTTGAATCCGATAGAAAAGGATTTATCTTCAATACGATTAGAGAAACTTTTGATTTCCAAAGCTTAATGAAAGAGTTGAACATTCATTTAAGTAGTTTCAATAAAGGAGAAAACCGCTCACTGAAACAGCAATATGTCGATTGGACAAGAGAAAAAAAAGAGCAATTAGAAGAAATCAATAAAGTGGGGCTAAAATTTCAAAGTTCTTTAGCCCATTATGAAGCCAAAGAGGAGTTTTTACCAGAATTAGCTGAAAGAGTCAATAGCGCTGAGGATTACTTTAAGCCAAAAGTGAAAGACATATTCGATTCTTTCAAAGCACATTTGATTGATACATCCAATCAAAGCAAAGTGAAAACTTACCTGAAAGAACTTGAAAACATTACCGAGATGTTAAAATCCCAGCTTTTACAAATCAGTAAAACTGCAATGCTAGTAAGTGCAGCTGCAGAAAATCGCATTCTAACTAAGAAAGATCTGCACGGCACTTCTACTTTTGAACAAGCTAAAAAAGACGGAAAGAAGAAAGAGAAAGCCAGTAATGACAAAACTCCTACTGCAGAAATAACTTTCAATTTGTATAAAGAAGGTCTAAGCATAGAGGAAATAGCCACCAAAAGAGAATTTGTATCGGGCACAATTCTCGGGCATCTTTCCAAATACATTGAAAGCGGTGAAATTGAAGCCTCTGAATTAATGGATGCTACTAAACTAGACCAAATCTGTCAAGTGATGGCGCTAGAAGAAGTAAAAGGCAGTGCTGATGTAAAAGCCAAATTGGGAGATGAGTTTACTTATGATGAAATAAAGATTGCTTGGGGGCATTTTAGGAGGGAGAATCCGAAGGAGAAGGCATAAGGGTGATGGATGAAGGGTGTTGAATGGGTTTTGTTCTCCAAGCTAAGTTAATACAGTAGGTCGGACAATGTGAAGATGGAAATAAAGAAATAGATTGTTGAGCACAATTTCAGGGTCTGAACTAACTTGACAACTCGCCAACCTGTAAACTTGTCAACAAGCTAGTAACTTGTCAATTTAACTAAGCTTTTTATTCAAGAAAGAAATTATTTTAGTTTTATCATCTGCCTGAAACCATTCAAATTCCGAATCTCTTTTGAACCAGGTCATTTGTCTTTTGGCGTATCTTCTACTGTTTCTTTTCAATAATCGAACAGCCTCTTCCCTATCATATTTACCATCTAAAAAGCCAAATATTTCGGAATAGCCCACTGTTTGTAAAGCATTTAAATTCTTGAAAGGATAAAGTTTCTTAGCTTCCTCAAACAAACCTTCTGCAATCATCTGATCCATTCTTAAATTAATGCGATCATACAATTCCTCTCTAGGACGTTCCAAACCAATTTTTATGATATGAAATGACCTTTCAACCTGATTATTTTGGGATCTGTAAAAACTCATATTTTTCCCAGTAGCTCGGTAAAGCTCCAAAGCTCGTATTAATCTCTGAGGATTCTGCTGGTCTACAATATCAAAATATTCAGGATCAGATTCGAATACTTGTTTTTGCAAATATTTAATTCCATGCTGCTCAAATTCTACATTAAGCTTTTGTCTTATTTCAGCAGGAATGGCTGGCATTTCATCTATCCCCTCACATAAAGCTTTTACATAAAGTCCTGAACCACCCACTACAAAAACAATATCATGCTTTTGAAATAAAACATCTAATAAGTTAAGCGTATCTTTTTCAAACTGTCCAACATTATACTCTTCATGAATGCTATGAGAATTGACGAAATGATGCGGAATTCCATCCATTTCTTGTATTGTCGGTTTGGCCGTACCTATTTCCATTTCTTTAAAAAATTGCCTTGAATCCGCTGAAATTATTTCTGATTGAAATTTCTTGGCCAATTCAATAGATAAAGCTGTTTTGCCGACCGCAGTTGGACCTGCAAGAATCACTATGGTTTTTGATTTTTTAGTCAAGTTTGATATAAAATTCGATCTTAATACCTTAAATTGAGCAGCAAATTTAAATAATTTGGAGTTACAAAAGTACGATAAGGAAGAACTAATAAAAGAGGTAGAGAAATTGCGCTTAGCACTCTACCGAAATAAATATTTGCTTAAAAATTCTAGGTACCTGGACAGCAGCATCTTCCCGGAAGAGGGTTTTGATTTAAGCATGGAATTTACTGAAGATGGCCAAATTGTAAAAACAAATAAAAATTGGCGCAACACTCTTGGCTATTCAAATCAGGATCTAAAGCAAATTTATTTAAGAGATATTATAATCCCCGATGACTGGCATAAATTCCAAAACATCTGTGATAAAGTGGTCAAATACCAATCTCAAGAACTACTTGAAGTTCGATTAAGCTCTAAGAATAATGATAAAATTCATGTAACTGGCATCATTTTAAAAAGCCATAACAAAAAGAATATTGTTGCTAATTTTCAGGATATCACCAATCAAATACATGCACAAAAAGCACAAAACCTTTTTTATGAAATTACCAATCTTACTTTAAAGAGTAGAGATTTAGAAAGCTTATTCAGAGGAATTCATGAAAAGCTAAAAGAGGCAATGGAAGCAAAAAACTTTTTTATTGCTCAATTTCGATTTGAAAAACAAGAGTTGTTTTTCCCTTACATACATGATGAATTTATTCTAGATTCTCCAAAATCAGTAACTTTTGAATACAAAAGAGGTCTATGCGAATACATCTATCATCATAAAAAACCAGTTATTCTTAAGGAATCCGATATAATGGATTTGATATTGCAGGGGAAAATTCACCAATATGGAACAATTCCGAAAGTGTTTTTAGGAGTTCCTTTTCAAACAGAAAAAGGTACTCCAGGCGTAATTGGTGTTCAGAGTTATACAGATGGAAACGCCTTTCAAAATAAAGACTTAAAATTATTGAATTTTATTTCTAATCAAGTTTTGCTGTCGGTAGAAAGAAAGTTTATAGAAGAAAAAAGCAGCATACAAGCTGCGCGCCTACAATCTATATTTAACAGCAGTAAACACATTATTTGGTCAATCAATAAGGAATATGAACTCACCTCCTTTAATGAAAATTTTGAATATGAATTTCTAAAATTTTTCAATTTTAAGCCTAGGGTAAACATCGATTTAAGAGGGGATTCCATTTCATCTACTGTTCCTGAACTTGGTTATAATTATTGGAGAGAAAAAATCCAACAATGCTTGAATGGAGAAACACTTAATTTTGAAATTGATTTCAAAAGCCCTCAGGATAATGTAATTGTTTGGAAAGAGATATTTCTTAATCCAATCTATACCGAGAGTGGCGAAATAACAGGGTTATCTGGGATTGCGCATGATATCACTGAAAAGAAAATCAATGCACTAAACATACAGAAAAGTGAACTCAGGTTCAGAAATATATTTGAATCTTTTCAGGATATCTATTTCAACTGCACATTTAATGGAGAAATAATTCTTATCAGTCCTTCTGTAAAGGAAAATATTGGCTACGAACAAGGTGAAGTAACGGGAAATAATATTACAAATTATTACCTCTACACAAAAAAAACGAAGGATTTATTAAAGAAATTAGTTTCAAAAAGAAGAGTTCAAAACTTCGATGCCACACTCATTACGAGGGAGGGAAGATTGGTGAATTGCATTTGCAACGTACGTCTGGTTCGTGACAAAAACAGTAGAGAAGTCACCATTGAAGGGGTTGCGAGAGATATTACAAAATTGAAGCAGGCTAATAGAGATTTGTTACATGCTAAAAATGTAGCGGAAAATTCATTGAAGGTAAAAGAGCAGTTTCTGGCTAATATGAGTCATGAAATTCGGACTCCAATGAACGGGGTAATCGGAATGGTAGATTTATTATCACAGACACAGCTCAATCCTGAGCAAATGAATTTTGTGCAAACTATTAAAAAATCTTCTGAGACTT
Source organism: Marivirga sp. (assembly GCF_035704835.1). Taxonomy (GTDB): domain Bacteria; phylum Bacteroidota; class Bacteroidia; order Cytophagales; family Cyclobacteriaceae; genus Marivirga. Next base: position 4,630 of record NZ_DASSWQ010000023.1, on the reverse strand, counting down.
TATTAACCATCTTAAATGATATATTAGATTTAAGCAAGATAGAAGCGGGGAAAATGGAAATTCAACCCCACGTTACAGAGGTTAAAACAATATTCGAAAAGGTATTAAATCTTTTCACTCAGCAAGCGCGTCAAAAATCAATTAATTTAAGTTTTAAAATAGATAATGAAATTCCTAAATATCTAAAAATAGATGAAACGCGAATTATTCAAATCGTTTCCAATCTAACCTCAAACGCCTTAAAATTTACTGAAAAAGATGGAAAGGTGATTTTACATTTCTCCAAAGAAATTAAACATAATCTGTATAGAATTGCTATTGAAGATACTGGCATTGGGATTTCGGATAATGATCAGCAGAAACTATTTAAAATATTCACTCAAGTAGATAATTCCAGCACTAAAGCTTTCAGTGGCACTGGTTTAGGACTAGCTATTTCTAAGGAGTTAAGCAGTTTAATGGGTGGTCAAATTGGGGTGAGTTCGAAGCCCGATGAAGGCAGTGTTTTTTGGTTTACCATGATGGGTGAAGGTGTTAGCGTAGCTGAAATTGAGGAATATGAAAGAAAAAAACAAATCACTCAAAAAAGTACAAAGCTTGAATTTGAAAGCGAAAATGCCCCTTACATTTTAATAGTGGATGATAACACGATAAACCGTCAAGTAGCCAGTCAAATATTAATGAAGTCTGGATTCAAGACAGACTTGGCATTTAGCGGAGCAGCAGCAATAGAAAAAGTAAAGGAAACAGACTACGATCTTATCTTCATGGATATCCAGATGCCCGTGATGGATGGCGTTACAGCTACTCAAGAAATTAAAAAACTAAGCAAAAAAGTACCACCGATTATTGCCATGACTGCTTATTCTATGAAAGAAGATCGTCAACGATTTCTAGATTTGGGAATGGATGATTATTTGGCCAAACCAATCGTATCAAATCTTTTAATAGAAATTATTCAGCGAAATTTACCTCATTTTAAATCAAAAGATATTGAAAAGGAAGAGGAAAAAGTCAATACAGACAATCTGAAAGATGATTTAGATTTAATTGATAAATCCACTTTAAAGCAGCTCAGTAAATATGCAGACCAGCTCACCATAAAATCATTCTTTGAAGAATTTGAAATTGAAGCAAAAAGTTTGATATTAGATAGTATAAATGCTGAAAAGACTACTGACAGAGAAAAAATCTTAAGTAATTTGCATACGTTAAAAGGGAATGCTGGTACTTTAGGAATCCGTTCTATAGAAGAGCAAGCAAAGAAAATTGAGGTTAATTTAAAAACTCATAAAACCGACAACCTAATAAATGATCTAAATCATTTATTAGATAAATTTAATAAATTTACAAATAATTATCAGTCAATATTAAATTAAGATGGCAGAAACAAAAAAAGTACTAATTGCTGAAGATAGTTCAGTAATTCAAAATCTTACCAAGAAAATTTTAATGATGCAAAATTACAGCATCCATTCGGCAAAAAATGGAGAGCAAGTATTAAAAGCTCTAGAAACTGAATCATTTGACATCATTTTAATGGATATCAATATGCCAAAAATGGATGGCATGGAATGTACGAAAGCTGTTAGAGCTTTAGATGATAAAGAGAAATCTGCAATTCCTATTGTTGCCATCACGGGAAATGCAAAAAACTACAGTATTGAAGACTTTAAAGCAGTGGGAATTACTGAGTACCTTCAAAAACCATTAAATTTTGACCAGTTAGTGGAAACTGTGAAGAAACTTACGAATTGAATTCGGTTGCATGCTAATTTTAAAAAGCATCAATTAAAATAAGTAACAATTAGAAAGTTTGTGTAGTTAATTTAAAAACGCTTGAGTATGCAAATAAAATACACAAAATCATTCCTTAATAAATTAGAAGATGTCTTCGCAGAATCTGATTACATTCTTCGTTATGAAAAAGGAAATTTCAAATCAGGTTATTGTCTTTTGAAAGAGCAAAGAATTGTGATAATCAACAAATTCTTTGACACAGAAGGAAAAATCAATTGCTTGGTCGATATTCTTAAAAATATAGATTTAGACAGCAAAACACTAAGCGACAAAAACAAAAATTTCTATTTAGAACTACAACAAACTGAACTCGCGCTTTGAAGGTAACATTTCTAGGAACAGGAACATCGCAGGGAGTTCCAGTAATCGCATGCGATTGTGAAGTATGTCAATCTGTTGATTACCGGGACAAAAGGAAAAGAACAAGCATTCATATTGAAGTAGATGGTAAAAGTCTGGTTTTCGATACTGGTCCTGACTTCAGGGAACAAATGCTGAGAGCAAGAATAAACCATCTGGATGCTGTTATCTACACACACGAACACAAAGACCACACCGCTGGCTTGGATGATGTTCGCTCATACAATTTCAAGCAAAATATGGATATGCCGGTTTATGGCCGAAAACAAGTCTTAGAACAAATCCAACGAGAATTTGCCTACATTTTTGCTGTCAATAAATATCCTGGCATTCCTAAAGTCAAACTACATGAAATTGAAAATAAGCCATTCCAAGTAGAGGGAATAGATATTCAGCCAATCAATGTGATGCATTATAAACTTCCCGTATTTGGTTTTCGAATAAAAGATTTTACGTACATCACTGATGTTAATCACATTCCTGATGAGGAAAAACATAAAATCAGAGGAAGCAAAGTTCTGGTTTTAAGTGCACTACAAAAAAAATCCCATCTATCCCATTTCAACTTGGAACAAGCCATTGAAATGGTGAGAGAATTAGAAATCCCTCAAGCATATTTCATCCATATGGGCCACAGGATGGGTTTGCATAGAATCATTGAAGAAGAATTACCTGAGGGTATGGAATTATCCCATGATGGACTTCAAATAGAACTTTAAGATGCATAATAACTATTATGTATTTCAGCAATTATCGGCAGAATTGGAGGCAAAAATCTCGAATACTACCTTATCGGCTTGCTTCAGTCAAAGTAAGGATGAATTAATTTTAACTTTTGGACCAGCTGAAGAAGAATTTTATTTAAAAGCTTCTCTACTACCTGAGTTTTCTTGTCTAAGTTTCCCAAACCAATTTGCTAGAACCAAAAGCAATAGTATAGATTTATTTACTGATTTTACAGGTAAAAAAGTACAAAGCATAGAGCAATTTATAAATGAAAGATGTTTTGCCATTCATTTTGAAGAAGATTATTCCTTATTATTCAAAATGCATGGAAATCGCTCGAATGTAGTAGGATTCAAAGCTAATAAGGCAATTAAATTATTTAGAAACAGCTTTCCACAGGATATGGAACTGGATTTAAAGGAATTACATCGTCCTATAGACCAGAGCAGAGAAGCCTTCTTAAACTTCGATGGGAATTACCAAAAACTTTTTCCAACATTTGGAAAGTTAATTAAAGAATATCTTAGTAGCATACAGCTAGAAAAAAAAACACTCGAAGAGCAGTGGGAAATCATCTCACTTTTAGAATCGGATATTAAAAATCCAACTCAGTTTTACACTATTGTATGGAATGATGAGATTCATTTTTCTTTAATAAAAATTGGCGAAATCCTAAAAGAAGAAAAGAGCTGTCTGGAAGGCATCACCCAATTTTATTATACCTATTCCAAAGAAAATTTTATCCGCAAGGAGAAAAAACGTCTTTCCAAACAATTAGAAAAGCAGCGCAATCAGGCTATCAATTATATCAAAAAATCAAATCAAAAGCTTGAAGAAGTACTAGAAAAACCAGGTTATAATCAATTGGCTGATATATTGATGGCTAATATGCATCAAATCCCATCTCATGCTAAGGAAGTAGAACTATTCAATTTTTACACCAATGAGAATATCAAAATCGCACTAAAATCTCATTTAAGTCCACAAAAAAATGCAGAAAACCTGTACCGAAAATCTAAGAATCAGAAAATTGAATTAGAACAACTGGAAGCTTCTATCAAGCAAAAAGAGCAGGAATTAAAGGAAGCAGAGGAAAAATTGACTGAAATTGCTGATGCTGAAGATATTAAATCAATTAAAAAATTAATCAAACAAAACCCTGTTAAGGAACGCTCACAAGTTGAATTAAAGGTACCCTACAAAAAATTTGAATATAGTGGATTCACCATTTTAGTTGGTAAAGGGGCCAGAGAAAATGATGAACTGACTTTAAAATATGCCAAGAAAAATGATTTATGGCTGCATGCGAAAGATGTAACCGGATCACATGTTGTTTTGAAGCAACAAAGTAGTAAACCATTTCCACAGGATGTAGTAGAAAAAGCAGCACAAGCAGCCGCATTTTACTCCAAAAGAAAATCAGATAGTTTAAGTCCTGTGATTGTAACGCCTAAGAAATTTGTAAGAAAACCAAAAGGCCTACCTCCTGGAATGGTGCATGTTGATAAAGAAGATACGATTTTGGTGAAACCAGAGGCATGGTGGGTTGGTGCAACTTGACAAACCATATGAAGAAAAAAACCAAAAACGCTCGATTTAAAGCACAATCGAGTAGGAAGATAGGGATTATTTCCCTATCCGTCCTCTCACACCACCCTGCGTACCGTTCGGTACAGGGCGGTTTGTTAAAATAATGATGGCTGTGTTGCATTAGTCAGCCGTAAGTAAGTTTCGTAAAACCCAA
>NZ_DASSWQ010000006.1:0-80975 GCF_035704835.1 Marivirga sp. | reverse complement strand
GACACTATCCCAAAAAGTGTGTAACTAAAAATTTTGAAGATAGGGTTAAGATTCATTTAATCTGACCCTATCTTCAAATATAATAAGAAAACTGTTAAGTATTACTCCCCAGTTTCTAATAGGCTGAGTCCATTTTTTACTTACCTCCCTAACTGATAAAAATACAGATTTCATCACAGCATCATCAGTCGGGAAAGAGAGCTTGTTTTTGGTGTATTTTCTAATCTTACCGTTAAGGTTTTCAATTAAGTTAGTGGTATAAATGATTTTTCTAATTTCCACAGGATAATCAAAAAACACAGTGAGTTCATCCCAATTGTCTTTCCAGCTTTTAATGGCATAAGAGTATTTTGATTCCCATTTGAGGGCAAAATCATTTAAAGCTGCCAAAGCCGCTTCCTTATTAGGAGCAGTATAAATTTCCTTCATGTCACGGGTGAACTCTTTTTTATCCTTCCAGACCACATATCGGCAAGTATTCCTAATTTGATGGACTACGCATATCTGAGTGACTGATTCAGGAAAAGATGCCCTTATAGTATCAGTAAAGCCGTTGAGGTTGTCTGTTGCCGTGATCAGGATGTCTTCCACACCTCTTGCCTTTAAATCGGTCAGGACGCTCATCCAAAATGCAGAGGATTCGTTCTTTCCCAACCACAAGCCCAATACTTCCTTCATTCCATTAGTCTTGAGCCCCACAGCAATGTAAACCGTTTTATTAACCACTTTGGAGTTCTCTCTTACTTTAAAAGAAATTCCATCCATCCATACAATTAAGTAAACAGGATCGAGTGGTCTGTTTCTCCAGGCTACAATGTCCTCTGCAATGGTATCTGTAATTCTTGATATGGTAGAGGTGGAAACATTGATATCATAGAGCTCCCGTATCTGCTCTTCTATATCCTGATTGGACATTCCTTTGGCGTACATGGAAATAATAACGTTTTCAATGCCTTCTGCCATTCCTTTTCTTTTAGGGACTAGCACCGGTTCAAAGCTTCCTTCCCTGTCTCTGGGAACATTAATGGAGGCTTCGCCAAAGGAGTTTTTGAGTTTTTTATTTGAATAACCATTACGAGAATTGGAACTGGTAGTCTTTTGGTTTTTATCATACCCCAAGTGGCCATCCAGCTCTGCTTCCAGCATTTTTTCTACCGCACGCTTTTGAAGTTGCTGCAGGAAATCATTGAGTTCATCTCCGTTCTTAAATTGCTTTAAAAACTCTTCGTTTAATAAATCTTCTTTTTTCATCTTACAATCTGTGTGTTTATAAAGTTAAAAATATTTACACACAAATTGAGAAAAGCGCCTGCCGCGGGCTCCTCGAAATTTAAGTAGCGATTTTTACAAAATCACTCCCTAAATTTCCGAGGCTCAATAACTGTTTTGTAAGCCCTGATTTAGAACTTACACAGTTTATGAGATACTCCCCTTAATTCTAAATCCTATTAAAAGCATATCATCTACTTGTTCTGCTGTGCCTTTCCAATTCTCAACCATTTCTTTAATGTGTTCTTCTTGTTTGTTAACAGTATCTTTATGAATAGCTTCCAAATTTCTCCGTAGGCACTTTATCCCAAGTTTTTTATCTTTTGAACCACCAAATTGATCTTGAATTCCATCGGAAAAAAGATAAATCATGATTGGATTTTCTATTGCAATGGTATGGTTCGTGAATTTCATTTTTTGATGGCTTATAAAACTTTCACCAATTGAATATCGGTTATCTCTGATAGTATTTAATTCACCATTTTCGAAATAAACTAACTTGTGACCTGCACCAGAAAACATCAATTTCCTATCATAAATGGCACAAAGTCCGATTTCCATTCCATCATTACCATAGTTTTCATCTTGCTTTAGCATAATTCTCAGCCTCCTGTCCATTTCAGTTAAAATTTCAGCAGGCTGATTAAAATCCAGCTCAATAATAACCTGAGATAATAGGGCGTCAGCAATCATGCTCATAAATGCACCCGGAACTCCATGCCCTGTACAATCAATAGAAGCAATAAACTTGATTTCCTTTCCATCAACTTTTTTCTGGTGAAACCAATAGAAGTCACCACTTACAATGTCTCTAGCTTGATAAAATATGAAAGATTCAGGTAATGCTTTTTTAATGGTTTTTAAATCAGGTAAAAGTGAGTTTTGAATTTTCTGAGCATAGTTAATACTGTCGGTTACATCCTGATTTCTTTTTTCTAATATACTATAGGCTTCAGACAGCTGATCTCTATGAGTTTCTATTTCTTCTTTTTGACTTTTTAGCTCTTCTGTCATTTCGCCCAACTGAAAATTTCTTTCCTCAATTTCTTGATTTTGAGAGTTTAATAAAGTCAAAGCTTTTCGTTTCAATCGGTTTCTACTAATGTATACAGCTAAAGACAATGCTAAAAGTAAAAGTATTATCAAAGAGCCTAATATTACAATGTTCTTTTGAGTGATAGATTCTTTACTCAATTCACTTTCTTGTTTGAGTAAATTTATTTCTGCTTCTCGCTGCTTAGCTTCATATAATTCCTGCAGTTCTAGAAATTTCTCTGTTGTTTCTTCATCGTAAATTTTATCGTTTGTTTCAACAAATTTCTTTAAATCATTATAGGCTTGTGTGTTATCCCCTAAAATTTTATGGAGACTACTTCTTAGTTCGTATCCTTTTCTTAAGTAATAATTCGATTCTGATTTTTTCGCACTATTAATAGAAGAATCTGCAAATTGTAAAGCATTACTGAATTGTTTTTTCTTTAGATAAATATTTGAAATAGTAAGGTAAGCCTCGCTTATAGCTGCAAAATCTGGATCTAAAGAGTATTGAATTTCTAAACCTCTTAACAGGAAAATCAATGCTTTATCAAAATTATTATTTCTTTCTAAAGCCACACCATAATTTATAAATGCAATAGAGTTAATGTAATCTTCACTTAGATCTTCGAATTGAATGGCTTTTTCAGCATAATATTCAGCAGAATCGTATTCTTCCATTCGAACATACATATCAGCAATGTTCAATAGCCCAATCATCTGATCTTGAGGTAGATTATTTTCCTTTGCATATCGAATATTGTACCGATAATATTCCAAAGCTTTGGCATAATTGCCCATTTCATCATATGTAAGTGCGAGATGGGTAATGATATAATCAATTAACTTCTCATTTTTTGATGCTTTAGCGATTTCATAAGCCTCTAAATATAATTTCAAGGCTTTGTCTAGCGCACCTAAATTATAGTAGGAGTATGCAATCATTGCTTTTCCATAAACAATATTGGTGGTGTCTTTCTTTTTTTTGGCTAATTCCAGCAATTGCTCAGCATAAGAAATGGCTTTTTCATTATCGTTAAATTGATATTTTGAGCTTAACTCATAGTATAAGCTCATCCGCTGAGAATCGGATTTTGCATTATTTAAATCCTTTTTCAATTCTTTTATTAACTGACCAAAAGAGGACAGAGAAAAAAACAACAGAAGAATAAATATTATTCTATGCACTTATAATGGATTTATCACGTGATTGATATGCAATTTATCAATTCATTTTATAATAAATCAAAGGTTAAGGTATTTAATATAATAGTAGTATAATACTGTCTGAATTTATGTTTTTTATATTAGTCTATTAGAATAGAGTTTAGTTTTTCATCTTTCTTTTCAGCAACTGGGCATTTAATGCCACTATAATTGTACTTAAGCTCATTAATCCTGCCCCAACAGCAGGGCTTAAAATAATTCCTGCAAAAGCTAAAGCTCCTGCAGCCATTGGGATAGCTACAATATTATAACCTGCCGCCCAGAACAGGTTTTGCATCATTTTTTGATAGGTAGCTTTACCAAATTCCAAAAGGTGCACAATGTCCATAGGATTGCTATTGACTAAAATAATATCAGCAGTTTCTGCTGCCACATCAGTTCCTGATCCAATTGCAATACCTACATCTGCTTTGGCAAGTGCAGGCGCATCATTTACTCCATCACCTGTCATGGCCACTATTTCGCCCTTTTCCTGCAGATCTCCAATAATTTTTTGTTTGTCTTCAGGGAGCACTTCAGAATAGTAATCATCCAAGCCTAATTCTTTGCTTACAGATTTAGCTACTTCTTCATTGTCTCCAGTAGCCATGATGACTTTCAAGCCATTCTCTTTTAATCTTTTAATTGCTTCATAAGATTCCTTTCTAATTTCATCCGCCATTGAAATATACCCAATCAAATCTTTGCCCCTAAGGATATAAACTATTGTTTCTGCTTTTTCATTTTTTGTATCTTTAGGTAATTCAATATTATTTTCCTCTAGATACCCAGGACTTACAATCTTAAACGGGTCATCATTTATTTTTGCTTGAATTCCTTCACCAGTCAGATTTTCAAAATCTGAAATTTCCATAAAATCTAATCCTTTATCTTTATGCTTAGTCAAAATTCCAGTTGCAATTGGATGTTCAGATTCTTTTTCGAGTGATGCGGCTATTTTTAGAATGTCCTCATTTTTATATTCTTCTGAAGTACTTTTAAACTGATTTACCACGAAATTTCCTTTTGTTAGGGTTCCTGTTTTATCAAAAATTAGGGTTGTGATATTTCGAGCATTCTCAAATGCAGTTCTATTTCTAATAAGTAAACCATTTTTAGCAGAAACTGAGGTTGAAATGGCAACTACCAAAGGCATTGCCAATCCTAATGCATGAGGGCAGGCAATAATCATAACGGTCACCATTCTTTCCAAAGCGTAGTCAAATTCTTTTCCTTGCCACAACCAAACACCTAAAGTGGTGAATCCAGAGAAAAGTGCAATATAAAATAGCCAAGCAGCAGCTTTATTGGCAAGATTTTGCGTTTTGGATTTAGTCTCTTGTGCGGATTTCACCATATCCACTACCTTATTTAAATAGGAGTCATCGCTATCTTCTTTTATTTTAAATTGAATGGAAGAAGAGCCATTTACTGAACCGCCAATAACCACATCACCTTCTTTTTTACTTACTGGTTTTGATTCACCAGTTATCATGGATTCATTTATATCGCTTTTGCCTTTTTCAATAATGCCATCTGCAGGAATTTTTTCTCCTGGTTTTACTAGAACCAAATCTCCTGCTTCCAATTCAGAGATTTTTACTTCATGTGTATCTCCATTCTCATCCAGCTTCAAAGCGGTAGATGGAAGCAGTTTAGCCAATTCTTCTACTGCACCCGAAGCACCCATAATCGACTTCATCTCAATCCAATGCCCCAGCAACATGATGGCAATTAAGCTGGCTAATTCCCAGAAGAAAATTTTCCCCTCTAGTCCAAAAACAACAGCTGAGCTATAAAAATAGGCTACACTAATTGCCAGCGCAATTAAGGTCATCATGCCAGGTTTGCGATCGGAAATTTCATCCTTCAATCCTTTTAGAAAAGGAAATCCGCAATAGAAAAATACTATAGTGGACAATGCAAATTGAACATATCTATCATATTGGAAGCGTAATTCATATCCCAATAATTCCTGAATCATTGGTGCCAGAACCATTATAGGTATAGTAATGATGATAGAAATCCAAAATCGCTTTTTGAAATCTTTTATCATATGGGCATGATGTTCATGATGATCGTGTTCATCTTGATTATGACCTTCATGATCATGGTGATCGTGCTTTTCTTGAGAATGTTGATGGCTTGTAGACATTGAAAAATCAGTTAATATGAGAATTTTAATAAAATTAACTTATAGTATAAATGGAATTAATTTAATAATGTTTCGAAAGGGTGGGGCTAAATGGATTACACTAGTTTTCAATGGTGCCATTTATTGACAATCCTAAAATAGACTGTCATTATTGCAGCTTTCCGACTATATGGCGCAAGAATTCATCAGAGGGAGGTTAGAATGAAATTTCTTTGAATCCCACTCTATTTAGTATGTAAATATTTGATTACTAATCAATTATGGGTGGTTTTTTTTTGAAATACCAATGATATTTGGTGGAATTGGGGTTTAGATGCACAATGCTTGCATAGTCAAAAGTGCAATTGGAATTAATTCTTTATATTTAATAAACAAAAATTTACTTATGAAAGTACTTGTAATAGGAGCTGGAAATATGGGGTTGGCTTATGCTAAAGCCCTTGTGAAATCTGAATTTCTGTCAAATCACAACCTAATGATTTCAGATACCAGTCCTGAAAAAACAGAAGAACTTAAGAAAATTAGTCGTTTTGATGTTTTTACTAACCTCTCGGATTGCCTTCCAAAAGCAGACATTATTTTCATAGCTGTAAAACCTTATCATACTGATGAGTTGTTTGCAGAACTTAAGCCGATGATGTCTCCAGATCAAATTGTAATTTCGATCATGGCAGGAGTTACCATTCAAAGTATGAAGGATGGATTGGGAATTACTAAAGTAGTAAGAGCAATGCCAAATCTTCCTGCTCAAGTTGGAAAAGGTTTGACTTCTTTTACGGCCTCTGATGAAGTTTCAAGACTAGAACTTTCCACTGTCGAAAATCTTTTGGACACTACTGGTCGTTCAGTAAGATTAGATACTGAAAATGATATAGATGCTTCAACTGGTATTTCAGGTAGTGGCCCTGCTTATGTTTTCTATTTTATGAACTCCATGATGGAAGCTGCTAAGAAAATGGGTTTTTCAGATCATGATTCAAAAGTTTTAGTAGGCCAAACGTTTGAAGGTGCCGTGGAATTATTTAACAAATCTAATTTGAGTCCTGAAGGATGGATGAAAAGAGTTGCTTCTAAAGGTGGAACAACACGCGCTGCTTTGGATTCAATGGAAGATAATAATGTAAAGCAATTAATAGAAGATGCAGCCTATGCAGCATTCAATAGAGCAGTAGAATTAGGTAAAGAATCTTAAACTATAGTATTGTGACTAAAGATATCAAAAGAGTAGTAGTGAAAATTGGAACTAATGTGATGACTAATCGAGATAATCGCATAGTAGTTCCTATTTTGAAGAGGATAGTAGATCAAGTAGCACGACTTTATGAGGAGGATGTCATGACAGTTATCATTTCCTCTGGTTCTGTAATTGCAGGAAAAGAAGTGCTTGATGATAATAAAATTGATAACATTGATAATGCTGCGCAAAGAAGGCAGGTCTATTCTGCGGTTGGTCAACCCAGAATGATGCGACATTATTACAGTATTTTTCACGATTATGGGATGAGATGTGCGCAAGTTTTGGCAACTAAAAGAGATTTCGACTTTGGAAGGCATCGCGATAATATGATAAACTGCTACGAAGGTTTATTAAGCCAAGGAATAATTCCAATAGCTAATGAAGATGATGCAGTTTCGCTTTCCATGTCAATGTTTTCTGATAATGATGAATTAGCAAGTTTAGTGGCAGAATTAATTAATGCGGATACTCTTATTTTGCTTACTGATACTGACGGTATTTTTGATGGTCACCCAGATCATGACGATTCACATCTGATAAAAAGTGTTACAACCGACCAGGAAGTAGAACAATTTATTCAAGAATCCGATAAAAAAGAAGGAGAAGGAAGAGGAGGAATGGAATCTAAGATTAATGTAGCCAAAGGTGCCGCATCAAAAGATATCGTAACTTACATTGCAAACGGTAAACGTGAGGATGTCATCATTGATATCGTTCACGGGAAAGATGTAGGGACTAGGATTTACAAAGAGGTGGATTAATTATTTCCTTCAGCTTCTAAAAATTTATTTTGAACTTAAATTTATATGCTTTTATGAAGCTTTTAAATACAGAACTTAAAAACGCAGTTTTACAATCAATGATAGATAATCTTGATAAAAACCGAGATGCTATCATTGCTGCCAATAAAAAAGATTTAGATGCATTCGATAGAGATGATCAAGCACTTTACGACCGATTAGTGGTAGATTCCGCTAAAGTCGATGATATGATTAGAGCAGTTCGTGAAGTCAAAGATCAGGATGACCCTGTGGGTACAGTTATCAGTCAGGACACACTTGAAAACGGGCTGAGCATTACGAACAAAGCTGCACCTTTCGGTACTATTATGATTATTTATGAATCTCGACCGGATGTGACCATAGAGGCTGCTGTTTTAGCTTTTAAAGCCAATAATAAAATTCTATTAAAAGGTGGTAAAGAAGCCCATAGTAGTAATGAGGAATTGGTAAAATGTTGGCATCAATCTCTGAATGACAATGGTTTAGATAACGATTGGATTCAATATCTGAAAATGGATAGAGCTACAACTCAGGAATTTTTAAGAAATCCTGACCAGCCGCTAGATTTAATAGTACCAAGAGGAGGCGAAAGATTAATTGAGTTTGTAAAACAGCATGCAAAATGTGCGGTTTTAGTAAGTGGAAGAGGAAATAATTTTGCATATGTGGCGCCTGATGCTGATATGGAAAAAGTTATCCCTGTACTGGTAAACGCTAAAACAGATAAAATTTCTGGATGCAATGCATTAGATAAAATATTGGTCGATGAAAATCACCCTCAATTTGAAGAAACACTTCAACGAATTGAAAAAGCGTTGAGTGATAAAGGTGTTCAAATTGTGGCAAGTGATCAGGTAATTAGGCATTTGGAAACATCAGACAAAATCGAAAGCGATGATGTTTGGTACGAGGAATTTTTAGCTATGAAAGCAGCTATTTCTTCAGTCGATGGTCTTGATAATGCTATTGAATTTATCAATAAATATTCAGGAGGACATTCTAATATTATTCTTACGGAAACTCAAGATGATGCTATGAAATTCATGGAGCAAATTGATAGTGCTGCGGTTTATCACAATGCCTCTACTCGCTTTACTGATGGTGGTCAAATGGGTGTAGGAGCGGAATTGGCAATTAGTACAGATAAATTGCACCATAGAGGTCCATTAGGCTTAAAACAGCTTGTAACAAACAAATATTATGTTTTAGGGGACGGACAAATAAGAAAGTAATAATTCCTTATAATTATAAACTAAAGAGGCTATCAAAATATTTTATTTTGATAGCCTCTTTTTTTATTTGTATTTAATATTGTAAGCGAGTTGGAATCCTAGTCTTAATCTTGACATTGCTCCAATTTGCAAGTCACTTTCTTCTCCTCTCGTATTGAAAATTTTATCTGGTTCGACCAACCCATTATCCATTTCAGAAAACTCATAAACATATCGGTAGCCTATACCAGCGAAGATAGTGACATGTAGTGGGTCATAGTCATAGGTTTGGCCAATTTTCAAATTGATACCAGGAATTATTCTTTCAACTCTTGAATCGTAAAATCTGAAATATTCACACTCGCCAAATTGACTATTGCAGCCAAAGCCACCAATTCGTTCTGAATCAAAACTCATCCAATAAAATTGTGGTTCAAAATCAATAAAAGTGGTTGAATTGGGTGGATAATTATCATCATTATTTAAGAAAAGTCTAAAATACAAATAGGCTTTTAAACCATTCGCATTAGTTTGCCAGCTTTCTTCAATTTCATTATTAAAACCTTGCAAGTTATAAATGTAACCTAACTCTAAACCTAATGCACTATTACTATTGAGTGACTTCATTAGCCCGACATCAAATGAATTGTAAGTCTCAAATGGTGAACTCATTGAAAGACTTAAGAGCAGTAATGGGTTATATTGGTTCTCGATGCTATCTTCGTTAATTTCCATATTTTGGGTAAATCCCATAGTTGTTGAAAATATAACTAAAGCAGTTATTAAAATTTTACTCATTTGTTGGAGCTGTAGTGATTTGACTTAATTCTTTTAGATCGTAAGGGTTTTCATAGTCGTATTGAAAAATCCCGTTTTTACCAGTAATAATCAATTCTTTTCTACCATAATTTGTTATTACATCGTAGCTCGGTATACTATCATAATGCGATATTAATTCAGGATTTGGCCTGTCTTTAATGTTAAAGACTTTAAATCCAAAATCTCCTTCACACACAAATAAAACAGTATCACTTACGGATAATCCATGAGGATTAAGCATTGGAATGGTTTTTAATAATCTAGGGTTTCTTAAATCAGAAACATCTACCACCTCCATGCGGTCTTCGCCTGTTTGACAGGTAGTCCCGCCTCTTAGTGTAACGTAGGCTATGCCATTTGACACGACTACTGGGTCACATGCAAATGAATGTTCAAAATCTGATAAGTAAGTTGGGACTGGACTATTCTCAACCGAATATATTTTCATTCCCCATTGAGTTCCTAAAAATAGATAATTTTCATACGGAAAAATAGTTTCAACTCCAGCGCCAACATCATCAGTTCCCAGCAACTCAGGATTTTCGGGATTGCTAATATCAAATGTTTTCAAGGTTGATTCATCCACGATGTACAAATATCCTTTTAGAAAGGTAAATCTAGCCATAGAGCCACCTTTACCTTCTCCGCTACCATCAAATTCAGCATCAGAATCACAAGCTGAGAAAATTAGGAGTAGTGGTAAAAATGCTAATATTGGTAAAATAGATAGTTTTATATTTTTCATGTCTTTTGATAGTTTCATTTTTAACGATAGCATTCTGGAGAATTTAAAGTTGTGTATTCCCATCCAATTACGAGTCCTTTGGAAGGATCCGGACATTCAAAATAGAAGCCTTGTTGTTGAGGATATTGCGAACCAAATGGAAATACGTCTTTAACTCGCGAAGCAATTTGAACATTGGTTGGATTACTAATATCAATCGCCAGTAAATCGGAGGCTTGGTCAGCATAAAGAATATTATCTCTTACCGCTACATCATTACTTCCAGTAATTTGAATAAAACCAATATTTACAGGATTCTCAGGGTTTTCATTATTGAAGACATGTACTCCTTTTAATCGGTCAACTACTAATAGAAATTCATTGATAACGTAAATCTTGCCTGGATTTTCCATTTCACGTGGCGGTAAAGTTTTTACTTCCTGCTCACTTTCAGTTGCATAAACTGGTCTGTAGCCCTCCACCTCTTCCACATCGAAATTGGGTACATTCGTCCAATTGGTGCAGGAGAGTATGATAATGGGCAATAATCCAATGGTTAAAAGTTTAATTGAAAATCTTTTCATCTTATTAGATTTGTTTTATTAGTCCGACTTAATGACACATGTACTCGAATTTTGGTTGTAAATGCTACTATTTTAATTCTAATAATCTTATTGATTTTTCTATAAATTGTATAAAATATGCGATGTATTTCAGCTTATGAATGTTACTTTTTCAAATAAATATAGCATCTTAGCAAGATGTTAAAGGTAGTGATAAAGCTCTTAATTTCTTCATTATTATGTTCTGTATTGTTTGTTTACTCTTTTGAATCTGTTGCTCAAAGGAAAGGAAACAAGAAGGATAGTACCGAGGTCATTAGATTAAATAATTTATTCAAAATAAAATATGCTAGTGAACCTGCTGAAAGCTTTGAGTATGCCACCACTGCATTAGAAATTTCTAGAAAGATTAATTTCCTTTCGGGGGAAGCAACCGCCAGTAACAATTTAGGTGTATACAATAAACAAAAAGGTGATTATGATAATGCTCTAAGGTATTTTAAGGAGGCATTAAATCTATATGATTCATTAAATGATAAAACAGGAGCCGCCAAAGCATTGAGTAATATCGGAAATATTTATTCTATTAACGAAGATTTTGAAAGGGCATTAGATTATTACAAGGATGCTAAAATTATCTTTGAAGAGTTAAGTGATTCCTCAAAGCTTCTAAGGATTTTGAATAATATTGGAAATATTTATTTAGATAACGGTCAGGAAAAAGAGGCAATTAGCTATTACAGGAAGGTTTTAACATTTTATTTAAGCAGTTCAGAAAAAAGCACGTTATTTGACCCTTTTAGTAATATAGGGAAAATATATTTCAATCAGAAGCAATACGATAGCGCTCTTTTTTATTTTACTAAATCTTTGAAAAAGGAGGAGGATTCGGGAAATAAATTTGGGGTTTCAGCTGCCTTGGTAAAAATAGCCAGGCTACACAATGCGAGAGGAAGTTTGCTGGCTGCCAGAAATGCAGGCTTGGATGCAATTGACATTGCCCAGTCAATTAATGCTAAACCAATTCTTTTGGATGCTTACAGTACTTTAGCAGAAGTGTATTTACATTTCGATGATTTAGAAAACTCCTATGTCTACATGAATCAGTATCATATCATGAAAGACAGTATTTTTAATGAAAGCTCTCGCAGAGCAATAGCAGAACTTGAAAAAAGCATTGAGCTAGAGCAGAAAGAGAAAGAAATAGCCCTTTTAAGAAAAGAGTCAGAAATTAAAGATTTGCAGTATCAAAACGGGCAGCTTTACATTTACGGTTCTGCAGCTTTCTCCATTTTATTGCTTGCTTTGGCGATCATTTCATTTCTTAAATTCAAACAAAATAGAAAAGCTAAATATCTTTTGGAATATCAAAACCAGGAGATTTTAAAAAGTAAACAGGCTATAGAAATACAGAAAATGAAGCTGGAAAGTTGGAATCAAAATATTACCGATTCTATAGAATATGCTAAAAGCATACAAGAAGGCATCATGAATAAAAATAATTTCAAGGAAAATATCCCATTTTCATTTGTGTATTTTAAGCCTAAAGATATTGTAAGCGGTGATTTTTATTGGTATTCTCGGCAAGAGGGTTGCGATATTTTAGCTTTAATTGATTGCACTGGCCATGGAGTTGCTGGTGCTTTTATGACCGTAATTGCCAATGCTACCATGAACCAAATTGTGAATGAAGAAAAAGAAACTGAACCACATAAGATATTGGCAAAACTGGATATTAAAGTAATGGATATCCTGAAGCAGAAGGAGGTTACCACTAGTAATCACAGTATGGATGTGGCACTATGTAAAATTGATTATACAAATAAAATGGTAACTTTTGCTGGAGCAAAAAGACCACTGTATGTAGTCGAAAATAATAAGTTGATTGAATTTAAGGGAAATAATTTCACAGTAGGGGAGTATTTTAATAGTCCCGATAAGAAATTCACTTACCAAGAGATCGATTTTGAAGAAAATCAAACATTTTATTTGAGTTCGGATGGTTTTGCAGACCAGTTTGGGTTCAATACCCAGAAAAAATATCTCCGTAAAAGGTTTAAAACGCTTTTAGAAAGCATTTCAAATAAAAGCTTGCCCGAGCAAAGCAAAAGCCTAGAGCTAGAGATGAAAAGATGGCAGGGAGAGATGGAACAAACCGATGATATGTTGGTTATTGGGTTTAGGGTTTGAAAAATTTTTCATTAAGCCATAATAGTAAAAAGTTCGCAGGCGTCTAAGACGCAAAATAGTCTCGCCAAGACGCAAAGGCGCAAAGTTTTCGCAAAGAGAGAATTTAGCCTCGACCTTAGACGTTGGATCACTGAAAGGAAGCAAAAAAGATAGCTATTATAAAACTAGAAGGCCATAAAAAAAGCCATCCCAATAATTTTGGAATGGCTTTTCAATTTTGTTAAAGCTGATTTTAACTAAAAATAAGTGATTTAATAAAATTATTAAAAGCTCTATTTAATCAACATTTTCCCACCTACTAATCCTTCAGCAGACTGCAACTGATAACGATAAAGCCCAGCAGGTAAATCTTTTCTTTCAAACTTGATCGATTGATTGTCTGAGCCAAGATTATCATATTTCTCTTCTCTTACTAATTGCCCTTTTAGATCAAAAATCAATAAATTAACCGACTGCGTTTGCGGCAGGTTAAATTGGATTGTTGTAAAATCAGAAAAAGGGTTTGGAAAAGCAGAATGATCAATTAGTTTTTGTTCTTTCTTTGAACTCAAAATTCTTTGAGTGGCAAACGACCAGCTGATTGAATCATTTTCTTTGCCTGTTATACTTATAATACTGCTCTTAGGGATTACAACTTCATAAGTATTGGAACCTAATCCACTATGCACCAAATGCAATGTTAAGCTATCAATATAAATATCGCTTAGGGAAATTGCGTTACCGCTTACATCCTTCAAAGTAATTCCACTTAAATCTATTTCTTCAATTTCTTGATCAAAAGTAAGGTAGATTTCAGTATTCTTTTCTACTGAAGTGGCTTCAGCTACTGGCATTGTTTCTTCCATAATTAAACTGCACGTCTCATCTCCCATAATATTCCAGCCAAAATCATCGATTAATTGTTGTCTGTATTCAGCAGAAGCGCAATAATATAAGCCTTCTGCACTTAGGGCAATGTCAGATGGTATATTGCCATTGGTTGCCCAGCCTTCAAGAGATAAATCATAATTTTGAATAGATATACCTGAATTTGTTAAAAATTCAAATAGGCTTCCTGCATTGGATAAATTCCAATCTCCTAAATTTTGATCATAAGCAGAAGCTTCATAGAACATACCACTCATGTCGGTTACATTGGAAACATTCCAGTTGCTTATGTCCTGATTAAAAGCAACGGCTTCTCGGAACATTTCAGTCATATTGGTCACACTACTCACATCCCAAGTTGAAATATCTGTATTCATAGAATCAGCTCCATAAAACATTCCCCACATATTATTTACATTTGATGTGTTCCATTCACCTATATTTCCCTGAAATGCATCTGATTCCCAAAACATAAAATCCATTTCCTCAACATTTGCAGTGTTCCAGCTGTTCAAATCTTGATTAAAAGCAGTTGTATTGGCAAACATTCTCGACATTTTAGTAACACCGGAAACATCCCAATTGCTTAAATCTTGATTAAAAGAAGAAGCTCCATGGAATAGGTCTGACATATTGGTGACATTGCTGACATCCCAATGACTAATATCTTGGTTTAAGGATTTAGCATTATAAAACATGCGTGACATATCAGTGACTTGTGATAGATCAGGTGCATCATTAGCAGAGATTGTTAAATTCTCAGCACCAGCAAAAGCGGTGTTCATGGAAGTCCATTGGACATCTCCCCAGTTTTCAATATCTAGAATCTTGGATTTATCACCTAAATCTGAAAAATTTATGCTTGTGAAATCTCCATAAATTTTAATACGGTAAGTTCCTGCTTGAGGAAAGGTGAGGGTATGAGTATTATTAGCCCTTTCCTGCCCGCTATTTTCAATGTTTTCAACTTCTTCCCAATGGACGATGTATTCAGCTCCTATGCCAGGGATGCTTATCTGATTGTTTTCACTTGAACCATCATTATCTGTTTTCCAAGTACTAATAAAAGTTGCTTGACAATCTTTTGTGTCTCCGGTAATTGACCAGCCTTTTTCATTTACCAATTGATCTCTAGCTGCTTCGGATAAACAGTATTTCATGTTTTCAGCTCCGAGGTCTAATCCGATTGGGGAATTTGCTTGAGCTGCCCATCCTCTTAGTGTTTGATCATAATTATACGTATTTAAGCCACTTAGATTTAGCATTTCATTTGCATTATTCACATTAGAAATGTCCCAGGATCCTAAGTCTTGATTGAAACTGATTGCGCTTTTAAACATTCTACTCATATCGGTCACTTTAGAAACATCCCAAGAACTTATTTGACCATTAAATGACTCAGCTTGCAAGAACATGTCATGCATATCAGTAACATTTGACACATCCCATCCACTTAAATCTTGATTGAATTCATGTGCACTTTGAAACATTCGGCTTATATTGTTTACGTTAGAAACATTCCATAAACCTATTTTTGCATTGAAAGTAGCAGCTTGTAAGAACATTCCACTCATATCAGTGACATTTGACACATTCCATGTGCTTATGTCCTGATTGAAGGCGCGAGCTGAATAAAACATATTTGTCATGTTTATTACATTTGACACATTCCAATTACTTATATCTTGATTAAATGAGTAAGCTTGTAAAAACATTCTACTCATATTAGTCACATTGGAAACATCCCAATTTCCTAAATCTTGATTAAATTCATATGTATTAGAGAACATCCTCTCCATATTAATAACATTAGATACATTCCAGCTACTTATATCCTGATTAAAAAAAACTGCTCCCGCAAACATACCACTCATATTAGTTACATCCGAAACGTCCCAAGAACTTATATCTTGGTTAAATGAAGATCCTGAAAACATCCAGCTCATGTTTTTCACGTTGGACACGTCCCAATTACTTATGTCTTGATTAAAGGAATCTGCATCGTCAAACATTCTCTCCATGTCAATTATATTAGAGACATCCCAAGCACCTATATTTCCATTAAATGAGTTAGCCATTAAAAACATCCAGTGCATATCAGTCACATTAGATAGATTAGGCATATCTGTGGCCGTCTGCACTAAATTAGAACAGCCATAAAACGCTGCTCTAAAATCTGACCAAGTAATATCTCCCCACTGCTCAATGTCTATGATTTTTTCTTTATCTCCCTTATTATAAAATTGAATTTGTGTAAAGTCGTCAATTAATTTTGTACGCGTTATTTTAATGCGGTAAGTACCAGGCTTAGGAAATGTAACAGTATGTTCATCAGTTCCAGTCTCGCTTCCAAAATTAGTAGCCTCATTACCAACTTCTTCCCATTCTATTTGATAGTCTATGCCGGAACCTGGTATAGTGATTTGGTTATCTTCACTGGTGCCTGGATTATCTGTTTGCCAAACAGTAATAAAAGGGGCATCTTGAGCTAATGCGAAACTTGTTTGAAGAATTAGTAATGTTAAAAAAGACAAAAGTATTCTGCTAACTTTTGAAAAGTTGATTAGGGGAGTAAAAATGTTCATAGACGGGGGTTAAATGGAATGTTTAAAATTTTAATATAATTAGATTGTACAAAAGTACAGGTTTTAATGAAAATTTAAAATATTTACTAATAAAATGGCTAAGAATGTAGCTGATTTAGAGTTGTTTAAAAACTCTCATCCCATTCCAGTTTCCCTTGTGAAACGCCCATTAAATTGCATAAACGGTATAGAATTCTAGCGCCTACATTTCCATTCCAATCGGTATTTTCGCCTGGGGCCACTTCATTTAAATCAAAACCAATAATTTTCTTACCACTTTTAACTAACTTAGTCAATAAGTAAATGATTTCGGAATAGCTAATGCCACCTGGTACTGGCGTACCGGTATTGGGGCATAGTTCTGGTCTCAAGCCATCTATGTCAAAGGTGATATACACTTCATTCGGTAATTCTTTTATGATTCTATCGCAGATAATGGTCCAAGACTCGCCTTCAAACATCCCAACCTTTATGTCATCATCATAGAAAATGCTCACTCTTTCCCCTTGCTTTTCAGCAAATTTGATTTCCTCTTCACAAAAATCTCTAATACCTACCTGAACCATTTTTTCGATTTGCGGGACAGTCTGCAACATATTATAGGAGATGGAAGCATGAGAATATTCGAAGTTCTCATAAGCTTTTCTGAAATCCATATGAGCATCTATTTGAAGGACACCAAAAGATTCAT
Organism: Marivirga sp.; assembly: GCF_035704835.1. Classification (GTDB taxonomy): domain Bacteria; phylum Bacteroidota; class Bacteroidia; order Cytophagales; family Cyclobacteriaceae; genus Marivirga. Next base: position 63,641 of record NZ_DASSWQ010000006.1, on the reverse strand, counting down.
GTTTAGTGGCTATGGCTTGAACTGCACCTAAAGGAGTACTATGGTCACCACCTACTAATCCCAAAAGCTTATGTTTATCCAATTGCTTTAAAGATTCGGTTTTTACCCATTCCACCATTTCGGCACAAACCGAATTGACTTCCTTCAAAAGACTTTTTCCTTTTTCAGTTTTTTCTTCTCCCGATTCCAATAAGCCAATATATTCCTCCGCCATTATTCTGTGCTTATTGCTCTTGGTTAATAAATCCTGATTGATAGGAAGCATTTTAATCCCCATTTTCCAGGCATCTATAATATCTTTCTGATATAAATCCACTTGTGTGGAGGCTTCTAATATATGTTGTGGACCTTGTGCAGTACCAGCTTCATAAGATACCGTCACTTCCCATGGAACGGGAATTAAAATTAAATCTGCAGTTTTTTCATCGAACGGTAATGCAAAAATATTATCTACATTGCCTAATCCGTTGGGGTCAAAGGCGTTTATTATTTCCTGTTTCTTCGTCATAAATAATTATTGAATATCTTCTGGTCTAATATATTCTATAAAATCACAATTTTTTTCCGATACCTCCGACCAAGAGGAATAAGGGATTTGAATATGTACCATGCCAGCTGGTTCCACATAACCTACTTCAGCACCTGTAATGTATTCAGAAAGATAGGTTATGGAAGGATTGTGACAAATAATGATAGCGGAACGCATTTCTGCTGGTATTTCTGAAATTACACGTAACATAATACGTGCAGAAGCCTCATAAATATCTTCCGATGGTTCTATATGATCCTCTTTCACGCCCAATTGCTCATTAATTCTAAGCATAGTCTGCGTGGTTCTTTCTGCAATGCTGTGTAACATGATGTCAGGGTGAAACCCCTTTTGTTTCAGATACATCCCTACTTTTGATGCATCCTGTAAACCCTTAGCGGTTAATTGGCGTTCCACATCTTTTAAGCTTGTACTTGGTTCTTCGGCTTCGCCATGGCGAATTATGTAAAGGTCTTTAACCATTTGAATGATGAGCTGTTATATAGGTAAAATTAGGATTATTCATTAAACTATCTCAATAAACGAGTAAAAACCTAAATTCTTTTTTTCTAAAAAAAATTAATGATATTTGAATTTGAATTTAAAATAAGCCAATAGATATGTCGAAAAATTTAGTGATAGTGGAGTCACCAGCCAAAGCCAAAACTATTGAGGGTTACCTTGGGAAAGATTACAAAGTGCTTTCCAGTTACGGTCACGTTCGTGATTTGCCAAAAGGAAATAATGCCATCGACATAGAAAACGGGTTTAAACCAACCTATGAAATCACAAAAGATAAGAAGGAAGTCATTAAGGCACTAATCAAAGAAGCCAAGTTAGCTGAAATGATTTACCTCGCGACTGATGATGACCGAGAGGGAGAGGCTATTTCATGGCATTTGAAAGAAGCTTTAAGTCTAGATGATGCCAGAACCAAAAGGATTGTTTTTAGAGAAATCACGAAATCAGCCATTCAAAATGCGATTAATTCTCCTAAAGGAATTGATATAGATTTAGTAAATGCACAACAAGCCAGACGAATTTTAGATAGATTAGTGGGGTTTGAGCTTTCTCCTATATTATGGAAAAAAATTAAAACGGGGCTTTCGGCTGGAAGAGTTCAATCTGTGGCAGTAAGAATAGTGGTGGAAAGAGAAAGAGAGATTGAAAAATTCAAAGCGGAATCTTTTTATAAAATACAAGCTTTCTTCAATGTAGAGGGAAAGGAATTAAAAGCGGAACTTCCAGGCAGGTTTAAAACGGAGAAAGAAGCCATGGCATTTTTGGAGAAATGCCTAGATGCTGAGTTTTCAATTGGGAAATTAGAGAAAAAGCCAGCCAAGAAAACACCAGCTCCTCCCTTTACTACTTCTACTTTGCAACAGGAAGCGTCTCGGAAATTAGGGTTCTCGGTTTCACAAACGATGACGTTAGCCCAGCGGCTTTATGAATCAGGTAAAATCTCTTATATGAGAACTGATTCATTAAATTTATCTGATGAAGCAAAAGAAGGAGCAGCAAAAGAAATTAAATCTGAGTATGGTGCTGATTACGCGCATACCAGAACTTTTAAAACCAAATCGGCTGGTGCTCAAGAAGCTCACGAAGCCATTCGACCTACAAATTTTGCTGCAAAAGAGGCAAGCGGTGATTACAATGAGCAAAGACTTTATGATTTAATCTGGAAAAGAGCGATTGCCTCTCAAATGTCAGATGCGCAAATTGAAAAAACCAACGTAAGCATTGATATCTCAAATACGGATGAGACCTTAACTGCAAGTGGTGAGGTGGTGAAATTTGAAGGATTTCTGAAAGTCTATATCGAATCAACTGACGATGATGAGGATGGTGAAAGTAACGTTTCTAAAGCAATGTTGCCTCCATTGCAAGTAGGGCAAAGTCTGGATTTGAAAAAGATGCAATCCAGAGAAGGATTTACTCGTCCGCCTGCTCGTTACAATGAAGCGACATTGGTGAAGAAATTGGAAGAATTAGGAATTGGTCGTCCTTCTACTTATGCTCCGACAATTTCAACCATTCAGAAAAGAGGCTATGTGAATAAGGAATTCCGAGATGGAAGAGATCGGAAATATGTAGAGATGGTGCTTGAAAACGGCAAAATTAACCGTTCAGAAAAAACTGAAATTACAGGGGCAGAGAAAAATAAATTATACCCTAGTAATTTGGCTATGGTGGTAAATGATTTCTTAGTAGAGCATTTTCCAAATGTTACTGATTATAATTTTACGGCCAAAGTAGAACAAGAATTTGACGAAATAGCGAAAGGTGAAAAAATCTGGAACAACATGATTAAGAAATTCTATGGTGAATTTCACGAGAAAGTTGACGAAGCAGAAAATATTGAAAGAAAAGATATTAATACAGGTCGTGAGTTAGGAATAGATCCGAAAACAGGTAAAAAAGTAATCGTTCGATTAGGGAAATTTGGTCCTCTTGTGCAATTAGGTGAAACTCCTGATACTGAAGATGAAGAGGCAGAAAAACCACAATTTGCTAGTTTGCGGAAAGGGCAATTTATTGAAAGTATCACACTTGACGATGCAATGGAATTGTTCAAGTTACCAAGGGATTTGGGGGAATATGAAGATCAGAAAGTAGTAGCGGCTATAGGGCGGTTCGGTCCATATATTCGTCATGATGGCAAATTTGTGAGTATTCCGAAAGGAGAGGACCCATTATATATTACTTCTGAACGTGCTATAGAACTCATTGAAGAGAAGCGAAAAGCAGATAGAGAGAAGTTCATCAAAAGCTTTGATGAAGATCCTGATGTTCAAGTATTAAACGGAAGATGGGGCCCTTATATCAAGTTTGGGAAAAAGAATGTTAAAATCCCCAAAGATAAAGAACCAACTGACTTAACCTATCAGGAATGTGTTGATCTAGCTGAAAAAACACCTGATAAAAAAGGTGGCAAAAAAGCTGCTCCTAAGAAGAAAGTTACCAAGAAGAAATAAAAGTACATAGCCTTCTCTATTTATGAGAGGGCTTTTTTTTGAATTCTATTTTAGGCTTTCACGTCATCATAATCATCATATTTCTCAAAAACATGCTGCACGTATGAGCAATCCGCTTTAATTTTAAAGTTTTCTTTTCGAGCTTTTTCAGCCAAATTGTCTAATAATTTCCTGCCCACACTTTGTCCTTTCAATTCCTCGGAAACCTCCGTATGTTTTACATTTCGAATATTTCCACTTTCTATAGTGAATTCCATCGCTGCTTTAGGATTTTTTTCTTCTCCGATATAGAGCTTTCCGATTTGTGCATTTTCCGTGATTTCTATATTCATATTCATTTCATTTATATTGCAAACTAACGATTATGAAGCTAAAACCAAGTCAGTTCTAAATTTAGCCTTAGTTTTGCATTTCAAATTTACCAAAGAGAATGAATAAGGGAATATTATACATGATAATTGCAGGTTTTTTATTTGCAACGATGAATGTCTTTGTCAAATTATTGCCTAATATTCCTGCAGTGGAACTAGTCTTTTTTCGTTCGGTTATTTCTTTTGTGATGAGCTTTGTATATCTCAAATCAATAGGAGTACCAGTTTTAGGAAACCATAAAAAGTTATTGATTGCCAGAGGCGCTGTGGGTGCAGTGGCTTTAACCATGTATTTCTATACCCTGCAAAATATTCCTTTGGGTAGTGCCGTAACTATACAATTCCTTTCACCAATTTTTACTTCCATTTTAGGGGTTTTTATCGTGAAGGAAAAAGTCCATCCCAAACAATGGATTTTTTATATCATGGCTTTTGTGGGTTTAATAATCATTCAAGGTTTCGATCCGCGGATTTCTATAGAGATGTTTATAATCGGTATAAGTTCATCTATTTTTGCAGGAATAGCTTATAATATTATCAGGAAAATCAATAAAACTGAGCATCCGTTAGTTATCGTTTTTTATTTTCCTTTGGTAACAGCACCGCTTACAGGTTTATATTCAGCATTTAATTGGGTAATGCCATCAGGTGTAGAATGGCTTATATTACTGGCTATCGGAGTGTTAACTCAATTTGCACAGTATTTTATGACCATGTCCTATCAGTCAGAAGATTTATCTAAAGTTGCTAGCTTAAAATATTTAACAATTGTCTATGCTTTAGGATATGGTTATGTGTTTTTTGATGAGACTTATAATTGGATAGTTTTTTCAGGTATTGCTTTGATTATGGCAGGTGTAATTTTGAATGTATGGTTTAAAAATACAGTTGAGAAAGCTTAAATCATTTATTTTATATCTGTTTTCTCGAACAAAATAGCTGGATCATCGAATTGATTGGAATTTCATTGGTGGTTCAAAAGCTTTTTCTCAATTTATAGGTTGGAAAGTAATGCGCTTCATGTAAGATTGTTATATCTTTAGAAATAATTATGCATCAAGCTTCCAAACTTAAATTAGCATAAGATAAGAATTCAACTCTTTGGAAAAGGAAAATCTTCAAATAAAAAGTGAGTTAGAGGCGGTAAAGAAAAAACTGGCTCAATACCAATATGCCGCTGCAGGGGCAAATGAGGGGTTATGGGATAGAAACCTGTTAACTGAAGAAGTCTTTATTTCTCCACCCTGGATAACCATGCTGGGATATAGAGAGGATGAAATTCAAGAACATTTCCAATTGTGGGAAGAACTAATGCATCCTGAAGATAAAGAAATTGCAGTGAATGCGTTGAATGAATTTATCCGAGGAGAACGTGAAGAATATAATATTCAGTTTAGACTCAAACATAAAGAAGGACATTATATATGGGTTAGATCTACCGCTAAGCTCACATTGGATGAAAACGGTCAGCCTATAAGGGTTTCAGGTTCTCACCGAGATATTACAGATAAAAGAAGAAGTGAAGAGAAAATAAAATCAAGCGAAGAAAAGTATAAGAAATTTTTCCAAAACTCTCTTATTGGCATAATGCGAGTAAGAAAAGAAGATCTGAATGTAATCGAAATCAATCAAAAAGGATTGAATATCTTAGCTATGCCCAGGCTGACGCGTCATATGAAAATGACCGATTCATTCAAAGAAGGAGCCGATTTTAATAAATTTATGGAGTTGTTGGATGAGAAAGATACACTGGAGGAATTTGAAGTTATCTTTGAAAGATGGGATGAGTCTGAAACTTGGGTTTCACTTTCTGCATTAGAGGTGGAAGCAAATGATACAGCATATTACGATATCATTTTCAGAGATATCAGTGAGTTCAAAGAAAATTTAAGTGAGCTACAGCGACTTAATTTTGAGTTAGATAATTTTGTTTACCACGCTTCGCACGATATTCGTTCACCGTTACGTTCTTTAATGGGACTAATCGAAATTCTTAAGACTGAAAATAGACCTGGTGAATTCAGAAAAATAATTGATATGGTGACAGGAAGTATCAATAGATTGGACAAATTCGTTGTCGATTTATTGGCCATGTCAAGAGATGATAGGATGGTGGAAACAGAGGCAGTTCCAGTTAATTTCATGGTGGAGGTAAACAATAGTATCACAAACTTTCATCATGTATACACCACCAAAAATCTAGAAATCAGAACTAAAATTATTCAATGGTATCCTTTTTATTCTGATTTAACTAAAATTCGTATTATTCTCAATAACCTAATTTCAAATTCTATCAAATACAGGAAGAATTTAGAGGTTGAATTTTCGTATATTAACATCGATATTCAAACCAACGAGAAAGAAGCAATCATTTTGATTGAAGATAACGGAGAGGGTATTCCAAAAGATAAACTGGAGAAAATATTTGAAATGTTTTATCGTGCTTCTGAAAACAGTGAAGGAAGTGGATTAGGAATGTATATCGTAAAAAATGTAATCAAAAAGTTGAACGCAAAAATTGATGTTCAATCAGAAGAAGGAGAGGGGACAAAATTTTTAATACATGTTCCTAATCAATATAAAATTGAAAATTAAAAATAAACCAATTCATGTCTGTTCATAAAAAGTCTATAAAAAAAATCACTACGCATCAACTGCAGGAAATGAAGAATCGAGGAGAGAAAATCTCGATGCTGACGGCCTATGATTTTTCTATGGCAAAACTAGTGGATGCTGCAGGAGTTGATGTTATTTTAGTAGGTGATTCTGCTTCAAATGTGATGGCTGGACATGAAACAACCTTACCCATTACCCTTGACCAAATGATTTATCATGCTGCAGCGGTAGTAAGAGCTGTAGAAAGAGCTTTGGTGGTGGTAGATATTCCTTTTGGTTCTTATCAAGGGAATTCTTCAGAGGCGCTTAGGTCATCCATTAGGATTATGAAGGAATCTGGAGGACATGCTGTAAAAATGGAAGGTGGAGCTGAAATTCAAGAATCTGTAAAAAGAATTTTGAGTGCTGGAATACCTGTTATGGGACATTTAGGTTTAACACCTCAATCTATTTATAAATTTGGTACATATACTGTTAGAGCGAAGGAAGAGGCAGAAGCAGAGAAGTTAATTGAAGATGCTAAAATCTTAGAGGAATGCGGTTGTTTTAGTATTGTTCTAGAAAAAATCCCCGCTCAATTAGCGAAGAGAGTTGCGAAAGAGGTGAATATCCCGATCATTGGAATTGGAGCAGGCCCTTATGTTGATGGTCAAGTTTTGGTATTACATGACTTATTAGGTATTACTACAGAATTTAAGCCTAGATTTTTGCGCCATTATGCTAAATTGGATACTATCATTACAGAAGCTATTGGAAAATACGTTGGAGATGTCAAGAATGTTGATTTCCCTAATGAAGATGAGATGTATTAGAAAGTGAAGAGTGTAATACATTACTCTTCTTTCCGGTCAATAATTTATTAAATAGCTGTATTGAATGTTTTTATTGGTCTCTAAAAACCCTTTTCAAAGAAAAATAAACTACACCTATTGCGATTAAAACGGTACCTCCGGCTATTACAAATTCCATGATTTTTTGCTTGAAAACAGGCTGTTTAAAATATTGTTTAACCGAAGCGGTATAATGCAACAAAAAATAATTTTATCTGCTCTTACTTTTATTTAAATTCACATTTTATAATTCGGAACAAGGATTCTGAATGACCGTTACCAATTGATGTTTATTAAATTTTAAATCAAATACACTAACCATGTCTAAAACTGCAAAGATTTTATATACCAAAACAGATGAAGCTCCAGCTTTAGCTACCTATTCTTTTCTACCTATTGTTAAAGCCTTTACTGATTCAGCTGGAATAGTGGTTGAAACTAGAGATATTTCATTAGCCGGGAGGATAATTTCCCAGTTTCCTGAAAGGTTAAAACCAGAACAACAAATCAATGATGATTTAGCGGAATTAGGTGAAATTGCAAAATCTCCTGAAGCTAATATTGTAAAATTACCCAATATAAGTGCCTCAGTTCCTCAGCTAAAAGCTGCAATTAAGGAATTGCAATCACTGGGTTATGATTTGCCTGATTATCCTGATGAGCCTAAGAATGATGCAGAAAAGAAAGTACAAGCGAAGTATGATAATGTAAAAGGAAGTGCCGTAAATCCAGTATTAAGAGAAGGAAATTCCGATAGACGAGCACCAAAAGCAGTCAAAGAATTTGCTCAAAAGCATCCACACAGCATGGGCGCTTGGAGCAAAGATTCTAAAACTCACGTAGCCAGTATGAGTGAAGGAGATTTTTATGGAAGTGAAAAGTCAATCACTTTACCATCTGCAACTGAAGTGAAGATTGACTTAAAAACTAAATCTGGAGAGGTTAAAAGTTTGAAAAGTGGTTTAAAGCTTCAAGAAGGTGAAATTATTGATGCTGCCGTGATGAGTGCTGCTGTTTTGCGCGCTTTTCTGAAAGAACAAAAGGAAGAAGCAAAAAAAGCAGGTGTATTATTCTCGATTCATATGAAAGCCACCATGATGAAAATATCTGATCCAATCATCTTTGGTCATGCGGTTAAAGCTTTCTTCCAGCCGGTATTTGATAAGCATCAAGCAACTTTCGACAAAATTGGAGTAGATGTGAATAATGGATTTGCTTCTTTACTTTCTCAGATTGAAGAATTACCTGAAGATAAAAGATCAGAGATAGAATCAGATATTGAAGCTTGCTATCAAAACAGTCCAGATTTAGCGATGGTAAATTCAGATAAAGGAATTACTAATTTGCACGTGCCTAGTGATGTAATTATCGATGCTTCAATGCCAGCAATGATTAGAACTTCCGGGCAAATGTGGAATAAAAATAATAAACTGCAGGATACAAAAGCTATTATTCCAGATAGAAGTTATGCTGGTGTTTATCAAGAAACAATAGATTTCTGTAAGCAGAATGGTGCTTTAGATCCAGCTACGATGGGAAGCGTTTCCAATGTGGGATTGATGGCACAAAAAGCTGAAGAATACGGTTCACACGATAAAACTTTTGAAATCTCTCAAGCAGGAACTGTGGAAGTTACAGATGTGGAAGGGAATGTTTTATTAAGTCATGAAGTTGCTGAAGGTGACATCTGGAGAATGTGCCAAGTGAAAGACGCACCAATCAAAGACTGGGTAAAATTAGGGGTTAATAGAGCAAAAGACACTGGAGATCCTGCTGTATTCTGGTTGGATAGCAATCGCTCGCACGATTCTGAATTGATTAAAAAAGTCAATGCATACTTGAAGGACCACGATACAAATGGTTTAGATATCAGAATTATGAATCCTGTGGAGGCTACTCGTTTTTCATTGGAAAGAATCGTAGAAGGAAAAGATACTATTTCTGTTACAGGAAATGTTTTAAGAGATTATTTAACCGATCTTTTCCCCATTTTAGAGGTTGGAACTAGTGCTAAAATGTTGTCTATTGTGCCACTGATGAACGGTGGAGGTTTATTTGAGACAGGTGCAGGTGGTTCTGCTCCGAAGCATGTACAACAATTTATGGAAGAAGGTCATCTTCGATGGGATTCTTTAGGTGAGTTTTTAGCTTTGGCAGTGTCATTAGAACATTTGGGTAAAACTTTTGGAAATGAAAAAGCCAAAATATTAGGAGCTGCTTTGGATAATGCAACTTCTAAATTTTTGGATGAAAATAAATCTCCTTCCAGAAAAGTAAATGAAATCGATAATAGAGGTAGTCATTTTTATTTAGCAATGTATTGGGCAGAAGCTCTTGCAAGTCAGACTGAAAATTCCGATTTGAAAAAGATTTTTAGTCAGGTTGCTGAAAGCATGAGCGTTAAAGAAGCACTAATTAATGAAGAATTAATAGCTGCACAAGGAAAGGCCGTTGATATGGGTGGCTATTACATGCCTGATGAAAGCGTTCTAAATAAACAAATGAGACCAAGCAAGACCTTAAATGAGATTTTAGAATCCATTAAAAGCTAAGGTCAAAATTCATCATATCAGGAAAACCACCAGTCGGAAGACTGGTGGTTTTTTAGTTTTAAATTAAAAATTCAGTTAATTTAGACATCCATAGTTGGGGCATACTTTAAAATTACTCTTCAATTGAATATTTTTAAGATTAAACGAGAAAAGAAAGCAAAACTTCAATTTGGAGAACCAAAGAGTGAGCCATTTCTATTCGATTGGATAACAGAGTTTTATTCTAAATTACCTAAGCTGGAATCATCTCATTCACTATCTGACAAAGTCTGTAATGATTTAGATTTCGAAGAATTATTTATGTTTTTAGATCGAACCAATTCTAAAATTGGTCAGCAATATCTTTATAATCAATTAAGAACACATGATGAGGATGATATAATAAGTCAAGAGGAAGAAAATTTGATTAAGAAGATTCCCAAGGATCATCAGTTTAGGTTATTTTTAGAAAAGCACTTATCAAAACTCGACCAGACAGAAAGCTTTTATATTGCAAAATTATTTCAGGATAAACCAATTGAAGCTCCTAAGTGGTTTAAGTGGCTTCCTCTTCTTTCTGTTATCTCACTACTTTCTATAATTAGTCTATTATTTAGTACTGTAATGGTTTATGTAGTTCCTGCACTTGTAATCCTCAATATGAGCATTCACTACAGAAATAAAAACAACTTAGATCATTACATTTCTTCATTACCAGAGCTCATAAAATTACAATTCATAGCTAAAAATATTTTAGAATCGGATACTTTGGCAAGTGAAAAAGTAAGAAAATCGATTGCTGCAATAGAGAAAATGAAGAAACACTTCTATTTATTCCAAATGGAAAGCAAACTTCAGAGTGATGTATCGAACTTATCATGGGGGCTGGTGGAAATTATTAAAATTCTGCTGGTTTTAGAGCCCATCATGTTTTTTAAGGCATTGAACCAAATTAAGAATAATCAGCATCACATCAGTAATTTATTCATTTTTGTAAGTAGAATTGATATGCTATATTCTATTAGTTCCTTAAGAAATGGTCTTGAAAATTATTGTTTACCAAATTTCTCAAGCCCAAAAGACGGGATCAAAGCCAAAGGGATTTACCATCCCTTAATTGAAAATTGTGTATTAAATGATATTGATACTTCAGGTAGATCCATTTTACTCACAGGCTCAAATATGTCTGGTAAAACGACTTTCATTAGAACCATTGCGGTGAATGTGCTAACTGCTATGGCTCTAAACACAAGCTTTGCAAATGCTTTTCAATTGCCAAAAATCAGATTAATGTCTGCTATCAGAATTAGTGATGATCTTCTGAATGAGAAAAGCTATTATTTTGAGGAAGTATCCACCATAAAAGAAATGATTAGGTGTTCAGAAAGTGCTTATTATCATTTATTTCTTTTGGATGAAATATTTAAAGGTACTAATACTGTTGAAAGAATATCAGCTGGGAAGGCGGTATTGTCCTATTTAGTAAACCATAATAATTTGGTTTTTGTATCCACTCATGATATTGAACTTGCAGATTTACTAAAAGAAGAATACACATTATATCATTTTAGTGAAATGATAAATGATGAGGAAGTGGATTTTGATTACAAGTTAAAAGAAGGAAAACTTAGAACCCGAAATGCGATTAGAATATTAGATATAAATCAGTATCCTAAAATTATTATTGAGGAGGCACATAAACTAGCAGAGCAATTAGATCTTAAAAAGCCTCTCCAATAAATAGATAAAAACCTGGTCCTTCTTGAGTGAAAGCAACATCAAATCTGGTGTAAATATCTTTTTTAGGAAATAATAAGAATCGAATTCCGGCTCCACCAGAAACTACAATATTTGATAAATCAAAATTATTTAACTCGGGAAATACTTTTCCTGCTCCAGCAAAAACAGCAGCCCCTATTCTGTCAGTAAAGCTAAATGGAATTGGTAAAAATCTGTATTCAATTTGTGCTGCTACTTGATTTCTGTCTCTATATCTACCATAATAATAGCCTCTCATAATACTTTCTCCACCCATAAGTGCTAGCTGATTGAAAGGAACATCACCAGAATTAAATTGCCCTAAAAGTTGGGCGGCAAATACATTTTTTTCACCAATGGGTCGGTAAATTCTTGTGTCAGTTATGATAGTAGTAAATTCAAAGGTACTTCCCCAGGAAGGATTGTAATGAAGTAAAGCTAGTTCTGAGAAAAGCCCTTTTCTAACATTTAAAACATTATGTCTATTATCGTGCACCAAACCAACCCCAAAACCTAAATTGGTAGAACCTTGACTTCCCAGAGGTAATTCTTGAATTCCATTCGCACCTTCAGCAGGGACAAAATTTACTGAGCTTAAGCGCTGATAATCCATTTCTAATCCAATAAAAACGTCTTTCTTAACTTTTCTTAAAACTCTTTCCTTTATAAATATTTGGTTAGCATCAACTCTTGCTATATAATCTTCAGGAGTATCGTTTCCAATGCCATGATAAAATAATGGGAAACTTTGAAAACGTAATCTCCCTAAGAAAAACCATTTATCTTGATCGGAATAAATAGCATGGTCAAACCAGAGTCCGTATTGATTTTCTAAGGTGAAAAATGTAAAGCCATTGATTTCACTTAATCGATTCGAAGTATCTTGTTTGGCATAATAAACCAATAAAGAACTTAGCCCTATTTCCCAGCTTGTTTCAGGGGAATAGGCAAGTGTGGGGTAAATTAGAAATTGTGGCTTTGAAATATCACTTGTGTCATTGATAAGATTATTGAAGTATTTTTTAACAAAGTTTTGGGAGTAGGAGAGGTGACTACCCAGGAGAAAGAGTACCAGAAATAATGGTTTCAGGTTTGAAATAAAAACTTTACGCACAAATGTTATTTTATATTGTTTTCAGAAGAACGTTGATTGATTTATTAGTTGTTAAATTACTTTATTTTTTCTTTTAAAAATGAAAAAGCCCTCGAAAAAATTCGAAGGCTATTCCTTTAATATAAATTTCTATAATTATTTAGTTCGCATATGTATGTCTCTTTGCGGAAATGGAACTTCAATATTCTGCTTAACAAATTCATTGTTAATAGCTTCCATATTATCCCAATATACTGGCCACAAATTATCTGTATCTGTCCAAACCCTAACACTTAAGTCTAATGAGCTCTCTCCAAAGTTGGTAAATTTTACTACCGGTGCCGGATCAGTATGAATTCTTTCATCTTTTGATACTGTATCCAGAATGATTTCTCTGACCTTAGCAATGTCGGAGCCATAAGCTACACCAACTTTAAGCTCTGCTCTTCGAGTGTCTTTGATGGTGGTATTAGTGACATCTGCGTTAGCTAATGCCCCATTTGGCATCACAATTACCTGATTATCAAATGTTCTTATATAGGTATGAAGAATGTCGATTTTCTCTACTACCCCAAAATAACCCTTAGCTTCAATGATGTCATCTACGCGGAATGGTTTCGTAACTAAAATTAAAATACCACCTGCAAAGTTCGATAAACTTCCCTGCAGGGCTAAGCCTATAGCTAAGCCTGCTGCACCTAATACTCCGAGAATTGCGGCAATTTTTATATCAATGCTCTGTGCTATTACTAATACTAAAGCGATATAAAATACAAAGCGAAAAAATGAGCCTAAAAAAGCCACAAGAGAAACATCTAATTCGGATTTTTTGAAGGCTTTATTGATTCCCTTCATGAGGTAACCAATAGTAATTCTACCAACAATAAATATGAGAATCACCTTGATTAATGCTATTCCTATTTCAATAGCATAAGTATAAATTTTATCTAATAATTCTGGATCTAATTGTTCAAACATTTTAATATGGTTTGGTAAGTTTTAGTTTATTTTTGAGTTAAATGTACTGACATACATTATTTTATCGGATTAATCCGTTTATGGTTTCATTTCCTTGATATAAGCATCTACACCACTTTCCAAATCAGTAAATTGATAAGGGTATCCTATTGTTTTTAATTTTTCCATTTTTGCTTCGGTGAAATATTGATATTTGTCACGGATATCTTCTGGTGTATCTATAAAACTGATTTCCTCTTTTTTACCCATAGATTTGAAAACAGCTTTTACTAAATCTAAAAAAGTACGAGCTTTTCCGCTACCCAGATTGTAGATTCCTGAATTTTTTCGGTGATGCATCAACCAAATCATCACATTTACTACATCATCCACAAAAACAAAGTCTCTCATTTGCTCTCCGTCATTAAAATCAGGATTGTGAGATCGGAATAATTTCATTTTACCTGTTTCAGAAATCTGCTTATAAGCGTGGAGAATCACACTTGCCATTCTGCCTTTATGATATTCTCGTGCACCGTAAACATTAAAAAACTTTAATCCTGCCCAGTAAAAAGGCTTTTTTTCTTGCTGAAGTGCCCATTTGTCAAATTCATTTTTTGATATTCCGTACGGATTCAGTGGTTTCAATTCAGGTATTTTGTTTTCATCATCATCATAACCTAATTCGCCAAGACCGTAAGTTGCAGCAGAACTTGCATAAATCAGAGGAATCTGCTTTGAAACGCACCTTTTCCAGACCTCTTTTGTGTAATCTGTGTTAAGTTTATTTAAAAGAGCAGTATCAAATTCGGTAGTATCTGTTCTAGCACCTAAATGAAATATAAATTCAATTTCTTTATCATTTTGTTTGTCGAGCCATTCAAAAAACACTTCTCGTTCAACTTTTTCTTGAATTTTTAAATCCTCCAGATTTTTATTTTTTTCAGCATTATCGAATTTGTCTACAGCAATAATGTGGTTAAAACCATCTGAATTAAGTTTTTTAATAAGATTAGATGCAATAAATCCAGCGGCTCCCGTAACTATTATCATGCGATTTATGTTTTTGTAATAAGCTCTTTAAGCAAAACTATTTATTATAAATGAATAAACGTATATTTGCAGCCTAAAAATTAAGATTGACATGGTTTACGTTAATCGTAAAGAACATTTTAACGCAGCGCACAAACTTTTTAATCCGAACTGGAGTAGAGAGAGAAACGAGGAAGTTTTTGGTCCTTGTGCCAATGAAAATTGGCATGGTCATAATTTTGAACTAATTGTGACTGTAAAGGGCGATCCTGATCCTGATACTGGATTTGTAGTGGATTTAAAAAAGTTAAGTACTTTAATTAAATCAGAAATTATTGATAAGGTGGATCATAAAAATCTTAACATGGATGTTCCCTTCCTAGAAGGTAAAATGGCAAGTTGTGAAGTGATAATTGCTGAATTTTGGAAAATTCTAGAGCCTTCAGTGAAAAAACTACAGGCTGGTTCCAGTCTACACAAATTAACACTTTATGAAACACCACGAAATTTTGTGGAGTATTACGGCTAATATTCTGTTATGACATTTTTGAATAAAATTTTATAAAAAAACTTAATTATCCTTAAATCATATCTCAAAATCAAAACGGTATTTATAAATTGCGCTAATGGAAAATTTTGTTGTATCAGCAAGGAAATATAGACCAAAGGGTTTTGATGAGGTAGTAGGGCAGAGCCATATCACGACTACTTTAAAAAACGCAATTGATAATGATCATTTAGCACAATCGCTTTTATTTTGCGGTCCCAGAGGAGTTGGTAAAACCACTTGTGCTAGGATTTTGGCAAGACTGATCAACGATTTTGAGGTAGATAATATGGAAGGTTCATCCTCTCTAAATATTTATGAGCTGGATGCTGCTTCAAATAATTCAGTTGATGATGTACGTAATCTTATTGATAAGGTAAGGGTACCGCCTCAGCACGGTAAGTATAAAGTCTATATTATAGATGAGGTCCACATGCTTTCTAACGCGGCCTTTAATGCTTTCTTAAAAACATTAGAGGAGCCACCATCCTACGCTATATTTATTTTAGCAACTACTGAAAAGCATAAAGTTATTCCAACTATCCTTTCAAGATGTCAGATTTATGATTTCAACAGAATTAAAGTTTCTGATATATCCGATCATTTGAAAGATATTGCTGTGAGAGAAGGGATTGAAGCGGAAGAAGCTGCATTGCATCTTATTGCTCAAAAAGCAGATGGTGCTTTACGTGATGCACTTTCCATTTTCGATTTGATTGTTACTTTCTCCCCTGATAATAAAATCACTTATCAGGCTACGATTGATAATCTTCATATATTAGATTATGATTATTATTTTAAAGTGACTGATGCTTTAAATCAAGAAAAAATACCAAATGCTTTATTACTGTTCGATGAGATTTTGAA
Source organism: Marivirga sp. (assembly GCF_035704835.1). Taxonomy (GTDB): domain Bacteria; phylum Bacteroidota; class Bacteroidia; order Cytophagales; family Cyclobacteriaceae; genus Marivirga. Next base: position 47,532 of record NZ_DASSWQ010000006.1, on the reverse strand, counting down.
AAAAGGCTTTGATGGTCATAATTTCATTAATGGTTTAGCTGCTCATTTTAGGGATTTGTTAGTTTGTAAAGATGCGTCAACGCTTCAGCTTTTAGAAGTTTCGGAACAGGTAAAAGAGCAATATAAAAAACAAGCTACTGAAGTTTCGTCTTCATTTATTCTTTCTGGACTTCAGATTTTAAATCAGACTGATCAAGCATACAAAGCCAGTAAGAACCAGCGTTTAGTGGTTGAATTGGCTTTAATGAAGTTAGCAAAAATTAATAATGCTATTGATTTGGCTAGGCAACAAGATGCCGTTTTAAAAAAAAAAGTGAGTTAAGTCAGTCCGAAAATAACGATGCTCCAAAGTCTGCAGTAAAAAGTAAGTCACTTGCCGATCAGATTGCTGCAAAAGCAACAGAAAGTAAACCCTTAAAGTCATCACCCTCTATTCCTAAGCCTGGTGAAAAACTTCATCTAACGAAGACTGAAGCCAAACCTGAAGTGTTGGAAGTAGAGTCTGAGAGAGACTCTTTAGAAAATGCGTTAAGTGAGGAGAAAAAAGATTTTAATGAGGCAGATTTGAAGCTGGCAATTTTGGAGTTCATAAAGAAAAATAAAGTTGGTCCAGTCGTGGAAAATTCCCTTAAAAACTCTGTTAAGCTTGATGGAGAAATGATTGTGGTGGAATTAACGAATCCAGTGGAGGTAGATGGGTTAGAGAGAATAAAATCAGATCTTTTAAATTCTATTAGAACTAAATTTCAGAATTCATCAATTCAGTTGGAGCATAAAGTGAATAAAGAAAAGGTAGCGGACAGACCTTATACTGCAAAAGATAAATTTGAAGCTATGCTAAAAGAAAATCCTTTGTTAGGAAAGCTTAGAGATACATTTGGCTTGGATACAGATTACTAATCCTCTTCTATAATTCCTCTCAAATGATGTTGAAGCACTGAATCGCTATTGATATTAGTGTTAGTGTTTTTCACTTCGAAATCAATATTGAAATGCTTATAGTTTTCTTTCTGTTCTATTATTTCCCAATTGAACTCTCGAGCAACTTGATTGAAGGTTGCGTATTGTGTCTTAATTTCGGTTGTTAAATCAATTTCCTTATTTATTTTGATAGTTTTATCATTACCGAATCGATTTTGTGCAACTTCTATTTTGAGTTTATAATCATCATTATTAATCATCACCTTTTCTTCTACATTAAAATAAAAGGCGAATATCATTAACGCAGAATTAAAAAGTGCATGTTGTAAAAAGCCCCAGAAAAATCCTAAGTTCATTCTTAAATACGCTATTACAGTCCCCCCAATTATTTGTGGTAAAACCAAAAGAGGAGATAACAAAATAATTCCTATTGATTCATCTTTATAGTTGGAAATATGGACTGCACCAAAAGCAACTACAAATAGATAAAAGAAAATGGTGTAATATCTGAACCAGAAATTTCTAACTGTTTCTTTCCCAATTACAAGACCTACTAACTTGAATAGATAATTTCTTTTATAGTTAAGTGGTAATCGAAAGATAATTTCTTCAATAAAAGGGCTAATAATACCACCAGAAATAATAATCAAAGCAATACCGTAACTATTGGAAAAGTCCGATATCGCGTGGTTATCAATATCTAGCCCACTGAATTCTTGTATGATATAAATGATGACTACAGCCGGAATAACCAACAAAAAGTCTATTAGAATGAAAATCAATAATGACTTCCATTTTTCGCTGCTACTTAATTTATGGTGCCGTGGGTGAGGATTGGGTTTTTTTAGAAAAATTAAATAATCCTGAAAATTGGTTTTGATAAGGTTGAGCAATTAGGTTTTGGTTTAATAGTCTGTTAAATTTTTATTATAAGTCCAATATTCATCACACTTTTGAATTGAATACCCGCAACATTTCTAGTTTCTCCAGTTACTTCATTAATAATGAGTTCCTTAGATTTAATATCATCATCATAGATGAATTGCGTACTATAACTAGCGGAAAGAAATTTATTTATTTTAAAATTAAGTGCTGTTTCCCAATTGATATCAACATTCCCAAGTTTTTCATAATCAGCGAATAGGTTAAGGTTGGTTGTGAGATTAACATTTTCCCAAATGTCTTTTTGATAAGATGACGAAACGTTTATACCACCTTGAAATCTGTAAGTATCATCAGGAAAGACTCCATAAGCTCCAGCTGCAGATAAGCTATCATCATTGACAATAGTAGTTTTGGATGATAAGGGAGAGAATGTTACTTTAAATATTTTTTTGTATCTGTAAGTTAAGCCCACATTGGCTAATAGAAATCCTGGAGCCAAGAAACGAGAAATCACTACCATTTCATCATTCAGACCTTCATCAAATTGAGTTCTGAAGTCTATCATAGCAGAAATATAAATCCTGTTTTTTAGTTGACGGCTGTATTTTGAAGTTAGAATTATATTATCATCTGTTTTGAAAAATCTACTATCGGGACCACCTTGCCTTAATAAGCCATAGGCCATATCTAATCTATTGTCCCAAGCATTTTTTCCTTTAATATAACTGATATTGAAATTAGTAAGGCCTCCAACAGAAATAGAGCTTTGACCCCCACCATTCCAATTAGTTAAGTCAACTTGAGAAAAGTTTAAATTTAAGACAGTTTCTTTATCCCAATATGTGGTGTCTGATGGAATACTGTCGTTTTGAGCAAATGCTTCTAAACAAGTAAATAAAAAAAGGAGTATTATTGCGGATAACCTCATCATTAAAAAGTACTGTTTATGGGTAGCGAAATTTCTCAGTATAAATCAAGTGAACGAATTTCGTTCAAGGCATTTTCAGTAAGAGGTTTTGTGATGAATTTGATCACATGATCATTATTGACGATTTTATCAATGTCTCTTTTGTTATCAGAACTTGATAAAATGATGACTTTGCATTTGTCTTTAACAGTATCTGTGAATTTTTCAAATTCGTATAAAAATACAAATCCATCAACAATAGGCATGTTAATGTCCAAAAATATAATATTGGGAAGCTTATCAGGATCTTCCTTATGCTCTTCCAAATATTCCAAGGCGCTCTTGCCTGAATTTTTGATTTCAACGTGTTTTGCGAACTCAGTTATTTCTATGATACGCTTGCTAATGAAATTATCAGTATCATTATCATCAACAAGCATCACTAAATCAACAGTTTTTGTAGCTGTTACCATGTAATTTACCCTTGTAATCTCTTGATTAACTTTCTCTATTTAGAGTTATCTCTAAACATAAGTAAAGTTTTTTTTAATTAAAACATAAATCTTTCGAAATCCGATATTTTTTCGATAGACGCCACAAATGTAAGATATTGTAGCCAAGAATTTATGTAATGCGTTATTTATTTCTTTTTAATTAATATCAATTCACCGTCTCTTAAATTATAATCTTCCTTATTATTCCATTCCATAATTTCTTTCAAACTGACATTATACTTTCTTGCTAATGCATACATCGTTTCGCCAGGAGAAACTTTATGCTGAATCTCTGATGTAGCTATGGTTTTCTCAGCTTGTTTTTTTTGTGATAATATTGGTTCATTTTCTGGATTTTCTATATCCATTTTGTTCACTCTAATAACTTGTCCGATTGATAATGTATCTCTTATTTGAAGTGAGTTTACACTGAGAAGTCTTGATATTTTCATATCAAAGCGATTTGCTATGGCAAAGAATGTATCACCTTTCCGGATAGAATAATTCATTAATTCAGGTTCATCTTCTTCCATTTCTTCTATTACATCTGAAGATTGTAAAACTTCTTGCTCTGTTTCCAAGCTTTTTTCTAGCTGAACTACCTTTGACGAGTGCTCCGTTGAATCAAATGATAGAGCTGCAATCGAATCTCTGGAAAGAATGCTATCATTAATTTCTTTTTTAATTATAGTGGCATTTGAACTATCTGGTTCAGAATTAAGCTTTAATTCTTCCGATTCTAATGAGGAGCTTTTCTTAATTAAAGCTGTAGTATCCGAAGGTTCTTTTTTTACCTCTGGTGTAGCTTGAATCAGTGAATTTTCATTGTTTTGAGTCACCTTTACGCCAGTTTTTTGTTTGTTTTTTGGTGCTTCTCTATATTCAATTTCTACATTGGCAGGTCTATTATGACGTAACCATAAAACCCTTCCTTCTTTCGGTTCTTGAGGAGGCTCCATTCTATTTTTACGGTAAAGTTTTTTAAGCTTAAGTCCATATTTTTGACTGATTCCCCACATATTTTCATTTTGGGCTACTGTGTGATAATAAAACTTTGCACGATTTCTTTTTCGCCTTAAGTAGTAGATTCTTCCAGTTTCAAGTTCCTCTCTAATTTTAAGATCGTTCCATTTTCTAAATTTATATTCATCAACATCTGCTATTTCAGCCAATTTTTTAACAGTATACCCTTCAGGAGCATAAATACCATCTAAACCGTTAATCTCAACCTCATGAGGTATGGAGCGGTCTGATTTATTAGGATAGTTCTCTACTAAGGGAAATTTTTGTTGTTCGCTGTCGCTAAGGTTTCCTGGTAATTCCTTTACCGTTGTTTTTTGTTGCTTTTGTAGTTTTTCAATTTTCTCTAAATTTTTTAGAGGGACAATAACCGTATAATTCTTGTCTTCTGGAATATCTCCTCTTTTGAGCCATTTATTATACTCTTCTAACAGTTCAATGGAAACATTTTCTTCTTTGGAAATTTTTTTCAGTGAACTTCCTTTTACATTATCTATTTCTCGTAAATAATATGGTGGGTTTGAAGTACCCAGTGTATTTTCAAAAGCAACTTTATGTGCAAGGAATTTCTTTAAATACCAATACGTATCACTTGTAATTTTTAAGCTGCTTTTACCAAAATTATCCTCGTCAATTACATCTGCAGCACCACCTCGGCCTCTTTGGTAGGCAATTAGTGCATAGGCCCAGTTATCGAAATATTTGTTGTGGTCTTTTAAATAAGCTGCTGCTGCCCGACTCGATGAAACTATATTCATTCTTTCGTCCACTTGTCGGTCAATTCTTAAATTATTCTCTAAGCCAGAGATTTCTTTAAATTGCCAAAATCCTACAGCATTGCTGCTGGAAACTGCATCAGAAACTAAAGCGCTTTCTTGAATTACCAAATATTTAAAATCATCTGGCAAGCCCTCTTCCTTAAAAATCCTTTCAATAATGGGCATGTACATATCAACACGTTCCAATTTCTTTTGGAAATATTTTTCGCTTCTGGTAAGTGCATCTACATCAGCCTGAATATCTTTTATAGCCCCAGCAGTCAATCTTAAATCCATATTGGCAAATTCCATTCGGGAAGGAACTTGCTGGGCCCACAGCTTTGTGGAAAGAATGAAAATTGCGGTTAATAGAATGGGAAGTTTACTATTCATTTTTTTCTTAAAATCATTAATCCATCACGGATTGGGAATAATACGTTTTGAACCCTGTCATCTTGATGCACAAATTCGTTGAATTCCAGCATACTTTCAGTGTCTTTATCTAATTTTTTTCTGTTTTTCTCCAGCACTTTTCCGCTCCACAACACATTATCCACCAAAATATATCCACCTTTTCTGACTTGGTTAAAACAAAGTTTATAGTAGTTCAAATAATTTGATTTATCTGCATCTATAAACACCATATCCCAAGTTTTATTGAGTGTTGGCATGATTTCCAATGCTTTTCCAATTTTCATTTCAATTTTATCTGAAAATTCCGATGATTGAAAATATTCTTCTACCCTTTCTGCCAATTCTTCATTTACATCGATGGTAATGAGTTTGCCATTTTCTTTTAAACCTTCGGCCATACAAAGTGCGGAATAGCCAGTGTAGGTTCCAATTTCCAAAATATTTTCAGGCTGAATCATATGAGAAAGCATGGATAAAACCCGTCCTTGCAAATGACCACTCAACATTCTTGGTTTTAGCACTTCGGTATGAGTCTCTCTATTGATTATGTAAAGCAACTCATTTTCTGGCTCTGTATGAGCTTCGATATAGTTGTCTAAATCTGGGTCTAAAAACTCCATAATTATCTTCTTTTGGCTTTGTAAGTTAAGATGCTTAAGCGGTCCTCTGCGAAAATCTCATGGGCAGTATCTTGTAAATCCTTTGCTGAAACCTGCTTGATTTGCTCGAAAAGTTCATCCAAAGATTCAATTTTGTCTTTGTCAAGTAAACTTCTGCCCATCATCAGCATATAACTCATATTGTTTTCTTCAGCCATGGCTAACTGGCCCATAAGTTGCTGCTTAGCTACATGCAATTGCAAACTTCCCAAAGGTTTTTCCTGCAATATTTTCAATTCTTTTTTTACCAGCTTTATACTTTTAGGCAGTTGACCTGGGTCAGTTCCAAAAAATATACTAAAAAGTGCGGTGTCTGTAAATGGATGATAACCAGCATCGATGGCATAAACAAATCCATGTTTTTCCCGCAAAGCCATATTTAATCGGCTGTTCATTCCAGGGCCACCTAAAATATTGACCAACATAAAGAAAGCCAATCTTTTTGGATGATGAATAGGATAAGCTGTAGAACCAATGGCACATTGAGATTGTGAGATTTCTTTATCGTAATTTAAAGCATTGGGTTGATAAAGTTCAAAAGGAACTCTTTCTCTTTTTCTTTTATGGTGCGCAATTGGCTCTAAATATTTTTTAGTATAACGCTCTAATTTTTTCTCTGAAATATCACCTACTATTGAAAAAACAGTGCGCTCAGTATCTAAATTTTCCTCAATAAATTCCAAGAAGTGCTGACGGGTAAAGCTTTTCAGACTTTCTTCAGTCCCTAAAATATTATTCCCTAATGGATGTCCGGAGAAAATCACCTCATCAAATTGGTCTTGAATATCATCCTCTGGGGAATCTTTATACATCGCCATTTCTTCCAAAATGACTTGCCTCTCTTTCTCGATTTGCTTTTCAGGAAATATGGATTGGAAAGTGATGTCTACCAATAAATCCATTGCCTTATCCAGATACTGCTCTAAAACTGATGCATGGAAAAATATCTTTTCTTTGGTCGTGTAGGCATTTAATTCGCCACCTACGGAATCTAATCTATTGAGAATATGGAAGGTTTTTCGCTTTTTAGTGCCTTTAAAAGCCATGTGTTCCCAAAAATGGGCTATTCCCACTTGATGTGGTTTCTCATCACGGCTCCCGATGTCCAAAGCGAATCCGCAATGCACTATTTTTGAGTTGCTAACCGGCTGGTGGATAACTCTAATTCCGTTTTCTAAAGTCTTTATTTTATATTGAATCATTCATTCCCCGCTTAGGTGCAAAACTACAAATTATCTTTCTTTTTAAAGAAGTAATGAGCACGACAAAGGAAATTTATTTAGTTTTGTTTAGATTCATATTTTAAGAATTAATTTTTTATGCATATAGCTTTTGAAGCCAAACGTGCTTTCAACAATTTTACTGGTTTAGGTAATTATAGCCGATTTGTGATTTCTGCTTTGAAGGAGCACCATCCTGAGGAGCAATATTCACTTTATACTCCCAAAGTTTCAAAACGAGAGGAGGCTGCGAGTTTTTATAAGGTAAATAAAGCAATTACTGTTTTGCCATCAGGCTTGTGGAAAACTGGTTCATTGAAAAGTGTCTGGCGTTCAAAAAGGATTGGAAAATTGGCTGAAAATCAAAATGCTACTGTTTTCCACGGATTGAGTAATGAATTGCCTAGCGGATTGAAATCCAGCACCAAGAAGATTGTGACAATTCATGATTTGATTTTTCTGCGCTATCCTGATTTTTATCCAGTTATTGATAGAAAGATATACTCGAAAAAATTTAAGTCAGCTTGTAAAAAGGCGGATGAAATAATCGCTATAAGTGAGCAGACCAAAAACGATATAATTGAATTTTTTGATATTGATGCTACTAAAATCAATGTGGTCTATCAAGGGGTGCATCCTATCTATAAACAAGATTTGAAAACCAGACGCTTATTGTATTTATTAGACCAATACAGTTTACATCAACCATATTTTTTATATGTAGGCTCTATCGAGGATAGGAAAAATGCCAAGGATTTGGTGCAGGCTTTTAAACTAGTTTTGGACCAAGTAAAGCATGATTTGTTGCTATTGATAGTAGGTAAGAAGACGGACTATCAGCGAGAGGTAGAGAGAGAAATTAACGCTCTAAGGCTTGAGCAAAGTGTTCGAATCTATAATAATATCCCATTCACTGATTTACCTTATCTCTATAAAGGTGCAGTAGCTTCGGTTTATCCATCTAGTTTTGAAGGCTTCGGCATCCCTGTTCTGGAATCACTTTCTGTGGGCACTTCAGTAGTGACAGGAAATCAATCTGCCATGAAAGAGGCAGGAGGGGAGCATGCGCTATATGCCGACCCTAAAAATCATGAAGAATTAGCAGCACAAATGGTGAAATTAGCTGATGACAATGATTTTAATGAACATCTGATTAAGAATATAGACGCTCATTTGGCAAAATTTTCATCTGAGAAAATAGCTGGGGATTTGATGGGGGTTTATAAAGCCCCCTAACCCCCAAAGGGGGAAGACGCAAGGAGCTGATTGAATAGGTGATTAGGTCAGTACCACAGGTCAGACCGGAGGCAGCCAAGAAAGATAATTTAACCAACTAACTATTTGTCTGAACTAGAGTTTTACTTAAAACTTAATACTTAAAACTTAAAACCGATATTCAATTCATAATTATTTGTACCTAAGGCTTATATCAGTCAAATGATTCATGCTACTAATAAAATGATCGTAACCTTCTTCTTTACTTGTTTGGTTAATTTGTAAGAGGTGGTCAGGTTGGCAGAGCAACATTAAAAGCTTTAAATCATCAATAGATAATTTATTATGAAATTGGGCGACTAAAGCAGAACTTTGCTTCAATAAAGCTTTTTGCAATGGATTATTGGTGTAATCTTGGATTTTATGTTCCCAAGAAGGCGAACTTAATGGTAAGCTCACTGCATAAACGGAGTGTTCATCTTCATTATCCATCAAAAATAATTCCTGAATCTGCTTTTCATTTGATATATCCTTATCTATAAAATCTGATGTATAGGCACTTCCATATCCATTTACCAAGCTGATTTGAAAGTTATCAGGGCCATCCCCATTTGAGAGTAAAATATTGAAAGGTTGTGCAGTGTTCGATTTATAAACCTGACCAGAATGCTTTCCTGCCAAATGCCATGTGTTTGCTGTAGCTATAATGCCTTGATAGCCCAAAGATTTCACGATTTCAGCAATTTGGTCATCATACAAACAAGCTGTATTTATGAACATGCCTGGTTTTTTGTCAAAATATTCGCTCAAACCTTCCAAATATAGGTCTGCTTCTTTCTTGAAAAGAATGGGAGAGCACAAATAACTGAAAGAGTGAAAAGCACATGAACCTACCAATTGAATTTTCCCTGCATTGACTAGTTTTTTGATTTCAAGTACTAGACTTTTGTCCTGTAGATTTAGGAAGCCTAAAAAAGGAATACTGAAATAAACCAATGGCGATTTATTTTCCTCCGCCATTTTCAAAACAGTTTGTAGTTTTGGAAGAATGGTGTTGGTGAAATTATCAGCAAAATCTTTCTGACTTTTAGCTTCATCAATAGCCGGCAGATTTTTGCCAATATCTAAAAAAGACAATTTTTTCACCTCCAGTGGGTGATTAAAATGTATGATTTGATAATTATCCATTTTTCAATTCTTGCTTTAAAGCTGAAAATATTTCATCTGAAACCGTCTTCCAATTTCTTTTCTTTAAGGACTCTGCATTATCTTTTGCAATTTTCAATGCTTGCTGTTTATTGGTTAAAATCTCTCTTACAGCACTTACATAACCTTTTACATCAGTTGGTTTTAAAGTGGGGACATCCTTCAATACTTCTGCAACACCACAATTTTTAGATAAAACAATGGGTAATTCTAGACTAGCTGCTTCCAATGCTGACAACCCAAATGGTTCTGATAAGGAAGGCATTACCATCACTTGAGAAGCTTTCATAATGGCGAAAACATCTTCTTGTGGCAAATGACCAGTAAAATGAATTTTATCTAAAATCGCTTTTTCAGTGCAAGTGGCAATCATTTCTTCTAATAATTCTCCTTGACCTGTAACCACAAAACGAAGATTTTGCTCCTTTTTCAATAAAGCTTCGGCAATTTCAATAAATGTTGAAGCTCCTTTTTGAAGGCTCAATCTTCCGCAAAACAAAATGATATCTTCCTCAAATGGAGCTTTGTAAGCTGAAGCTTGCAATTCATCAATACCATGGTGAATCACTTTGATTTTTGATGCTTTGATGCCGTATTCTTTTACCATTATTTTTTTATGGTATTCGCTTACCGCAATTACTAAATCAGCTATTTGCATGCCTTCTTTTTCCAAATCGAATAGCCATGAATTGCTTTTTTTGCCGCTTCTGTCATAATCTAAAGCATGGACATGCAGTACAAATGGTTTACCGCTCAGTTCCTTCAATTTATTTGAAGCAGGAATTGCAGTCCAATCGTGGGCATAAATAATATCAAAATCTAGATTTCTACTTTTAGAAATGATATTTTGGCTGAAATCCTCCAATGCTTCTCGGACTGAGAATTCTATATTGTCATTTTGATGGTGTTCTATTTCAACGCTGCCTGCATAAAAATAAGGATTCAGCTCACTTTTAACAGTAAGGTGGACCAAATCTGCATTTAATTGCTTCTGGTTGGTTAATTTTTGTCGGGTCATTGTTTCTGTTCTGGTGGTTTCCACCTCCTGCTCAGCTAATTCATTTGCGCTCTCCACTGAAAATAGTTTTAAGTGCACATTTTTAGCCAAATGCTGAGCAATATGATAACAAGCAATTCCCAATCCACTGTTTTGCGGATTTGGATTTCCGGGTCCAATCATCAATACCTCCATAAGCAATAATTTTTAAGGTTTACTGTTCATTAATTTCTAACGTGCTAAAATCTCTATCGATTATGATTTTCGATTCATTATTAGCGCTAATTGTATTCCCATCTACGGTTAATTTTTCAACATATCCAAAACCATGTAAATGAATTTCGAATCCTTTGGAACCCGATTCATATTCTGATTCCATATTATGTTGAATGACAATAAGTTTATCTATGGCTTTCTGTGTAAATGTGTGCAAAGTGCTGATGCCCATTTCAAAATCTTTTGAAATTCCATCATCTTCATACAATTCACTAACCGTCTCATTTGATGCTTTATAAATATGCAATTTGATGTTTTCAGGTACAAACTCATCCATATACTGCATCTTGTCTTGCATAGGAATTATAGCACCAGCTTTTACAAACATTGGGATTTGTTCTAATGGTGTCTCCACAATGATTTCTCTTTTACCTGAAACCAGCTCATTCGTCCAGTAGTTATACCATTCGCCTTGAGGTAAATACATCATTCGCTCATTCACTTTAGGTGAGGAAACTGGGCAAATCAATAACTGCTGTCCCAATAAAAATTCTTCTTCCCGGTCCAAAGTTTCTATATCATCCTGATAAGCCAGTGAAATAGACCTCAACATAGGTTTGGCATATTCTGCATATTGCCAGAAAGTAGTGTAGAGATACGGCATGATTTCATATCTCAATTCAATAAATTTTCTAACAATGTTCAAGTATTTATCTTCAAACTGCCAAGGCTCTTTATTTCCATGGTCTCCTGATGAATGTGTTCTGAAAAATGGATGGAAAGTAGCCATTTGAATCCAGCGCGTGTATAATTCCCCATCCGGAGCACCAATAAATCCGCCTACATCTGAGCCAGCAAATGAAACTCCTGATGCACTTAACCTTTGGCATTGCACATTGGCAATTTTTAAATGCTCCCAAGTAGCAAGGTTATCTCCTGTCCAAACTGAACTGAATCGTTGAATTCCAGCATAAGCAGAACGGGTGATGGTAAAGCTTCTATTATTTCCTGCAAATTGCTCCAGACCTTCATAAGTTGCTCTTGCCATTTGCATACCGTAAACATTATGCCCTTTTCTATGGCTGCATGGATGGCCGTCATAATCATGCCTTACATCTCTCGGAAAAGTGCCTTCCTCAAATACAGCAGGTTCGTTCATGTCATTCCATACGCCAGCTACTCCATCTTGCGAAAGTCCACCAAACAAGCCAGACCACCATTTTCTGGCAGCAGGATTAGTGAAATCAGGGAAATGGCAAGGACCAGGCCAAACACTGCCTTTAAATCTTGCGCCATCCATTCTTTGACAGAAATAATCGTGATAAACACCTTGTTGGAACACCGTATAAAGCGGGTCGATTTTAATTCCTGGGTCAATGATGACAATGGTTTTAAAACCCTCAGTTTTCAAATCTGCAATCATCTTTTTAGGATTCGGGAATCTTTCGTTATTCCATGTAAAACAGCGATAGCCATCCATATAATCTATATCCAAATGGATGACATCGCAAGGAATTTTTTTCTCCCGAAAAGTTTTGGCAAGTTCTCGAACAGTGCTCTCTGGGTAATAACTCCACTTACTTTGATGATAACCCAGTGACCACTTTGGTGGCATTGGAGATTTCCCTGTGAGTTCTGTGTAATCCTGCACTACATTTTCCAAGTGCGGACCATAGATAAAATAATAGCGCATTTCTCCTCCTTGAGCCCAGAAGCTTAAAGCTTCTTTTCTTTCATGCCCGAAATCAAAGAAGGTTCTAAAAGAATTGTCTAAGAAAATCCCATAACCTTCGCCATCATTTAATCCCATGAAAAATGGAATGTTTTTATAAACAGGGTCAGTTTCATTGCCATATCCATAACAATCTGTTCCCCATAACTCCCTACGGGTTCCGTTCAGGTTCAATCTGCCAGTTTTATCACCTAGGCCATAGTATTTATTTGATTTTGAGGATTTTAAAGTAGAAATCACCACATGCCCACCAAATCGTTTTTCATCTTTCCAGTGATATCCTTTTTCATCTTCAATTAAAACCTTTCCATTTTTATCTAGAATTTTTATAGTGGCATTTGATTTTTTTATAATGCATTGCAATAATTCCGTCTTGATGATTAACGAATCTTGTAGTGCTTCAAACTGGTATTGGGTGTTTCCAAGTTCAAATTCAGGGTCAATGGCATAAGAAAAATCTTCTTCAAAATAACCATCATTGGCATACCGGAATTTTAAAATTTTCTCATTGATTATTCGCAATTCCATGGTAGAATGCTGGGCATATATCTTTACCCTGCCTTTCTTTTGTTTCCAGCTGATGATTCCTCCAGGGTAAAATTCTTCTTCCTTTTGCTCTTTAAATTTTTCTATGTAATTACCTTCAAAATCCTTTTCAGGTTCCTGAGTACTGCCTTTATTCTCTTCCATACTAAAACATTAATAATTGGCGATATAACGCTATTTCTTATACAAATTAACTACTTATTGTAATGAATACACTAAGTAGTTCTTTATTTTTTTTAATTTAAGGTTTATTATGAGAACGTCATTTTATTGTAATCTAAATACAGTATTTTTTCTATATTCCATTAAAAACGGAGAATTTTCTCATAAATTAAATAGAGCTTTTATGAAATTATGAGAAAGAATAGAATAATCGCCTGAAAATTAGAAGTAATTGACTATATTTTTCAATTCTAATAGTAGAATTCCTTTTTAACATTTAATTCCAATTACTTAGAAACGCACTGATATGAATGAAGATAATAATATTGATAATCAGAAACACATTTTAACAGAAATTGCCTGGGAAGTTTGCAATCAGGTAGGGGGGATTTATACGGTAATTCGCTCTAAAGTTCCCACAATGGTTAAAAAGTGGGATAAAAATTACTTTCTGATAGGTCCTTACGCACCCAAAGAAGCAGCCACTGATTTTGAGGAAGCCGAATTTGGTCATTCTATTATTGATGAAACATTAAGAATTTGCAGACAAAAGGGTTTACATATTAAATCTGGATATTGGTTGGTTTCAGGAAGACCGCAAACCCTTTTGTTTGATCATAAGTCGTCTTTTCAAGAATTAGGAAATATTAAATATTACTACTGGCAGAATCATGGCATTGATTTTAAAAATCAAGACCCTCTGATGGATGAAGTGTTAGCTTTTGGTTATATGGTGCATATTTTCCTTTCCGAAATGACTCGGGTAGCCATGGCTCAGAAAATTAAACCGTTAGCTCATTTCCATGAGTGGATGGCAGGTTCTGCAATTCCCAATTTAAGAAGAGACCAAGTGCCGTTACAGACGGTTTTCACTACTCATGCCACACTTTTAGGTAGATATTTAGCCATGAATGATCCGCAATTTTATGACCATCTTCCTTTTATGGATTGGCATAAAGAAGCAGTTCATTTTAATGTGGAGGCAAATGTTAAATTAGAACGTGCCTGTGTTCATGGTTCTCATGTTTTTACAACTGTTAGTGAAGTAACGGGAAAAGAATGTTTTCATTTGTTGGGAAGAAGTCCAGATAAGATACTTCCTAATGGCTTAAATATTGAACGATTTTCTGTTTTGCATGAAGTTCAAAATCTGCATCATAAATATAAGATGTTACTTGAAAATTTTATCATGGGTCATTTTTTCAAGAGCTATTCTTTCGATTTGAATAAAACGCTTTACTTTTTTACTTCAGGTAGGTTTGAGTATTCGAATAAGGGCTATGATTTAACGCTGGAGGCTTTAGCTCGCTTAAATCATAGGCTGAAAGAAGCTAAATCACCATTGACTGTAGTGATGTTTTTTATCACTCGCCAGCCAGTTCATTCAATTAATCCTGATGTATTAAATGCGAGGGCAATGTTGGATAAAATCAATACCAACTCCAATGCCATTGTAGAGCAGATTAAAAATAGATTATATAGACAAGCTGCTTCCAGTAAGGGTGATCATAAACTACCCAATTTAAATGACATGGTAGATGATTATTGGAGATTGAGGCACAGAAGGACAATCCAGGCTTGGAAGTCAAAAGAATTGCCACCCGTTGTCACCCATAATCTAGTGGATGATACCAATGACGAAATTTTAAATTTTTTAAGAAGCGCCAACCTTATCAACAATGAATCCGATAAAGTTAAAATAGTCTATCATCCTGATTTTATTTCATCCACGAATCCTTTATTCGGAATGGAGTACGATGATTTTGTGAGGGCCTGTCATTTGGGAGTTTTTCCAAGTTATTACGAACCTTGGGGATATACTCCGTTAGAGTCATTAGCAAGAGGAGTTGCCTCGGTAACTTCCGACTTGTCAGGATTTGGTGATTATATGAAGAATGTAAGCATCGGTGATCAAAAACACGGAATGTTTATAGTCAAAAGAGCCAATAAAAGCTTTGATGAAGCGGCTGAAGAATTAACAAATGTGATGTGGGAATTCACTCAAATCACAAGCAGAGAAAGAATTGATATGCGTAATATGTCAGAAGACTTGTCAGAAGTTTTTGATTGGAAGAATTTATATAAAGCCTATGAAAATAGTTATAAGATGGCTTTAGAAACTTATTTTTAAACCTAACAACCTAAATTTATGGACGATAAACTGAAAGAAGATATTAGAAATGCTGGAAAATCATTGGAGTTAGTAGAACAACAACTAGACAGATTTAAGACGGGATTTCCATATTTGGCTATAGACAGACCCGCCACTATAGGAGACGGTTTAATTCAATTATCAGAGAAGAGTAAAGATGAATTCATAGCATTTTTTGAACAGCAAAGCGGAGACTACAATATGATAAAGTTTGTGCCTGCAAGTGGAGCTGCAAGCCGCATGTTCAAAAGGTTATATACTTTTTTGGAGGAAGATGAATCTCAAGCGGAAAAGGATGAATTTTTAAAAACATTCTTTGATAATATCCATAATTTTGCCTTTTCTAAAGCATTAAATGAAAAAATGATAGAAAGAAGCAATGGAATTGATGATGCTTTAAAAAAGAAAGAATATCAAACCATTGTAAAAGCTTTACTATTAGAAGATGGCTTGAATTATGGTAGTTTACCGAAAGGTTTATTAGATTTTCATGATTATAAATCGGGTATAAAAACCCCCATGGCAGAACATTTTACCGAAGGTGAAAACTATGCAAGAGGCACAGAAGGAAAAGTAAGATTGCATTTCACAGTGTCTCCTGAGCACCAGAAGCTTTTTGAAGAGCATGCTGAAAATGTAAGAAAAGGATTTAATGATTTTGATATTACCTTTTCTCAGCAAAAGCCAGAAACGGATACTATAGCGGTTAATCCTGATAATACTCCTTTTTATAATGAAGATGGAAGCATCTTATTCAGACCTGCAGGACATGGAGCTTTAATTGAAAATTTGAATGATTTGGAGCATGATATTGTATTCATCAAAAATATAGATAATGTTGTTCCAGACCATTTAAAGTTGAACACTATTCATTATAAAAAGGCTTTGGCGGGATTATTAATGAGCGTTCAAAGTAAATTATTTGGCTATCAGAATCAATTGGAGAGAAATATCAATGAACTGGAGCTTTTGGAAATTGAGAATTTCGCGCGAAAAGATTTGTTTTTAGTATTTAAAGAGGACTACGATCAATTAGAATTTTCAGAGAAAGTAGGCTATTTACAATACTTATTGCATCGTCCGATTCGAATTTGCGGTATGGTAAAAAATACTGGAGAGCCAGGAGGAGGTCCTTTTTGGGTGAGTGAAGAGGATGGTTCCTTGAGTCTTCAAATTGCAGAAACTTCTCAAATAGATCCTGATGATAAGGAAACCCAAGAAGCATTACGAAACGCCACTCATTTCAATCCGGTAGATTTAGTTTGCGGTATGAAAGATTTGCACGGAAGGAAATATGATTTGATAAAATACAGAAATCCTGAAACGGGATTTATTACTAGCAAATCAAAAGATGGGAAAGAATTAAAAGCTTTAGAACTGCCAGGATTATGGAATGGCGCTATGTCTGATTGGATTACGCTTTTTGTGGAAGTTCCATTATCAACCTTTAATCCTGTTAAGACGGTGAATGATTTATTAAGAGAAGAGCATCAGGCGGGATAATTTATTTTCATTATTTGTTTAATAAAAAACCTTTCAAAATGAATTTGAAAGGTTTTTTTGCTTTTACTACATTCCCTGTGCAACCAACCAAGCTGTAGTCCAAGCAGCTTGAAAGTTGAAGCCGCCCGTTACTCCATCAATATCTAAAACCTCGCCTGCAAAAAAGAGCCCGGGACATTTTCTACTTTCCATCGATTGCATGTTTACATCGCCTAATTTAACTCCGCCAGCTGTAACAAATTCTTCTTTGAATGTGGTTTTGCCAGAAGCTTCATATAAATCTGCGATGAGATTATTGATTAGCTTATTAAATTTCTTACCAGAAAAATTATTCCAGCGCAGTTCTTCATCTATTTCGCTTTTGGTTAGTAAATATTCCCACAATCTTTTCGGTAGTTGGAAAGGATTACTGTTGAATAGCATCTTTTTAGGATTTAGCACTTGAAATTCAGTTAAATTTTGACGAGTTTCTTCCTCATTAGCAGATTTGAGCCAGTTTACTAGCACAGAATATTCATAATTCTTTTCTTGTAAAATTCTGGCTCCCCAGGCTGAAAGTTTGAGTACTGCAGGACCACTTAAGCCCCAATGTGTTATCAATAATGGTCCTTGATGCGCTAATTTAGTGCCTGCTATTTTAACTTCCACATCTTGAACGCTAACACCAGATAATTCGGTAATAGTTGATGTTGGTAAATTGAAAGTAAATAGAGAGGGGACAGGCTCAGAAATGCTATGCCCTAAATTTGCCAGCCATTGGAAGCCATCTAATTTATTGTGACCTCCTGTGGCTATCAGGATTTTTTGGCATTCAATATTTTCAGATCCTTTAATACTTAGTGAAAATCCATCTTTAGTTTTCTCAATAGATTCCACAGAAACTTTTGTTTTGATATCAACTTTGTGCTTTTTACACTCATTTAAAAGACAATCAATAATAGTTTGTGAATCATCTGTAACGGGAAACATTCTTCCATCGAGTTCTGCTTTGAGCTTTACACCTCTGCTTTCAAACCAAGTGACAGTATCTAAAGTGCCAAATTGCTCAAATGCTTTTTTAAGTTTTTTATTGCCTCTCGGGTAGTTTTTGATAAGCTCTTTTGGCTCACTACAAACATTGGTGACATTGCATCTTCCGCCACCTGATATCTTCACTTTAGATAAAAGCTTAGAAGATTTTTCTAAAACTACTACCTTGGCATCATGATTTTTAGACGCAATGTTAATTGCTGCAAAAATGCCCGCAGCACCAGCTCCTATGATTATTATTTTGCTCAATCTTTACTTTAATCCTTCCTTAACCTCTTATATTCATTAATCAAACCATTAGTGGAAGCATCATGTCCAATTACTGGATTGTCATGCTCCAATTCTGGAAGAATTAAACCTGCTAATTGCTTACCTAATTCTACTCCCCATTGATCAAAGCTGAAAATGTTCCACAGAATTCCTTGAACGTAAATCTTATGCTCATAAAGTGCAATTAAGCTACCAAGACTTCGAGGAGTGATTTTCTTCATCAAGATAGAATTTGTTGGATTATCACCTTCAAATACTTTGAAAGGCACTAATTTCTCAATTTCATCTAAACTCAATTTTTTTTGTTCTAATTCCTGTCTTGCTTCTTTTTCGGATTTCCCATTCATTAAAGCTTCAGTTTGTGCAAAAAAGTTAGCCAATAGCTTTTGATGATGGTCGCCAATAGGATTATGAGAGACAGCAGGAGCTATAAAATCGCAAGGAATCAATTTGGTTCCCTGATGTATTAACTGATAAAAAGCATGCTGTCCATTTGTACCAGGTTCTCCCCAAACGATAGGGCCTGTTTGATAGGTTACAGGATTTCCATTTCTATCCACTGATTTCCCATTGCTTTCCATATTTCCTTGCTGGAAATAAGCTGCAAAACGATGTAAATATTGATCATAAGGTAAAATAGCTTCTGTTTCGGCATTGTAAAAACTAGTATACCAAAGTCCAATCAAACCTAAAAGCACAGGAGCATTATCGGAAAGTGGAGACTCTTTAAAATGATTATCCATTTCATGCGCACCCTTCAATAATTCTTCAAAATTATCATATCCAATGTTTAAGGCAATGGACAAACCAATAGCAGACCAAAGAGAATATCTACCGCCTACCCAATCCCAAAACTCAAACATATTGGCAGGATCAATACCAAATTTTTCAACTCCTGATTTATTGGTACTGAGTGCTATAAAATGCTTTTTAATGGAATGTTCAGAGCCTCCATTTTCTAAAAACCATTTTCTTGCCGTGTGGGCATTGGTCATGGTTTCTTGAGTGGTAAACGTTTTGGAAGCAATTAAAAATAAAGTGGTTTCCGGCTCGATTTTTTGCAATACCTCGGCAATCTGGGTAGCATCTACATTTGATACAAAATGACTTTCAATTCCTTTTACTTTATAAGGTTTTAAAGCTTCTGTTACCATCACAGGTCCTAAATCAGAACCACCAATTCCAATATTAACAATATATTTGATTTGCTTCCCTGAATAGCCTTTCCATTCACCTGAGTGTACATTTTGGCTAAAAGTTTTCATTTGTTTTCTGACTTTATTCACCAATGGCATCACGTCCTGTCCTGATTCCATTACTGGTTTATCAGAAAAATTCCGTAAAGCGGTGTGCAAAACAGCTCGATCTTCAGTTTGATTGATTTTATCACCCTGAAACATAGATTCAATGGCCTCGGGCAGTTCCATTTCAACTGCAAATTCTAAAAGTAAACTGAGCGTTTCTTCTGTAATTTTATTTTTGGAGAAATCTATGAAAAGTGATTCAGTATTTAGACTGAATTTTTCAAACCTGCTTTTATGCTCTTCAAAAAGTGATTTTAGATGATTATTTTTTGTATTCTGGTAATGCTGCTGAAGTTTCGCCCAGCTTTTGGTTTCGATCGGTGATATATATGTCATGGTTAAAAAATAAGGTCTTGTTCTTAAATGATTTACAAAGTTAAATTCTATCCTATAAAATGATAGTTTTCAATAGATTTTTTAAAAATATTGAATTCAAGTTGTGAACCTAAATTTTAGCTTACATTTTTATCATCAAACAAAAAGAGGATTTATCGTTCGATAAATCCTCTTTTTGTTTAGTCTACAATCTAATATCTAGGTTCTAGAATCTCTTAAGCTACTCTTAAGTTTTTGTATTTCGATTTCTCAAATTTAGTAGCCGCGTATTTTTCATCAATAATCAGCTCAGTTCCTGAAGACTCACCATCAAATTCAAACATAGCATCTGTCATAATTACTTCGCAAATAGATCTTAAACCTCTAGCGCCTAATTTAAATTCAACTGCTTTTTGAACAATGTAATCTAATGCAGATTCATCTAAAACTAATTTTATACCTTCCATGTCAAATAATTTGGTGTACTGTTTTACCAAAGCATTTTTTGGGTCTGTCAAAATTGATTTTAAAGTATCTTTACTTAATGGGTCCAAATGTGTTAGCACAGGTAATCTGCCAATCAGTTCAGGAATTAAACCAAAATTTTTCAAATCCTGAGCTGTGATATATTGAAGAAGATTTTCTTTATCAATTTCTTCTTCTCTCGTATCTGCTTTAGCAAATCCTAAAGGAGTTGTATTTAATCTGGAAGCTATACTTCTACTGATACCATCAAAAGCACCACCGCAAATGAAAAGGATGTTTTCAGTATCTACATTAATCATTTTTTGGTCAGGATGCTTTCTTCCTCCTTGTGGTGGAACATTTACTGATGTGCCTTCCAATAATTTCAACATAGCTTGCTGAACTCCTTCGCCACTCACATCTCTTGTTATAGATGGATTGTCTGATTTACGAGCGATTTTATCTATTTCATCAATGTAAACAATCCCTCTTTGAGCTGCTTCAACGTTATAGTCTGCAGATTGTAATAATCTGGTTAGAATACTTTCGACATCTTCACCTACATAACCTGCTTCAGTTAAAACAGTAGCGTCTGCAATACAAAACGGAACCTGTAAAATTTTTGCTAACGTTTTAGCTAAGTAAGTTTTACCAGTCCCTGTTTCTCCTACCATAATGATATTCGATTTTTCAATCGTAACATCGTCTTTAGTAGATTTTTGCATCAATCTTTTATAGTGATTGTAAACAGCAACTGACATTACTTTTTTGGCTTCATCTTGCCCTACAACATACTGGTCCAAATGATTTTTCATTTCAATTGGTCGAATAAGATTGAATTTCGGGTCTTTTGAAGATGATTTTGTTTTAACTTCCTCTTGCAAAATTTGCTGCGCCTGAGCAATACATTTATCGCAAATATGCGCATGAATGCCTGATATCATCAAATCAACATCTTTCTTGTTTCGTCCACAAAAGGAACAGGTTACTTGTGTTTTGTCTTCAGCCATTATTTTTTCGCTAATACTTCATCAATCAATCCATATTCCTTAGCTTCTTCTGCTCTCATCCAGAAGTCCCTGTCAGAATCTTTTTCAACTTGCTTATAAGTTTTTCCACTATGTTTAGCTAAGATATTATATAAATCTTCTTTAACTGATAGCGTTTGTTTTAAGGATATCTCCATATCTGAAGCTTGTCCTTGCATTCCACTCATTGGTTGGTGAATCATGATTCTTGAGTGTGGCAATGCTGACCTTTTCTTTTCAGCCCCACCAGCAAGTAATACAGCCCCCATACTTGCAGCCAATCCAGTACAGATAGTTGCTACGTCAGGAGAGATGAAGTGCATAGTGTCATAAATCCCCAGACCAGCATAAACTGAACCTCCTGGGCTATTGATATAAAGGCTGATGTCCTTCTTTGCATCTACTGACTGTAAGAATAATAGTTGAGCGGTAATTACATTGGCGATATTATCATCTACTTGCATTCCCAAGAAAATAATTCTATCCATGATTAAGCGGGAAAAAACATCTATTTCCCTGAAATTGGTGGGGCGTTCTTCAATTACAGCTCTGGTCATGTTTTCAACCCGCTGTACATATGAATCCACCATACTACCTGATAAGCCTTCGCCTTTAACGGCAAATTTCCTAAATTCCTCTTTATTAATCATTTAAATATTTTTTTATAAGTACAAATTTAAAAAAAAAGTCCTTCTATAAAAGGACTTTTCAATTAACGGTATAAATAGCTTTTAGTTCTTATCTACGGCCTTTTTAAAGCCGTCTAAATCAACTTTCTTTTCTTTGATAGAGATTTTATCCTTTATAAAGTCTAAAACTCTTTTGTTAAGCATTTCTTCATAGACTTTACGGTAGTTTTCACCTTTTTCTCCTTGAAGATAATTCTGAGCGAAACTGTCCATATTTTCACCTAATTGGTCAGCCATTCCATAAGCACCAAATTGCTCAGCAATCATTTTTTTGGTGTAATCCATCACATCAGTATGCTCTACTTTTATATCTTCCTGATTTGCTTCAGCTACTTTGTTTTTAATCAAATTCCAACGCAAATCCTTAGTATATAAATCATACTCTTTATCGATTTGTTCTTTAGTAATTTTTCCTTCGTTGCTCAACAGCAACCAGTTTTTCAAGAACTCATCTGGTAATTCAAATTTGGTTTTTTCTACCAAACTATCCACTAAATCTCTACTTAAAAGATTTTCAGTTTCTCTATCGTAGTTTTCTGCGATAGTTTCTTTAACCTTTTTATCAAATTCCTCTCTTGTTTTTACTGCATCTTTTCCGAATACTTTATCAAACAAATCCTGATTAATTTCGGCAGGCTTAGTTCTTTTAATATCAGAAACAGTTAAAATATACTCACCAGTAGCAGCTTCAGCATCCGTTTCATTTTGACCTAATAATCTTGACTTTGCTTCTGCGGATTTAAAAGTTTTTTCGATGTCAAATTTTATTTCATCACCTTTCTTAGCACCAATAAATTGTTTCTGCTCTTTTTTCTCAGCGTCTTCAATTGGCAACACCACTTTCTCCTGAACCTCACCATCGGCAGTGCTTAATTTACCTTCTAAAGTATCTTCGGTTTTGCTTTCTTCTACTGATTCGGTATCACCATGTTGCTTGGTTAAGTTGTCCATGGTTTCTTTCATTACCTTATCAGTAACTTCGATAACATGCTTTTCTACTTTGAATTTATCATCTAATTTGATGTCAAACTCATCTACCAAACCTAACGTATATTCAAACTCAAAATCTTTTTGGGTATCCCAATCAATTTTAGCAGCATCTTCCTGATTAGGAATTGGCTCACCTAAAATCTTCAAATCATTCTCTTTTATATAATCAGTTAATGATTTTGATAACAAACTGTTGATTTCTTCAACCAAAACGCTCTTCCCATATAGTTTTTTAATGTAGGAAGCAGGCACTTTTCCAGGGCGAAAACCTTTAATATTGGCATTTTTCCTGTACTCTTTGATTTTTTGTTCAACATTAGGTTGATAATCAGCTTCATTTAATATAATTTTAATAGAAGCATTGGTGTTGTCCTTTTTGTTGAGTGTAATGTCCAAAACAATTAAATTTTATAGTGTTATCGATATACAAAAAAACCCTTCACTCCTGTATTACTTTACCGGAACTAAGGGTTTGAATAGTGTGCGGATGAAGGGACTCGAACCCCCATGCCGTGAGGCGCTAGATCCTAAGTCTAGTGCGTCTACCAATTTCGCCACATCCGCATTCATTAATTTGAAGGGCAAAGGTACGCAAAAATATTTTCGCTGCAAGTCGCAGAAATGTTTTTTTATTGGTTATTTTGAATTTCAGTTTTTAAAGCATTTATGCAAAATATAGATATAGAAGAAGAACGTAAAGTAATCCTTAGAGAATACCGAAAGTTGTTAAGGAAATCGAAACCATTTCTAAAAGATGGAGATGCGAAATTGATTAAAAAAGCTTTTACTACCTCCATGGAAGCCCACAAAGAAATGAGGCGGAAATCAGGGGAACCATATATTCTACATCCCATTGCAGTAGCCACCATCTGCGTAGAAGAAATTGGTTTGGGTACAACGTCTATCATTTCAGCACTGTTGCACGATGTAGTGGAAGACACTGACTGGGAATTAGAAGATATAGAAAGAGAATTCGGACCAAAAGTATCTCCTATAATCGATGGCTTAACTAAAATTTCTGGTGTATTTGATTATGGCACCTCTCAGCAAGCGGAAAATTTCCGTAAAATGCTTTTAACACTTTCTAAAGATGTAAGGGTTATCCTAATAAAATTGGCTGACCGACTGCACAACATGCGCACATTGGAAAGCATGCCTAGAAATAAACAGTTAAAGATAGCGTCTGAAACCATTTATCTTTATGCTCCTTTGGCTCATCGATTAGGACTTTATGCCATCAAATCAGAATTGGAGGACTTACATTTAAAGTATACAGAATCTGAAGTTTATCGAGAAATAGCAAATAAAATTAATGATACTCGAACTGCCAGAAAAAGATTTATTAGCAATTTTATAGCGCCAGTTGAAAGTGAATTGGACAAGTTAAAATGGAATTACTACATTAAAGGGAGACCTAAATCGATTTTTTCAATTTGGAATAAAATGAAAAAGCAAAATATACCTTTCGAACAGGTATATGATTTGTTTGCCATTCGAATTATTATCGATGCTCCCGATGAACACGAAAAAGCAGCTTGCTGGGAAGTCTATTCTATAGTTACCGATTTCTATAAACCCAATCCTGATAGACTTCGCGATTGGATTTCAACTCCGAAAGCGAATGGTTATGAGTCATTACATACTACCGTCATGAGTGATAATGGTAGTTGGGTGGAAGTGCAAATAAGAACCAGCCGTATGGATGAAATAGCAGAAAAAGGATATGCAGCACATTGGAAATACAAAGACTATTATACTAAACCAGAGGAAACCCGATTAGAGCAATGGATTGCAAGAGTTCGGGAAATGCTGGAATCGAATGATACAAATGCTATCGAATTTCTGGATGATTTTCGTTCGAATTTATTTTCAGATGAGGTATTTGTATTTACACCTAAAGGAGAATTAAAAACCTTGCCTAATGGTGCAACAGCCCTAGATTTTGCTTTTGATATTCATACAGAAATTGGAGCGAAATGTCTGGGAGCAAAGGTTAACAATAAATTGGTGCCACTCAATTATGAGTTAAAGAATGGTGACCAGGTGGAGATTTTGACTTCCAACAAGCAAAAACCTAGTGAAGATTGGCTGCGATTCGTGGTAAGTTCAAAGGCAAAAGCAAAAATTAAAGATGTCCTTAAAGAAGATAAAAAATATGCAGCTGTTGAAGGCAAAGAAATTGTATACAGAAAGCTAAAGCAAATGAAGATTACACCTTCAGATGAGGTGATTAATAAAATTAGAGCCTATTTTGAAGAGAAAACTCCGCTTGATTTATACTATGGAATAGCGACTGGTAAACACGACCCCAAAAACATTAAAAAATTTCAAGATGAAGTGTTGGAAGGTCCTCAGAAAAATAATCAGCGCATTAGATCTTCAAAAGATGCGTCATCCTTTGAGCAGGCACTGAAAAAAGCCAAAGGGGAAGATATGTTATTGATTGGCGAGGACATGGATGTCGTGGATTACGTTATTGCAGTCTGTTGTAATCCTATTCCAGGAGATGAAGTTTTTGGGTTTGTTACTGTTAATGAAGGAATTAAAATTCATAGAACTTCTTGTCCAAATGCACCGGAATTACTTTCTAATCATGGAAATAGAGTGATTAAGGCAAGATGGACTTCTCAACAGGAGATTGCTTTTTTAGCAGGATTGCAAATTATTGGAACTGATAGAGTTGGTTTAATCAGTGATGTCACTCAAATTATCTCTAGCGAATTGGAAGTGAACATGCAATCCATTTCCGTTGATACTAAAGACGGAATATTTGAAGGGAAAATTCATCTTTTTGTGCAGAATACTAAGCATTTAGAGCAATTGATCGGAAAATTGAAAGCCGTTCGTGGGATAGTGAAGGTGAATCGCTATGATTAATTGTAGATTTCCTATATTTGGGGCCGAAGAAGGGAGATGAATAAATTATGGCATTGAACGAGAAGGTTTATAAAGAAGTAAAACAAATTTTCACGGCTTATTTAGAGAATAAAGGATTGCGAAAAACGCCCGAGCGATATGCAATTCTTGAAGAAATTTACACGCGTACAGGTCATTTTGATGTGGAATCGCTCTACATCAGCATGAAAAATAAAAACTACAGAGTAAGCCGAGCTACTGTTTACAACACCTTGGATTTATTAGTAGAATGTGATTTAGTAAGCAAACATCAGTTTGGTAGAAATTTGGCTCAATACGAAAAGTCATATGGCTACAAACAACACGACCATGTAATTTGTGCAGAATGTCATAAGGTGGTGGAATTTTGCGATCCAAGAATTCAAAACATTAAAACGATGATTGGTGATTTGTTGAACTTCAAAATCATGCATCACTCATTAAATCTATACGGAATTTGTGGAGACTGCCAAGCAAAATTAAAAGCCGAGGAGCAAGAATAATTTTTTAATCAATAAAATAAGATGGATTACAAAAAAGAAGTTATCAACAATATTTTAAGTCTGAAAATCTCCGGAGACCTTATTGGAGAAAATAATGGTTCAGGCCTGGTTGAGTTATTGAATGATTATATTAATAAAGGAATCACAAAATGTATCATTGATATATCGGAAGTTCGGTATATGAACAGTAGTGGAATAGGGGTGTTAATCACCATTTTAACCAAATTAAGAAATAAAGAAGGGGAAGTGGTATTGGTAAATCCATCCGATCAAGTAAAAAAATTATTATTGATTACAAAGCTTAATAATATTTTTACCATCTACAATACCAAAGAGGAAGCAATTTCGAGCTTGAAGTAATTAAGCAAAAATTTTTAAATCATTAATTTATCAGTTTAAGCTTTTATCCTTAAAGGCTGTAATAACTTAAAAATCATAAAAAATGAAAATGGATGTATTGTTGGGTCTGCAATGGGGAGATGAAGGAAAAGGAAAAGTAGTAGATGTGCTAGCTCCCAACTACAATATTGTAGCAAGATTTCAAGGAGGGCCTAATGCTGGGCATACTTTAGAATTTGATGGGAATAAGCACGTTTTACATCAAATACCAAGTGGTATTTTCCGAAATTCTATAAAAAATGTGATAGGAAATGGAGTGGTGCTGGATCCTGTCATTTTTAGAAATGAAATTAAAAAGTTAGATCCCTTCAATATAAATTTCAAAGATAACTTGTGGATTTCCAACAAAGCACAATTGATTTTGCCCACACATCGCCTGTTAGATGCTGCTTATGAAAAGTCAAAAGGCAATAAAAAAATTGGTTCAACTTTAAAAGGTATTGGACCTACTTATCAGGATAAAATTGCTAGACTAGGATTAAGAGTAGGAGATATTTTTTACGCCAATTTTAAGGAGAAATATCAAAAATTGGTTGATGCTCATAAAACTATTCTTGAATTCTACCAACATGATTATGATTTGGAAGAAGCTGAAAAGACATTCTTTGAAGCCGTTGAATACTTAAAAACTTTCAACGTAAGCTCAACCGAATATTTAATAAATAATGAATTGAAAGCTGGAAAATCTGTATTGGCAGAGGGTGCTCAAGGCTCTTTATTAGATGTAGATTTTGGTAGTTATCCATTCGTTACCAGTTCTAACACCATGACGGCTGGGGTTTGCACAGGTTTAGGTGTAGCACCAAATAGCATTCAAAAAGTATATGGTATTTTCAAAGCTTACTGCACCAGAGTAGGGAGTGGGCCATTTCCAACAGAGCTTTTCGATGAAGACGGTAAAGAATTACAAAAAGTCGGCAATGAGTTTGGGGCCACAACAGGCCGTCCAAGAAGATGTGGTTGGTTAGATATCCCAGCTTTGCAATATGTAATTATGATTAACGGAGTGACAGAACTATTTATGATGAAAGCTGATGTTTTATCAGGCTTCAAAAAAATAAAAGTTTGTACTCAATATGAATTGGAAGATGGTACCATCACTGATGAATTTCCTTATGATATAGTGGACTCAGAGGTAAAACCTATTTATGAAGAATTAGAAGGTTGGAATTGCAGTCTGGATAATATTAATTCTTTTGAAGACATGCCAACACCTTTGAAAAATTACATTCAGTATATAGAAGAGAAATTAGGGGTACCAATTAATTTAGTCTCAGTTGGTCCTGATAGAACTCAAACTATTTTAAGATAGACTTAAAGCTTTTAAATAAATATAAGGAAGCTGAGGAATCGGCTTCCTTTTTTAGTTTTAGAAGAAATAGCATTTTTCTCTCAATTGGAAGATTTTTGCTTCCAGCTTCCAGAAATTCAGAGGATTATGTTTTTTAATACACAAGATTTAAAAATTCTTCTTTTTAGAAATTTCCTCACATCCAAAACAATTTTTCTTAAAATCGTAAGGAAGGGGGAAGGGTTGAAATTTCACAGCAATTGATAAGGCAAACTGAAATTTTTGCCTAATTTTAGATTTTTATTTTAAAGCAAAAAATTAATACAGATTATGCCAACAGCAATTTATAAGGTACCAATTCCGAAGAATGAACCAGTTAAAGATTATGCACCGGGGTCTCCTGAAAGAGCATCACTACAAGCAAAAATCAAAGAATTAAGATCTCAAGAAGTTGATGTGCCTATGTATATTGGTGCAGAAGAGGTAAGAACAGGAAAAACACTTCCTTTAAATCCTCCTCATGATCATCAGCATAAATTAGGTCAATTTCATGAAGGTGATGGCAGCCATGTAGAACAAGCTATTAAAGCAGCGTTGGCCGCTAAACAAGAGTGGGCAGATTTACATTGGCAACAAAGAGCTTCCGTTTTTCTTAAGGCAGCTGATTTAATTTCAGGCCCTTACAGAGATAAAATTAATGCTGCTACTATGCTAGGGCAGTCCAAAAGTGCATATCAAGCTGAAATAGATTCTGCTTGTGAACTTGCAGATTTCTTAAGATTCAATGTAAAATACATGACAGAAATCTATGAAGAGCAGCCTTTCTCTCCTGATGGTGTTTGGAACCAAATGGAATACAGACCTCTAGAAGGATTTGTATTTGCATTAACTCCATTCAATTTTACGGCAATTGCGGGTAATTTACCTTCTAGTGCGGCATTAATGGGTAATACAGTAGTTTGGAAACCTGCTTATTCCCAAATTTATTCTGCTAACGTTGTAATGGAAGTTTTCAAGAAAGCTGGGGTTCCTGATGGTGTCATAAATTTAATTTATGTAGATGGACCAACTACTGGTGATAAAATTTTCAAGCATCCAGATTTTGCAGGAATTCATTTCACTGGTAGCACAGGTGTATTCCAAACTATATGGAAAACAATTGGAGAAAACATTGAAAAATACAAATCATACCCTAGAATAGTAGGGGAAACTGGTGGAAAAGATTTTATTTTAGCACATAAAACAGCTGATCCTAAGCAAGTTGCTACGGCTATCACTAGAGGTGCTTTTGAATTTCAAGGACAGAAATGTTCTGCAGCTTCAAGAGTTTATATTGCTAATAATATTTGGGATGATGTAAAAGAAAACTTGCTTGCTGATATTAAAGATATCAAAATGGGTGGTCCTGAAGATTTTGAAAACTTCTTTAATGCTGTGATTGATAGAAAAGCTTATGATAAAATCAAAAGCTATATTGATAAAGCTAAGGAGAGTAATGTAGCTGAAGTAATTGCAGGCGGAGAATGTGATGATTCTAAAGGTTATTTTATTCAGCCAACTGTAATCGTGACCAAAGATCCTCAGTATGTAACTATGCAGGAAGAAATCTTCGGTCCAGTAGTTACGATTTACGTTTACGATGCAGAGAATTTTGAAGAAACCTTAACATTGGTAGACGAAACTTCTCCTTATGCATTAACTGGAGCTATTTTCAGTAATGATAGATATATCATTGAGCGCGCTTCAACACGCTTAAGTCAATCGGCTGGTAATTTCTACATTAACGATAAACCGACTGGAGCTGTGGTAAATCAAAACCCATTTGGAGGTGCCAGGAAATCAGGAACTAATGACAAAGCAGGTTCTAAATTGAACTTATTGCGTTGGTGTTCTGCCAGAATGGTGAAAGAAACTTTCGTAACACCAACTGATTACAAATATCCTTTTATGGGTTAATAGATTCTAACTTTTAGAGTCAAAAATCAAGACAATTAATAATTCAGAAGCCTTCGAAAGAAATTTCGAAGGCTTCTCTGTTTTTAATCTATGGCTGTGTAACCACTAGATGAAATTTTATTGCTTAATTCCCTCCAATTTCTCCCGAATCAGGTTCTTCAGTGAACCCAAATCTTGCTGATCTAGTGTTTCGGCTGTTATCCAGTTTTTGATGTTTTCTCCTTCTTTCATAAATATTGCAGGCAATTTTTCCTGAATTCCATACTGTTCAAGCCACTCGTCTTTATGAAGGAAAGTCAGCGGGACATCAAGGGTTTCTTTAAATTCAGCCCATTCCTCCCTGATTTTAAAAGTGCCATAAGTTATAGCACATAAACTGCACGGATAGGTTTTTGGAGAAAAGATTTTATGCATGATGTCCATGTAGCCATTCCATTTTCCGGAATTGGCATTATATACAAATATTAGTTCCATTTAAAAAGATTTAATAGTCAAAAATCAAGATTGAAGACTTGCCAGTCGCAACATATTATTACAAAAATATATTGCGTCTGGCTAGCCAATTATTAATTACTCGCTTTCCCACCAGCCTTTGCTATTGATAGTATTGCCACCTATTCTTTCAGCTGCGGCTTGAAAGTTTTCTGCATTAGTAGCTTGCTCAGATTCTGGGTATAAATATCTTACAGGATATCTTCCTCCGTTCAAATTATCAGGACCTGGCTGTAAGTTAGGAATCCCGGTTCTTCTCACATTGAACCAAGCTTCATGACCATTATTAATTAAACTCAACCATTTTTGCGTCATGATTTTCACTAAATCTTCTTGTATATTACCAGTAAGTGCAATTGCAGGTCGGCTAAAATAATCGGCTGGTAAGTTTGCTCCCCAATAATCGAAACTTGCTCGAATTCCAGCTTGGTAATATTCCGTGGCATTTCCTTGAATTAAATTTCTTAAGGAAGCTTCCGCCAAAGCAAATTGAAGTTCTGCATATTGCATAAACTGACCATCTACTCCATTCGGCACATCACGAAATATGGATCCAAATAATGAAATATTACTCAAGTTGATCCCCTTACTTGCTATCGTTTCACGACTTTGACCATTCTGTAATCCAACAAACTGTGGATTTCCTTCCTGCAGACTCTGTTCAGAAGGTTTGTATAAAATTTCTACCCTTGGATCATTCCACAAGCTTAGTACAGAATCTACCGTTTGTGTCATCCGGTGCTCCTGATAAAGCCCTAAACCAGCAAAAGACATGGGCCATTGGTTTGGAGCCGAGGACAAATAAGGCACTACTGCATTATCAGCATTGGACTGCATTAAATCTTCATTGGCTACTATGGATTGTAAGGTTGAAAAATCAGTGATTTTATTGCTCACTCTCAAATAATATCTTACTCTCAAAGAATTAGCAAATCTGATCCATTGGTTCAAATCATTATTGAACATCATATCACCTTGAATAGTAGAATTGGTAGATTTTAAAGTTTCCACTGAATTGGCTAAAACGGCCAAGATACCTGTTTCAGGATCCATATAAATGCTTTCCTGAGTATCATAAGCTGGGCTAAAATTTCCATCCAAGGCATTAACAGCATCGGTATATGGAACATCTCCGTACAAATCAGTCAATTGCGAGAAAAGATAACTTCTCATAATATTTCCAACTGCTACATAGGCTTCATTAGAACCTTCCATTTCCTGCATTGATCTAATATCTGATTGCAAGCGGAAAATAATGTTCCAATAATCGCTGTTGGATCCCATTTCATAACGGTCAATTCTTTCAAATTCGACACTAGCCGAGAATTGTGCCAAGTAATTGGATAAATTAAATCCCTGTTCATAAGTATTTCGGTCTGCTGCGACTGAAATAATATTTGAGAGTAAAAACTGTGGTGCAACAGTTTCAGGCAGATTTGGGTTTTCATTTATTTCGTCAAAGTTATCGGTGCAGGCTAACATCAAAATAGCCATTATTGCAATTCCTATATTTTTCATTTTTCGTATCGTTGAAAGAGATTAAAAATTGGTTTTTATACTGAACCCAAAGCTTCTTGCAGAAGGATAAGACATATCCTCCACCCCGTAAGTAATACTGGTTTCTTGTAATGCATTAAGCTCGGGGTCGAAATGTGGATTTTCAGTAAATAGTAATAAATTACTTCCAATGAATCCGATTTTAATATCCTGAAAGCCTATTCTTTCTGCAAAAGAGTTGCTCAGCGTATAGTAAAGACTTAACTGTCTTAATTTAATGTAAGAAGCGTCATATAGAGCACTAGCTTCATTTCCTCTGTCAAAGAAATTATTGTAAAATCTACTAGCAGGAATATTTACTGTATTGGCTACAAACTGAGGATTTTCAGCTGTGCCAATATTCATTACGCCTTCGCCAATAATTCCAGTTTCTCTTCCTACTAAAGTTTCTTGCAAAACTCCAGATGTACTTCCCAAGGCTTTTGTTCTGGAAACTATAGTACCTCCCTGGCGCCAATCCCAAAGCATAGAAAATACAAAGTTTCCGAAATTCACTTGATTGTTCCATCCCATCATGAAATCAGGATTATAATTTCCCAATAATCTTAAATTGCCATCCTGAACTGGCAAGCCATTTTCGTAAACTGTTTCCCCTTCAATTTCTACAAAACCGCTTCCGTACATATCGCCAACACGGCCATTTTCTCGGGCGATATAAAATACAGTATTTGACCCACCTGAGCCACCAAATACATTAGCAACACCGGTTACATACTGACTAACATCATCAGGAAGTTCGGTTACTACGCTATTGTAAGTATTAAAATTCACAGAACTGTTCCATTTAATATTGTCATTATTAATCACTCTTCCACTGACTAAAACTTCCAAGCCTCGGGTTCTTACTGTTCCTCCATTTTCATTTTTATTTTGAAAGCCAGAAGCATTTGAAATTGGTCTTGAGATGATTTGGTCAATACTTGTGTTTTGATATCCTGCGAAATCAAACTGCAGTCTGTCGTTGAATAATCGAATTTCGGCACCAGCTTCTAAAGCATTTAATCGTTCTGGTTTTAAGTCAGGATTTTTCAATAATGTTTCATTGGTTACTCTAAATAGCGAGCCATAATTCTGGTTAAAAACATAAGTTTGACGCGTTTGGTAAGGATCTGTATCGTTTCCAACACTGGCTGCGCTTAAACGAACATTTGCAAAAGAAATGTTGTCTGCTGTCTCCATTAATCCATCTAAAACAAAACTTAAACCAGCAGAATAATAGGCGAAATCATCTGGCAAAGTACTACTCCAGTCATTTCTCGCGGTTAAATCAAGATATACTTTGGATTTATAGCTTATATTACCGATTCCATAAATACTGTTGATTCGTTTATTAAACTCCTGACTATTACCCACTAATGGTGTTCTTGAATTGGCCAAAGAATAAATACCTGGGAGTGCAAGCTGAGAAGCTTCTGCAAAACTGTAAGAAATATGTTGGTCAAATCGATTTGCACCAGCTGAAATACTATATTTAAAATCATTATTGATGCGATCTCTATAAGTCAATAACAAATCAGAATTCATCTCATTATAGATCACATTGTCTTCTCTGTAGCTTCCGAAAGGATTTCTATTGGTACTGACTGCTCTTCTAAATTCTCTTTCATCATTATATCGATCAACTCCTGTACGAAGATTTAAACTCAATTTATCCGTGATATCAAAATTTAGAGATGTGTTTCCTAATAATCGATTTTTATCAAAACTATTAGTGTTTTCAAATAGTGTTAAATAGGGATTTGTAAGCCATAGATAATTAAAATCATAGTGTTGAGTCCCTTCCTGACCGGCTTGCCAATAATCTTTCATGGAAGCAATGTTGAAATTTCTACCAGTCCAGTTGAAGCCATACATTACGTTTTCATATCCATAGCCTAAATTTGGTCTATTTTCGCTTCTTGAATTAATATAATTAACAAAAGAATTTAAGCTAATTCTGTTGGTCAGTTGTTGATCTAGACTCAATGAAATTCCATCACGCTCTAGGCCGGTGTTGGGTAAAATCCCTTCATTTCTTAAATTGCTGTAAGCCAGTCTGATTTTACTTTTTTCACTGCTTGAGTGAATAGCAATGTTTTGCTGAGAGGTAATTCCAGTTTGAAAGAAGTTTCTCACATTATCTGGCCGTGAAATCCAGGGTGTAGCCATAATATCAGTAAAAGTACCATCTGCTCTTGTTCTAGCGATTACATCACCAGCTCTTACTGGGTTGCCATTTACATCTACTGATGGACTATCAAATTGTGGAATTAATAATCCAATATCCAATCTTGGACCGTAGCTACTTATTCCGCCATCGTTTATACCAGCTCCAATCCCATTTTGAAAAGCGTATTCTCCATTAGAACCGCCACCATATTCGTTTTGATAATCAGGTAAAGTCAGAAGTGTTTCGAAAGTAAGTAAACTACTGGTACTTACACCAAAACCCTCTTTATCCTGCCCTCTTTTGGTAGTAATTAAAACTACGCCATTCGCAGCTCTAGCGCCATAAAGTGCAGCAGAACCCGCACCTTTTAAAATGGAAATAGATGCAATATCATCAGGATTGATTTCTGCAGCACCATTTCCATAATCTACTTCTTGTAAAGCCCCATCATTTACCAAGTCGCTTGTGATTTGTCTGTTGCTAATCGGCACTCCATCAACCACAAAAAGTGGTTCATTTCTTCCACTTAAAGAGTTTTCACCTCTGATAATTATTCTAGAGGAAGAACCCACACCAGAAGAACCATTGGTAATCTGAACACCGGCTACCTGGCCTGCCAAGCTATTGACTATATTAGTCAAAGGAACATCACTTAGTGCTTTGCTGTCTACTTTGGTTATAGAAGAACCTAATGATTGTTTCTCTCTTTCGATACCTAAGGCCGTTACCACTACCTCATCGAGTTGTTCTAAATCTGTAGAAAGAATAATTTTTTCTGGCATTTGACCATTTTGAATTTTTGTGCTGTAATTTTTAAATCCTAATGATCGTACGCTTATCGTAAAATTTTCTGAAGGAGTTTTTAATTCAAAGCTTCCATCTTTTAGCGTCACAGCAAATCTTTCAGTTCCTACTTCATTGATTACCGCTCCTGGAATGGCTTCTCCTTTTTCATCAACTACACGGGATGAGTAAGTAGTGCTATTTTGAGCTATCAGGTTAAAACTTAATAAATAACATAATATAAGTATTAGTTTCTTCATTTTTAGTTGGGTTGTTTTTCTTTTGCTTTTTGTGTTTTAATGTCATAGTATCTTGTGAAGAATTCATCACACCAAAGACATACATTTTTTAATTCTTTTGCTCTTTTTCGACCATAATCCTCAGGAATGCCAATGCTTTCACCTATCGCGAAAATATTGCCTTTATTGAGTTTCTTCATTACCTCATGTTTACTCATTCTATTGACTATATCTGCAATTTTTTCAGTTCGAGCATCTCCCATAGGCGCCACTGTACCTGGGCAACAAGGATTCACTTTCCATAATTGAATGGATAATTCTTGTGTAACATCAGCTTCCTTATTATCCATAAACCCAATAGCTCCAGAGTGAATTGAGCAGAAATTATGAGTGCCGTCTTTCATCCAAATATCTTCTTTCATAGCTCTACCTCTAGCCCAATTCCCTCCAAGCCACATATCTTCTGTTGCGCCAAAAAATCCGTAGGTAAGCTGTTTTTTCTTTTTCATTCTCTCTGCCCGGGAAAGTTCTGGCTGACCAGCCTTTAATACAATTCCCTGTGATTCAAATAATTCAGACAAAGTCTCTTTTCTTGCTCCCTGTTTTTTATGGTATCGATCAATGCTTGCAATAGAAAAATGATTGACACCTAGGGTAATTAATTTTTGTAGGATTTTTTCATTCAGTAAGTCACCATTGAATTGTAAAGCTATATCGAGATTGCCGTCATATTTTTCTTTAAGTCGATTAAGAATGCTGTATAATTTTTGTTTTTCTGCAAGAGGTTCTCCACCGCTAAGAATTAGCTTTTTTAGTCCATCTGGCAAGTTATTTACTATAGCCAGACATTCTTCCTCACTGATTCTGGTGCCTTGGGGTCCTGAGTTATTGTAACAATGCAAGCAGCTATCATTACATAATTGCGTAAATGCCCAATAGATTTGGTCGTACTGATTAAATTTATTTTCCATGATATCAGTATTTTGTAAGCATCATTACGCCTCTTTCAATCAGCGCTTTTCTTTCTTCTAAAGTATGATTAATTGGAAGTTGAGCCAATCCTAATATTCTTCTCAGCATTTCCACCGCCATGAATTTCATCATGAGCATATCATCAAATGGCGATCTATCTTTATAAAAATCCATTGCTTTTTGGATGAAGACATGGGGTTGTTGTGCCAAATATAAATGGGCCATGCAAACTCCGATTTCAAATTCCTTTGGACCAAAAAAGCAAAACTCGGGATCTATGATTTTTAAACCTGATTTGGTTTTAAGCCAGCTACCAGGGAAATAATCTCCATGGAGTAAATGCTTACCGTCTGACAAGTATAAATCGCCTAATTCTTTGAGTGCCTTTTTTAGTGCCTCATTATTTTGTACGTCTTCACCCACCTCAGCAAGTCCTGGCAGCACATCGTCCAGGTTCATACCATTATTTTTTGAAAATGGAAATTGGAAAATATGCTCATGATTAAGCTTTCTCATTTCCTTATTCTGTATAATATTAGAGCAAGTTTCAGTAGTGAAATTAGCATGTAAATCAGCTATGAAATGCATGATTTCTTTCAGTTCTGTTTCCGACAGCGTTTTGCCTTCTTGATATAAGAAACTGTAATCACTGCTCTCTCCCAAATCCTCCATCATAATGATGTGGTTTTCTTTATCCAATTTGAAAATTGTTGGAGTTCTCCGGCTTAAATTAGAGTCGTTTTTAATGGTTTCATAAAATTCAGCCTCTGTCAATACTCGTTCTGCGGGTGCAGGTACTTGCGGAAACTTCTCTACAAAGTCACGACTTTGTTTTAAAATAAATGACCGATTTTTTGAAGTCCTGCATCTTAAGGTAAAATTCATATTTCCTTCACCAGGTTTTTCGACAGTTTCTACTGTTTCATTTTCTGAAAGCCATTTTTTACCTCTTAAATAGTTATTGATATTCTCTAGTTGGGAGTCGAGCTTAATCATGATGTCAGCTTTTTTTTGGTTAAAGTATTCATTAATTTTTCGTGATAGTTGTTTACCACATCAAAGCAGTATTTGACAGGATAAGACCCTTCTTTGTCGCACAGGAGATAATTTTTGAAAACATTTCTATCATTATCTTTTATCGTGTCATCTGGATGAATTTCCAGTTTCGCTTTTAAATCTTCACTTATAATATCTTCTGGAGCGATAATGTAGTGACTGGCCAAAACATCAAAAGGATTAAAGCCATCAGCACCTTGATTGACCCACTGTGCTAACCAAGGCTGAGAATGCTCGGCCAACCATTGATTTCCGGTTTCTCCATTTTCGAGCGTTTTTAAATCATTAGCATTTATCCATACTTTGCTGGATATTTCAAAAGGACATAAAGTAACAGGCACTTCCGCTTCGAACATAAGGTTAAAAGCAATATTGTCTAAGTCAAAATTTAAATCACGTGCATGATTACCCTGATTTCCGATTTTGAAATAATCAGTTGGCTTTCTTCTTCCCGCCACTAAAACGACCTCCTTTATCTGCTTTTTCAACTCAGGATATTTCAAAAGTAAAATGCCTACATTAGTGGCAGGACCTATTGCCATTATGGTGAGATGGTTTCCTTTTAAAGCAGCAGCCATGGCTTCCACTGCTTCATTACTTTCTACTTTTTGAAGATTGATTGCTGAACCTGCTCCTCTATAAACTGGAATCTCTTTTTTGGCAAATTCATTGCTCATTTTTTGACAGAGTCTGTATGCATCATCAATTTGAGTATTCCCAAATACAGCACTGATTCCTTTTATATCAATATTATCAGCTTTAAAGAGTTGCAGTAAAGCAAATCCATCATCCACATCGCAGTAACCTTCTCGAATGTGTCTTTTCATGCCTACTGACAGGTCTGTATCTATCCAAATATTTTTAGTCTCCATTTAATAATGATTTATAATGTTGATATTTTTTGCTCTTTGCTAATTAAACTTTCCCAAAAACCAATCTCATTTTGTACTCCGGTGGAGGGGTCAGCTATAAATTCTTCCTTATTTTCATAAACTTTCAATTTTCCATTTTGCATAAATGCAATTTCATCTCCCATTAGAATGGCTTCTTTCAAATCATGGGTTACGAAGAGTGAGGTGATTTTAAATTTGTGTGCAATGTCTTTAAAGAGTTGTTGCATTCTTTGTCGGGTGCCTGTATCCAGGCTTCCAAAAGGCTCATCCAAAAGTAGGAGTGAGGGGTTTATAATGATAGCTCTACCAAAAGAAACGCGTTGCCTTTGTCCCCCAGACAGCTGATGAGGCATTTTCTCCCCTTGATTTCCCAGCTCCAAAAGTTCGAGCATTTCTTTTACTTTGCTTTGAATATGTTCTTCTTTTTGCTTTTTGATGCGTAGACCAAATGCGATATTCTCGAACACATTCAAATGAGGGAATAGTAAATCTTCTTGATAGAGATAGACAATATTTCGTTTTTCTGCTTGTAAAAAGCTAATGTCAATGCCATCAAGCATAATTTTTCCGCTATCTGCTTTTAAAAGTCCACCAATGATTTTCAGCATACTTGTTTTGCCACAGCCAGATTTTCCTAAGACACTAAGCGTTTTTTGGGGAGCTAATGAAAAATTCAAATCTTTCACTATTTTCTCATTTCCAAAGCTTTTGTTAATATTTTGAATTTCTAAAAACATTAAGTCAGTTTATTAAATACATATTTTTTGTTGATGTACATCAGCACTAATGGCGGTAAAATCAGTAAACAGCAGCTTAAAGCACCATAGAAGTAATTCGATTCTCGAATAAATAAGAAAACCTTTATGGTTAAAGTTTGCACTTTTCCAACTCCGATTACGGAAGTTAAACCATATTCAAACCAGGAAATTAGAAAGGTTTGAAAGAAACAAACCAGCAGCATTCCTTTTGCTAATGGCAATAAAACTTTTGTAAAGCTATAGAATCGGTTTCCTCCTAAAGTAGAAACCAGAGCCTCCATATTCTTAGTTTTTTCTCCCCAGAAACTGTTGAAAAATATCAGCGCATAGGGGAAGCTAATCATAAATTGCGCAATGATGACTCCTGTCATTTGTCCGAAGATTCCCATTTTCAAAAAGAAATAACTCAGACAAGCTCCAAAAACAACAGGTGAAATGATGTATGGAAAATAACTTAATAATGTAAGCGTATTTTTTCTTGGATGGTAAGCTATATTTCTACTGATCACAAATCCTATTAAGGTAGAAGTTAAGCCAACCGAAATGGAGATAATGACTGATTGGAAGAAGCTCCACAATAGACCTGTTTCTGAAATCAGTAAAGCTTTCCAGTTCTTTAATCCGAAATAATTTGGTAAGACACTTGGAAAAGACCAGTCAGCCGATAGGGATAACCAAATCAAGTAAATGAAAGGAAATAGAATCAGCAATACCATTGCCGACAGGAAAAAAGGTCTTAGGCTAATAGGCATTGCTTCTTAATTTTTTGCGTGAGAAAATAAAAATTGTGACCAACATGATAATCACCGTATAAACCACAGCCATTGCATAGCCTTCAGAAATTTTCGTTAAATCGAACTGTTTTAATTCCCTTAAAATCAATACGGACAACATTTGAGGTGATTCCTGTCCTAAAATTAAAGGCACTTCGTATGCTCCGAGAAGAAAGATGAAGTACAATACAATGAGTATCCAAGATTTCTTTAGCATAATAGGCAGGCTTACCTTCAAAGCAATCTGATTTTTATTGGCACCTAATGATTTGGATAACTGACTGAGTTCCTCTATTCTTTCGTCTTTATAAATATTAAGGTAAAGCAAAACGAAAAAAGGAGTTAGAAGGCTTACGAAGGTGATGATGATTCCTATTGCCAAGTTATCATTGACTAAATTGGGAAATTGATTTATTGAATCTATCCAACCAAATTTGTAGCTTATTCTGGAAAAGAAACCTGATTTTGCAAAAAGTTGATACGTAAAAAAAGCAGATACAATTCCTGGAACTGCTAAAGGCATATATATAATGAATGATATGTATTTATTATTGAAGCTTTCTTTGAAATTTAATACCACCCAAAGTGCCAGACTCACTGAAAGCAAAACTCCAATTGAAGCAATAATGCTACTGTATAAAAATGAAACTCCTAAAGTTGGGGAGGTCAATATTTGTTTCCAAAATTCTAAAGTAAAGCCTTCATTAACCACTCCAATGATGCCAAAAGAATATAATAGGGCATACCCAAATGCAAGTGTAAATGGCAGCACTGCAAATACTACAAAAAGTATAAATCCTATATTTTTTTCTTTATTCTTCAATTACGTATGTTCTAAAATCCTCATAAATATTTAGCATGTATTCCGGTGCAGGCTCTCTAATCGCATTATTAGATAATTCGTTAAGTGAAGGGCCATATTTCCTTGCTGTGATTTTTTTAAACTGGTTTTTATAGTCCTTTGGAAGCTTTGAGACATCCAAAACGGTATTGGCATTCATCCCAGAAGGATCAGCTTTTTTTAATTGAGCTTCTGGTGAAATCAAGAAATTTATGACCTGCATAGCACCTGCTATGTTTCGTGCATTATAAGTGATACCTAGGTAATTAGAATTCAGAATGGTGCCGTTTTCCCAAGCATAACCTCTTGTGCTTTTTGGAAATAATCCTTGAAGTACTTTATCTTCAATTCCGCCTTCACTAAATCCGTTTGAAAGCAAAATTTCACCGCTAGAAAACATTTGATCCATTTTGCTGTGCTCTTTAGGAAATGTTCTTCCTTCCTTCCAGAAATATTTTTTGTTACGATTGATATAATCCCATAATTGAGTGGAAAGGGTATCGTATTTTTCCTGATTGAATTCACCATCTAATCCATCAGGGCTACCACTTAATTCAGCCATAAAGCATTTCAATAAAGTCATGCCGGAGAAGTCATTGGAAATGGTAAAAGTCCCGGGATATTTTTTTATAAAATATTCTAATTCCTGAAGGTTTTTAGGTGGGTTTTGCGTTTTGGCTGTATCATATACTAAAGCAAACTGGCTTATTCCCCATGGACATTCCATTCCATTTATTTCTTGCTGAAAATCGATGTTGATAAAAGGGTCTTTAAAATTAATAAATTGAGAATTTGGGAGCTTTTCGGTGAATGGTCCCCAAAGTGCTTCAATTTTCCGTAATTGAAAAAAGGTTTCCCCATTTATCCAAACCATATCTACTTGTCCATTGTCTGAACCAGCTTGTTTTTCTCCCATCATTAACTGAACAATTTCTGGGCCCTGACCACTACTGATATTCAGGGTGATATTATATTTTTCTTTTAAAGTAGGGATAACATAATTGTTGATGTAATCATTAATGACAGGACTACCTTGCCACATCATAAAATTTACAGTAGTTCCACTGGCTTGCTTTTCAATTTCGTCCCAAGAGGCTTCTTTCCAATTTCTAGTATCTTCTTGTTTATCGCAACTCATGAGCGTTAATATCAAAATAGATAGCAAAAAGAATAAATGTTTGTACATAGAAAATTCTTAAATGATTAAGATTTAGAATTAATGTTATTAAGAAACTCTTCAATGAAATGCAATTAAGGGAAGAGACCTAATTCAGTATTTCAATGAAGTTGATTGGATATTATGAATTGTTTTTAGAAAGGGGGTGCTCTAAGAGGGGAGTCCTTAAATATATTGAAATCGTGATAAGCCGACCGAAAAGCAATGATAAATGGTTTTGCAGGCTTTAAAAATCTTGAAAGTATTTTGAAAAAATTATCTCCTGAATTTTTAACAGTTGCTAAAATACGGATGTCATATAGCGAATTAATATCTCTATATTTTTGGAGCTTTGATATTAGAGAGGTTTTTAAACAGAATTGAGTTAGCTCGCTAAATAATTTATTATGTTGCCAGCTTAGGTTTTCAAATTTTGTTTTATCAAAAGAGGATTTCTGAATTCCTATCAAATAAGCTCCTCCTCTTAAGTCTGGGCCTAAAACGCTTTTGCCTGAAGCCAATTCCTGAGTTATACGTTCCCAATTTATGTTTTTCAAATCGGGACAATCATTCCCAACAGAAATTACCTGATCATATCCGAGATTAAAAACCTCTTGATAGGCATTAGCAAGACGCTCACCGAAAGAGTCACCTTTCTGGTTTCTTTCATCGAAATGATAAACAGGCAGGCCAGAGTATGAAATCTCTTGATTAGCTCGTTCAATTAAAAGCTGGGCAAATTC
The DNA here is from genome assembly GCF_035704835.1 of Marivirga sp. Classification (GTDB taxonomy): domain Bacteria; phylum Bacteroidota; class Bacteroidia; order Cytophagales; family Cyclobacteriaceae; genus Marivirga. The sequence goes on along the minus strand of NZ_DASSWQ010000006.1, from coordinate 4,979 downwards.
TTTATTTTTAGAATGTCCTGAAAACCACTGTTTTGTAGTGGCTTCGTCAGCTTTAGTACGACTAAAAAATATGAGCGCTATATTGAATTGCTTTTTCAATTTTTAACAATGATGATCCTACAGTTAGAATTGGATTTTCAAACTAACGACTTTTTCCGCAATATTGGATTTCAATTTTAAAAAGTTATTTGTGAAAACCTGAAGTATGTACAAATGTTTTGATGGTTGCTTTTAGTTATCAAGTTGAAAATCTGATAATTAAAAATATTTTATTTTGATAGAGACAAATGTCAATTTTAAATTACAAAAGATGTGGATTCTATTGGGGTGTATGGTAAATTTATTTACGAATGTTTTGTGTTTGTTTAATTATTGTGGAGGATTCAGAATAAAATACTTAACAAAGTGATTTATTTTTCCACATTCATCGAATTATTTTAAAAATTTTATGAGTGCTTGTGAATTACTTTTAATTTTATGAACGAAACAATGGTTTTGCCCGTTTAGCAAAATAACAGTTAATTAAATTATGCAAGAAGTATCAGCAACAAAAATCAATGACAATAACTTTTTTCCAACATTGAAGAAAAAAGTTGACGCCTATTTCAAACAAAATGATTTGAAAACTTGGGGGAACAGCAAACTATATACAAAAGCAACTATTTTGTTGGTTTCTTTTGCTATCCTTTACACTTTAATTGTATTTGCGAGTATGCCAACATGGCTTTCTCTAACCTTATGTGGTATCTTCGGATTGAACTTAGCCGCTATTGGTTTTAATGTAATGCACGATGGAGCTCACGGAAGCTTTTCAAATAATAAGCATGTGAATTACATGATGGGACTAACCTTAAACCTTATGGGAGGAGTAGTTTTTATTTGGAAAAATAAGCATAACAAAAACCATCATTCATTTACAAATATTGAAGGGATGGATGATGATATTAATATTGGTCCATTTATAAGAGTTTCTACTCACCAGAAAAAACGATGGTATCATAAATTTCAACATGTTTATGCATATCCTTTATATGCAACATCATATACTTTCTGGGTTTTCTTTCAAGACTTTAAAAAATATTTCACTAGGAAAGTAGCAAATACTGAGCTAGCAAAAATGAGTGTAAAAGAACATATCATTTTTTGGGCTACAAAATTAGGTTATGTAGCTACATTCTTTGTGCTACCTATATTAATGAAAGGTGTTGTGGCTACAGTCGTTGGCTACTTGGTTGTGGCAGTAGTAACAGGTTGGACAATTGGAGTTGTCTTCCAGTTAGCGCATGTTGTAGAGTCAACCGACTTTCATGATGCACCAGTTGAAGGTGAGAAAATTATACCAACAGAATGGGCTATTCACCAAATTAGAACAACTGCAAATTTTGGAACAAAAAGCAAAATTTTAAACTGGTATACTGGAGGATTAAATTTTCAAGTCGAGCACCATTTATTCCCAAGAATAAGTCACGTTCATTATCCAGCAATCAATCAGTTAGTGAAGGAAACATGTGCACAATTTAATGTTGCATATAATGAGTTTCCTTCTATGCTTGCAGCTATGGGTTCTCATACACGACATTTGAAATTAATCGGTCAGACTGCTTAATTATTTAATAAAGCTTATTTTGAAGCAACAAATCGAGAGGTTTGTTGCTTTTTTTATTTAAAGGTTACTTGAACGCTTACTATATAATTATTTATCAAGGGTGAAAATATATTTTCGGATTCAATGGAATATCATTAATCGACATATAAAAGATGCTGGTTTGAATATGATTTTGGCTTGGATTTTAGCGTTAATTAGTTTCATTGGTCTTTCGATTGTACTGTTTTCTAAATATGAATATACAGAATACATTTATCTTGTAATTCCGACATTCCTCTCATTGAGGCTTACTGATATTAAAAGGAATGAATTTTTAAAAATCTGCTATGGGGATCGAAGGTTTTATCTAATAAGATTTTTGGAGAATTTAATAATTTCAATTCCTTTCTTACTCATTTTGTTAATTCATCAAAAATATTTGATTTCTATTTTCTTATTAGTATTTATACCATTGCTTACCTTATTTAGATGGAAATCCGTATCACAAATTATTATTCCTACACCGTTTCAAAAGAGGCCATTTGAGTTTACTGTAGGTTTTCGAAGGTCTTTTTTACTTATAATTTTAATTTACGTCATATCATTTATAGCGATAAGAGTCGATAATTTTAATCTGGGTTTATTTACCTTGCTTTTAAGTTTTTTGACCTCTATAAGTTACTATTCATTTATGGAAAATGAATTTTATGTGTGGTCTCATAAAGATAAACCAAATGGTTTTTTATGGAAAAAAATATTGATTGGGGTAATGATGAATAGTATTCTTTATTTCCTTTTGATGGTTATGCTTTTATTTTCCTTTCCTGAAAATATGGTTCATATTTTGATTTTATACGCGATAGGAGTTTTTTTTATGATAGCAGTTATTTTTATGAAATACGCAGCTTTTCCTCATAGAATTGGATTAAAAGAAAGCATAGTAATGTCTATATCCAGTGTATTTTCCACCTATAATAATCATAACGTTTCCATATTTTTATTATCATTCCATTAAGAGTTTAAACAAAGTTTTAAAATGATAAAAGTTCATAATCTTTCTAAATCATTTGGCAGTTTTTTGATTTTAGATGATATCAATCTTGAATTGCAAAAAGGAAGGATTTATGGTTTTGTAGGCAAAAATGGAAGTGGGAAAACCACACTCTTTAAATGTATAGCAGGCCTAGAAGAATTCAGAGGTGGTATAGTTTCAGATTATGATTCCTTAAAAAATCATACAGGCTTGTTATTGGCAGAGCCTTATTTTATTGCGAAAATGACCGCTAGAGAATACGTTATTTTAATGTGCAATGCTAGAGACGTAAGCTCTGATGAAATTGATAGGCAAAATATTTTCGAACTTCCTTTAGATAGATATGCTTCTCAATATTCAACTGGAATGAAAAAGAAGCTGGCATTATTCGCAATTCTTTTGCAAAAAAATGATTTCTTTATTTTAGACGAGCCATTTAATGGGGTTGATATTCAAAGTAATATGATCATTTCAGAACTATTAAAGAAGCTAAAAGAACTTGGAAAGATCGTCATTATCTCATCGCATATTTTCTCAAGTCTTACGGATATTTGCGATGAAATATCTTGGCTGAAAGATGGTCAGACAAGTCCAAACTATAATAAAGGAAATTTTGAATTACTCGAAGCGGAAATGAAAACGAGTGTCATTTCTGATAGAATTAGTCTTCTAAACTTAGAATAATTCTCAAATTATGTGGTAAGTTAAATTATGGCATATTTTACAATTCACTATCCAAACTTTCTCCTTCAAATTGGGTATCTAAACTGATGGCATTTAAACCCTGTTCTTGAAGATATTTAGTAAACACAGTGGAATAACCATGAGTGGAATAAACCGTTTCCGCTTCAGATAATTTAACGGCTTCTAAAAGAGCATTCCAATCCGCATGGTCAGAAAGTACAAAACCACGGTCAGCTGCTTTTCTTCTTCTGGTTCCTCTCAGCATCATCCAGCCGGAGGCAATTCCAGTACTGTAAGGCGCTAATTTTTTCATCCATGGAGTGCCAATGGATGCGGGAGTGGCAATGACCAAATTTCCTTGATAATCTTTATTTGGAATGTCGTTGGTGATTTTAATAGTTTCTGGTAATTGCAATCCGGTTTTTCTTAATGCCTCCGTTGCATTTTCAACGGCTCCGTGGGTATAAATCTTTCCAATTCCTGTATCTACGTTTTTCATGATTCTTTGGGCTTTACCTAAGGCATAAGCAAAAATCACAGATGTTTTTCTATTTTCTTTATTTTGTTTCCACCATTGATTGATTTCATCAAAAGTTTCATTTTGAGGTTTCCATTGGTAAATGGGCAAGCCAAAAGTGGTTTCCGTTACAAATTCATGACATTTCACAGACTCAAAAGGAGTGGATAAGCCATCGTCTTCCAATTTATAATCACCTGAAACTACCGCTATTTTGCCTTGATATTCCATGCGAATTTGGGCTGAACCCGGGATATGGCCTGCTGGATGAAAGCTCACTTTTACTCCATTAATATTAATGTTTTTGCTATAATCTATGGTTTCAATTTGAATATCATCGCCCAATCTTTGTCGCATAATCGATTCAGAATAATGATGGGCTAAATAATGCTGATGACCTGGACGGGAATGGTCTGCATGACCATGGGTAATCAATGCTTTTTTAACTGGTCTCCAAGGGTCAATATAAAATTTTCCTTCTGGGCAGTATATTCCTTTGTCAGTAAATTTAAGAAGTGAATCCATTTAAGGACTAACTCAATCAATTAGTCTTTGTTTTGGTTGACTTTCGCAATAATTCTGGAAAGTTCACCTAGCTCTTCTGAAGTTAATACTCCAAAAAATTCATTCATTTTTTCTTTTATAACTGGCTCTATCTGTTTTATTAAGCTTATCCCTTTATCATTAATGGAAATAGCGGAATTTCTCTTATCGTTAGCTTGTCGAGTTCTATTAATCAGTCTTTTTTCAACCAGCCTTTGAACGATACGAGAAATATCGGGGACATTTTCCCTTAAATGACTTTTTACTTTATTGAGGTTCATTGCCTTATCGGAATTGTCATTTAGAATTGCCAATACCTCATATTGCTGGCGAGTGATGCCAAAAACCTTCATCTCCTTAGAGATATTATAGGACAATTTCTGCTGACAGCTCAGTAATGTTGAAAATGTTTGTCCTATTAAAGGATTAGCCTTGTTTTTATCAATCCCTCTCTTCATTCCGATATTCGATTAATATTAATTAGTCAGCCCTTAAAAACCCCATAATATATCCCTTTTAATGGTAAAAAATTTTGATAACAGATGAAACAGCTTTGATACATCTTTTGTAAATAGAGCCAAAGAGATGATTTCCATATGTTCATCATCCTTTTGAAG